>JAIPBS010000001.1 GCA_021738625.1 Bacteroidales bacterium
GGAAGGATTGTGCCTTTATGTTTTGATAATCCTCTGCAAATCAAACAAAAAGTAAAATCCCATCAGAATAAAAGCCTGTTTTTGATTTTAAGCGGTCAATTTTTATAGTAATTTTGATTTTGTGAATTATTCAGGTTAGCTTGCTGATTTCGTTTTCAATAAGTTTTTGGTCTGTTATATCCAGCACAGTACCCATAATTTTAATAAGTTTACCTGTTTGATCTTTTACACCTTTCGCTCTTGAAAGCAAGTACTTCTGCCCGGTAAAGTCAGGATTTCCCCTGTATTCCATTGAAGGTGTAATCACACCTTTTTTCAAATTATCCAGCGCCACGCTAACTTTTTCCTTGTCGGCAGGATGAATGTGTTCAAGGTATTCATCAAAACCGGGTGCGTTGTCGGATTGCTCAAAGCCAAGTAATTTAAACATCTGTTTAGACCACCATGTTTTTCCTGTCTGTAGATCCACCTCCCAGCTACCAAGGCGTGCATTTTCTTCGGCCTGTTCCAGTTTTTTGTTGTATTCCCTAAGTTTTATCTCTGTCTCTATCTGTTCGGTGATTACTTCCGTATAAACGATGATGCCGCCTATTGTGTCTCTACTTTCATACCAGGGCCTGCATTCCCATCGGGTCCAATCAGTCGTGCCGTTTGCCCGGTGGTAGGGATCGCGGTCGGCGCTTAATACTTCGCCCCTCAGTGCGCGTTTGTGTACTTTACGCCATTTTTCAGGCAGATCGGGGAATACTTCGTAATGATGTTTGCCTATGACATCCAGACCACTAATTTTAAAGTCGTTTAGATAGCGCTGACTAACATATATATACTGGAGATCCCGGTTGTGAACGGCAATAGCGCTGTTTGTATTTTCAATAATATAGCGCATCAGCTCATGTGATTGCTTTAATTTTTCCTCAGCATTTTTACGATCGGTGATATCCTCACCCAGAGAGAGGATCATTCGAAATTCATCACCTTCGGTCAGAATGGTGTTGCTCCACTCAATCATCCTTTTTTCGCCGGATTTGGTGATGATTTCATTTTCGAAATGATGATCAATGAGTTTGTTTTCTACAATTTCAGCCCAAACCCGGTAAATCTTTTCCTGCATATCTTCCGGAATAAAAACCCCTATCCATTCTTTGCCGATAACTTCTTCTGCTCTATAGCCGGTCAGTTTTTCGGCAAATTGATTAAATAATTTGATCTTTGATCTTTCACCCAATCCAACAATAATATTCGGAGCGTTTTTTACAATATTTTCCGACCATTCCTTTTCTTTCTGTAATGACATTTCAGCGAGTTTGCGCTCGGTGATATCAACAACAGTGGTCAGGAAATAAAGCGGTTTTCGATTGGCATTCCTGTATATGGCAACGCTCACATCTGTCCAGATAAGCGAACCATTTTTATGAATGTATCTTTTTTCAAAGCGTGCTGAATCCCTGGTTCCGTTTAGAAGGGTTTCTATTAATTTTTCAATTGATTCGATTTCATCCGTAGGGGTAATGTCCTGCCACTTTTTGTTTTTTATTTCAGACTGGGAATATCCCAACATATCACAAAAGGCCTTATTGACATTGATTTCACCTGTGGGTTTTGTGATTGATTTACCTACATTGGCGGATTCAAAGACGGATTTGAATTTTTCTTCACTGCTTTTCAGCGCTTCATTTATGCTGTACTCCCTACTAACATCCCTGAATACCAGCACCACGCCTATAGTATCGCCATTCTTGTCAACAATGGGCGCACCGGAATCAGCGATCTGGTATTCCTTGCCGTTTTTTGCAATGAGCCTCGTATGATTGGCCAGTCCGACAATATGGCCCGTTTTCAATACTTTTTCAACCGGGTTACCCACAACATCTCCGGTCTTCGCATGATAAATATTAAATATCTCTTGTATTTTTTTTCCTTTGGCAGCTTCAAATTCCCAAGCGGTAAGTTTTTCCGCAACCGGGTTCATGGCAGTAATACAAGCATTTGTATCAGTGGCAATAACGGCGTCCCCGATTGAAAGGAGGGTTACGCGAAAATGCTCCCTGCTTTCCCATAAGGCTTTCTCGTCACGCTTTCTCTGCGTTATATCCTGCACGGTGCCTAATAATTCAGTTGCTTTGCCATCCACATAATTAATCCTTATATGTGTTTGCACTTCCAGCACTTTACCATCCTTTGTTACTACCCTATACCCTTGATGTTCATGATGCGTCTCACCGGATTTAATACACCGATTAAGCCAGTCGATAACACGCTCCAGATCATCCGGATGATGAATATCAACATTGACTTTTTCGAAGTTTATTTTTTCATCTTCATCATAACCCAGCAATTCATACATTGCTTTCGACCATTGCACTTCGCCGGTCTGAACGTTCCAGGTGAAGTCGCCCATTTTTGCTATCCGCTGAGCGTCCAACAGCCGTTGCCGGCTTTTTTTTAATAATTCTTCCGATTTCATATTTTGCAAGGATTGGCTCAAATTTCCGGCAATGGTTTCAAGCAAATTGCGCTCTTCTTTCAAAAAAGGGCCTTCATCAGATGCGGATTTTTCTTCTAAATAACAAACCTGTAGCAATCCCATATCTTTCCCATCCATTGTAACAGGAGATGTAAGCTTCCATGGTGTGTCGCTGTAATTTGCAGTCAGATATTCATTCCCATCTATTTTGATCTTAACACAGGTGATCTCAGGAAATTGCCAGGCTTGCTTAATGATGTTTGATAACGACTGCATGAATTGATCGGTCGCAATTTCCTTGTCTGCCATCAGACTGGATGCCTCATAAAGACAATTCAATTCTTTAATACGCTCCTGGAGTGTTTGCTGATGATCAGCAATATCTTCAACAAACTCATCAAGGGCTTTTGCTTCAAGGGGCTTTTCCTTGCCGAACAAAGCCTTTATTCTATTCTTGATAAAATCTTTATGACGCTGTTTTTTCATCTAAAAGGGTTTAAAATATTCAAAACTTTAATAGATCTATTATCGTCAATTGCAAAAGTTTTTAAAAATAATAAGATTTACTGAGAATGAAAAGAATATGTCCGCCAATGGAAATAAGTGATTCCATAAACATGTAATGTTTAATTGACATTTTGTTATTTATACATTACTTTTGCATTTATCATCAAAAATCAAAATTCATGAAAGCAAACTTTCTTTTCCCCGGCAAATTCAGGACAGTCGGCTGGATATTGTTTATACCCGGACTTATTCTTGGGGTGCTTTTCCTGTTTTTCAAATTTGAACCCGCCTTTCTGGAAATCAATATGCCTGCTCTTTTGAGCGAATCCTTTATGGATGGCGCTGTCTTCTGCACATATACGGAAACCAACCTGATCGATGAAATTGCAGGTATCCTGATCATAATGGGGGGACTGCTCATTGCTTTTTCAAAAGAAAAACAGGAAGACGAATTCATTTCCCGGATCAGGCTGGAGTCACTGGTTTGGGCAACCTATGTTAATTATGCCGTATTGTTGCTGGCCATCATCTTTGTTTATGAACTGGCCTTTTTATGGATCATGGTTATCAATATGTTCACCCTGCTGTTCTTTTTCATCATAAGGTTCAACTGGGTATTGTATCAATCCAAAAAACGAATGCCCCATGAAGAATAAGCTGAAAGTGGAACGGGCCGTAAAAAACATCACCCAGGCGCGGCTGGCCGAAATGGTGCAGGTGAGCCGGCAAACCATCAACGCCATCGAATTGGGGAAATACAATCCTTCAACCGCACTGGCATTGAAGATCGCATTTGTTTTTGAAAAAAATGTGGATGAGATATTTTTGCTGGAGGAGGGGGATTGGGAGCGATAAATTCTCAATCTGTTTCTTCTTCAATCATTTTTGCAATCACCTTAATGATATCTTCAGCGGGTTTAAACAACTGTTTCAAATGATCCGGTTCAAGCTCAAATAGGTTATCATAGTCTCCTTTTTGTCGCCAATCATGAAGTTTTGAAAACAATTTTCCAAATTTCTTATCAATGATACCCGTTTTTACAAAGTGCGATGAAAACATGCTCTTGGTTGTGGAATGGCTCTTGGTATCTATTTCATTTAATATAAGCAAGGCATTCACTGAATAAAATACAGCATAGTAAAGTCTATTCATGGCTGAATTCCAGTATTCATTCTCCGCTAATAGCTTTGCAGCATCGAAGGTTTCGAAGGCAGATTTTATTCTATGTCTGGCATATGCTTTTCTTTCTTCAAGGTTCATATCTCAATTCCTTCTCTTTGAACATTGTGATAAAATGGAGAAAACCGTTGACGTTCCTGCCATTCTTTCTTTGAATAAACAAAAAGCGTAAGCACTTCTCCGGTTTCAAGTTCCAGATCAAAGAGGGCATCCCTGAATTTATCTTCTATAGCAAAATCGACCGGGTAATTCGTTAGTACCAGAATATCCCAATCCGAATCCGCACGTTCATCGCCTCTGGCCCTGGAACCATAAAGAATCACTTCAGCGTTAGAGTCAACTTTGTTTATGGATTGACGTATCAGCCTGGTAATATTTTCAGTTTCCTGATTCATATCTCAAAGTTAGCTAAAATGTTCAATTTATACACATTTAAAATATGAGATTGCCATCAATACGTAAAATCCCTGCTCCCCTTTTTCCAGTATGCGTTGGGGTCGTCTTCATCATCGTCCTCTTCCAGTTCGTCCCATTCCCAGGAATAAATTTTTCGGCGGGGGCCTTGTTTCCTGAAGTAAACCGCCAACACCAGTCCGGCCACCAAACCCATCAGATGTGACTCCCAGCTGATGTTCTGTTCGGGCAGGAACTGCGGGAAAACGCCCCAGATCATACTTCCGTATAAGAAGATAACAATAAGCGCAAGGGCCGTAAGCCTGGGATTCTTTCGGATCACACCGCTAAAGAACAGAAAAGCGGCCAGCCCGTAAACCAGTCCGCTGGCGCCGATATGATACGATTCACGGGCAAACACCCACACCCATAAACCGGTGATGATCCAAATGAGGATAAATACCTTGTAGGCAAGGCTTCTGTAAAAATAAAAAAGCATCAGGGTGAGGAAGAATAAAGAAGCGCTGTTGGCGATCAAATGCGAAAAGTCGCCATGAACAAGCGGAGCGGTAATGATCCCGATCAATCCGTAAGCTTCTAGCGGATATACCCCCAAAAAAACAAAGCGAGTTCCCAACGCCCATTCCAGTAATTTCACCAACCAGATCGCCAGCAGAAGGATCACTGGAAATATCAGGCTATTCTTAAGTTTTCTCTTTTCTTCTTTCATATTTTCATTTTACGAAATAAAATTGCGACCCTTTGTCTTTTCCTTTGTCGTTATAGTTGAAGTTTGAACAAATTCCGAATTCATAACTTTATAACAAAAAGATCAGCAAAATAAAGTAATTCAGGCATTAATCAAAAATTAAACCATATGAAAACGACTAAACTCATTATTGGGATTTTCGCGCTTTTATTTAGCACTGTAAGGCTTAGCGCACAAGAGGAAGACGGCATGCGATATCTGTTCGGGCCGGGTGACAGGGACATCAGCATTTCGGGCTTTGGCGGACCTTTTGTCGGGTTCACTGCCATGGGCGATGAATTCGCCGTTACATCCGGAGGCGGTGGCGCCGTTTTGTTCAACCAGCGCTTTTTTGTCGGGGGTTACGGCGAAGGTGTGGCAAGCCTTCATGAAGAAGACCTGATCATTTACAGCCGCACCCTTGGCAAAAATGTCACCTACCCTGATTTGAAAAAGAATTTCGGACATGGCGGTTTCTGGATCGGCTACATCAACAAACCACACAGTGTGTTTCACTGGGGCATTAACAGCAAGTTTGGCTTCGGGGCCGTCACCCTGAATGAAGGAACATTCGGTTCGGATCATCATGATGATTTCGAATACGACAATGTTTTTGTGATCAGCCCCGAGTTGGTATTCGAACTCAACTTGCTGAAATGGCTCCGAATCAATGTGGGGGTTGGCTATCAATACGTTGCGGGCATCAATAAGGAATACGAATACCAATTGCCGGACGGCAAAACCGAATACAGGAAGTATTTCGAGCCTGAGGATTTCAGCAAACCCATCGGACACATCAGCTTCCTTTTTGGCTGGTTCGAGAATTAATGATCAATACACAACGTTAGTAATTTGTTAGTGATGAAAGTTTTGATTTTATATATCACATGGGCCTTTATTATGCCTTTTGCAAGCATGGCAGAGGGTGAGGATGATTTGGGCAACAAGTTCACGATCAGCGGGCATATCATTGACGCCCAGAATGGAGAAGACCTGATCGGTGCAAGCGTTTATGCGGAAGAGATCAAAGGAGGCACCATCACAAACGTGTATGGATTCTATTCCCTGAGCCTGGAACCGGGAAGATATAACATACAGTTTTCTTACGTGGGTTATGAGACGGTCATCAAACAAATCGACCTGAATAAAAACATTACCCTCGATATCGAATTGGAACAAAAAGAAGAAATGTTGAAGGAAGTAGTGATACAGGGAGAGTCGAAAACGGCCAATGTCACCAAAACCGAAATGAGTGTGAGCAAGCTCAACACCCGCAGCATTAAAAAGATTCCGGCCCTGATGGGGGAAGTGGACATCATCAAGGCCATCCAACTATTGCCCGGCGTACAGACCACTGCCGAAGGCAGTTCGGGTTTCAGTGTGCGCGGCGGCGCCCCCGATCAGAACCTGATTTTGCTTGATGAGGCCACGGTTTACAACCCTTCGCACCTCATGGGATTTTTCTCGGTGTTTAACAACGACGCCATCAAAGACATCAAATTGTATAAAGGTGACATTCCGGCAGCCCATGGCGGCCGTTTGTCTTCCCTGCTGGATGTACGCATGAAAGACGGGAACCTGAAAAATTTCTCGGGAACCGGTGGCATCGGCACAATCTCCAGCCGGCTGACCCTGGAAGGGCCGCTGGAAAAAGAAAAAGCCTCATTCATCATGTCGGGCCGAAGGACATACGCGGATTTGTTTCTGAAGCTCTCAAGCGATGAGGAACTGCGCAACAATACCATGTATTTTTATGATCTCAATGCCAAGGTCAACTACAAGTTCGACGACAACAATCGCTTTTTTGTTTCGGGTTATTTCGGGAAAGATGTTTTCAAAAATGATGATTTTAAAATGGGATGGGGCAATCAAACCATTACCATGCGCTGGAATCATTTGTTCTCCAAAAAACTGTTTTCCAACTTCACCCTGATCCGAAGTAAATTCGATTATTACCTGGGTGTGCCGGAAGGCGAGGCCAATTCATTTATCTGGGAGTCCGCCCTTACCGATTACAAGCTGCGTACGGATTTCAATTATTATGTAAACGCCAGCAACACCATAAAATTTGGCGTGAGCAGCATCTACCATGATTTCATGCCGGGCAAAGCCAGGGGAACAGGTGAAGAAACCTTTTTCAACGAATATATTGTTCCCGACGCCTATGCCTTGGAGTCAGCGGTTTACGTGAGCAACGAACAGGACCTGGGCAGCAGGCTGAGCCTGAAGTACGGTCTGCGTTTTTCCCTTTTCAACAATGTTGGAGAAGGAACCATTTACAATTATGATGAAGAATTCCAAAAGATAGATTCAACGGTTTATCCCGGAGGGGAATTCTTCAACACCTTTTCAGGGCTGGAGCCCAGAATCGGCTTAAAATACATGCTGAACGAGTTCTCTTCGATCAAGGCCAGCTATTCCAGAACCAGGCAGTACATTCACCTGGCCAGCAACTCCACGGCGGGCACGCCCCTGGATGTGTGGTTCCCTTCCAGCCCGAATGTGAAGCCACAGGTAGCCGACCAGTGGGCGCTGGGTTATTTCAGGAACTTCAGAAACAACACCATCGAAACATCGGTTGAAGTGTATTACAAGCTCAACGACAACGCCATCGACTTTAAAGATCATGCCGAATTGTTGCTCAACCAGGAAATGGAAGGAGAGCTTAGGTTCGGCGATTCATGGTCTTATGGTGCGGAATTCCTGGTTAAACTCAATCTGGAACGCATCAACGGCTGGGTAAGCTACACTTACTCCAGGACCTGGCGCGAATTCGAGGACATCGACAATGGCAAAAAATACCCAGCCCCCTACGACAGGCCCAATGATGTATCGGTTGTCCTGAACTGCAGCCTTTCCGAAAGGCTCGAAATAGGCGCCAACTGGGTTTATATGACCGGATCGCCGGTGACTTTCCCGACCGGACGCTTTGTATACGGCAATGTGATCGCGCCGGTATATTCCGACAGAAACGCTTACCGGCTGCCCGACTATCACAGGCTTGATTTTTCAATCACATGGAAGGACAAAGAAAAACCCGGCAAAAAATGGTATGGTGAATGGAACCTCTCGGTTTACAATGCCTATGCGAGAAAAAATGCCTGGGTGATCAATTTTGAATCGGAACCGGGCAATCCCAATCAGAAATATGCTGAAATGACCTATCTGTTCGGGATTGTCCCTTCCATCACTTATAACTTTCATTTTTAATGATAAAACAAAAAGAAATGAAAACAATACACAAAATATGTTTGGCATTGCTGATCGCTGTCACTGCTTTTTCATGCACTGAGCGGATCGACATTGAACTTGACGACACATATACCAGGCTGGTTGTGGAAGGATACATGACAACCGAGGCAAATCAGAATTATATCCGTCTGACCAAAACAACCAGTTATTTTTATGGTGAGCAACCGCCTGCGGTAAGGGGTGCAACTGTGATAGTTTCTGACGGGGACACCAGCTGGCAACTGACCGAACGCGCAAAGGGCATCTACCGCTTCGATCCGCCCGTAGCCGGTAAGGTTGGTAAAGTCTACACGCTCAATATAGTGCTGGCAGAAGCCCTGAGTGAGCAAACCGAATACACGGCCTCTTCCAGGATCAACCCGATCAATGAAATTGATTCGATCGCCGTGGCCTTCAGAAACAACTGGAATTTCTGGGAAGTGAAGTGTTATGCCCAGGACCCTCCCAGCACGGAATTTTATATGTTCAGAATACTGAAAAACGGTATGATGGTCACAGATTCCATCGACGAGGTGATGGTGGTGGATGATGTGCTTTATAATGGCAGCTACACCAATGGAATAGGCATAGGCTGGCTGGATGAAAGACGTGCAGACGAACGCCTGAGGATAGGGGACACCGTGGAAGTCTTAATGTCGAGCATAACCGAAGGATACACTGATTTTGTATGGACCCTTCAGGAGGAATCCGGCTATCAGAACCCATTGTTCGGCGGACCGCCGGCCAACGTGCAGGGCAACATCAGCAATGGCGCTTTGGGCTACTTTGCAGCTTATTCGAACACCCGGGCCTCAACGACCGTAAACGTTACAAAAGACTGATGAAGCTACTTAACCAGCGTATTTTTTGAACGGGGGACAGGTTCGGAGAGCTTTTCTATAAATTCATCAACTGTTGCACAATCCTGCTTCTGAAGAAATTCAGGCAGCCTGTACCCGTTTATGATCTCAACCCGATGTCTTAGCTCTTCCCTGAATTGTTTCGTGAAGTAAAAATCCGTACGAGCTGAAAAATGGAGTTCTTCCAGGGGAGCCAGAAAGATCAAGCCATCGTAAGCATCATACATAATCTGTCCGGTTTGTGCATCTGCCATATGATTGCCGATGTATGCCGTTTGTCCGAATGCATTGCCTTCCATATCAAAAGCCACCGGCAAGTTGTTATTGCGCGCAAAGGCTTCATCCCATTTTCCATCATCCATTCTCACCCATTTGTATTCCATTCTGTCGAGTCCTTCGGTGGAGGTGTTCTCCTTATTCTCATAAACCATTTCAATGTATAAAGACACATTATGTATCCTAACGCTGTATGTTTTTCCGGGATGCCATTGATGAAAGAATGTGCCTGTGTTCCAGTAAAAATTGCCCGATGCATTTTTGATGCCTTTATAAGCATGACGGGTATTTGTCAGATAGAGCCCTTTCAGGCCCTCTTTAAACCCCTTCAGGTTTTCCATTATGATTTTGTACATGAAATAATCCCTGCCCGTCAGTGATTTTTGAAAGAGGTTGTAATCTTCTCGATTGTGCAAACCCTCCCAGTAAACCGGCTGGTCAACCCCGATTATTCTTATTTTCTCACCCTCCGGCAACTCCCGGTTGATTTGCCATATGGTCGTAAAAAGGTCCAGGTAAGTCTGATACATCCATCCATACCCGAAATCGGCCTGAAATACTTTTTGAAGGATACGAATATCCATTTCTTCATGATTCAGAAAGGAATCGATTTCGGGCTGAACATTGATGGGAACCACTTCCAGGAAAACATAATCCACCGTTTCGGGATAAGTTTCCAGGTAATCTCTGTAAAAATCAAAAGGCTCTGCAGCTGAGTGTAATGCATCATCAAACAGGATCAAATCATATAGTTCAAGTTTTTCCCTGACGAAGATTTTTGGATCAACTCCCTTTTCTGTTATTACCTTATAATAATCATCAACATTGCCTGCAAATATCTGATAGCCGACAAGCATCAGAGCAGCTACACAAAAAGTTAGCAAGTTTTTCATTTTGCATGAATTTGGTTCGTTTCGTATTCCGGAAATAATTTTCCATCATTAAGACAGACGAATGAAAACTGAAAACAATACATCAGAAGCAAAAATTTAGTTAGAGCCCTTCCAGATAAACGGCATACAGGTTCGACATCTCTTCCCAGGGAACACCGCTCAGGGATTCGAAATGCGGGATAAAATCATCCATACCGGTTGTGAACAATGCGTTGCAGGTCTCAATCCCATAACTGTGCACCAAAAAACGCAGAAACACTCCGGCGTTGGGGTAGTAAACCGATTCCGAATCGATTGTTTCGTAAATCAGTTGATCGGGGTTTAGGAGCTTTTCAGGCTCATTATCACGATAGTGAATTACGATATCGTTGATATCGTGTCGGGCATATCCGCCGTCCAGCCAAACGGCATAGCCTTCGCTCATGACTTTGGTCCCGGGCACACCCAGCCGGTGATGACTGATCACATGCACCATTTCATGCGCACCGAGGTAAGGGTCGGCAATACCGTATTGATCAGTATAGGCAGGGATATCGTAAATGAAGGTATAATAATAACTCAGGAAGGCCGGAATGGAATGTCCACCGCCGGCAGTGCCTATGGCCTCTTCGGCTTCGTCTTTATTGTAGAGATAAATGAGAACATTGTCGGAGAAATCCAGTTGCAGGCTGTCTTGTATCGCCCGGTAGTAAAAATCCTGGTTATTGATGATCTCCTGTACCTCGTCAGCTGAGGGGGAAGGGGCCGAAGAAAAACCGGCCTGCCTGTAATGTAGCACGATATGACCTGAAGTTTCCAACACCCATTGATCGTCATTGCCAAAATCGGCTATGAAATCCGTGCAGGAAGTCATCATCACCATCAACAAAAGGCCATATGTTATTCTTTTCATGATCATTAAAAATAATATCTGATAACTATCCGGTAGCTTTTGTTCAGCCTGAAGTGAACCAGGTCATCAATGTAAAAAATACGCTCCCTGTTTGCAAAGCCGACCACATCATCCATTTCCACCCCCAGGCCTATGCGGTCGGCATTGTTCAGGCTGTATCCGGCCGACAGACCGAAGACCGTCCTGTAATAAAAAGCATAATAATTCGATTCGGTGATCAGTTCACCTTCTGCATTCCACTTTTTCAGTTTGCCAAAATTCGAAAATGGCAGATAAAACATCGAAGCAAAATATACTTCAAAGCTGATCCTTCCTGTTTCATAAAACAACCGCGTTTGCGGTCCAACGAACAAATTAACATCCGCGCTCCGCTCCTGAATCCCGCTTTTATAGGTCAACATCCTGCGCTGGTACTCCAGGCCCCCAACCGGGCCGAGATCGATTTGAAAAGGCCCGGGATGCCACAGCAGGCCGTAAAACCCATAGTTAAGCCGTGTGTTAAAAAAAGATGAGGCTTTTGACTGCAGGATATAATTTTCTCCCAGTCCGTCATCCGCCTGCAAAACACCCGAATACATGATTTCCAGCTTAACTTCATGCAACTTTTGATCTTCCCAAATAAACCCTGCTGAAAGTTCTGGCATAACGGATTTAAAGGTGGGATATCCCATCTTCATGGGCATGGAATTCTTTTGCTGGCTGTATGCATTATACACATCAATACCAACCCCTGCATACCATTTTTTTGTTGTATTCTGTGCTTCAGCAAGCCCCGACAATAGAACCGCAAACAAGATCAATACTAAGATTTTTCTCTCAACCGCTTTCCGCATTATAAGGCCGTTTAAATATTTGCCAAAACTAAAAAACATGATTTAAAAGGCCATGACTTCACCGGTGATTTAATTTGAAAAAAACTCCAGTAAAGAAATAGCTAAAATTATTTGCATACTGCCGCTTTGATTGCTTATTTTTAACCATAAATGAATTGCAGGCCGTGAAATTCTTTTCTAATTTTGGCCGGCATCTTAAAAAACACTGAAATGAAACTAACACCTTTAAACGCCATCTCTCCGGCCGACGGCCGTTACCGGAAAGCAACCGAATCACTGGCCTATTATTTTTCGGAGGCCGCCCTGATCAATTACCGCATTTTTGTTGAAATCGAATATTTTATCGCGCTATGTGAACTGCCTCTTCCGCAGTTGAAGGACTTTGATCAGAAGGACTTCGGCAAGCTGCGGGCCATCTCTAAAAACTTCACTTTTGAAGAAGCCGAGGAAGTTAAGAAAATTGAAAAGATCACCAATCACGATGTGAAATCGGTTGAGTACTATCTTAAAAAGCAGTTCGACAAACTGGGGCTGGAGCAATACAAGGAGTTTATACATTTCGGACTGACCAGCCAGGACCTGAACAACACCGCTCTCCCCTACGCTTTCAAGCTGGCATTCGGAGACACCATACTTCCCTCCTATGAAAAACTCGTCGCCAATCTGACGGATAAAGCCAAAAGCTGGAAGAACATTCCCATGCTGGCCAGAACCCATGGCCAGCCTGCTTCGCCTACCACCATGGGAAAAGAGATCTATGTGTTTGTTGACCGCCTAAAAAAACAACTGAAGCTTTTGAAAGCCGTGCCATTCAGCTGTAAGTTCGGCGGGGCGACCGGCAATTTCAACGCCCATAAAGTCGCATATCCCGAAATCGACTGGATCGAATTTGCCGATCAGTTTGTAAAAGAAAAACTGAAGATGACACGGCAAAAGGTGACCACGCAGATTGAGCATTATGACGATATGGCTGCCCTTTTCGATGCGTTCAAGCGCATGAACACCATTCTGCTTGACTTGAGTAAAGACGTCTGGCAATACATTTCAATGGATTATTTCAAGCAGAAAATAAAGAAAGGTGAGGTCGGCTCCTCCACCATGCCGCATAAGGTAAACCCCATCGACTTTGAAAATGCGGAAGGCAACCTGGGCATTGCCAATGCCCTGTTTGAACACCTGGCCGCCAAAATGCCGGTTTCACGTTTGCAGCGCGACCTGACCGACTCGACGGTGATGCGCAACATCGGTGTTCCCATCGCGCACACCATCATCGCCATCAAATCGCTGGTGAAAGGCCTCGACAAGCTCATCATCAATGAGCCAAAGATCAAGCAGGAACTTGAAAACAACTGGGTGGTGGTGGCCGAGGCCATACAAACCATCCTTCGCCGCGAACAGGTGCCCAATCCCTATGAAAAGCTGAAAGATCTGACACGCAATAACGAAGTGATCGATCAACAGGCAATCCATAAATTCATCGACAAACTGAAGGTAAGCGATGAAGTGAAGGAAGAACTGAAAAAGGTCAGCCCGTCGAACTACACAGGCATCATCAAATTTTAACAGGACGATGAAAGTAAGCGGTTTCAGTTTTATCAGGAATGCTCTTCGTTTCGATTATCCCATCGTGGAAGCCATCCGCTCCGTGCTGCCACTATGCGATGAATTCGTGATCGCGGTTGGGAATTCGGAAGACGAAACACTGCAACTTATACAGGATATCAAAGACCCACGCATTCGGATCATTGAAACGGTCTGGAATGATTCACTCAGGGCGGGAGGCCGGGTGCTGGCCCTGGAAACCGATAAAGCCTTCGACGCCATTTCCGGTGATTCCGATTGGGCTTTCTATATTCAGGGCGATGAGGTACTGCACGAAAAATATCATAAAACGCTTAGGAAAAGTATGAAAACCTGGCTTGACAATCCAAAGGTTGAAGGTTTGCTGTTCAGGTATTTACACTTCTACGGCTCCTATGATTTTATCGGCGATTCAAGAAGATGGTACAGGCACGAGGTCCGGATCATTCGCAACGACAAAAATATCCGATCTTACCGGGATGCACAGGGGTTCAGGAAAAACGGCAAACCGCTTAAGGTGAAAGAAACCAATGCCAGCATGTACCACTACGGCTGGGTGAAGCCTCCCGAGCTGCAACAAGCCAAACAAAAAAGCTTTCACAAATTCTGGCATGATGACGAATGGGTGAATAAAAACATACCCGAAACCGCAAATTTTGATTATTCGAAGATCGACAGTCTTAAACGCTTTGAGGGTAGCCATCCTGAATTAATGAAAGAAAAGATCAAAAAAAAGAACTGGCAATTCGATTTTGATCCATCTAAAAAACGCTTTTCCATGAAATCAAGATTATTACATTTTCTCGAAAAGAAAACCGGATGGCGCATAGGCGAATATAAAAACTACAGAAAACTTTAAATTTTTACAATGTTTCTGAATTGTAATTGTTCAATTGCATTTGTTTCTTTTTCTTAATTTTGTCCAAAATTATTCCATATGGATTTGAAAGATATTTTAGCAATAGCAGGTAAACCGGGATTGTACAAAATGAAAGCACAGACCAAGGCCGGTGTAGTGGTTGAATCTTTAATAGATGGTAAAAAATTCACGGCTTTTGAGCATGAGCGTATCAGTTCGCTGGAAGAGATCAGCATTTATACGGAAACAGAAGACATGCCACTGAAAGACGTTTTTAAAGCCATTTATGAAAAACAGAATGGTGAAAAGGCCATCGACCCGAAATCATCCGGACAGGAACTGAAGGATTTTATGCTGGAGGTGGTTCCCGATTATGATGAAGAAAGGGTTTACACTTCCGACATCAAGAAACTTGTGAGGTGGTACAACATCCTGCAGGAAAAGGATATGCTGGACTTTAGTGAGGAAGAGGAAGAAGAGAAAAAAGAAGAAGAGCAGTCCAAAGTTGAGGAATCCGAAAAGCAGGAAGCTCAGGAAAAAGAAAAGGAACCCGTCAAGCCGGAAGGATCCGAAGATGATCAGGAAAAATAATTGCAGGTCCGTCCTAAGCGACGGACTTTTTTTATCTTCATCACATGAAACAAATTAGGGATTTCAGGGTAAAGGCTTACGATCGGCTAAACGAAGACAACTACATCATCGAGCTTGGATGCGATGAGGAGCTTCCCGCCATCAAAGCCGGTAACTTTGCTGAAATCCAGGTACCCCAAACTGCCGATGTATTTCTTCGCAGACCTTTTTCAATTTTGGATGCAGATCATAAAAACCGCAGCCTGAAATTTTATGTAAAAGCCATCGGGAAAGGTACACGCAAGCTTGGTGAGCTGGCTGAAGGTACAAAAGTGAACCTCATCTTCCCGCTCGGCAATTCTTTCAATACCGATCATATCCGGCACGCACTGATTGCCGGAGGCGGCTCCGGGATTGCACCTTTCATCCTTCTTGCAAAGGAACTGAAGGAGAAAAAGATCAAAACAATCTTTTTGCTGGGAGCAAGAACCCGTGAAGATGTTTTCCTTGCAGATGAATTTGCAAAGTACGGTGAAGTGCTTATAACCACCGAAGACGGCAGCCTTGGCGATAAAGGTCTCATCACACAACATTCCATCTTTTCAAAGCATGATTTCCCATATGATAAGATATTCACCTGCGGCCCCGATCCCATGATGAAAGCGGTGGCCAGGATCGCCGCAAAAAAAGGCGTAAACTGCGAGGCATCCCTTGAAAACATGATGGCATGCGGTTTCGGAGCGTGCCTGTGCTGTGTTACGGAAACCCTGGACGGTAACAAATGCGTTTGTACCGCAGGCCCTGTGTTCGACACAAAATATTTGAAATGGCAGATTTAAACATACATATCAAGGACCTTCATTTTAAAAACCCTGTCACCACTGCCTCAGGCACTTTTGGTTTTGGGGAGGAATTTATGGAATTCATGGATTTAAACTTGCTGGGCGGGATCTTTGTGAAAGGGCTGACCATTAAAAACAGGGAAGGGAACGAGTACCCACGCATGGCCGAAACCCCTTCGGGCATGCTAAATGCGGTCGGACTGCAAAACAAGGGCGTCGATTATTTCGTCAACAGCATCTATCCCAGGATCAAACACCTGCATACGGAAATCATACCGAATGTGAACGGGGGCACCGTAGAGGATTACCTCATGGTGACCGAAAAGTTGAACGAGACGGAAGGTATCAATGCCATCGAGCTGAACATTTCCTGCCCGAATGTGAAAGAAGGCGGCATGGCGTTCGGGGTCAGCTGTCCATCAGCTGTTGCCGTAACGGAAGCCATTCGAAAAGTCTGGAAGAAAACCCTAATCGTTAAGCTGTCACCGAATGTTACCGATATCACCGAGATCGCTAAAGGTGTGGAAGGAGCCGGAGCGGATGCTGTTTCACTGGTCAATACTTTTTTGGGCATGGCCATAGATGCGGAAAAGCGCAAACCCATCCTGTCGACCGTTACCGGCGGGCTATCGGGTCCGGCCATCAAACCCATCGCGTTGCGTATGGTATGGCAGGTATATCAGGTGGTGAAAATCCCGATCATAGGCATGGGCGGTATCATGAACGCTACCGACGCCATCGAGTTCATGCTGGCCGGTGCATCGGCCATACAGGTGGGCACGGCAAATTTTATTGACCCACAGGTTTCCTTAAGGATCATTGATGGAATTGAGAAATACCTGGCCGGGCATCATTACAAAAAAGCCGGCGATATAGTAGGCCAGCTGATGACCTGACCGGTCAGGCGCCGCTTTTCAGCTCTGCAATCTGCTTCCGTAACCCATCGGTTTCCTGTCGAAGTTTTTTCGTCTCCACTTTATAATTCTCCGCTTCAGCTCGTAAAGCCTGGTTCTCTGCTTGTTTCCCCTCTATTGTTTTATCAAGTTCGGATATCCGGTTCAGGTATTCCTCAATTTTATTTCTAAGGATATTGATGTTGTCCATGGCTTTACTTTTTAGGGATTTGCAATTCTTGTCCGATCAAAATTAGATTGGGATTCCGGATATTGTTATAGGCGGCAATGTCCACATATTTCCAGGGATTGTTGTAATAACGGTCGGCCAGATCCCAGAGGTTATCTCCGTCCCTCACGGTGTATTCCATTGTTTTTGGCTCTTCCCGGCATTCTTTTAGTTGGGCCTCCAGGTTTTGGACCCGTTGGTTAAGTGTAGCATTAGACTTCTGCAGTTGACTATTGGCCATTTGAAGACTGTCGCTTTCAACTTTTGTAACAACCACTTCGGAAGTTTCGGTATTTTTCTTTCCGAGCGGCAGAAAAACAATTGCTCCAATAAGTAGTAGCAGAAAAAGACCCGCCAGGATACCCAGGGCGGTTATGGTGTTGTTCTGCCTTTTCAAACGTTTCTCAACGCTGTTAAGGGCTTTTACGGCAACCAGGTCGGATTGGCAGTTGGGGCAGACCTTTGCCTCATCGCCTATTTCTTTGTATTGACAAACAGGACATTGCATACTTTCAGGTTTTAGTTCGTTGATAAATTGGTCTGCCACAAGATATTAAAAATCCGGGAGAAAGTCAATTAATTTTTAACGACTAACTTTACATTTGTATACTGAATCTTATTAAAAATGCAATACGTTTTTCTGTTAGATTCAGTATACCGATTGGAGCCGGAGGTCAATCATTGCAAACCTGTGCCGAATCGGTATAATCATTTGCTTGATATGGAAATCTATTACGGCACCAAAGAAGAGAACAACAAAAGAAGGGAAGAGGAATTTCTGAGACTTCCCGGGGCGGAGCGTGTATTGGTTGCACTGAGAATGATTGAAGAAAGCGCTTTTTTATCAGACCTTAAAAACAAAGCACATCCCAATGATAGCAAAGGAAATTTTGTTTTGATCAATAGCAAAATCAGATCAAAGCGAGCCAAAGATATGCTCGATATTCATGAGTTAAAAAGAATCAATAAAATAGGCGGGGAATAATCCCTGCCTTCATCGGACATTCATCATGCCTTCATACTCTTCACCACTGCATTCACCTCGTCGGCGATCCTGCGGTTAAAATTGAATGCAATTTCCTGGTAGTTGATCAGATCGACTATGGTGCCGATAAAGCACAGGCCCGCTGTAAAAAAATACAGGATACCCATCCCGATATGCCCCACGATAAACCTTTGTATTCCGGCAAAACCAAGAAACCCTACCAGGGTAGCCACAAGAATGATATTCGGATCTTTTCTGCGATACCTGTAAATATTTGAAAACTGCTGCAGCTGGTTGTCGGTAAAACCATCCGTAAGGTTCTGAACGTAAACCAGTTCCTGTCCGTGCAACTCGGGCATGAAATTTAAAATGTGTGCCATATGATCATGTTTTAAAAATGATTTTCATCTTCGAATTTGTATTATCAAATACGCTATAAATCCTGTAACCTAAAACCACAACAGCCACCATTCCCAGCGGATGGCATTCGAGGGACCTGGCAAAATCCAACCGAAACAACCAGCTGATTGAGCGGCCCAGTCCGCATCCGGGACAAAAGTCCCAGCCTATATTCTTCAAAGGGCAAATGCTGAAATGAGGCGTTGCAGGATCACTGAATGCAAGCATAAACAGTGCTGCAATCCAGAAAAATGCTTCCAGGTTGCTTCGCAGAAAAAATATATGAGCGGATTTCAGCATGGTCTTGATTTAGGCTTTCAAAGATAGCCATGCTTTGCTTTATTAACAAATGAATTCTGATCAAAGAGAAAAGCTTCGACAAAACCGATCTACGCAATAACAAAAGGAAAAACCACAAAAGCAGCAATATCCCATACCGTGTGGCTGACAGCGTTCAGCAATACGGATTTGTATTTCATGAACAGCCAACCCCAAAACAAACCGCAAACCAATGCGGCTAAAACCAGCACGAGGTTTCCGGTAGCTACGTGAACCAGGGTGTAAACGGCGGTGGCAGCCAGATATCCTGAAACTTTACCCAACCTGTTTTCCAGGAACCTTTGCATCCAGCCCCTCCAGAAAAACTCTTCGCCGGGACCAATCACCAGCAACATCAGCACCAAAATACGCCAATCGGGCGCTCCCCCTTTAAATCCATAAATACTCCGTATGTTTTCACCAGCAAAGTCCAGTAGATACCTGATCAGAATATTACCGACATAGAAAACAAGGTATAATACCGCAGCCGAAAGAATGCCATACATTACCTTTTTAATAAAACCGGAGGAGAAATCCTGTGCGATCAGGTTTCGGTAGGCTTTACTGGTGATTATGGACAGGGTGATCAGCAGGAGCAAGTTAGCACTCATCCACCACCAAAAGTCCAGGGGACCGATTTGCCTGAAAATAAAAAGAGGGACAAACAGAATGACAGCCAATGCCGTGATCACAATAAATGCAACAGGACTCTCCCGGCCGGCTGTTTTGTCAATCATACTTATATAAGGGATTGTATTAGAACATCCAACAGCAAGGCAACTGTACAAAGCGACCCGAACAAGAGGTTTAGCTTAGCGGTTTCTCCGTCAAGGGTTATAAAATCCATTGGGTTTTTTGGCCTTTTTCTGTCGATGGCCTTTTTCCAGATATTGATTGCGAGTGGCAAAGCAAGTATGGTGATCAGGAATGTAAAAGGCATGGCCGGGGTATCGGGCATCAAGAAATACGGAATGGTGATCAGCCCCAGAACCATAAAGAAGGGTCCGTAAATCAAAACACCATAATATCTCAATGACTTTTGATCTCCAAGTAAAGAGGCAATGGTGATTATCCTGCCGTTCCTGTCTGATTTGATATCCCGCCAGTTGTTGGCATGCAAAATGGCGATCACCAGTGTGGCCATAGGGATGGCCCAGATCACCGGTATCCATGAAAGCTGACCGGTTTGCACATACCAGGCTCCAAGCGATCCCAGAATCCCGAAATCCATAAAGACGGCAAAATCTCCCAGGGCATTATATTTTAAGGCGCCCCGTTTTCCGCTGGTATAGAAAAAACCAATGGCCAATCCAATCATACCGATCACAAGCAGCCACATGCCGCTCATGGCCACCAGGAAAAATCCGATCAAGGCGCCAATCAAAAACAACAGATAGGATGCACTCCTGGCTTCTTTAATAGAGATAATACCGCGCACTACCCCACCACTAACTGGAGTCGGGACCTTGTCGAGCCCCCGATTATAATCATGAATATCGCTATAGATATTGGAAGCGCCATGCAGCAAAACCATCCCGATAAAAGCAAGCAAAAACAGACCGATATCCAGGGTGGCGCCGCCATAAACAACCGCCAGCACGGTTCCAAAGATCACCGGCATGGTAGAGGCAGGCAGGCTGAATGGTCTGATGGAAATCCACCATTTCTTCCAGAAAGATATATTTTCTTGTTGCTCCATTATTCTATCGCTTGTGAATATGAGAACAAAGTTAATCATTTAAATGTTCACATCTAGTACGATTAGGAACAGGTTTGTAATGATGGCCTTATGCTCCATTCGGTATAAATGAATCTAACAGAAAAATGCTTTGCATTTTAAGTAAGATTCATTATAAATACATTAGAAGAGTGACTCCTATGCGAGCTATTCAGCAACTTCACAAAATATTAACCTCAGCTTCGAGTTCGATCCCAAAAGTTTGTTTTACGGATTCCCTGATCTTAATCGAGAGTTCAAGAATTTCGCCCCCCCTTACTCCACCGTAATTCACAATGACCAGGGCCTGTTTTTCATGCACCCCAGCATTCCCTATGCGTTTGCCTTTCCAACCGCATTTTTCGATCAGCCAACCGGCCGGAATTTTCACCTGATCCCCGGACAGCAAATAATAAGGCATTTGATCATTTTTCGATCTGATCTTTTCAAACACATCCAAATTTACCACGGGATTCTTAAAAAAACTTCCGGCATTGCCCAGCTGATCGGGATCAGGTAGTTTTGATCTGCGAATGAAACGCACAGCATCCGCAACTTTTTGGATGCTGTCGGGGGATACATGGTGTTTCTTAAAATGTTGATGTAAAGCGGCATAGCCGGTATCGGGCCTGGCGTTCTTTTTCAAGCTGTAAATAACGGATACGATCAGATAGCGACCTTTTTCCTTTTTAAACCTGCTATTTCGATATTCAAAATCACATTCTTGCTTATTGAATTCCAGCAGTTTTCTTTCTTTCATATCAAAAGCCGTAAGACTTTTAAAATGATCTTTTTGTTCAACACCGTAAGCGCCGATGTTCTGAATGGGAGCCGCACCAACATTTCCGGGGATTAAAACAAGATTCTCAAAACCCGCGTAATTCCTGTTAAGGCAGTAGTTAACGAATGCATCCCAGTTTTCCCCGGCCATAACCTCCACATCCACAAATTGTTCATTCTCAAAAAGTATTTTTATGCCTTTGAATACAGGATGGATGATCAGGCCTTTATAATTTGCTGTGAACAGCACATTGCTTCCGCCTCCCAACACAAAAACAGGCTTGCCAAAAATTTCAGGTGAACTGAAAACCTGATTCAGTTGGAAAACATTTTGTGGCTCAACAAAATAACTACATTTGGCATCCAACCCGAAAGTATTCAGGGTTTTCAGAGGATGATCCCGTTTAATGCTGATGTGGCTGCTCATAAGATTATCAAAGATACAAGGAAAAACTCAGCGATGCGATAATGCGCTAAAATTCTGATAAAATACAACAGGGAAAATCACCCTATTTTCACAAAAACCCAAAGGGTTTGTCATAAAATCCCTTTATGTACGTTTAATTAAAAAACCAGGACTGGATTGAAGAAAGCCATTGTATCGGTCATCAACGATCTGGCCACCGACCGCCGGGTGGACAAAAGCTGTATTGCCTTGCAAAAAGCGGGTTTTGATGTTTTGCTGGTGGGCCGTAAACTAAAAGATAGCCTGCCTTTGTCTAACCGACCATATAAAACACACAGAATGCGGCTAGCATTTGCAAAAGGTCCGTTGTTTTACGCTGAATATAACATTCGTTTATTTTTCTTTCTTTTATTCAAAAAATTCGATCTGCTCTTTTCGAATGATATCGATACCGCGCTCCCGAATCTTATTGCAAGAAAGCTGAAAAGCGGAAAACTGATCCTCGACTGCCATGAATATTTTACTGAAACACCGGAGCTTACCAACAGAAAAGCGGTTCAAAATATCTGGAAAAAAATTGAAAGATTCACCCTGCCAAAAGTTGATGAACTGATCACTGTGAACGACAGCATCGCAAAGCTTTTCAATGAAAGATACGGAGTACATGCACAGGTGATCAGAAACATCCCTCCCAGCCCCGGGGCCAGCAAGGTGAAAAGCAGAAAAGAACTGGGATGGCCTGAAGATAAAAAGATCATCATCCTGCAGGGATCAGGTATTAACATTGAACGAGGAGCGGAAGAACTCACCCAGGCGATGAAAAACACAGAAGGAATGTTGCTGTTTATAATCGGTGGCGGAGATGTTTTCAGTCGGCTGCAAATGATTGTTGATAAAAACAAACTTCAGGGAAAAGTGGTATTGCATTCCAAAGTCCCTTTTCATGAATTGTATCAGTATTCGGTGAACGCCGACCTGGGAGTAACCATCGATAAAGATACCAATATTAACTACCGCTACAGTCTGCCCAACAAGCTATTTGATTATATTCAGGCCGGGCTCCCGGTACTGGCAAGCAGGTTGCCCGAAATAGAAAAGATCATCAGCCAATATGATATCGGCACTTTTATTGAGAAACACGACCCGGAACACATAGCTGAAAAGCTTAAAGAAATATTCGGCCAGCCCGAAAAATTGCAAAGCTGGAACAAAAACATTATGTTTGCAATGCAAGAATTAAGGTGGGAAACAGAAGAAAAACAATTAATTAGCGTTATCAAACAGTATGCGTGAAGTGCATTTGCATATTGTTTCATTCGACATACCATACCCCCCCAACTATGGTGGGGTTATTGATGTGTTTTACAAATTGAAAGCGCTCTCATCCCAGGGAGTTAAAATTCATTTGCATTGCTTTGAATACCCGGGTCGCAAGCGAAGCGACGAACTCAATAAATATTGTGAAACCGTCGATTATTATAACCGCAGAACGGGTTATCGTTTTGCCCTTAGCACCAAGCCTTACATCGTTTCAGGACGTAGGTCGTCCCGCTTGCTTGAAAACCTGAAAAAAGACCAGTATCCAATATTGTTTGAAGGACTTCACAGTTGTTTCTACATTGACCATCCCGAACTGAAAAACCGGTTGAAAATTTACCGTGAATCCAATATTGAACATCGATATTACTTCAATCTCTTCAAGGTAGAAAACAAGCTTTACGATAAACTTTATTATATCATCGAAAGTCTTAAACTAAGGCTGTATCAAAAAGTATTGTGGCATGCCGACATCATGCTTGCCGTGTCGAAAGCAGATACCATATACCTTCAAAGCCATTTTAAAAACAAAAAAGTCATCCACTTGCCAAGCTTTCATGCCAATGAAGAGATCACCATAGAGGCAGGCAAAGGCAGGTACGCCTTGTATCATGGCAATATAGAGGTACCCGAAAATGCCAGGGCGGCCGAATACCTCATCAGGGAGGTTTTTCAGGATCTGGATATGCCTCTGATCATAGCAGGCATGAAACCACCACAGAAAATAAGGAGGCTGGTTGCACAGTCAGAAGGCGTGGAGTTGATCTCTGATCCGGACGATAAACAAATGTTTGAGCTGATCAGGCATGCCCACATCAATGTGCTGGTAACTTTTCAGGCTACCGGGCTCAAGCTGAAATTATTAAACACCCTTTACAACGGCCGGTTTTGTTTGGTTAATGATAAGATGTTAAGTGGTACTTTCCTGGATGATATTTGTCAGAAAGCCAATGAAACCGAAGGTTTAAAAGCCAGGGTGAATGAAATTGCACAACAGGTTTTTGATGAAGGCCGGATCAATGAACGCATGCAAAAGCTCAATGGCCTTTATTGCAACAAACAAAACGCCGAACAGTTAATTCGTCTCATTTCCTGAACAAAGGATCTTTCCGTTTTCGCATTTGATGATCCTGGCCGGAAACTTATGAATAAGGTTATAATTGTGAGTTGCGACCAACACTGCCCTGCCTGATCTGCTGATGTCCATCAGCAGTTGGACGATATCGAAAGAGGTTTCCGGATCGAGATTACCGGTAGGCTCATCCGCCAGTATAATCTCAGGATCGTTAATAAGCGCACGTGCTATGCCCACCCTTTGCTGCTCACCACCCGAGAGCTGATTGGGCCTTTTAAACCCTTTGGTTTCAAGGCCTACCTTTTCAAGCACTTCACTGGCCCGGTCTTCCATCTTTCTCTTGTCTTTCCAGCCTGTTGCCTTCATTACAAAAAAAAGGTTTTCATTAACTGTTCGGTCGGTAAGCAATTGGAAATCCTGGAAAACAATCCCGAGTTTTCTTCTCAGGAAAGGAATGTCATTTCCTTTGATCTGATCGAGCTGAAAATCCGAAACCCTGGCATGTCCATCTAAAATCGGCAGATCGGCATAAATTGTTTTCAACAAGCTGCTCTTCCCACTGCCGGTTTTTCCAATCAGGTATGCAAATTCTCCTGTGTTGATCCGGAAGCTGACATTCCTGAGCACCAGCATTTCTTTTTGAAAGATCTGTACTTTGTCAAATTGTATGATTGTATCGAGTGGCATAATGATCAGATATTGTAATACATTTTTAAAACTCCGTTCAACCCGCTGATGACCATTTGAACGGCAATAACCGCCAGGATCAATCCCATGATACGTGAGATCACGTTCACGAGCCCGTGACCCAATAGTTTGATCAGTTTCGCTCCGCCTATGAATAAAAGAAAACTGATAAAACACATGATTGCGAAAATAACAATCACAACGACCACCTGCTCAATATTACCCAGTTTTGTGGAACTGCCTATAAAATTCATGGCGGTGGCGATGGTACCCGGACCGGCCAGAATGGGCATAGCCAGCGGGGTGATGGCTACATTGCTGTTCCCTTCGGCAACTTGCTGCTTGATGGTATTTTTATGCGAATCCGTGCTGGGATGAACCACTGTTGAATGCTTTCCGTTTAGCATATGCATGCCCACGACAAAGAGCAATATACCACCGGTGATCTGGAAAGCAGGCAAGGTAATTCCGAACAGCTTAAAGATGATATGACCGGCAATGCAAAAAACCGAAACAATAATAAAGGCGTAAAAAATAGCATTGAAAGCAATTTTCCGTCTGCCTGCTGAACTTTCCACATTGTTTGTAAGCGAAATAAAAACCGGTGTATTGGCAATGGGATTCATGATGGCGAAAAATCCCATAAAAACGGTTCCGGCAAAAAGGATGATACTCATATCAATCAGATTATAAAAAATCCGGCACTTCACAATTAAAGCCCGGATTCAAATTTAGTTAAATTTCTTCAATCTATACTTTCACAAGGCCGTTGAATCCCATGAAAGCCATGGCCAGAATGCCGGCCACAACCAATGCGATTGGAACACCGCGCATGCCTTTGGGAACATCCATCAGGTCGAGGTGTTCGCGCAAACCTGCAAAGAGGGTCATAGCCAACGCAAAACCAATGGCATTGGAAATGGCAAAAACAACAGCTTTCAGGAGGTTGAAATCGGGTTTTGCAACCGTGAGCAGGGCAACACCCATGATGGCGCAGTTGGTGGTAATGAGGGGTAGAAAAATCCCAAGGGCCTGATAAAGAGGAGGACTGACTTTTTTCAGGATGATCTCCACCAACTGAACCAGCGATGCGATCACAAGGATAAAACTAATGGTTTGAAGGAAAGTGATTCCGTAAGGGACCAGCACATATTTCTGGATGATCCAGGTAACGATGGTGGCAATGGTCATCACAAACAAAACCGCACCGCTCATTCCGATGGCCGTATTTACTTTTCCCGAAACGCCCAGGAAGGGACAAATCCCGAGATACTGATGCAACACAATGTTGCTTACAAAAATGGCTCCTATTATAATTACAAAATATTCCATGATGATTTCTTTATAATTATTTCACTCTTCTTAAAATTGCGATCAGATAACCCAAAACGATAAAGGCTCCGGGTGCAAGGATGAAAACCAAAATCCCATCCCCTGCAATGAATTTATATCCAAAAATGGAACCTGCGCCCAGAATTTCTCTCACTGCTCCCAGCAGGGTGAGGGCGAAGGTAAATCCAAGGCCCATTCCCAGTCCGTCAACCACACTGGAAACGAAACTTTGCTTGGATGCAAAACCTTCGGCTCTACCCAACACCAGGCAGTTCACAACGATCAGCGGGATGAAGATACCAAGTGCGCTGAAAAGATCGGGCAGAAATCCTTCCATCACCATCTCAACAATGGTCACAAAGGATGCAATGATGACAATGAATGAAGGGATCCTAACCTTGTTCGGGATCAGACTCCTGATTAGATTCACCACAATATTGGAACATACCAGTACGAAGGTGGTGGCCATCCCCATTCCAAATCCGTTAAAGGCTGAGGAAGTAACGGCAAGCGTCGGACAAAGCCCCAGCAACAAAACAAATACCGGGTTTTCCTTGATGAATCCTTTCGTAAAATTTGCTACCTGGTTCATTGTTCGTTTCCTCCTTCAATATTTTTATAGGCGTCATAGGCGCGGCGCACGGCATCACAAAAAGCTGCCGAACTGATGGTGGCAGCTGTGATGGCATCCACGTCCCCGCCTTCCTTTTTCACTTTGAGAGCAAAATCCTGGGGGTTAACGCCCTCAAACTGATCCTTAAAATCGGGGTCTTCCATCTTTGTGCCCAGCCCCGGTGTTTCTTTGTGCTGAATCACCGAGGTATTATTGATGATCCCACCGGGCAAAATACCCACCATGATTCGGATCTGTGTGGGGTCGTATCCTTTATTTGAATACGAAGAAACAGCCGTTCCCACCATTTCGCCATTGTTATTAAATGCCTCATTAATCGTAATGCTGTCGGTGGCTCCTTTGGGCAAAATTTTAAAAGCGCGCAGGCTGTCAAATTCAGGTAAAACCGCTTTGATGGCTGCTTCCGCCTTTGCTTTTTTTGCCAGCCGTATAGGTTCCTTGGTCAGGTTATAAACTCCTCCCAATGCAAAACCTGCAATGGCCGTGATGATCATCAGGGTGAGCACCATGTTGATAAAGGTAGATTCTTTTTTAGCCATTTTTCACAACCTCCCCGAAACGTTTTGGTTTGAATGATCTGTTAATAATTGGTGTAAATGCGTTCATGATCAGGATGGCAAATGACACTCCTTCAGGATATGCCCCCCAGAAACGGATGATCATGGTGATCACCCCGCATCCGACTCCGAAAATAATCTGCCCTTTTGGCGACATGGGGGACGATACCATGTCCGTGGCCATGTAGAACACGCCAAGCATCATACCTCCTGTTACAAGATGGAAAAGCGGGTTGACATAATAAGTGGGATCGATCATCCAGAAAATGCCGGCAAAAATGAAAGCCGATAACAAATAAGATACCGGGATGTGCCAGGTAATGATCCTGCGGTACAACATATAAAGTGCACCCAGAACCAACGCAATGGCCGACACCTCACCCAAGGACCCGCCCTGAAACCCGATCAGTTCGTCCACATAATCGGGTAGTTTATAAAATACTTCCTGTCCGTCGACGATGGCTTTGATACCTTCATCAAAAAGTTGCTGTACCGTATTGGCTTTATCTTTAATCCCTTCCTTAAGGATACCCAATGGAGTTGGGCCCGTAACCGTATCCACCAGCTTTTGTGCAAACAAAGGCCTGGGAACCGGCCATGTAGTCATCTGCACCGGGAAAGAGATCAGCAGAAAAACCCTGCCCACCAGAGCCGGGTTGAAAGGATTCTTTCCCAATCCGCCAAAGGACATCTTGGCCAGGCCAATGGAGACAAAAGCACCAATTAAAATGATCCATACCGGTAAATTGGATGGTACGTTAAAAGCTAATAAAACACCTGTTACCAATGCCGAACCGTCATCAATGGTTACCGGCCCTTTGATGATGTATTTCTGAATAAGCCATTCAAAAAACATACATGCTGCCGAAGAAATCAGGATCACCCTTAAAGCATCCAGGCCGAAAAAATACACGGATACAAGCATGGCGGGTATCATGGCAAACACCACCCCGTACATGATCTTTTTCACGGAAAGATCCTGGTGAACATGCGGAGAACCCGAAACCGTTAATAAACCCATATCTTAATTTTTACTTCTGTTTCTAATTATTTGACCAACTCTAAATTTACCAAGGCGGATATAATCCAGCAAAGGCCTTCCCGAAGGACAGGTATAATGGCAGGAACCGCATTCGATGCAATCCATAACGCGTTCTTTTTCCACCTCGTCCCACTTTTGATGATCGGAAAGCTGTGCAAGCAAAACAGGTTCAAGTCCCATTGGGCAAACCTGGATACATTTTGCACATCTGATACAGGCTTTCAAAGGAGCCCTGTGTGATTCTTGTTCGTTAAACAGCAATATACCGGAGGTGCCTTTAACTACGGGAACATCCTGCGAAATCAAGGCTTTACCCATCATGGGGCCGCCGCTTACGATTTTTCCGGTATCCTCAGGTAAACCTCCAACGGCTTCGATAAGTTCGGAAACAGGAGTACCGATCCTGACCAGGAAATTCTGTGGATTATGTATGTTCTTGCCTGTAACGGTTACAACCCGTTCGAATAAAGGTTTGTTTTTCTGCACCGCCTCGTAGACCGCAAAGGCAGTCCCAACATTATTTACAACGCAACCAACTTCAATGGGTAGTTTACCGGAAGGAACTTCCCTGCCTGTAACGGCTTTGATCAGTTGCTTTTCACCACCCTGCGGATATTTTACTTTAAGCGCCTGTACGGTGATCCCATCGTAATTTTGGCAAAGCTGAGCCAAATGTTCAATAGCGTCCGGCTTGTTGTTTTCAATTCCGATTACAGCTTTGTCAACACCCAGACCTTTCATTAGAATTTTGGTTCCAATCAGGATTTCCTCAGCTTTTTCCATCATCAGCCTGTGATCGGAAGTAAGATAGGGTTCACATTCTACTCCATTGATTAGCAGCACCTCGGCCTTCTTTCCTTCCGGAACCATCAGTTTCACATGGGAAGGGAATGTGGCGCCACCCAGTCCGACGATGCCCATTTCATTGATCTTCTTGACGATCTCATCCTTTGAAAAGCTGATTTCCTTTTTAAGTTCTTCGCTTTTGTCAATGCTTTCTTCCCATTCATCATCTTTCACGTCGATGATCACCGCAGGCCTTCTGTAGCCGCTGCTGTCGATAACTTCGTCAACTTTAAAAACTTTTCCGGAAACAGATGAGTGCACATGGGCAGAAATAAAAGCCTCACCTTTGGCAATCAACTGACCGACTTTAACCTCATCTCCCTTTTTTACAACAGGTTGGGAAGGCGCACCCAGATTTTGAGAAATGGGTATAAAAACCCTTTTCGACAGTTGAAGCGGTTGTATGGCCACATTTGCCGAAAGTTTATTTTCTGCCGGATGAACACCTCCTGATTTGAATGTTTTCAATGTCCTGATCCTCCTGGTTTTTTTAGAGAATACTAATTAATAATATCCTTATTATCTTTTTTATCCGCATCCAGTTTCTCCTTGGCGATCTTCCCCGGGCTGGCTTTTTCAGTAGGTTTTTTCTGTTCGGCTTCGCGGGCTTCTTTATCTTTCAGCGGGGGTTTCTTATCTGATTTTTCTTTGCGCGGCGGGAAATTCAACTCCCAGATCGCATTGGTTGGGCATTCGGGAACGCATTTGCGACAAAGCTTACACTTTTCATAATCAATATATGCCAGGTTGTTGTTCATGGTTATTGCGTCGAAAGGACAAACCTTAAAGCACTTCTGACATCCGATGCAAGCCACTTCGCAATTCTTTTTCGCCAGGCCGCCTTTTTCCTCATTGATGCAGCTAACAAAAATCCTTCTGCTCTTCTTCCCAACATTCCTCAATTCGATAATATCTCTTGGGCAGGCTTTTACACAAGCGCCGCAAGCCACGCAATTTTCTTCTATCACGACCGGAAGCCCGGTTTCCTTGTCCATGTACATGGCGTCGAACTGGCAGGAGCGCACACAGTCGCCCAGGCCCAGGCATCCGTATGGACATCCGCTTTCACCGCTGGACAGATTATGAGCGAATTCGCAGGTGGCAGGACCTTCATATTTAATTTTCTTGGGTGCATGCTGGTAACTTCCGTTGCATCGCACAACAGCAACCTGCGGCTCGGATTCTTCCACCTCCAGTCCAAGGGCCTCTGCAATAATGCCCATGACCTCATTGCCTCCGACAGGACAGTTAAAGCCCTCGAGATTGCCCTCCTTTTTGGCTTTGGACACAACAGCTTCGGCAAAATTGCGGCATCCGGCAAAACCGCATCCACCACAATTGGCTGCCGGTAACTTTTCTTCAACCACATCAATTTTCGGGTCTTCGATCACCTTGAATTTCCGGGCTACGAAAAACAAAACGATAGCAGCAATGACCCCAATAGCTCCCAATGAAATCACTGCAATTATTAAGACTTCGTTCACTTTAATCTCCTTTTTTAATTAATTAACCATCAAAGTATAACGAGCAAATCAAATCCTGTTAAGGAATTCACAGCAAAAGTAAAAACAAATGGGAAACAATTATATGCAAAAGGCTGATTTTGACAAAGCTTTAAAGACTTGACAGGAAGGTGCTTACAGACATGTAAAGCAGAAAAGGGAACAAGGTCGTTTTCCAACCACCTGATTCCCTTTTACTTATATCTCAATTTAGAAAACTTCTAAATTCTGGTTGTAAGCCTTAATTTAGAAAGTATTTAGAAAGCTATATGTGTGAGATTTATACCGATCCGGAAAAGGTTTGCAATGATTGACCTCCTGTTCCTATCGGTATAACTGAATCTAACAGAAAAATGTTTTGCATTTTTAATAAGATTCAGTATATCAAAGCCAAAGCTATCTGATGAGCAATTTAGCAACCTTCACACCACCCGAGGAAATCACTTTGAAATAATACAATCCTCCGTTGGTTTCCAAATCTATGCTTCCGCTAAAGAAACCATTTATTGATTGATCTTTACCTTCAAAAATCTTTGATCCGGATGAATTAAATACCTCCAGTTCGATTTCTTTCTCAACACCGGCTCCGATCTCATAACTAAAAGAACCATCATTCGGGTTGGGAATGATCCTGATCTGACCGATACCCGGGAGATTTTCGTACAATCCAGTACATTCATCTATAGTAACCGACATCAACTCTGAAATCGCATCATTACAGGGAGGTTCAGGAAAAGCCGTCAGGAGCAGATCAACACCTCCATTTGCCAGATCTTCGGCACCCGGAGTGTAAATGGCGGTGAGACTGGTGTCATTGTCAAAAGTACCATCGCCCGAGCTGGTCCACAAAACAGAATCCGAATGTGAGACCACACCATTAAGTTGCAGGGTGGCCCCTTCGCAGAGCAGGGTGTCATTTCCAGGAAAAACTTCAGGCAGATAAACAAAAGAAAGCAGCATGGTATCGGTATCCTCTGCACCAGGATAATATCCATAAGCTGTCATGTAAAGTTCTACGCTGCCGTTTTCAAGGTCCTGCTGGCCTCTGATGTAAGTTGCCTTCAATTGTTGGGCATTGCCCAGTATTCCGGTTCCATTGGTGGTCCATTTAACGGAGTTAAAGTTTTCGCCGGAACCGTCCGTTTGGTATGCTGTATCTTCACATACATTATCATTGGGACCTGCATTGGCGCTAACCGGGCCGATCGGGTCGAAATTAAAGGAAGCAATCCGGGTTTTCCAGGCGCCGCCCATATATTCCTGAGTGTACCAGAAGGTACTGTCGTCAACAGGATCGACCGACATGCAGCTGTAATCTCCCCAGCGGCTGTAACTATATTGAGACGATGTGCCGCAAATGATTTCCACTTCCTGCAAATTCATTTCTCCAGGTGTGGCGTTTGCAGTTCTACCCGTATATCGTATGGAAGGATAGGTGGTATCGCTTGAAACGGTGTATCCCAGGGCGATATTTCCCTTGGAGTTCATTGCGACGCTGCCCATCCAGCGATTTTCACTATCAGGGGCGTAGGTGCCTTGCTGATAAATATACCATCCGCTGCCATCATTGTTGTTTCTGAGTTCATACCAGCGAACGCCGGCCTGCCCGTTGGCCACATCCACGGTATGATTGGTGACCATGGTTTGATAGGTACCAAAATTTCTGTATTGCAATCGGTACATGAGTCTGTCGGAAATGGCTTCGAGTTTTGTATTTGTATTTGGCTGAGGAATGCATCGGCTACGCGGAGCACCGCATAAAAAGGAATCGAATGCTTCCGTCACAACCGTTTTTACTTCCTGAAATGTGGAGTTATCAGGGTCTGTCCAATCCACATCAAATTCCCATATCCTGAGCTGATCATCGGGATATCCCCAGTAATCGTCATTGAAATAGATAAAATAATTCGGTGAAGTATTCGGAGGAGCCGTGCCGTCGAAATCAGCCGGCAACATATTAAAGGCATCGCTACTTGCAGGCAGGTCGAACAGCACCATTCGTGCCGTAGAATCGCCCTGCAACATCTTATCGCGTTCAAAAGCAGCCGCGGCAGCCCTGTTGTATGATCCAAACATATTAAATGTTGCATAATAGGCATCATGCCATACACCAAACTTAGGATAATCATTGAAAGCCGGGAACTGGAATGCATATTGATAATATGCTCCGGTAGGGTCTCCTGTTTCTGAAACCGCAATCAACTCCCAGTAGGTTCCATTTGATGTATTGATGGCAAACTGGCTGGCCATCCAGCGGCCGGCTTCTTCGTCATATAAAACGATGGGGTCGCCATCGTTGGTTCCGGTCCAGGGGCCAATAAAACCGTCCCAGAGTGTGCTGTTATTAACCGGGCCGTATAATTTATTTCCTTCCTTATCATAAATTGCAAAAGACAGGTTGATCATCTGGAAATAATGATCGGGCCCCACATCTCCCTCCGTATCGGGAGGGAAAACGCCATTCACATTCCCAACGCCGTCGAAGTTCTGGGTTACATCCCTTGCCTGCATAATATTGCCCATATAATCCTGGACAGCAGGATCGTTTCCCACAGGAAGGGCATTCATGTTTTTGGGACGGTTTGTTTTGGGGTTCACCTCATTGCGGATCACATTGTCTTTCCAGCCCTGATCCTTGGGACCGATTTGCTTTTCCATATCCCGCAACGGAATTGTTTTTCTGAAGTGCTTGGCTTGCTGAATAATGGGTTTTTGCTGTGCAGTAACCACAATCGTAAGTATAAATAGTGTTAAAGTAGTAAATAAGTATTTCATTGGTTTTCAATATTTGTTCGTAAGTTAAACACAAAACTAAGGATGCTTGTTCGGATGATGTGTTAATCAGCTGTTAAATTCACTGTTTTTCAACAGAAAAGTAAAATTTCTTTTTAAACCTGTCGCTCATTTTATAAATAATTACATAATATGGCAAGAGTAGGGCGAGGGCAATCAGCCCGCTAAGTGCTTCATTTCCTGTATATTCGATCAGAATAACCAGGGCTCCCACGACTATCAAAAATGGAAGAAAATAACCGATCAGTACGGCTTTGGAGCCAAGGCCTCTTTGCATGACCACATTTACCTTTTCGCCCTGTTCAAACCAATCAGCCGGATTTTTTCGTGCCTCGATAATTTTCTCTTTCATGTCTGCGGCGGCACATAACGATTTCATATCACAATGCGAACAGGCCGACTGCGCCAGGATCATCACCTGTACGCTATCCCCTTCGGCACTTTGCACGATTCCGGGATGGATTATGATATCCTTTCCTTCTTTACTCATTTCGATGCAAAGATAGCTAATTATCAGGGAGTGCTCAACGAAACGGGCAGTATCTTTCCATTGAAGAAATGATGGCCGGTCAGGCAAAAGTCTTTTATAAAGTCGGCCATCTTTTCTGCAGAAACCGGCGCCCTGTAACCAGGAAAGGCTTCTTCAAGCATTTCGGTTTGAGCCGCACCCAAAGCCAGGCAGTTCACCTTTATATTTCGGTCTTTTAATTCTTCGGCAAGACATTCGGCAAGCACTGCCAGAGCTCCTTTTGCGGAACTGTACAAGCTTAGACCGGGAAATTTCACACTGCCCTGATATCCCCCCATACTACCGATATTGACAATATGGGAATGTTCTGAAAACAACTCATCAAGCGCCTGTACAATGAAAAACGGCGCTCTCACATTTACGGCATACATACGATCGAACTCTTCCTCCGTGAAGTCACGAAAACTTTTATTCAACAACATTCCGGCATTGTTAACCAGAATATCAATCTTTTTAAAATGCTTTAAAACAAGCCTCTCAAAGCTTTCTCTTAAATTGTCTGACAGCAAGTCGAATGAAACCGGAATTAATTTCGACTCACGATTTCCCTCCCTGCATACCTGCTCCAGCTTTTTTAGCTTGTCTTTACTTCTTGCCAGCGCAATAACCTTATGGCCTTCGATTGTAAATTTTTGCGCCAGCTCAAAACCGATCCCGCGACTTGCGCCTGTGATCATAATATTCATAATGGAATTTTTATCTAAAAAATAACCGGCTTACTCAAAATAGGCTTTGCGCTGCTGCTCGTTTATGGCATAAATGGTTAAAACCCCATCGGGCGAAACGCTGATTGAAATCTTATATTTCAAATTTTGAAAGCCGGGTTCAAAGTTCATATAGGTAATGCCTTTGATCTCGCTAAGTGCCGAGGGATACTTTTCAGCCTTCTCCAAAGCTTCGGCATAGGTTTTACTAAGAGGGATATTGGCTGAACGGGCAATGATCTCCGCCTGTTCCATGGCATGGTCATAATTCCCGGTATAAACCAGCTTGATGCTGTTATAGCCCTCCACCGTATTGTTCACAGAAGTTCGCTTGGATTGTTCGGGGTCGAGCATCATACCCTGTGGTTCCATCAATCCAAGGCGTGTTGACCAAACAGGCAGATGCCTGGAGGGATCTATCTGTGTTGAGTAATCCAGTTCCAGACGGTATTTTTTGTTCAGTTCTTCAGCAAGCCTGTTGGCTTGTTCCCTGCTCAGATCTCCTGCCTCAACCTTGAGCTCGAGCGCTTCCAGCTGATTGTTCAAAGCAGTAAGCAAATCCATTGATTTATCAATGTTTTCCAATGAGCTGGTCAGCGAATCCAATTGATCGTCAAACTGGTCCTTCCCTGTTTTTTCGGGTCCCGAATTGCAGGCGCAAACCATGAACAGGATCGTAGCCGGTAATATGATTCTCAGCATCTTCTTCATCGGTACAAATTTTGTTATCAACAAATGTACAAAATACTGCAAGCTGTTCAGAGTATCGTAACTTTAAAAAATCATAAATTTGCATGAATCGCTTCAAGAAAAATATTGTAAACAAATTATTGAATTGAAATGAAAGTCCGCACAATTACAAGTATGCTTGTCTACACCCTGCCCATTATTTCAATATTGCTTTTCAGTTTAAAGGCAATGCCGCAGGAAGACACAGATCAAATACATGACAAGATATCGACGCATATCTCAAATGGCGATTCGGAGAACTTATCCGAACATTTGGGCAGCACGGTTGAACTCTCCATTATGAGCAAAGACGGTACTTACAGCAAAACACAATGCGGCTACATTCTCAAGGATTTTTTCAGCAAACATCCTCCCTCCTCGTACAAGATCAAGCACAAGGGAACTTCCGACAAAGGCTCCATTTATGCCATTGGAAATTATGTTTCCGGAAAAGAGGCATTCAGGGTGTATTACATGATGAAAAAAGAAAGTAGTGAATTCCAACTGGTCATTATCCATTTCGATAAGCAAAACTAAAACCATGGGCATTGACGAACTTATAGAACTGGCCATACGGGAAGATGTTGGCGAAGGAGACCACAGCTCGCTAGCAACCATCCCTGACAAGGCCAGGGGAAAAGCAGGCTTGCTGATCAAAGAAAGTGGGATCATTGCCGGTATTGAGATTGCAGAAAAGGTTTTCAAAAAAACAGACCCGGGACTTAGGCTGTCAGTATTGCTGAGAGACGGGCAGCAGGTGAAAGCCGGCGATATTGTATTTTACATTTCCGGTTCTTCACGCTCAATACTCACAGCCGAGCGCCTGGCGCTCAACTTCATGCAACGCATGAGCGGCATTGCAACGCATGCCCACGAACTCAACCAAAAACTTGCCGGCCTTCAAACCAAAATCCTCGACACGCGCAAAACCACACCCAATTTCAGAATATTTGAAAAAATGGCCGTGAAAACCGGAGGCGGTGAAAATCACCGAATGGGGTTATACGATATGATCATGATCAAGGACAATCATATTGATTTTGCAGGAGGCATCAGGCAGGCCATAAAAAAAACAAATGAATACCTAAAACAGAAAGGGAAAGAGCTGCAGATTGAAATCGAAGTGAGAAACTTTGATGAACTGGAAGAGGTGCTTAAAACCGGGAAGATCAGCCGGATCATGCTTGACAACTTCAGTCCGGCCGATTTAAAAAAGGCTGTTGAGATCATTAACCGCAGGTATGAAACCGAAGCCTCCGGTGGCATCACCATGAAAACAATCAGGGAATATGCAGAAAGCGGAGTCGATTACATTTCATCAGGCGCCCTCACACATCAAATCAAAAGTCTCGATATGAGTCTGAAAGCAATCAAGGATTAAGATGTTTTTCAAGAAAATAAAATCAACATACAACTACCTGAAAGGGAAGATCGTCAAAGGCTCGAAAAAAATCATCTTGCCTGGCTTCGGAGGATTACCGCTTCATGATGTGGTTGATTTTTTTTACAAAGGCATCCAGAAAAGCTCACTGATCGCCCGTGCAAATGCGCTCTCATTTTCATTTTTACTGGCCATTTTCCCCGGCATATTGTTCTTCTTCACACTTATCCCTTATATCCCCATTAAGAACATCGACAACATCATCATGGAAACCATCCACAATGCCCTTCCGGAGCACGCCTACAACACGGTGGATCAGACCATCCGTGGGATCGTTATGCAACACAACGAAGGCCTGCTCTCACTGGGTTTTTTCGTGTCCATTTATTTTGCCTCAAATGGCATGATGGGGATGATGAAAGCCTTCAACCGCACCTCCCATACCATCGAAACGCGCTCTAACCTGAAGTTGCGCCTGATCTCAGTATTGTTGGTTTTGTTCATTTCCATCCTGCTGATCATCGGAGCGGCCATGCTTATTTCAACAGGAATATTATTAAAATACATGCAAAACAATGAGCTCATCACAAGCGATTTCACCAAATTGTTGATCAACGGGGGAAAGTGGTTGGTGACGCTTCTGATGACATTCTTTGCTGTATCCATCATTTATTATATTGCTCCGTCATCCAGGAAACATTCCATGTTCTTCTCACCGGGCTCCATCCTGGCCACCATTCTTTCATTTATCTTCATACTGGGATTCAACTTCTACATCGACAACTTTGCACAGTATAACAAACTATACGGGTCTATCGGAACGGTGATCATCCTGATGCTTTGGGTCAACCTCAACGCCATCACCCTGCTAATCGGCTTTGAACTTAACGCCACCATTATGGATGCAAGAAGGAGGAGAGAGAGAGGTTTGGAACGGGTTTAAATGAAATGCTAACAACCTATACATCAGACAAATTTAAATATCAAAAATAAATTCTTTTCTAATCTTTGCAATTTTGAGTTTTTGATGATTATCCTAATATCTGGTTCATTATCTACACAAAACAAAAAAGTGAAAGCCAAACGATCCATAAGATCAGATACTGAGCCTGAATGGACAGGCAATGCCAGTAAGATCTTGTAGCGGCAGCAATATAAGAATTGATATGCAGAACTTATCAGCGGGTACATATATCGTGATCCTGAAAACCGAATCCTTTGTTAAGCAGATAAAGGTGGTTAAAAACTAACTCACGGAAATAAGTATTACCACACACAAAGTAACCAAGGAATTATTCTTTGGAAGATATTTCTACTATTCCTTTAATGCAGATTGATTATTATCTTTGCTCAAAAATGGGCTCTTGGTCTGCACTAAGAAATGACAGGTAGTAAGCATTCAAATACACATAAAGGCAAGCTTGTATATATTGCCCCTTCCCAAACATCCTTTGTAACAAACGACATTGTAATGTTTTCAAAAAGCTACCATGTGATCACCAATATTTACAACTGGAAAAAAAAATACTTAACTCCTGTATTTTTATTAAGACAGTTTTTCTTTTTGATTTACCGTTTACCCCAAAGCAAAGCGGCTATTGCATCCTCAGGTGGATACTGGACCTTGTTACCTGCATTTTTGGGTAAAATATTCAGCACCCCATTTTTCATTGTTCTCAACGGAAGCGACTGTGCATCTTTGCCTGAGCTAAACTATGGCGATCTGAGAAAGCCTTTATTAAAAAAAATAAATGGCCTTTCATATAAACATGCAAAAACTCTTCTTCCCGTTAGCATTTCTTTGATATATATGAAAAACACTTACTATTCTGATGACAAAAGCAGTTATCAGGGAGTCAAACATTTCTTCCCATCATTGCCTACCAAAACCAGAGTCATTCCCAATGGCTTTGACTATACTTTCTGGTCGCCAGTACGAACAATCAACAAAGAACCGAATTCTTTTCTGGCCGTTTTTTCACCAAGCCAATTTATATTGAAAGGGGGTGACATCATTATAGAAACAGCCAAAGCTTTTCCCGAATACAGGTTCTATATAGCAGGAATTACAAATGCACCTGAGGGTGTTGATCCCGGCGATAATGTCTCATTTCTGGGATACCTGAAAAAAGAAAAACTAAAAGAATATTATAGCAGAAGTCAGTATTACTTTCAACTATCTATTTACGAAGGATTTGGTTGTGCTTTATGTGAAGCTATGTTATGCAAATGCATTCCGATTGTTTCTGCTGTAAATATTCTGCCTGAAATAGTAGGTGGAACAGGCTATGTCCTCCAAAAAAGAAAAGTGACAGATCTGATAAACCTTATAAACAAGGTTCTGAATAAGAGCATACACAAACAGCCCGGGAAACAAGCCAGACAACGAATTATTGATCAATATCCGATGGAAAGACGTGAATATGAAATGAAAGAAATAATATCCGGTGTATCAATTTCAAAAAACAAGAAATGATTAACAGGATCAAACACTTTTATCTAAATAAGTATATCGTATCCCCTTTTTCAAGGCGGAAATACTTTATTTCATATTGCTTTAAGCAAAAAGCAATTTGGTTCAGGAATTATAAGGTTGCCACAAGAACAATTGATAAACATCTGAAAGAGAATAGCGGCCCGCGTGAATATATTTACAGTTCCAGTGTGGGTTATTTGCCAGCTTATTATAACGACTATTTCAAATTTGCGTTTGTTCGCCATCCTGTTGACAGATTTATCAGTGCATGGAAAGACAAGGTGTTGAACCAAAATTATTTTATGTTCGATAAAGAAAAACATAAGAAAATGATGACAATCCGCAATTTTATTGAGTGGGTTAAAGAACAAAATATTGAAAAATGCGATGAACACATCCGGGCACAATATGCATTGATTGACTTAAACAACATTGACTTTATAGGTAGATTTGAAACCTTTGAAAAGGATTTTGCTTACGTAGCAGATAAGCTGGGTTTTCCGATTGACAAATCCGTTAAATTGAATAAATCAGGGGAAGTTGATGTTGAAATTGATGAACAAGATAAAAAATCAATTAAAGAAATCTATAAAAAAGACTTTATTATTTTCTATCCTGATAGTCATTAGAAATAGAAAGGATTAAGTTTGCTTTAAATATAAAAATGATCAAAACAAGTCCTAAACTGAGAAAAATACTTTCAACATATGGGGAACTGCCTCCATATCTGCCCCACATGCCTTTATTTATAACAGGGTGCATGAGATCGGGTACTACATTTCTGGCAGATCAGCTCACCTCTCATCCGCAACTGCTGAAAATCGGAGATGAACTCAATACAGTTTGGACTGAAATGGGTGGAGCTAATTGCCTGGATAAGTGCGAATACAAAGATGAGAATAGTGCCGATATTTCGAAGTATACTTATAACTTAAGTCATTACTTTATAAATTTCATTCACGATAGCAAATCCCTTAAGAGGCATCTTATGCGAGGGAAAAATCGTTTGGAAAGAAAACTGGGGAAAATTTTTTATGATTGGACTGATATCATACCTGTAAATAAGTCCACTCATCTAATCAATAAAACAAGGTATGTAAATGCACTGTTTCCAGATTCAAAGATTATCATCATTATCAGGGATGTTTATGCCCAATCATCCAGCCTAAAAGTTCATTTTGAGAAAGCTTTTAAAAAGACAGGTAAAAGGAGATACATGCCCGATCGTAATAAAGATTGCTGGCACATTTTGAATAGTTCCGACATCAACCCGTTGTCCTTTAAAACCTTCCCGCCTCATTTTGAGCTAATTCCAAAAATGTGGCTTAGACTGAACCAACAGGTTTTTCATGATCTTGAACATTTAAAACCAAAACAGTTTAAGGTGATAAGTTACGAGGATATGGTTCTTGATCAGGAAAATATTTTTCTTGAATTGTTTGATTTTTTGGATTTAAAAAAATCCCATAAAAAATATGAAAACAATATTTCAAGCAGAAAAATTTTGTATAAAAACACAACAACATCAGGCAATCCGATTAACAAATGGCAAACACATCTTACTAAAGAAGAAAAAGCACAAATAGAAAAAGTCATTGGGGAGAACCAGGAGACTTATGATTTTATTAGGAATAAGACTGAAGCAATGAAGATAAAATAAACTGAATCTAAAAACTCCTTTTCACCTATCGAATGGAATTCATAAAAACCATAAAAAGGAATTATTTGGCACCTGCCACTTTACAACTCGGATTGGATAAACTGATTCGAAGTTTCTCCGACAAATCCATCTTAAACCTGATGTATCATGGTGTAACTTTAAAGGATGCAACAGATTTCTCAGCAAGGAACATAACCGCTGATCAGTTTGAAAAGCAAATGGCATATTTCAAAAGGGAGTTTGATGTAATCAGTTTAAAGAAAGCTTTTAATCTTGTAAGAAACAACATCAAACCTGACAAAAAAACCATAACAATATCATTTGATGACGGTTACCAGAATAATCTAACCGTTGCTTTACCGATCCTGGAAAAATACAAAATCCCTGCAACAATATTTATTTCAGGCGTCTGCCTTGAGGAAGAAGATTATATACTGTTTCCTGATATATTTGCAGGCTTACTTTATTTCCATAAAGACAAAATTGATCACATCAAAAAAAATATTTTAAGCCACACAAATGGGTTATCATCAGAATTGCCGCTGCTACTTATATTAAAATCATGTGAATATGGACAAAGGGATGAAATAATCAACAAAATAACTTCAGATCTGAACCTTTGGTCAGATTTAGAAAAAATCCCTGATGAAAACTATAAATTGTTAAAGAGAAATGAGATTACGGAACTGGCAAAATCCGAGCTGGTTGACATAGGATCGCATGGCTATCTGCATTATGACCTTACTAAAGTTAATGAGAACAACGCGAAGCAAGACCTTACTCATTCAAAAAAGATACTCGAAGAATGCCTTCAAGCCAAAATAGAAATGCTGGCCTTTCCCTATGGAAGCTATAATAAAAGAATTCAAAAAATTGCCGAACAAATCGGATATGACAAGCTTTTGGCCCTTGATTATATGTATAATGCGGATATGAATGACCATCATATCCTGAACAGGCACGCCATATCAAGCACAACCAATTTTTCATCAAACACGATATCAGTTAACTTAGCTTTTTCGAGCAAGGGGATAAGGATAAACTAAATGTAAGGAAATGGGCATCATCCAAAAACAAGCGGTTCGGGGAACGATTTATTCCTATCTGGGAATAGGAATTGGGTTTGTTACCACCGTGCTGCTTTATCCCCGGATATTCTCCCAGACTGAAATTGGCCTGCTCAGGCTGCTGGTGGCTTATTCGGTTTTGTTCGCCCAATTTGCTTCCCTCGGCTTCCCCCGTGCAACCACCATGTTGTTTACCTATTTCAGGGACAAGGAGAAAAAACACAATGGTTTTTTGTTTATCACCCTGATGGTCAGTTTTATCGGGCTGATCATTGCGCTTATCCTGCTTTTTACGCTGAAACCCTATATCATCGGCAGGGGAGCCGAAAAATCGGAGATCTTTTCCGAATACTTCTATTACATTATCCCACTGGTGGTTTTCACCCTGTATTATCTGGTTTTCGACAATTATTATAAAGTATTGTTCAACAGTGTTCAGGGCACTTTTTTGAAAGAGTTTTTCCAGCGGATATTCATTCTGCTTGCCTCGGTTTTTGTATTGCTCGGGATCATTGATTTTAAAACCTATGTGATCGTCTTCCTGATCTCTTACCTGCTACCGACTCTTATCCTGCTGATCCTGCTGATCCGGGACAGGCAATTCTTTCTGAAACCTGATTTTTCGATACTTACTTCCGGTTTCAGGAAAAAAATCATCAGTGTTAGCTTCTTTGGTATCCTGACCAGCTTTTCGGGGATCCTGGTACTCAACATCGACAGCATTATGGTGAATGCCTATCTTAATCTTGAAAGCACAGGTATCTATGCCATCACTTTTTATTTCGGACAGGTGATCCTGATATCGTCAAGATCCCTGCTTAAGATCTCTTCGGTTGTGATCGCGGATTCCTGGAAAAACAACGACAGCAAGACCATCAACACCATTTATTATAAAAGTTGCCTGAACCAGGCCATTATCGCCAGTTTGTTGTTTATCGGCATTTGGGGAAACATTCACAATATTTTTGACGAACATCTTCTGGGATCAGCATACGAGCCGGGGAAATATGTGATCCTGTTCATTTCGCTGGCCTGCCTGATACAAATGGCCGGCGGCACCAGCAACATGATCCTGTTCACATCGCCGGCATACCGGATCCACACCTACCTGATGGCTGTGCTGGTTGTAATACTTATTTTTTCAAATGTCCTTTTTATCCCCGTATTGGGCATCACGGGAGCTGCCCTGGCCTCAGCCATCTCCTTTTTTGTATTTAACGTGATCAAATACATATACCTGAGCAAACGCTTCGGGTTCAGGCCTTATGACCACAGGATTTTACTGGTGTTCCTGATCGCAGGATTCGTTTACCTTTTGAATCTTCTGATTCCCCAACTCGATAATTTTTACATGGATATCATCATAAGAAGCGCCATGATGACCATTGTGTTCACCGCTCTTATATTGCTATTCAAGCTTTCTGTTGAAATAAATGATAACTTTGCTAAAATATTCTTGTCAGGTCAGGAATAAGAAAATCATAAAATGAAATTCAGGAAGATTGTTATCATCGGATCGGGAGCGATCGGAACCGCCATCGGAAATACGGTCGCCAATAATAGCCAGGTGGAAGTTATTATTTTATCAATTGAAGATGATGTAATCGAGAGCATCAACAACAATCACATCAATAAGAAATACTTTCCCAACATTCCACTGAATGAAAGGCTTGTAGCAACAGCTGGACTTAACGTACTGAATTCCGCCGATCTTGTTTTTCTCGGGATCCCTTCTTCCGCCCTGCTTGATTACCTGAGAAAAGTCAAAGCAGTTTTAAATCCCAGAGCCCCGCTAGTCAATCTGGCCAAAGGATTCGGCAGCCAGCACAAGACCATTGCGCAATGTATTTCGGAAGAATTTGAAAATCCGCCCTGCAGCCTGAAAGGCCCTACTTTTGCCCGTGAAATGCTTGAAAAATCTCCAACGGCTTTTACTTTTGCAGCTGAAGACGAACAGCATTTCCGGGAGTTTGAAAAGATATTTAAGGGCAGTCCGGTAGCTCTCGACTTCACAACTGATGTGCTTGGTGTTGAACTCACCAGCATCCTGAAAAACATTTATGCCATCGTGATCGGGATCATTGATGCAAGATTCAATTCTCCCAATCTGCGATTTTTGATGCTAACAAGGGCTTTCAAAGAATTGCGAGAAATCCTGAACCAATTCGGCGGAAAAGATGAAACACTTTTTAAATATTGCGGATTTGGGGATTTTACCTTGACTGCCCTGAACGACCTGAGCCGGAACAGAACCCTGGGATTGTTTATGGGAAAAGGCTTTTACACCAAAGAAATCTCAGACAAGGTTTTGCTGGAAGGAAAGATCGCCACAAAGATTTTCTGCGAGGAAATCGCCAGAAGGAACAACCTGCACAACCATTTTATCATTAATGAGCTGTATAAGGTGTTTTATGAAGGCGTTGATATAACAACTTTTATCAACAAAGTCGTCAATATATAGGGAGTATTGGCCTCACAAACTACAGCTTTTTTTAATTGCATCAAGAATCCTGCTTGCTGTTTTGCCATCCCACATTTCGGGCACCCTGCCTTCTTTCCATTTACCATTAAAGATTTCATCAGCAAATTTGATGATTTTATATTTGTCGGAACCCGCCAGTTGGTTTGTACCCTCAGTCACGGTAACAGGACGTTCTGTGTTTTCCCTTAATGTGATGCATGGAATCTTGCGAACAGTTGTTTCTTCCTGTATTCCACCGCTATCCGTTAAAACAAAAAAAGATTCAGCAATCAGTTTACCGAAATCAAAATATCCTACAGGATCGATACAAAGCAGGTTATTCATTTGATTAATTTTATCTCGCAGACCAAACTGGTCTATCATCTTATCGGTTCTCGGGTGAACAGGGAATACGATCTTAACTCTTTTCTGTATATAATCCAGTGCTTCAAGAATCGAAGACAACGCTTCAAATGAATCGACATTTGAGGGCCTATGGAGGGTAAGGGTAACAAACTTCTTTTCCCCCAGACTTAACCTGGAAAGAATATCTGATGAACTGATCTTCGTATCAAAATACAACAATGAATCAATCATGATATTCCCAACCATCTCAATTTTTCCCTCATCACAACCTTCGTTTTTCAAATTCACAATGGCATCGGGTGAGGGAGGCAGTAAAAGATCGGCCAAAGAATCCGTCACCAGTCGATTGACCTCTTCCGGCATTGTACGGTCGAAACTTCTAATGCCTGCCTCAACATGAATACTCTTTATTGACTTCTTTGAGGCAACGAGTGTACATGCCATGGTTGAATTCACATCTCCAACAACCAGAATGGCATCCGGTTTCAGCTCATCACAAACATCGTCAAATTTGCTCATGATCATTGCCACCTGTTTAGCATGACTCATCGAACCAACTTCAAGATTGATATCGGGTTCGGGAATTTCGAGTTCTTTAAAAAAACTTCCCGACAAGATATGATCATAATGCTGACCTGTGTGTAAAAGAATGGGGTCAAGAAAATTGTCGCGCTTCATGGCTTTCATGATCGGGGCAATTTTGATAAAGTTTGGTCGTGCACCAACGATGTTAATAATTTTCACAATCAGATTATGTTTTTATTTCATTTAAAAGATGCGCAATTTTACCGCAGAGGTTTTTCCTGGAATACTTATCGGCTTCTGATGATTTTATCTGAAGCTGGTCTTTCAAATACTTGTTAAAGTATTCTTTAATGATCTCCTTCATCTTATCTTTATCGGAAAAATCTGCAACTTTTCCAGCAGAAGTTTCATGTATTATTCTCGCACTATCTCCAGCTTCCGGTCCGATACAAATGATGGGTCGTTTTGCGGCAATGTATTCAAAGATCTTCCCTGGAATAATTCCCGCAACATTTGGCGTATCATTCAGGGCAAGCAACAACACCTGTGCAGAAGTCGTGTATTCCAATACCTCCCGGTGAGGTATGTTATTCATTTTGATCAGAAACTGGCCGAGTTGGTTGACAGCAATGGATTCCTTAACCAAGGCATCAACCGATCCGATCAATCGCAGCTCCAGTTCATGTTTCAACTCAGGCAATTCAGCCAATAGCTCCTTAATTGCTTTCCAGAAATATTCCGGGTTTCTGTCCTTGTTCATCGCTCCTATATGAACGATGGAAAACTTTTCGTCCTTCTTTCTTTCAATATTTTGAAAATCCGCCCCATCATAACCGTTGGTGATAACATGTACCGGCCTTTTTAATATTTCCTGAAAGTCTTTTGCCCAATTCCAGCTAACGGTAACAAACTTGTCGGCCTGCTTTAATACCAGCATCTCCATCCTCCTGTGCCTCCTGTCTGCCCACTTTGTCAACTTTAACTGATCGTAAAAATCGATATTGGTCCATGGGTCGCGGAAATCGGCCAGCCAGGGGATATCCAGCGCTTTCTTCAACCCCAGTCCGATCATATGCATGCTGTGCGGGGGGCCCGTCGTAACCATGGCATCCACGGGATTTTCTTTCAGATAAGTCTTCAGGAATTTAATGGACGGCCTGATCCAGTATTTGCGCGCATCGGGTATGAACAGATTGCCCCTGATCCAAACCGAGAAGTTTTCTGTAAGCTTAGGTTTTTTATTTTCCGAGAGAAAGCCGGCATTGATCCGTTCATCTTTATTTTGCCCAATAAATCTTTTATATGCCGAATAGGGTTCCCAAATCGGGCGTCTGATCACTTCTATATTTTCGGGAACATCTTTTTCGAGTGAATGGTCGATAACCGGGGCTTCGGGATTTTCCGGCGTGTAAACAACAGGTTCCCAGCCAAAATCCCTTAAATACTTAATAAACTTCAGCCAGCGTTGCACCCCGGCCCCACCGCTGGGCGGCCAGTAATAGGTTATGACCAGAACTTTTTTCATGCCTTCGCTTCGGTGGTGCTTCCGTTTTGTTTCCTGAAAAGATATACCGCCCCACCTATGATCAGCAATAGCAAAATAATGGAGCTGATCAAAGAAAGGGTCTCACCCGTTTCATATACCTGAGGCTCAAATTTAAATTCGATGGAATGCTCCCCTGCAGGCACGATCATTCCCCTGAGCACGTAATTCACCCGGAAATGCGGCATCTTCTTTCCATCTACATATGCATTCCAGCCTTTTTCATAAAAGATCTCCGAGAACACTGCCAGTTGATCTCTCTGGCTATTGCTGGTATAGGTAAGATGATTCGGTTTGTAATTCACAAGTCTTATGGTGGCCGAACTGTCATAACCGTCAATATATCCTTTAAGATGTTTGGCAAAACGCTGATCGATGATGGCAGTCCGGGCGGCGTTGAAATCCTGAATGGCCGTAATCTCCTGATCTGCATTCTCAACCATCTCATGGTTCGGAACAAACCAGGCATTGCCCAATGCAAACTTATTAACAAATGGGACCTGAGAAGGATCGAGGATCAGGTATCTTGCATTGAGCATATTTAACACTGATGTGTGCTTTAATGTGCTATCGATCTTCTCATAGGTGGGCTGATTTCTGAGTGTTGTATAGATGGCTTGCTGCTCCGGCTGGATACCGTAGCTGATCAGTTCCTGGTATCTTCTAAGCTTGGCCCCGTGATAGCCGCCTATTGACTTGTGAAAATATGAGGTGCTGGCATCATTAAAGGTATTAACCGCCATATTGAATACCCTGAAATTCGGGTCTTTATCCTGCATGATCATCTGGCTGGCTCTGCTTGGTTGATAAGGCACTTCCATCTGCCTCTTGCTTACAAAATGACTTTTGTTCAGGTATCTGTAGGCAATGGTAACCATATCCGCCAGGAATAGCACTGTGATTCCTGCAACAAGCAATTGCCATCCGATCTTTTTCAATGAATAAAGCCATATCACCAGGGCTGCGATGATGATATAAAGAAAACTCCTAATGGCATCCGCCTTAAAAATGGCAATGCGTGCGTCTTCCAGGTTATTGATTATGGCCGGAAACTGGGTGGCCATAAGATTCTGTACTTCGCCGGGTTTCATCCCACTCTGACTGAAATAAACGGCAAAGCTGCTCCGCAATTGCTCTACTTCTCCCCTGCTAAAAAAGCTAAAAAAGCCGGGGAATAAATAAAACAAAAGCGACAAACCGCCCGTAAGCCCGAGCGCGATGTAAACCTGTTTGCGTTTTTCTTTGATAATGGAAGGATTCAAAAAGATTTCGCGCAGGGCCAGGATAGCCAGTATGGGTATGGTTAGCTCGGCAATCACCAGCGTCATCGAAACCGCCCTGAATTTATTGTATCCCGGAACATACTCCAGGTAGAAATCCGTGAGCGGCATAAAGTTCTTTCCCCAGCTCAGCATGATCGACAGGAAGGTTACCGTAAAAAGCACCCATTTCAAGCGGCCTTTCACAATGAACATTCCCAGGACAAAAAGAAATACCACGATGGCTCCCACGTAAACAGGACCGGAAGTGAAGGGTTGGTCACCCCAGTAGCTGTTTACATTAATCTGCTGTTTCTGGTAGGCATCGGCCATCAGGCCCTGAACCCTGTTGTCAATTTCCTCTCTTCCGGTTTCAGAATTTAATATGTGTCCGGAAGCGCCGCCTTTTGCATTGGGGATCATCAATGTAAAAGTTTCGGCCACGCCATAGCTCCAGTCGGTGGCGTAATCCTTATCCAGCCCGCTTGTCTGATTCTCTTCTCCTATGGTTAGCTCAGAGGGCCCCCTGATGGTTTCTTTGCCATATTCATAGGTCGCCCATAAATTGGTAATGTGGGTCATACCGGCAAATATGGCTACAATCAGCAACAGGACGGTTGCCTTCAAGAAATGCATGATCCTTTTTTCCCGGATATCATTGATCAACTCAAAAAGTCCGAAAATCACCACCACCATCAAAAGATAATAGGTGATCTGGGGATGCCCCGAAAGGATTTCAAGGGGCAGGAACAAGCCGGTGACCAGTGCACCCAAAATATATTTTCCTCTGTATGTTAGTATAATCCCTGCCAACACCGGCGCCATGTAACCGATGGCATGTGCCTTGGAATTGTGCCCGGCTTCAAGTATGATAAAAAAGTAGCTAGAAAAGGCAAATGCAATTGCGCCTGCTATCCCCAACCATGGATTTACCCGAAGACTTAGCATCAGGATAAAAAAACCGAAAAAATACAGGAATACATAACCCGCGGGGCGCGGCAGTCCCAGCTTAAAAATATCATCCAGATACTGAAAAAGATTCGATTTGTACTTAACAGATATTTGGTAGGCCGGCATCCCGCCAAACATCGAATTGGTCCATAAAGCCTCTTCCCCCGTTTTTTCCCTGAATTCAACGATTTCTTTTGACATCCCCTTGTACCGCATAATATCGGTTTGCTGCAAGCGCTTGCCTTGCAACAGCGGATTGAAATAGATCAGGGTGATGATCACAAAAAGCAGGATTGCAACTATATAGGGAACAGCTTGCTTGAAAGAAAGATTTTTCATCAGTATGTGGTTTTCGTTGAAATTTCTTTAGCAATGGCAAATTTAATCTTCTATTTCTTCGTAGTCAACATATTCTCCAAGATCACCGTCTTTTTTTGTCTTGTCATCTTCGGGAACAAAGTCGATATTCACCTGACCCTCCTTTTTTTGCTTTTTACTTTTGCCCTGCTGAGAACTTTTCCCGTAAAATTTCTCCTGTGTTTTGCGAATATACCTCTTAAGAAGCCAGGGAAAAACGTACCGAAACCCCAGGTAAAACAGGTAATACAGTGCTATCAGTATGAGTATGATCTTAAACAGGAGCATAAATAACTAACGTTCAAGCCAATGGATAATTATACATAAAAAAAGAAGGCAATACTCCACATTTATTACCTTCTTTTTCATATGAGTTGGTAGAAAACAATATTCTATTCGTCAGAAATGCTCAGTCTTTTTCTTCCTTTTGCTCTTCTCCTGTTGATGACTTTCCTGCCGTTCGCAGTCGCCATTCGAGACCTGAAGCCGTGCTTATTTCTTCTCTTCCTGTTTGATGGTTGAAATGTACGTTTTGTCATAGCAAATATTTTTTTGAGGGGGCAAAATTAGCATATTTTTATTTATCCACAAAAAAATCAGGCAGAAATAATGCACTGCCTTTGCCCCTTCCTAATTTATTTTTTCGGTATTTCTTTCAGGGTTTCCAGCAGAAACATCCAGAAACGTTTAACGGTTTCTATATTCACCATTTCATCGGGTGAATGGGGATTTCTGATGGTAGGACCAAAGGAAATCATATCCCAGTTGGGATATTTGGCTCCCAGAATACCGCATTCCAGGCCTGCATGGATGATCTTTACTTCGGGCACTTTACCGAAATCCCGTTCATAAACGGATTTCATTGTTTTAAGGATGTCCGAATCCAAATCCGGTTTCCAACCGGGATAATCACCTGAGTGCTCGGGCTTCCCGTTGAATTTCTCAAATGTTTCATATACATTTTTGGCCAGGGCGTCCTTATCGTCATCCACCGCACTGCGTTGCAAGGTTGCCATTTCAACCTGGTTTCCTGTAGATTTAACCACGGCCAGGTTGGTGGAGGTTTCAACCACCTCAGGCATATTTTTATCAAAGGCAATTACGCCGTTGGGGCATTCGTCAACCGCCTTGAAAATGTTGCCCTGGCTCTCTTCATCCATCACATTGCGGGGCATCTTTGTGGAGATCACATTGATCATCAGGCCGGGGTCGGCATCCTTCAGGGCTGTCTGAGCATCGCGTTCATAATTCGCCACAAACTCTTTGAATGCATCCTTCTGTGATTCATTCACCAGCACAGTTGCAAAGGCTTCTCTTGGAATGGCATTCCTCAGACTGCCGCCATCAATTTCAGCAAGTCTTAAACCGTATTTGTCAGCGGCAACCATCATCAGTTTCACAATGATCTTGTTGGCATTTCCCCTGCCCAGATGAATATCCAGGCCCGAATGTCCGCCTTTCAAACCGGTAACGCTGATGCGGTAAGGTGCAAGGTTCGGGGGAATTTCAACATTTTCGTAAGGAAACACGGCATTGGTGTTCACACCGCCTGCACAACCGATATAGAGTTCTCCTTCATCTTCCGAATCAAGATTGATCAGGATGTCTCCTTTCAGAATACCCGGTTTCAGTCCGTTAGCGCCGGTCATTCCGGTTTCTTCTTCAGCTGTCAGCAATACTTCCAGGGGGGGGTGCGGAATATCATCAGCCTCGAGCACTGCCATTGCAGCGGCTGCTCCGATGCCGTTATCAGAACCCAGGGTGGTTCCTTTGGCTTTTACCCATTCTCCACCTATAAAAGGGGTGATGGGATCGGTTTCGAAATTGTGCTGTACATTGCTGTTTTTCTGCGGCACCATATCGAGATGACCTTGCAGGATCACGCCTTTGGCGTCTTCCAGCCCAGGTGTGGCCGGTTTGCGAATGATCACATTGCCAACTTCATCTTTAATGGTTTCCAGATTTAGCTTTTCCCCAAAATCAACGGCAAATTCCTGGATTTTATCCTCATGTCCCGAAGGACGGGGAATATTGCACATCTCTTCAAAAATTCGCCATACGGCTTTGGGTTCCAGATCGTTCAATATATCACTCATGTTTTTCTAAAATTATGTGTTAATGAATTAAACTTATTTATCCCAAACAAAAGCCAAAGTTACGCATATTCGGGCATAAAAAAAAGGAGGCAACAATGCGCCTCCCTTTTTATACCGATTCGGAACAGGTTTGCAATGATTGACCTCATACTCCAATCGGCATAACTGAATCTAACAGAAAAATGCTTTGCATTTTTAATAAGATTCAGTATAAATCATGGAAAAATATTATTCAATATTGGCTCTTTCCTCGGCTTCCATTTCGCGCGGACTTTGCGCACCTGAAGGAAGCTCAAGGCCATAGCCCTGTTTCTTGTCGGCACGTTTGAGCATGAAGGCCAGGAACATGGCGATCACACCCAGGCCCACCAGCATCAGTATGGGGGTTGTATAGTTAAATACCGGAATTTCTCCTGTAACAAACTGCATTTCACGTATTTTCTCACTGATCTCAAGATTGCTCAAATCCTTTGCTTTAAGCTGCTTCCTCACTTCGTCAAGTTTGGCGACCACCGCCGGGTTGGCTTGGTCAAGTACCCAACCTATGCCCCAGAAAAACAGGTTCAACCCCCAGTTCTGTACGGTGAACATGGTGGCATAAGCCGTACCCAAGCGATTTTCCGCTACAATTTTGGATACCGAAGGCCACATGGCTGCAGGAACCAGGGAGAAAGCAATGCCAAGCGACAGCAATCCGAGGTATCCTAAAATAACATTGTCAAAAATGGATAAGGTAAGATGTGCAAAGATCAGCAACGAGGCACCCAGTATCATTAGTGATGCAGCTTTACCTTTGGCGTCGACGATCTTACCGAATATAGGCGTGAACAGTATTGAACCCAAGGGTATCAGGCTGGCGGTTTTCGGCCCGTTGGTGAGCCACAGGGAAAATACATCCCTGAGGGAATATATAAACAATGCAAATAGTCCAAGTATAATAAGCAAGGAAATGGTTTTACCTTGCTTGTTTTTAAACCTGGCCGGAACCAGCGTAACAGCTAGTGCAAAAATAAACAGCCCGATAAATATTGAGGCATTGCCAAGGGTATCGCTCCCGAACAATGTTACCGTGGCGCTTTCAGGCAACTCAAAGGTAAAATCAAATTTGTTGATCAGCAGGTCGGGTGCGTATTGCATGAATGGGAATACCGCAGAATAGAAGGTAACACACAGCAATGCGATAAAGATAAACGACCTGTTGGTAACCAGTTTGATCAGGTCGGAGAAACGGAAAGGCTCCTCGTCTTCCAGATCAGCGCTGCCTTTCATCTGTTTGTCGAGTTTCACATCAAACATGATGTAAATAAGGAACATAAGCAGGCCGATACCGATGAGTGTTGCGGCAAAGTTCACTGCCGGGCTAACCACGCCACCACCGATATCGATCGAAAGGGCCTGTCCCAGGGTAGAGCCCAAACGTCCAAAACCCATATTAATGGCCATAGCCAGGGCAAGTTCATATCCCTTAAACCATTTTACAATGGTTCGCATAGCGATCACACAAACCACTTCCAAACCGGATCCGAACAACAAACGACCGATCATCATAGTCCACATGCGGGAATCCATATCATCAGTAAAGGTTCCGGCTGCACCCATTGCCGTTAGTGCCGCACCGAGGGTGGCCAGCGCACCAAAAACAATACCCGTTCGCCGTATCCCCCAATTGTCGAGGATAATACCACCTATAATGATCATCCCAAACACATTGGCCCAGGTAGTCCACTGAATAAGCGTACCGAACTGGCTACTGCTAATCCCCATTTCCGAAATCATCAGGGGCTTAATTCCTGAAAAGAAATCCTGGAACCAGTAGGTACTAAAGGTCAATCCACTGATCAGGATCAGAACCAGCCACCGCATGGCTGCCGAATCCTTCAAGGTCTTTTTGATTTGTTCCATAACAATAGTTTTATGTTTTATAAATTTATTGCTGAAATGTGGTCGGCTAAAGTACTTAAAAAACTTTCACTATTCATTTAAAACGCTTAAAAATAAACGTATGAGATCGTAGTGTCAGCGATAGAGATATACCACTTTCTTGCTTTCAAAAAAGCTCTCATCAAAGCAATCAGAAAGTTCCCAGATTTTGGATCGCAAGTCAAGATTTTTAATTTCCTCCTGAAAATCGCCTCCTTTCAAATACAGGATCCCATTGGGTCGATCTTTTGAAATCCCCCAACGCAACTTATCTTTCACCCATGTATAAAAAACAGGTAATGCCTTAACGGCTCGGCTTACAACAAAATCATATTGCCCGTCGTACTTTTCGATTCTGGTGTGCGTAGCAGAAGCATTTTCCAGATCAAGCCTGCTGATCATGTCTTCAACGGCTTTTGTCTTTTTGGCAATGGAGTCCACCAAAACAAATTCAGAATCCGGGAAAACAATGGCAAGCGGGATGCCGGGCAAACCACCACCGGTGCCCACATCAACCACCTTTGATCCGGCAGGGAAACCAAACACCTTTGCAATACCAAGGGAATGTAAAATATGTCTCTCCCACAGATGCCCGGTTTCCTTTCTTGATACAAGGTTCACTTTGGCATTCCATTGCAGCAGAAGATCGTGATAGGTGCTGAGCTTCTGTAATTGAGCATCCGTTAAATCCGGGAAGTATTTCTTTACAATATCCATGGGCTTAAATGAAATCTTTACAAAGTAAATAAACAAATCTCAGATTGATAAATAATACCTTTTAATAACATTACGTTGTGGATAAAACATCGGCAAGCAAATCGTTTGTTACCGAACAGCCTATAAATTTGTTGCACATTAAGCATCAATATATGAAGCATTTATTTACGGCAATTTGTTTCCTTTTGTTAAGCGGTTTTGTAACAGGTCAGAAGATGACCCGTGAAGAATACATTGAGAGGTACAAGGACATTGCCATCGAAAAGATGAAGGAATATCGCATTCCGGCAAGCATCACCCTGGCACAGGGCATACTGGAATCGGGGGACGGCAACAGCAAACTGGCCCGAAAAGCCAACAACCATTTCGGGATCAAATGCCACAAGGGCTGGAGGGGAAAAACCTTCCGGCAGGATGACGACCTGCGCAACGAATGCTTTCGCAAATACGATCAGGTAGAGGATTCATATCGCGACCATAGTTACTTCCTGACCCAAAGGGATCGCTATGCAGGTCTGTTTAAACTGAACATCACAGATTATAAAGCATGGGCGCGTGGCCTTAAAAAAGCGGGCTATGCCACTAGCCCTATCTATCCTCAGCTGCTCATCAAGATCATTGAAGAAAACAAACTCTACAATTTCGACCAGGAAACCATTGCCCTGCTGGAAAAGAAGGAATATGATCCACCCGAAGCCTCGGATGTTTATTATATCGTGGACGAAACTGAATTCAGGCCGGTTTCCGTTGGCGGCGACAACCGGGAAATTTACCTGAACAACAAACGGAAATTCATCATTGCCAAAGAAGGGGATGATTTCTGGTCCCTTGCAGATGAATTCAACATTTATGCCTGGCAGGTTTACAAATACAACGATCTGGATAAAACAGACCAGTTGAAGCCAGGTCAGATGGTTTATCTTCAAAAGAAAAAAAGAAAATCAAAAGAGTATGAATATCATCTGGTGGAAAAAGGGGAAACCATGTACTCGATTTCACAACGTTACGGCATCAAGCTGAAAAGATTGTACAAAATGAATGACCTGGACGAAAACTTTACAAGACCAAAAGCAGGCACCCGGCTAAAACTAAGGTAAGCCAAGCTCTTCCCTTACCATCTCATCCTTGTTTTTATTCTGATTCCAGTAATCGGTGTGTATATAATCGATGAGCCGGGCCGTGGTCGTGTAAAATTTCTCCTGGCCTCCCCAGGCTGCTTTGTAGGTTTCTTCCCAACCAAGGATCCTGAAAGGAAAATGCTTTTCGAAACGGACAATCAGTTTACGTTCGGTTTCGGGATAATACAGGACGTATTCCGCTGTATCATCGTGTACTTCAAGTGTGGCTTCCACTTCCAGCGCTTCAAACAGATAATGTTTCAGCCGGGATGTCATGACCCCGGGGATCATTTTCAACTTTCCAACGGGCAGCAATTCCGGATTAATCCTGATCAGGTTCCAAATATCATCTTCAGGGATCACCTTGCCAAGGCGATAGATCCGGTCGCCTTCTTTTTCAAAATAGGAAAAGTCTTTCACCAGGTAACCTTCATTCCTGTAATTCATTTGTGCGAAAGTCTGCCCGCACCACTCCTGGCTTGAGTTGGTGATCTTCAAAGGAAATAGCGAATTCTCCATCACCGGCGTAAAAACAGAGGTCATCATGGAATAGGGATAAATACCGGTCAGAAATTTTTTCATAAAATTCAATTTCATCACATTTACCTTGTCATCACCGTTTGCAGAAGGATTGTCGAGCTTCACCTGCTTGCTTTTTGAGAAATCCTCCGTTACAAAAATCAGCACCGCATGTCCGTCGTGCATTTCCCCATACCGGGCCTGTTGCAGTTCATAGCTTGCTATTTCAGCTTTTCCGACATACCAATATGATTTAAATTGCTGATTGGCGTAACCGAATTCCTGTGCCGACGCCCCAAGCCAGGCCATCAAAAAAAACAAAAAAACCAATTTCATCTTTATCATTTGAAAACCTCCTTTTGTTCCGTTAAGTTAATCTTGTCGAGAAGATGTTTAAACCTTAAATAATCATCATAATCATCAATGTCGCTCAGGCGCTCAAGCACGGCATAGGACAACGCCATTTTCTCTATTTTTTCAACATTCTGCCGAAACACCCTGTCGGTGCTCCAATCTATATCATAAAACAGACCAGGCAGCAAGCGGTTCATCCCGATGAGATAATAACCTCCGTCGCTGGCGGGGCCTATCACAACTTCATTTCGGTCGAGTGTAGCAAAGGCAGTTTGCAGGATATTCGGATTGATCTCGATGATATCCCCTCCAAACAAGACCGCTTTTTGATACCCCATCCTGAAAGCATACTCAAAAGTGCTCAACATCCGCATTCCGATGTCATCGCCTTGCTGAGCTTGTTTTTGATAAAGATCATCGGGCCAGATATTGAAAATCTGCCGGTCATCCGTGTAAAAGACCACACGGTCGGAAATCACCCGATCGCAAACGTGCCGGGTATGCAGCAGCATTTTCTTGTAGGCATCACAGGCACCCGCTTCACCCAGAAAAGGGATCAATCGCTTTTTAACCTTGCCCACGACAGGGCTTTTGGCAAATATGATCAACAGGCTTTCCGTTGCAGGTTTTTCATTCATAATTAATATCCTGATAACTGATAATAGGTTTCATAACCAAGCCGTTCAGGATTTCCGATCATGAATAATTCGGATTCCCTGTGGGCATCGATCTTAATGGATTTTTCCGATCGTACCAGAGCAAAATCATCGGCATCCATATCTTTTCCATTCAGGCTGATTTTACCGTTGATCAGGTAGAACGAATAGAAAGACTCCCTGTTAATTTTCAGGCTGAACGAACTCTCGATGAATTTCATCTGCCTGATCACCATGCCTTCGCTGTCCATTTCGATGCCCTGATCATTTTTTTTGAATGTTTTTTCCATGTAATGATCTTTCTTTTTCCAGCTGAACTCATCTTTCCTGTAGTCATTATAGGATGCATCCTGTTGAAGGGTTTTTTGCAAACCGGGATCCAGCCAGATCTGAAACATTTGTGCACCTTCATGCAATTTTTCCGCATGAGAAATGCCGCGACCGGCCCGGATGATCTGCACATCGCCGGCCTGCAACGGGCTCCATTTACCGGAGCCGGTATCAAAATGCTCGAGTTTACCCTGAAGCACGAACGACATGATCTCGAATCCGCGATGCGGGTGCAGCCCGATGGTACTTTCCTGATTGGCGCGTGCATTGGCCCAGTAAAACAAATTAGAATACGGTTTCAGCTCACCCCCGTCCTGCGGAAAGCCAATGGGCTTGTTTTCAACGATCTCACCGCCGTTGAACTCGCCGCTGGCCTGTTGATGCTTTTTAAATATCTGTACCGACATAACGTTTCTTTCATTTTTAAAGATTAGTTAACTGCTGTTCCTCTCCGCAACCAGCTTTCCCAGTTTTTGTCGTAGGTATGGATTTTGGTGGTTGAATCTCCATTCCTATCCACGATCACAAAACTCTGGTAATACCATTCAAAGAGGCCGCCATAAAGATTGTACACCCGTTCGAAGCCGTTATCAATAAGCTGTTCGCCAATCGACTCGCTGCGCACACCAATCGAACAATAGACAACCACCGTGCTTTCTTTCGGAATATCTTTTACCTTTTTGACGCTAAAATCCTCGAACCCCACCCGGAGGGCATTTTCAATATGGCTCACCTTATATTCTTCCCGGGCGCGGGTGTCGAGCAGATATATCTCTTCCCCTCCGTTAATGCGGTTGTTTAATTGTTCGACGGTGATATAGGGAACCGTTCCATCGAACAAGCGGTTCAAACGCTCGTAATATCCTTGCTGGGATTGCCCGGCAAAGGTTATGATCATAAATAAAGCAATAATAATCGTTTTCATTTTCACACAAAAAAAATTATAGTTAATAAATATATCTGATTCCCAAATTGTAAGTGTTTCCTGCCCCGCCATTCATGAAGGTGAAAAAATTGCTGCACAACAACTCAAGATTCAGCCCGGCAGTGAGCTGGCATTTCACTCCCAGTACCGCCTGGGCGTAATCCTGGTTGAGTGTAAAAACATCAAGTTCGTTATTTTGTAATCTTTCTTTCATAAAAGTAGGTGCATCACACAAACCGTGAATTTGGGATCAGGAAAATAATTCAAAAAAAACTCACCGGAGTTTGCAGGTGAGTCCTTTGCATCTCAAAATCCTTCTCGAACCTGAATAGCAGATCAATTTCGGTAAAGATCTGAAACTTACTGCTCAGCAACCTTTCATAAAAAAACCGGTTCCACCAGGTAAACATATCGTAATTCAACCAGGGCCCATCGCTGTTCTCTCCTTCAAGATTTGATGGTGATGATTTCTTGAAAAACTGTTAAAAACAATCTGCCTTCTACAAATCCTTATGTGTGCCATCGCAAAACGGCTTGTTCGCCGACGATTTGCACATGCACCAATAAACATTCTTTTTCTCATTTATTCGCGTATGCAAGGGGGTAAATTCCGATCCCTGATGGCTGCCGTCGCAAAACGGCTGGTTTTTACTTTTCCCACACGCACACCAATAATAATCGCCGGGTTCCATCTCCAACATCCGGGGCATTTTGCCTGAAATTTCAGGTTTTTTCATTTTTTCAAATTATTTAAGTTACTAAAAAAACAAACCAGCCCGTGAATTGTTTGAACCGGCGGTCATGTCGGATAAACATCCATTTTGGCTGTTTTACATTGTTTTAACAATATTTAACTGAGAAAGCACTCATTGCATACATTCAATTTTCCTACTTTTATCGCAGATTAACCAAAATCCACAAAAAAATGATGAAAAGAAAAATGTTTCAGTTATTATGGTTGTTGCCTGCGGTTCTGCTGAGCGGAAGCCTAGCCGCACAAACAGCCGATTATAGTTGGGATCAGAAGGTCCCGCTTGACGATAAGGTTCGCATCGGCAAGCTCGACAACGGCCTTACCTATTACATTCGTGAAAATGAAAAGCCCAAAGACCGTGCGGAGTTTTACCTGGTAGTCAATGCCGGGGCCATTCAGGAAAACGACGACCAGGACGGGCTGGCACACTTTTGTGAACATATGGCTTTCAACGGAACAAAGCATTTCGAAAAGCACGACATCATCAATTACCTGCAATCCATAGGGATGAAGTTCGGGCCGGAGATCAATGCATTCACCAGCCATGATGTTACCAATTACATGCTTCAAAAAGTGCCTACCAACGACCCCGCCCAGGTTGACACGGCTTTGCTGATCCTTTACGACTGGGCAAGTATGGTTTCGTTTGAAGACGAAGAGATCGATAACGAAAGGGGTGTTATCCACGAAGAATGGCGCACACGCAGAGGGGCTATGTTCCGCCTGCAAACCGAAACATCCAAAACCCTTTACAAAGGATCGAAGTATGCCGAACGGGATGTGATCGGCGATATCGACATCATTGATAATTTCGAATATCAAACCCTCAGGGACTTCTACAACACATGGTACAGGCCCGATCTGCAGGCCATCATTGCCGTGGGTGATTTCGATATGGATGAAATGGAAGAAAAGATCAAAGAACAGTTTTCGCAAATCCCCAATCGCGAGAATCCGAAAGAACGCAAGGAATATGAAGTTCCCGACCATGAAAAAACCTATGTCGATATTGCATCCGATCCGGAGGCCATGTATATACTCGTGCAGCTTTATTACAAGCATGATCCTTTTGAAGTTGAAAACCTTGAAGGATACAGGCAGCAGCTTGTATTTCAACTTTATAACCAGATGCTGAACAACCGCTTACAGGAAAAACTTCAGGAAGAAGACCCGCCATTTATATATGGTTATACGGCTTATACCGATCTCACACGAACCAAAGACGCTTACATGGCTTTTGCCGTTGCGAAAAACGATGGGATTAAAAGAACCCTTGAAACCTTGCTCACCGAAAACGAGCGCGTGAAACAGCACGGATTTGCGGATTCGGAACTTGAACGGGCCAAAAAGGATTTGCTTAGCAGCCTTGAGAAGTCATACAATGAAAGAGATAAAAAAGAATCGGACAGCTATGTCTGGGAATACTTCGGGCACTTTCTGGAGGAAGAACCGATCCCGGGAATAGAATTTGACTATACCTTTGCCCAAGACATCCTGCCCGGCATTGGACTGGAAGAATTGAATACGCTTGCCCCGCAATGGGTAACCGACGAAAACCGCGTGGTGATCATCACCGGACCCGACAAGGAAAACGTTGAACTTCCCACTGAAGAAGACGTATTAGCGATCATCGAATCTGTTGATCAAAAGGAAGTTGAAGCATATTTGGATGAAATGTCGGACGCTCCCCTGCTGGCTGAAATGCCCGAAGCAGGTAAGGTCATCAAAGAAAGCACAAACGAAAAACTCGGCACGGACACTTGGGTGTTATCCAACGGCATGCAGGTTACTTTAAAACCAACTGATTTTAAAGACGATGAAATTCTGATGCGTGCATATAGCTTTGGAGGCACCTCCCTGTATGAAGCCGAACTGCTTCCTTCAGCCAGTTTTTCATCGAGCGTGATCAACGAAAGCGGTATCGGTGATTTCGACCTGATCCAGCTACAAAAGCTGCTGGCCGGTAAAAACCTAAGGGTTTCACCCTATATCGGGGATGTTGACGAGGGGTTTACAGGAAGTTCTTCGGTGAAGGATTTCGAAACCATGCTGCAGCTGGTATATCTTTATTTCACCGATCCCCCCGAAAATCAAAAAGCCTTCAATGCATACCTTAACCGGACCAGGGGATTTGTTGAAAACAGGCAAAACGACCCCGCGGCAGCTTTCCAGGATACCATCGCCCTGACGATGGCCAATTATCACCCCAGGGTTCAGCCCACGAATCTAGAATATCTTGATGAAGTTGATTTTGAAGAGGTTAACCGCATATACAGTGAGCGCTTTGCCGACCCGGGCAGCTTCCACTTTTATTTTGTCGGAAACTTTGATAAGGAAACCATTAAACCGCTTATTGAGACATATCTCGGAGGATTGCCGGCTGTGAGCAAAGAAGAAAGCTGGATAGACAACAACCTGCGCAGCCCTGAAGAACTGATCGAGAAAACGGTAGTGAAAAACATGGAAGTCCCCAAAGCCACTGTTTACATTGCCTACACCGGCGAATATGATTACAATGAATTCATGAACAGGCTCGAGCTGAACGCCCTTTGCGATATACTGGACATCCGCTATACGGAAACCATCCGGGAGGAACAGGGTGGTACTTATGGCGTCAGCGTTTATCCAAGGCAAACCCAATATCCTTACGAACATTACCAGGTGTCGATACGTTTCGACTGCGATCCTGAAAATGCAGAAAAGCTTTCGGCCATTGTTTATGAGGAGATCGAAAAATTGAAAGAAGACGGGCCGGAGATGAAGGACCTAAACAGCGTGAAAGAAAACAAGCTGAAGACCCATAAGGAAAATCTCGAGAAAAACAATTACTGGATTTCCAGGATTAAAAACCTCGATTACAATCAGGATGAAATCGAAAACATTCTCGGGTATGAGGATTATATCGACAAGCTCAGCATTAAGAGGCTAAAGAAAGCCGCCAAAAAATATTTTGATGACGAACATGTGGAGATCATCCTATTGCCCGGAAACACGGATAATAATAAAAAGAATCCGATGTTAGATAAATAGGTATGAGTTTTTATACGCAGCGGGGGATATAATTAACCAACTCACTACTTGCATTAATTTGGCCGGGCCTAAGGAACCCGGCCGCCCCGCTGTTTTTTGATTCCAGATTCCAGATTGCATATTGCAGATTCCAGATTGCAGTTTTTCAGAAGTCAGAAGACGGAAGTCGGAAGTCTAAAATCAGAAATCGGAAGTGCCTGTGATCCGATTACTTGGGAATGAGGTTTGATCAATGTTCAGCAGGTTCTGAGTAATCGGACCACTATTCAACCAGGCATCCATTCATCCATGCTTTTTAAATGTCCAATAATGAATATTTAATGTTGAATGATGAAGTTTGTCCCAAGCTGAGTGATCCCTTCAATCGCCAGGAACAGGCTGAAAGCCTGGGAGAGTGATTGCAGATTCCAGATCACTACTGTCCGGGGAAATTTGGGGAGATTCCTCGCTTCGCTCGGAATGACAGTGCTTTCAGAGGCTTGGGAGGGGGTTGGGGGTAGTACGGCGGCAAAGCCGCCGTACTACCCCCAACCCCCTTTGCATCTCCCAAATAGCATGTCATTCCGAGCGAAGCGAGGAATCCCGTTGCGTTTAACCGGACAGTAATGATTGCAGATTTCAGATTTCAGCATCCAACTATCCAGCATCCGGTTATCTATTACCGGACATCAGGCCCTGGATGATCCTGAAAAATTCGATTTTGAATTGAATGATTTTTTAAATAACTTCGATCCCGTTCAATGAACGGGATCTTTTTTTATGCTCAAAACCAAAACCTTAATACTATGGATCCATATTATGAATTATTAAGAACAGTCAGAGACTCAAGTCCACTGACCAGAAAACAGCTTATTGAAATTACTCCACTTGACGATGCAACAGCAAAATCTACATTGAATATTGCTATTGGGAGGAAATACATTGGATTTCGTGAAAACTTAGATTCCCCAGGTGAGGATTTGATAAACTTATCTCCTGGCGGAAAAATTTATTTAGATGAATACGAAGAAAATGAATTTCTTCAAAAGGAGCTAAAAAGAACTACCATTGAAGCAAATAAAGCGATCAAAAGAGGATCAAAGGTTAATATTAAGTTTGGTATAACCAACCTTATATTTGCCGTTGTGAATGCTGTGCTCCTGATTCTGTATTTGATAAAGCTGTGTTAATTCTCAAATTCCTGTCAAAGTTACCTGTATTAAAAACATTTCTCACTAAGGACTGCAGGCCGGATTGATAGAATTTAACCCCGGCCTTCGCCCGTTGGGTCCGTTCAGATTTTTCTGATGGATCTCTGTAGGCTGATCATCGCCCAGATCCTGATTCCCGGTTTCGCCTGGCGGCGGGACCGGGAATTTTTATTGGCTTAATTAAATGGATTTAAATCTTTGTTTTGTTTCTCAATTTTTATAATTTGATCTAATCTTTGTTTTAACTTATCATGGATATAAGATGGCAGTGATTCATTGAATTCCTTTATATCTTTATTTACACGATCTATTTCTGTATTTATCTTTTCAACTAACTGAGTAATGTCTTGTCTTACCTTAGTCCTTACTCTATCTGGAAGATCGATATTAAAATATGCCGTATTGCACTCAATAATAATATATCCATCTTTTATTTCTCCATTAATAGGTTTTTCTGAGTTGTCTTTGGGTTTACAGGCAAACAATTCTGTTGGTCCTGATATTGGTATTGAATATTCAACAAAAACAGCATCCTTGCCTGCCCTATTGTCAGGTTTCATTATAGGTTTTGGTTCTTTAACGCTGCTAGGATCTATCCCAATTTCATCTATTTGATATTTGCATATTAGTCCTTCGCGCAACTCATCAATACCTAAATTCTTATAATCATTTTTTTTATATTGACTGATTGATTCATTTATTTGGACCATTACATTTTGTAAATGATTGCTCAGTGGTTCACTGTTAAATAACATGGTAAAATTTTTTAGTTAATCCTTTGTTTTGCAATAAAGATATAAAAATTAATTGTCCTTTGCATTTCCCTCCCGCTGATTGATTTTTGTTCTCATGCAATAAATCAACCTCTACACTGCAATTGCAGAAATGCGCATGCGGACCAATGAGAAGAGGCCGTTTTCATTTTCCTTTTTCACGCACAACCGGCATAGAGATCATTGTCATGGCCTGGTGCACAGACACGGATATGATGGCTTATCGGTACCGGGCCTTTTCGTGGATCCTTGATCCTTTATAATTGGATTATTTGTCTATCCATCCAACTATCCAGCATCCAACTATCCGGCATCCAACTATCCGGCATCCAACTATCCAGCATCCGGTTATCCAGCAAAATATTTCGAGAAACTGAACTGATCGGCTATTTATTTTTCTTCAAAATCCAGCGCCGCCGAGTTCAGGCAATAGCGAATCCCTGTCGGTTTAGGGCCGTCGGGGAACACATGGCCCAGATGCCCGCCGCAATGCGCGCAAAGCACTTCCGTTCTACTCATGCCGTATCTGGTGTCGTTTTGCTCAACAATGGCCGAGTCGGCAAGGGGTTTGTAAAAACTGGGCCAGCCGGTGCCCGATTCAAACTTGGTTTCGGAGCTGAACAAAGGTTCGTCGCAGGCGGTACATGTATATATGCCTTCTTTTTTGTTGTCATACAATTCGCCTGAAAAAGCGGGTTCGGTTCCTTTTTCCCTTAAAATTTGGTACTCCTGATCGGTGAGGATTTTTTTCCACTCTTCTTCCGGCTTGTATATTTCAAATTTTTCCTTTTCCATTGTTTCTTTGTTTTTTTGCTCCCCTGTCATCAGCGAATCGGGCCTGCTTTGCTCGCATGCACGGGCAACGAACATCAGGGGCACCATCAAACCGATTAAGAGCATTCTTGTTAAAAACATCGTTTTATCATTTTGATTCGTTCTAAATAACGAAAAAACCGTGCCGGTATTTTTCGGGTTGAAGGTTTCAGGTTGCAGCTAACAGGTTGTGCAAGTAGTCCGGTTGATCAATTGATACCGTCGACTTAGCTGAATCTTTATTATAAAATATATTCGCTTACGCAAGTAAAATAAAGACAATAATTCAACAGCCCTTCGGGCTGAGAGAGCATAGCACAAGGCAGCGCCCTGTGTCGGTTTCAGAGAGGGGAAAATCATTTGATCCAGGAAAACCACAGTTGCTAAGGTCGGACCACTCCTGACACTTTCGCTAAAATTCAGACTTCATAACCATTGCTGCCGGCAATTTTGATGAGATTCCTCGCTGCGCTCGGAATGACAAGCTATTTGGGGAATACAGAGGGGTTGGGGGTTGGATGGCGGCAAAGCCGCCATCCAACCCCCAACCCCTCCTCAAACCCTTGATAAACTGTCATTCCGAGCGAAAGCGAGGAATCCATTTGCGTTTAACCGGACAGTAATTTAAACGGCTAAAACCGCTGATCAATGAAACTTCAACTGGCGAGGATCGGGGTCATTATCCCATATGGTTTATCAGAACTTTGGATTGCCGTTGCTTTTAATCAACGGGAAAGGCAAAGTGATCCCTTCACTTGCCCAAGACGGATGATCAAAGTATCCTTCGATTGCGAGTGAAGGGATCACTCAGCGTGGGACAAAACAAGATCAAAGGGATTCTCCCAGGCCTTCAGCCTGGCTGTTGGTGGCAGCAAACCTCAAGCAGGGCGTTGCCCTGCGCTTTATTCTCCCAGGTCTTCAGCCTGTTCCTGGCGAGTGAACCGATCACTTGTGAAGGCCATATGATCAAATAAACGGCAGGTTGCGAGTGATCGGGTCACTTCTTACTCTTTTTACTGACTTCTGATTTCTAACTTCTAACTTCAGGTTGCGATTAAATTCCTCCATGCCTTCAGCCTTTGCTGGCGAGTGAACCGATCACTTGTGAAGGTCATATGATCAAACAAACGGCAGGTTGCGAGTGATCGGGTCACTTCTTACTCTTTTTACTGACTTCTGCTGGCGAGTGAACCGATCACTTGTGAAGGCCATATGATCAAACAAACGGCAGGTTGCGAGTGATCGGGTCACTTCTTACTCTTTTTACTGACTTCTGACTTCTAACTTTCCTTATTTTTGCATCATCAAAAAACGGAACTATGTTAGAAAAGGTTAAAGAAAGCGTCGCATTTTTAAAAGAAAATGGATTTGACAAGCCCGATATTGGGATCATATTGGGTACGGGACTCGGAAAAATAGTTGACCACTTTGAAGTGATACAAACCATTGGTTACGAAGAGATCCCTTATTTCCCCACCTCCACCATGGAATTCCATCCCGGCAAGCTGATCTATGGCAAGCTCAACGGAAAAACGCTGGTGGCCTTGCAGGGGCGTTTCCACTATTACGAAGGTTATGAATTGGATGAGATCACATTTCCTATCCGTGTTTTAAAGTTTCTTGGGATTAAAAGCCTCCTGATTTCAAACGCCGGCGGTTCGATGAACCCAAAAATGAAAAAGGGGGAGCTGATGCTGATCGACGACCACATCAACATGATCCCCGGCAGCCCGCTGCGCGGCAAGGATATGGAAGCTTTCGGTTCACGTTTCGTGGACCTGTCGATGCCTTATTCCCCTGAGCTGAACGATACGATTTTGCAAACTGCCGAACAGATCGGACTGAAAATTCATGTAGGGGTTTATATCGCTATGCCGGGCCCGCAACTGGAAACCCGTGCCGAATACCGTTTCCTGAGAAATGCAGGCGCCGATGTGGTGGGCATGTCAACCGTGCCCGAGGTGATCGTGGCCAACCAGATGAAGCTGCCGGTGGCGGCCATTTCCGTGATCACAGACGAATGCGACCCCGACAATCTGGCGTGCATCAGCATCGACGATATCATTGCAGCCGCCGGGGTGGCTGAAAAAAAACTGGTTAAACTGCTGAAAGAAGCGATTATAAGGATTTAGTAGTTAAAGATCTTTTACCGGCTTCCAAATTCACATTTTAAAAAAGGCAGAAGGGCCCTCAAGCACATCCCACTCGGCTTCCGTTAATACCTGCCGGCACTCGCCGACGGTCATGCCGCGCTTGCCTTCGGTATCCTCCTCCGTATCCCTGGGATTGGAACCTGACTCGGCCCAAAGCAAATTGGCACCGGCGGCAGCCCCGATCACATTGGGTTCGTGGGTGCAGTTGCCCGCCACCGACTCGGGGATCACCAGGCGAACCACTGCAAGGATGAACGCCATCCGCGCTTCGCTCACAATACCATATTTTTCCATATCCGAACCGGGCAGTGGTATTCTGCGGGCCGAACCGCTGAAACAGGGCTGTGCATCGCGGTTGATGACGGTTTTTTCAACCAGCTCTTCTATGCTGTGTTCCGGCCCGACAGGCTCCACACAGGTGCCCAGGATCAGGCCGGCTTCTTTTGCATTCCTGAAAGTCTTAAACCGGTTCTCAACTTTCAGGCGGGTATCTTTACCCTCTCCCAGCCTGAGGGCATGATAGATCCCGGCAAAACCGGCATCCTTCAGCTGAATCGCCTGTTCTGCATTAAAATCGCCAACATTGGCAATCAGCACCGTTTCATCTTTCAGGTTCTTTCTCACTTCCTTTCCCATCTCAAGAAACTTGTTGAAATTATAATCGGCGGTGGCCATAAGGTAAATGGCATTGGCTTTGTCTTTTTCAAACTGAAGGGAACGGCTTACGACTTCTTCGACTGTAAACTCTGTGGAATCAGGAAACAATTTATTGGCCGATGCAAATGCACAAAACATACAGTTCATGGGACATGGGGCAACATTCAACCCAACCTGGGCGTGAACTTCAGCCAGTCCATTGCTTGCAGCTTCGCTTTTTTTTCTGCCGGCCTGGGTGATGAAGGCGGCCTCTTCTGTAAACAGGGGCACTTTATATAACAATGCTATTTCTTCATTGTTAAGCCATTCGTTTGCAGCGGCATTACGGACAATATCTTCAATTCTGCTATTCATAAAATCTCATCTAAATCATCTTCAAAAGTAAAAAAAGGATTCATGAATATAAGATTTTATATATTTATCTGATAATTTCGATTTCACATGACGAACATTCTAATCATTGGGAATGGTATCAGTGGGGTAACCGCAGCCAGGCATATCCGGAAACTAAGCGGGCACAAGATCACGGTGATCTCCTCCGAAACCCGTCATTTTTATGCGCGCACCGCCCTGATGTACATCTACATGGGGCATATGAAATACAAAAACACCAAACCTTACGAAAACTGGTTCTGGAAAAAAAACAGGATCAATTTGCTTGAAGATCAAGTCAGGTTTGTGAATACCGACAAAAACAAGGTGATATTAAGCAGTGGCAGCGAAAAGAGCTACGACATTCTGATCATCGCCAGCGGCTCGAAGCCGAATAAATTCGGCTGGCCCGGGCAGGAACTCGAAGGGGTGAGTGGCTTTTATTCTTATCAGGATTTACAGAGGGTAATAAAATATACCAAAGGCATCAAACGGGCGGTGATCATTGGCGGCGGACTGATCGGCGTGGAACTGGCCGAGATGATTCATTCGGCAAACATACCGGTCACTATGCTGGTGCGGGAAGACCGCTATTGGGGAGATGTTTTGCCAATGGAAGAAGCCCGTCTGGTGGAACGGGAAATCAAACGACATCATATCGACCTGCGGCTAAATACCGAACTAAAGGAAATTTTGCCCGATCAACAGGGAAGGGTGAAAGCAGTGATTACCGATCAAGATGAAGTTATTGAGTGCGGATTTGTCGGCCTGGCAACAGGCGTGCATCCCAATATCAGCTGGCTGAAAGATTCGGGAATAGAAACCGAAAAAGGCGTACTGGTGGACGAATACCTTAAAACCAATATAGACAATGTTTATGCCATCGGGGATTGCGCGCAGTTTCACAAGCCGCCCTCAAACCGCAAAGCCATCGAACAGCTGTGGTACACCGGACGCATGCAGGCCGAAACGCTCGCACAAACCATTTGCGGAAACCCGCTGAAATATGAACCCGGCATGTGGTTCAACTCCGCCAAATTTTTCAACATCGAATATCAAGCCTACGGTTGGGTTTGGAGTGACTTGCAGCAAGATGAAGATAACTTTTTCTGGGAAGCACCCGATGGAAAATCCGGCCTGAAAATGGTCTTCAACCGGAATGATCGCAGCCTGAAAGGGATCAACACCTTCGGGATCAGGATGAAACAGGAGGTTTGCGAAAACTGGATCAGAAACAAGATCAGCATTGATGAAACGATTGAAAATATTCGTGAAGCGATATTTGATCCCGAGTTAAGCAAAAACCGCTCAAAGCAAATTCGCAATGCTTACCAGAATGAAAATGCAGTTACAGAGGCAAGGTAAAACTTTATGAAAACCATAAAAAAAACCGGGATCATTTTGGTATTGGTTTCGCTGACCTTGCTGATGAGTTTGCTGATCACAGGGCATTATCAGCTCAATAGAAGGATCATCGACAGCACGGATATGACCGAAGATCAAAAGGTGGCTTTCGACCTTTCTTCTTCGTATATGATCGGGAAAACCTATCCATCGAAGATCAACTTTCTGGAAGAGCTGAATCAATCTTTCGACAAAGCCAACGATCTGATCACCGGAACCTTTAGCGTTTCGCAAAAGAAAATCGACCGGCTGGCCGCCATATTCCGCAATCAACAGGAAATTAAATATTTTACCGACTCGGTCGCCGGTTTGTATGCAAAACAAAACCGTCTGACCCATGCCAAGATCGAAGGCATAACAGAATATACAGGCTGGATGCAGAACAGAACGTACACTGATTTTGAAAACTTCAAACAGCAACTTACCGAATCCGTTGAAAAATACAACAGCAGCCTGTTGCAGTCACAGGGATTCGCGGGGCATAAAATAAAATCACTGAAGTTCCGGATATTCAAGGCTTCCTACCTGGGCTGGGCGGAAAGTTTTCCCTTGACCATGTTGTTGCTTACCTTCGGTTTGCTTAGCCTGGGTACATTGATGTATGTGCTCCCCAAATTCCGACAGGGTGAACCCGGTATCAAAAACGATAATTTGTATAAAAACTCCCTGACTGCCAGAGGCTGGTCAGGCATACTGACCGGGATTTTACTGATCACTTTTTATGTGCTGCTTTACTGGTTCGCCTACTGGATTGCAGAATGGGCCGTGCTGCTCGATCCGCTGAGCCAATGGATCACCGGCCGGCCGGCCGACCAGTGGTTTTTCTATGGATTTGTATATACCTGGTCCATCCTTTTCCCCGGACTTAATTTTCTCACAAAATACAGGCACAGCCGGCTGCATCAGGTCAGGACCTACTCAGTAATGTTTTTCCAGCTGGTTTTTGCTTTCACGCTTCCAATGATACTTTACGTTTTAAACCTTCCGGAGGTGGATCTAAAAAACATCTGGCCGCTCAATTACAATTTTTTCTTTGAATGGAAGATCGATGAATACCTGGAAGCCGGCACGCTCGGTTTGTTCCTCTTTGTCTGGGGCATCGCCCTGATCATCCCGGGGGTTCCGCTTTTTACGTATTTCCTCGGAAAACGCTGGTACTGCTCCTGGGTATGCGGCTGCGGTGGGCTGGCCGAAACCGCCGGCGACCCTTTCCGCCATCTTTCCGACAAGCGACTGATCGCCTGGAGGATAGAACGCATCCTGGTACATTCGGTGCTGGTTTTTGCTATGGTGATGACTGGCTGGGTGCTTTACACTTTCTTCACTGGAAAAAACACTTTACTGGGCGTCGACAGTTTTAAAATGCGGCAGGTTTACGGTTTCCTGATCGGGGCCATGTTTGCCGGCGTGGCAGGCGTGGGCTTTTATCCCTTTTTCGGCAGCCGCGTTTGGTGCCGGTTTGGGTGCCCGCTAGCAGCTTACCTGGGGATGGTGCAAAGATTCAAATCACGCTTCCGGATCACCGCCAACGGCGGGCAGTGCATGTCGTGCGGCAATTGCTCCACCTATTGTGAAATGGGCATCGACGTGAGGGCTTATGCGCAGAAAGGGCAAAACATCATCCGCTCCTCCTGTGTCGGATGCGGGGTGTGCGCCAGTGTTTGCCCAAGAGGCGTGCTCAGGTTGGAAAACAAAAAAGAAAAAGGGCGCTTCAACAAGCCCGTTCTGCTGGGCAATGACGGCTATATTAACAACAGAAAATGAATATTGATATATGCCGGAAGTAGATGTAGTCATACCCGCCTTTAATGAGGAAGAATCGATCGGGAAGGTAGTCCATGATATTCCGAAGGATGCAGTTCGCGATATCATCGTGGTGAACAACAATTCCACCGACAGAACAGCCGAACGTGCTGCACAGGCCGGTGCGCTTGTGCTCACCGAAAACACCCAGGGATACGGATGGGCCTGCATGAAAGGGATCCGGTATATTATAGATAAACACGGAAAAGATGGTGTAATTGCTTTTATGGATGGCGATTATTCTGATTTTGGTGAACAACTGCATGAGGTGATCCGGCCAATCGTGCAGGAAGGATACGATCTGGTGATCGGTTCGAGATTGCTCGGCCATAAGGAAAAAGGCTCGATGACCTTCCCCCAGGTTTTCGGGAACCGGCTTTCGGCATTTTTGCTGAAGATCCTTTACGGAGCGAAATTCTCCGACCTGGGCCCCATGCGGGCCATGAAGGCAGATAAGCTGCTGGCGCTGGATATGCAGGAAATGCGCTACGGCTGGACGGTGGAAATGCAACTGAAGGCGGCTAAAAGGAAATACAGAATTAAAGAAGTGCCGGTGGATTACAGAAAACGGATCGGCCGGTCGAAGGTTTCGGGAACGGTGAAAGGTACTGTGCTGGCTGGCTACAGGATCATCTTCACCATTATAAAATATTTGCGATGGAAATAGCGATCATGATCATATACGGTTTTGCCCTGACACTCATCCTGTTTTACAGCCTGATGCAGATGAGCCTGGTGATCAACTATCTGAAGTACAAAAAGCGGAAGCAAGAAATCCCCGACAGCCTGCTGAACGGCAAAGGAAGACTTCCCCTGGTAACCATACAACTACCGGTATTCAACGAAAAATATGTGGTGGAACGCTTGCTAAACGCCGTTGCAAAATTCGATTACCCCAGGCAACGCATGGAGATACAACTGCTGGATGACTCGACGGATGAAACGGTGGAGATATCCCGCAAAAAAGTGGATGAACTCAAAAAACAGGGATTCAATATTGAATTGCTTCAGCGCGAAAAACGCATCGGATTCAAGGCGGGCGCCCTGGATGAAGGCATGCAAAAGGCCAAAGGAGAATACATCGCCATTTTCGATGCGGATTTTATTCCTGAACCTGATTTTCTGAAACGAACCCTGCCCTATTTTGGAAATGACAGAACCGGCGTTGTGCAAACCCGCTGGGGCCATATCAACAAGGACTATTCGCTGCTGACCCGCTTGCAGGCCTTCGGGCTGGACGCGCATTTTTCGGTGGAGCAGGGCGGCCGCAACCAGGGCGGGCACTTCATCAACTTTAACGGAACGGCAGGCGTTTGGCGCAGGACCACCATCGATGACGCCGGCGGCTGGGAACACGACACCCTCACCGAAGACCTCGACCTGAGCTACCGCGCACAGATGAAAGGCTGGAAGTTTGTTTTCCTTGAAGAAGTGGAAACGCCCGCCGAATTGCCCATAGTGATGAGCGCCGTTAAAAGTCAGCAGTTTCGCTGGAACAAGGGTGGGGCCGAAAACTTCAGAAAAATGCTCGGGCGCATTTTCAGTACCCCTGGCATTCCATTTAAAACCAGGATGCACGGTTTTTTTCATTTGCTGAACTCGGCGATTTTCCTTTGTGTACTCACCGCTGCCCTGCTGAGCATACCCCTGCTGTTCGTCAAACATGCCAATCCCGAATACAATATGATCTTCGACATCAGCAGTATTTTCCTGTTGTGCACCATCATCCTGATGATCTTTTACTGGAACGCCTACCGCGAAAAAACCCGCACCTTTTTTGTAAATGCCGCGAATTTCTTCAGGGAGTTTATCCTCTTCCTGTCAACCACCATGGGATTGTCATTTCATAATTCTGTTGCGGTTGTGGAGGGCTATCTCGGGAAAAAATCATCTTTTGTAAGAACACCCAAGTTCAATGTGGTCAATCCCAGGCAAAAGATCGCCCACAATAATTATGTCAGCAGGAGCCTCAACCTGGTTACATTCATCGAAGGCATTCTTTGCCTGTACTTTTTATTCGGAATTGTAAGCGGCATCATCATGCGGGAATACGGCCTACTCCCCTTCCACCTGATGCTTTGCTGGGGTTTCGGTTATGTGTTTTATTATTCGCTGAAGAATTGATGCAAAGCTGGAAAAACATACAAAGATGGCTTTTGCCGGCATTCACGCTGCCGGTATATTACTGGCTTGCCTATCAGACGGATCGAACGGAGTTCGGTACGCTGCTGCTTGCCTGGTCGATGGTTTTTCTTCTGTTCATTTATTTCTATCAGCAAAAAGAGATTTACGGGGAAAAACTACTTTTTGCATCCGGCATACTTTTCCGCCTGGTATTTCTTTTTTCGCTGCCAGCGCTTTCAAACGATTTCATCAGATTCGTCTGGGATGGACGGCTGATCATCAACGGGCTGAATCCTTTTCTGCATTTGCCCAAAGACCTCATCAACCAACCCGTTGGGATACTGATCGATCCCGGTTGGGAGCTTTTTGAAGGCATGGGTCACCTGCAGCCGGAAAACTATAGCTGCTACCCTGCCTTCAACCAGTTTTTGTTTGGACTGGCTTCACTGATTTTCCCTCACAGCATTATTGGCAATGTGGTGATGCTACGGCTGATCATTGTTTTGTTTGATGTGGCTACTTTCTTCTTCATCAAAAAAATTCTTACCCGGCTGGATATGAACAAACGACTGGCTTTTCTCTACTTCCTGAACCCGCTCTCCATCATCGAGCTGACGGGCAACCTGCATTTCGAAGGGGTGATGATCTTTTTCCTGGCCGCCTCCCTCTATTGCCTGATCAAAACCCGCTATACCCTATCAGCCGTGCTGTTGGCGTTTTCCGTTTCAGTTAAGCTGATCCCGCTGATCTTCCTTCCTTTGTTTTTCAGGAAGCTGGCCTGGAAAAGATCATTGATCTACTATCTTACGGTTTTCATTGTGACCGGGCTGCTGTTTTTGCCATTTATCGATCAGGGGCTGATATCCAATATTTTCAGCAGCCTCGATCTGTATTTCCGCAGCTTTGAGTTTAACGCCAGCCTTTATTATATCGTCAGGGAGATCGGCTATGCGGTTAAAGGCTGGAACATCATTGCAACGGCCGGACCGGCGCTGGCTGCATTGGTTTTCGTTTCGGTTGTTTCGCTTGCGATATTCAGAAAAAATGAAAACAACAAAGCCCTGATCACCTCAATGTTGTTTGCCGTCGCCATATATTATTTTTTGTCAACCACCGTGATGCCCTGGTACGTTTTAACATTGCTATTTCTTTCGGTTTTCACGCCATACCGCTTTGTATTGCTTTGGTCATTCACCCTGATCTTATCCTACAAAACATACAGCAACCCGGTTTGGCAAGAAAATCTGTGGCTGAACATTATAGAATATGTTCCTGTTTACCTATTGATGTTTTGGGAACTTTATACAAGAAGAACCAAAACGGAAATGGCCCCGGAATAAGTATTTGGTATGTCTTTTGCCCGGACTAAATAAATTTGAAAACATGCGCGTAAAAATCCTATCGGCTTTTTTATTCATTTCGTCCTTCGCCTATGCAGGAGGCCCCTGGATTGAAGGCAAGGGAAGCGGCTATTTCCAGCTTTCCTACACCTACCTCAAATACGACCGTTTGCTGAACGGATGGAACAACCCGGTTTCCGACCTTAAACGAGAAGTTTCCGATTTCACCTTACAGGCATATTTTGAATACGGACTGACCGACAGGATGCAGTTGAATGTGGTTTTACCCTATAAATTCCTTCGCACCGGTGATGCGCTTTTAAAAGCGCCGGATGATCTGTACCCGGCAGATACTGTTGCAGCAGGAACTTTAAATCATTTCAGCAATCTAAGTGCAGGTTTGAAATATCTTTTGCTGGATAAAAACCTGAAAGTCGCCGCAAAATTCATGGTGGCGGCCAACACATCCGAATACGACAGCCTTACCGGTTTGCGTTCCGGCTACGACGCCTGGTATTTTGCACCTTCCTTCAGCATCGGAAGAGGTTATCCACGCTCCTATTATTTTGCAGAAATGGGATTCAGATTCAAAACCAACAATTATTCAAATGATCTGCTTTTTGCCGGTGAGTACGGCTACAGGTGGGGTTTGTTTGGGGATGCCGAAACCTGGACCATCATCGCACTTGAGGCCGTGATCCCTTCGGGCAAGGGCGGTTACAATGACGATCGATCAGGGCATACGGGCCTGTATATGAATGAGGAAGGTTATATTTCTCCGGGCTTTAAACTCAACCAGCAACTGGGCTACGGATTGTATCTGAACCTGGCAGTTTACGGCGCCATCTGGGCGGATCATCACGGGGCGGCCCCCACCTACAATGCAGGGCTGGCATACAAGTTCTGATCGTGCCCTTCAAGAATAAACCGGACGGCCGCCTCAGCATGAACTTTCAGAGTATTAAATAATGGAATATCGGTATCATCTTCCGACACGATCAGGGGAATTTCGGTACAGCCCATGATCACCCCTTCCGCACCGCGCGATTTCAAATCTTTCATCAAATCAATAATGTATCCCTTGCTCTCATCCGTGAAAATATCTTTGGTTAATTCACTGAAGATGATATCATGTAGTTTAAGTATATCACTCTCAGCGGGCACCAAACAATCGGTCTTGTGTTTTTTAAGCATCTTCTTATAAAAATCTGCCTGCATGGTGAATTTGGTCCCGAGCAATCCAACCTTTTTCATTCCTTTTTTCATGATCACTTTGGCAGTTTCCTCCGTGATGTCGATCAATGGAATGTCCATCCGTTTCCTCAGCTGTGGGGCTATGATGTGCGGGGTGTTGGCACAAAGCATCAGACCCTCGGCGCCGATCTTATGCAGGTTCCGGGCATAGTATTCAACCCGGTCGAGGAAGGCATCCCAGCCCCGCTCTTCGATCACATCATACTCTTCCTCAAAATTGACCGAGTGCAACAAAATTCGGGCAGAATTCTTTTGGCCCAGCCTTTTGTTGACGCCCTGGTTGATCAGCCTGTAGTAGTCGATGGTGGAAACATAGCTTGTTCCGCCAATAAGTCCAATGGTACGCATGAATCTATGAATGAATGTTGATTATACAAACATAAGTAAAAAGCCGATAATGTTTTTTAGTAAAAGGAATACGACAAAACAATGAAATGTTTTTTGGGTATCTTAAAAAAATAACTATCTTTGCATCCGCTTTAAGACAAAAAATGTTCTTGAAATTATTGGTCCGGTAGTTCAGTTGGTTAGAATACGTGCCTGTCACGCACGGGGTCGCGAGTTCGAGTCTCGTCCGGACCGCCAGAGATCACACTTAAGCCTTGCTGTTGAACAAAATGCAGCAAGGCTTTTTAGTTGGTTTCGGTAATAACAAAGTTTTAGGTTTTAGTGTTCGATCTAAACCTTCTATTACCTAAGTTCGCTACTCAAAATTCGTTTTGATAAAAAATTTTTTTATTCAGTTGTACTTTTAGTAGGAGTAAACCATGTTTACATTCATTTCTACCATAATCATCCCCCCATCTGACTCAGTATTTCGACTTCTCTTTTTTGAAAGACCTATTTGATAAAGGAGAATTAAAAGCAAAATTAAATTTACACACCAGGCCAAAATATTAGTATATTTGAGATTCAACAATCATACAAATATTTTAAGTCAGACTTAACCTAAAATTCATGAACCCAATAGGTACATATCTCAAAGAGTTCTCGTCCATTGCTGAAAAATACTTTCAAGAGAAGCTTTGGCTCAAAGAAAGATATGATTTCTTTCAGCTATTTTTTGAAAAAGAAAACATAGAAAAAGCTGATTGGAATGACTTTCAAAAGATGGGAAACAAATTACATTCTTTTACTTCACTTGCTATAGCCAAAAAAAATGCTTTAGGCAAACCCAACCATTCCATAGAACACTACCGAAATGCCTTCATATATATAAAGTACGGTGATGATCCTGTAAATGTCAAAATAAATAATATTTTGGATGATACATCCGGTTTTCATCTCAAGTATTTCGGGCAAGCCACTTTAAGCGAACTTTTCGCGTATGCATTTCCCGACAAATACACAATTTACAATAGAAGAGATATTGAAGCATTATCCTTTCTGGGTATTACTTTCAAGGAGAACCGAGGTGATGGCTTTGGGGATAAATTTCTTTTATATAACAAGGCGCTACAACCAATCTTGCAGCAATATCAGAAAGTTGTTGGTCAACGATCCAATACTACTATCTCATTGGAAGTTGATCAATTTTTTTCGTGGTTATATGAAAAGCATATAAGCCCAATTAAAAATAGCTCTGAAGTTTATTACACCCTGCTTAGATTCATTAATCAAGCTAATACGGACAATCTCAAAAGGCAGGGATACCCCCAAAAATACAATGGTCTAAATTTTCAGGTCAGTTTTGGTGCTGGTACTACAGGAAGAATACCATGGATGGCATTTCTGAAAGATCCCAATAAGGTCTCTGAAGGAATTTATCCAGTTTACCTCTATTACAAAGAATTTGACCTCTTAATACTTGCCTATGGTATGGGTGAAGCAACTGAACCAAAACACAGATGGCCAAATGAAAAGGATCTTACATCAATAAAAGAATGGTTCAAAGTAAACAAAGATGCTAAACCCGAGAGGTATGGAGAATCCTATGTTAAAGCTATATACGAGTTAGACAAAGAGCTTGATAGCAAGTCTATTGAGAATGACTTAAATGACCTGATCGATTATTACAAGAACATAGATTTTGAAGGAACGCCTGAAGATGTCAAAACCACAGAGTTGAATTATTGGATAGTTGCCCCGGGACAATCCGCCAAGAGGTGGGAGGCGTTTTATAAGGAAGGAGTGATTGGAATTGGGTGGGATCGCATGGGCAATCTGAAAAAATATGATTCGAAAGAGGAGATCAGAGATCAGCTTGCATTGACTTATCCAGAAAAAGGAGATAATCAAACCAATAATGCTCTTACTTTATGGAATTTTGCCAACAGCATCCAAATTGGTGATATCCTTATCCCCAAAAAGGGTAATTCAGAGTATTTGGGCTATGGTATAGTTGAATCGGATTATTACTACGATGAGGATGAAAAAGACTACAAAAGTTTGAGAAAGGTAATCTGGAAGAAAAAAGGAAAATGGCCTGATGAGCTTGGAACAATCGTTACTAAAACCCTAACCAATATAACGCAATATCATGATTATGTTGACAGATTAATCAGGCTTATTGGAATTGAAAGAGAGTCTGAGGATCCTTCCAAAATCAATTATTGGTGGGTTAATGCCAATCCAAAGAAATGGAAAATAACAGACTATGAGGTTGGGTATGAACAAACATATACTACTCACAACAGTGATGGGAACAAAAGGCGGCATTATGAAAATTTTGAAAAAGCAAAGCCCGGTGATTTGGCAATTGGATACGCAACAAGTCCTATAAAAAAAATTATGGGTGTATTCGAAATTACTCAGGGAGTATATGTAGATGATGATGATGGCCAAGAAAAGATATCTTTTAAGATACAAAAACATCTGCCCAATCCCATTACTTGGAGTGAGGTTCTGCAAATAAAGCAGCTTTCAAATTCACAAGTTATCAAAAGCAATCAAGGAAGCATCTTCAGATTGACCAAACCAGAGTTTCAGGCTATAATTGGATATGACATTAAACAACAAAAGGAAGTAGAGCCATATTCCCAAAAGGATGCATTAAAGGAGCTATTCATTGAGGAAGACCAGTTTGAAAAAATACTTTCAAACCTTGAGTACAAGAAAAATATCATTCTTCAGGGCTCTCCTGGCACTGGTAAAACATTTATGGCAAAGAAAATTGCCCACACAATGATGGAGGGAAAGGATGATAGTAAAATCGAGATGATCCAATTCCACCAGTCATATGCATACGAAGATTTTATTCAGGGATTTAGACCTCAGGAGGACGGTTCTTTTAAGCTTGAAAATGGTGTTTTCTATAGGTTTTGTAAGAAGGCACAATCTGATCCAGATAATAAGTACTTCTTTATCATTGACGAAATTAACCGAGGCAACCTGAGTAAAATCTTCGGGGAGTTAATGCTATTGATTGAATCAGACAAAAGGGGCGAATATGTGACACTCACCTATTCATCAGGGTTTGAAAGTAGATTCTTTATTCCTGATAACATATATATCATAGGAACGATGAATACTGCTGATAGATCTTTGGCACTTTTAGACTATGCACTAAGACGGAGATTCTCATTTATAAATATTGAACCAATGTTTAACCAGAAGTTTGAAGTGAATATCATCGATAATGGAGTTGATGAAGGTATTGCAAAGACAATTACAAAGAAACTTGGCAATTTAAATCTTGAAATATCTAAAGACAGAAACCTTGGAAAAGGCTTTCGTATTGGGCATAGCTATTTTTGCACTATACCAAACCGTATTGGTGATGAGAACTGGTATCAAAACATTATCGATCATGAAATAGCACCTTTATTGGAGGAATATTGGTATGATAAAAATGATAAGGCTGAAATCGAGATTAAAAGGTTAAAGGAACTATAATGGAGATCCCCATTCGGAATATATATTACCTGCTTTGTTATGCTTGGGACAAATTGGAGGAGGGATCAAAGGTCGATGTTGGTTCGTCGGATTATAAATCTGCTGTAGATCTTTTTGCACGAGTGTTAGCCAATGGTAGCCGCCAATTATTCAAAAGGGGGCTGGAACGAGATTATAATCTTGTTTCGCAAGAATATACGGGAATAAAAGGCAAAATAGGCTTTGGGACAACAATCAAAAAAAATCTGTTACCACAAGCAAAGACACATTGTGATTTTGATGAGTTTGAACACAACGTATTGACTAATCAGATATTAAAGGCGACTCTGTTCAAGCTAACAAAAACAAAAGGGCTTGATGATAGGATCAAAGCAGAAGTATGGGAATGCTATCAAAGTCTTCCCATGGTTGATGATATCGATATCCATCTAGAAGACTTCTCAAAAATAAGAATCCACCGAAATAATTCGTTCTACGAGTTTTTGCTAAAAATATGTAGAATACTATTTGAATCCATTGTCATTGATGAGATTGAAGGGGAATATAAATTCAAAGAGTTCACTGGTAATACTCAAGCAATGTCCTCACTCTTCGAGGATTTTATAAGGAATTTTTATAAACGAGAGCAGAAGATATTTCCGGTTGTTAGACGCGAGGATATTCGTTGGAATGCAACAGCTATTGGTGATAGTGACGAAGATTACTTGCCCAAAATGCAAACCGATATCACATTAGAGTCCCCAAGTAGGAAGGTTGTAATTGATGCAAAATACTATCAAGAGACTCTCAGTTATCACTACAAAACCCTCAAGTTTCACTCAAATAATCTATATCAGCTCTTTTCTTATGTCAAGAATCTAGAAAAAGACCCCAGTAATGAAATGAACAAGAAATGCGAGGGTATTCTGCTTTACCCAACTATTAATAAAGAGTATGACGAATCATATGAAATCAGTGGTCATATAATCAGAGTAGCAACAATTAATTTAGCCGATAAATGGACCTTAATAAAGGCTCGACTTTTAAAACTTTTATATTAGTCAACATTTAATACTATTAAAATATTCTGGAAGTTTATTTAACTTTTTATGTTGTGAAAGTTAGTTCCCAACCATATACACCATATACACCAAATACCCAACATACCCCAACACCAGCAAGCCCGCTTCCCAGCGGTCGAGTTTTTTTTGCATCCCGGTAAACATAGCGATGAACAGGAAAATCGTGCCGGCGGCCAGGATCACCAGGTCGATATTAAAGGAGGGATCGAAGACAATGGGACTGACCAGGGCGCTCATGCCCAGGATCAGGAAAATGTTGAATATGTTAGAACCAATGATATTCCCAACTGCCAGGTCGATGTTTTTCTTAACGGCTGCCACGATGGATGTGGCCAGCTCGGGCAGTGAAGTCCCCACAGCCACAATAGTCAGTCCGATCAGCTTTTCACTCATGCCCAGATTGGTGGCGATTTTTATGGCATTGTCAACCACCAGACGGCCCCCGAACGTCAGGCCGGCCAGTCCGAGCAGGATGTAAACCCAGGTTTTCGGCAGGGAATAAGTTTTCGCCTCCGACAATGGCAAAGTACTGTCTTTTCCCAGTTGCTTGTAAACATAAAACAAAAATGCACTGAAAAACAGCAACAACAGCAAACCGTCGAATCGCGACAGGATCAACCCCTGAACGGGCAGGATCACATTTGCCAGCAGCATCAGCACCAAAATCGACAGAAGCGAAAAGGGAATTTCTTTCCACACCGTTGTGGACTGCACTCTTATCGGGGTGATCAGCCCGGCTATGCCCAGGATCACAAAAAGGTTCATGATGTTGCTCCCGATCACATTGCCGAAAACGATGTCGTTGAGGCCCTGGTATGATGCGAAGGTGTTGATGACCAGCTCCGGGGCCGAGGTGCCGAAGGCCACAATGGTCAGGCCGATGGCCAGATCGGGCACGTGATATCTTTTGGCAAGGCAGGAAGCTCCGCCAACCGTCAGGTCTGCTCCTTTGATCAGCAGGATAAAACCAAGTATGAGTAAAAGGATCTGAGCAAACATGCCTGCAAATTTACCTGTTGTTTTGTAAACAATAAACACATTTGCAATGTTTTCCTTTTGGATTTGATTTGTTCTTATTGCGGCTAAATCAATCCATCACGGCAGGATTTTCGCGGGCATCAATAAAAACCATCGTTATGAAAACAAAAATTACCAGCATCATTATCCTACTTTTTACATTTTTACAAACCCAGGCTCAACCCAATATCAACCTGATTGAGTTTGCCACCGGGCTGAACAACCCGCTTTCGATCGCCCATGCCGGCGACAGCAGATTGTTTGTGGTGGAACAGGAAGGTTACATCCAAATTGTGGATTCCAATGGACAGATCAACTCATCCCCCTTTCTCGACATCACTGACCGGGTAACCAGCGGCGGTGAGCAGGGATTGCTCGGATTGGCTTTTCATCCCGATTACAGCAGCAACGGATATTTCTATGTTAACTACACCGATAATAGCGGCAATACCAGCATTTCCCGTTTTAGCGTTAGCGGAAGCAATCCCGACAGCGCCCTGCCTTTGAGCGAGATGCAGTTGCTGAGTGTGGAACAGCCGTTCACCAATCACAATGGCGGCAATCTGCTCTTCGGCCCCGACAGTTATCTTTATATCGGCCTGGGTGATGGCGGCAGCGGAGGCGACCCGCAAAACAATGCACAAGACCTTTCTGTTTACCTAGGGAAAATGCTGCGCATCGATGTGGATGGCGGTAATCCTTACGGAATCCCTGCCGATAACCCCTTTGTTGATGAGCCCGAAGCGCTCGACGAAATCTGGGCCTGGGGACTGAGAAACCCCTGGCGATTCAGCTTTGACGCAGAAACCGGGGATTTGTGGACGGCGGACGTTGGACAGAATGCATATGAAGAAGTGAACTTTCAGCCTGCAGCCAGCGATGGTGGCGAAAACTATGGGTGGAGATGTTACGAAGGCACCCATGAATACAATACCAGCGGATGCGGCCCGGCTTCCGATTATACTTTCCCGGCTTTTGAATATGCACACGATACCAGCGGCGGCTGTTCGGTTACAGGAGGGGTGGTTTACCGCGGAAGCAATTACCCGGGTATGGCCGGGCATTATTTTTTCTCCGATTACTGCAATGACAAGCTTTGGTCGCTGACCGGCAGCGAAGGCGACTGGGAAGTGCATTATCACGGGCAATTTGGCGGCAACAGTTTCAGCGCTTTCGGCGAGGATGTGAATGGTGAGATCTATATTGCAGGAATTCAAAGCGGTATTATCTACCGGATCGTTGACGAATCGGGCATGGGTGTGCCGGGTTCTTCAATTGACAACATACCATATATTTTTCCTAACCCTGCCAGGGATCACATATGGATCGATTATAAAGTAGCCATGGAAAACGTGCATATTCAGCTTCGAAATATAAAAGGCCAGATGATTTACAGAAGCAAACTTGCGGAGGCCGGTAAAAAAATATCCCTTGAGCAACTGGGAGCCGGCATCTACCTTGTTCAGCTGAAAACCCAGGATAAGGTGTTCTCACAAAAACTTATGATTTACTGATAAATTTCAAAAGACGGCAGTTGATAAAGTGATTTATCGATTCAGCCCGAATAATGCGGGTTAGCTTCCCGATGTCACATCCAGTTTGATCCTGATCTCGGTTCCGTTTTTTATTTCCTTGTTAAACTCATAGCTTCCGTTGATGGAATTCACCCGACTTATGATGTTACGCAGCCCCATGCCGCCTTTCTTTTCATGCAGCACTCTGTCGATATCGAATCCCTGCCCGTCGTCGTGATAGGTGAGAATGAGCTTGCGGTTAAGCATTTCAAGTACAATTTGGATGTATTGTGCACCGGCATGTTTGATGGTGTTGTTGATCAGCTCGGTAACGATACGGTACATGACCAGTTCCAACGTGCTGTCGAATTTCTCCTCCACGTCGATGGTTTTGAAATGTATGACCACCTGCTGGGTTTTATTGATTTTCGAGATGAATGACTCAAGTGATCTGATCAAGCCGTAATTGCTTATGATATTGGGAGTAATATTGTTGGAGATGGTCCGGATACTGCCTACGGCTTCATCCACCAGTTCGTTGGTGTACTGGATGTACTCTTTCTTTTCCTTTTCGCTGATGGATTCGGCTTCAAGCTCATTCACATACAGTTTCACTGTTGAAAGTAGTGGCCCCAGTCCATCGTGCAGGTCCTTGGCAAAACGTTTTCTTTCACGCTCTTCAGTGTCGATCATGGTTTTCAGGATGCGCTTTTGCATTTCTTTTCTTTCGGTGATCTCGCGTGCGATGCAAATCAAATATTTTTCAGTTGCAAAGCTCAGAAAGCGGGCATTGATCTCAACAGGGATCAAACCGCCGTCCTTGCTGAGGTATTCTGCTTCGATGATATATTTACCGCTCTCATTCAGGTTTTCAAGTATATCACTTAAAAATATATCAGTATAGCGTGAAGAAACAATTTGGTTGATGTTTTTAGTAAGCAGTTCCGTTTTGGTATACCCCAGGACCTCGCTGGCCGTTTGGTTGGTTTCTATGATGTTGCCCCTGAAATCGAATGCAAAAATGATATCGGTGGTGCTGTTGAACAGCGTCCTGAATCTTTGTTCGGAGATCTTCCGAATGTCTTCTGTTTTTTTATATGAATGCAGAACCCTCGCGATCAGCATCACGCCAATGGTCAGCAGGATGGAGATCATCACCCCAAAAAGGTAACCCAGCATGTCCAGTATGATAAGATCGTTATAGCTTTTGAGCAGGTTGGCCAACTCCATGCTATGCCGGGCAGCCAGAAAAAGCATGGCAATTGAGATCAGCAACCAGGCTACCGGCCCCCTTGAAATCCGGATCAGCCGGAAAGCTATATATGCCGCGATCAGCTGAAGGATTATGCTAAGGATGAGTAATAGGATGATGATCATATCAGCAAGCTTTTCATTACAAAGCTATGGAAAAAATCAGGAGGATGCCCTGAAGTCGCTTTTAATGTGCAGGTCCCGCTGCGGAAATGGAATGGTGATTTTGTGTTCACGAAATGCCCGGTCAATTGCGAAACGCAAATCACTTTTAATATTCTCCACCTCGAATGAACTGGTAGTCCAGAAAAACAACTGAAAATCCAGGGAGGAATTTCCGAAATCGAGAAAGCGAACAAAGGCTTTGGGATCGTGGGTGATATCTTTGTTGTCTTTGGCTACTTTAAGCAACACCTTTTCAACCAGTTGCACATCCGATCCGTAGGCCACGCCCACATCCACATGAAAGCGGGTTTTTTGTTCCATATGGCTCCAGTTCACCACCCGGTCGTCGATGAAATAGGAATTGGGAACGATTGTGATGATGTTGTCGCGCGTCCTGATCTTGGAGGTGCGCAGGCCGATCTGTTCCACCCGCCCAATCATGTCGCTTTCCAGTTCCACCACATCGCCCACTTTCAGGTTTCTTTCAAACAACATGAAGACACCTGAAACAATGTCCCGGAAAATTTGCTGCAAACCCAAACCCAGGCCAACCAGCAGGGCGGCCGAACCGGCAATGAGCAGGGTGAGATTCACCCCAATGGTTTCCAGGATCAGGATGATGGCAAATACCCACAACAGATATTTGATGATCAGAAAAATGGAATTCCCAGTTCCTTTTTCGATTCTGGTGTTTTTGATCTGCCGGTCGATCAGCCGTTTGAACACGTAAGTGAAAACCCAGATGGCCAGCAGGATGCCGATGATGATCAGGATATGATAAACGGTTACATCGATATTCTTGGTGTCGATGATTTTGTAGTTGATGATTTCCTTGAGGGTCATAGATGCTGCTTTGATATTTGTAAAGATAAGGAATTATGGGAAAGGGGAAAAGAGTTATAAGTTACAGGTTATCGTAGTCTCAAGAATCCAAAAGGACAAAAATTAACACAAACGCCAAAAAAAAAGCCGCCCTTTTTCTGAGCGGCTTTTCGTACTCCCAAGGGGATTTGAACCCCTGTTACCAGGATGAAAACCTGGCGTCCTAGGCCAGACTAGACGATGGGAGCGTCATTTTGAGGCTGCAAAAATAATAATTTTTTTTAACCCACAAGGATTTTTGACAAATTTTGAAAAACTTTTGCTGCTTTTTTCTACGCAAAAAGCATTCCTGAGACCGGCTTAATCTTTATCTGCCTGAAATTTAAATCCCAGGCGTTTGCCGGTTTTGAGCGTGATGCTGTCGAGGGTCGACCGCATTTCGTATAATGTAATTTCTTTCACATTTTCGTAAGGCGGGGTCAATAGATCGAAGTTAATGGTGTAGCGAATGGCCGATTCAACAATTTCCCTGGCGGAAGTTTCATTCATCACCGCCGTATTGAAATTGTTGTACAACAACCCGATCTCCCTTTTGCCTTCAATAAAATAGTGCATGTCTTTATTCACGAACACCCTGCCGATAAGATAACCAACGTCATTCAGGCGGTTGTACTTGAAGGAATCGGCCAGAAAATTGAAAATGTTGATGACGCCGCAATAGGAGCGTTCCTTGTCTTCTTTCACATAAGAAGTTTTCATTACTTCATGATTTCTCGAAAACTCAAACACATTGGTATGCATCAGAAAGATGAGTACATCACCGGCAAATTTGAGTTCCAGCTCAAAATCACCTTTGGGTTTCAATTCAAACGGAACAGTTTCTTTGTTTTTCTTTTGAAAATTACGGTAATCCTCAACAATGCTATTCATGGCCAGGTTGAGTAATCCGAACGTATCAAGGGTATTGGAATAAACTTTTTGCTTGAGTTGTGCTTTATCGGTTAGTTCTTCAAAAAGGTTGCGCTTGGGTGAAAGATTGTTCATGCTTTTTTTTATTCAAAGGTAAAAGAAAGCATGAAAACTTTGGAATTGATGCGTTCAATTTCTTCCGAATAAATGGTTTCGTCGCGTTGCATGATATCCGTCAGACCATATCCCATCTTGGCTTCCACGCCAAACTTGAAGAATTCCGTGTAGAAATCAAAGCCCACGCCCACTTCCATCATAGCGTCGTGCTTGCTCAGCTTGATGTAGGTTTCATCGGCATTGTCTTTCTTCTTGTTGGCATTGGAAGCCAGATCGAGTGTGTACTTGGCGCCGGCCAGCAAATAAGCCCCGATGTTGTTCATGCGTTTGGATCGGTATTTTATATGGAATGGAAACTCAACAAATGTTGAGGGTACGTTTTTCTGTATATCGACCAGGGTTGTTGTAAGCTGTTGGTTTTGCTCGTCAAAATCATATTGCAGAATGGAGTAGTTCAGATATCTTTCCCCAAACGCCAGGCTTGGCACAAAGCGCAGGTTGAAATATTTCCCCATACGCAAATCGGAAACAATACCGATGGTGAAGCCAACGGTAGGTTGCGGGCTTAATGCGTAAAGAAATGCCGAATCCCCGCCTATGTCCACATTGGTATATTTGCGATCTTCAAATCCCGGTTTCATCTTCAGGCTGAATAACATTTGGTTGGCAGCAAGAGTAAAACCGAAATGCAGCCGTTCACCATGATTGTATTTGGGCAGGTTTTTCACATTTTTGATCTGGGCACTGGTAGTCAGGCCCGATAAAATACCGAGTAAAACAATCCCTGCTATGGCAATCTTTTTAATTTTCAATCTATGCTTGTTTAGAAATATGCTAACGACTGAATATTTGTTATATTTTTTGGTCTTTCATTTTATCCGTCAGGCCGTGCGGATGCAAGAGCGGAAATATCAAACCAGGGCAATTTCAACCAAAGTGTTTGAGGGTTTCCTCCAGCAAACGTTCTTTGCTCACAGGCACCACACCCACTTTCTCACAAACGATGCCTCCCGCCAGATTTGAGATGGCCGCGATTTCTTCGGCTTTTAAACCTGCAACCAGGCAAAGGGTGGCAACGCTGACCACGGTGTCACCCGCTCCCGACACATCCGCTATTGAGCGATGGTGAGCCAGTAATTGCCCGGATTCGTAATCGGTTTCCGAGTTCATCCTGCTATAAAATACGCCTGCATCACTTAAGGTAGTCAGCACCATTTTTACTTTTTGCCTGTTATGTAAATACTGAACGGCATTCGAAAGGGCCGTTTTGTTGCCTGCGTCAAAATCCCGCTTCAGTCCTTCCTTGAGTTCCTTTAAATTGGGTTTGAATAAGGTCACATCCTGGAAAGCATCAAAATTCTTTTTCTTGGGGTCAACCACGATCGGCACCTTTAGCTCATTGGCCAGTTTAATGGTTTTATGAATGATCCCGCTTGTCAGCACGCCTTTGTTGTAATCCTGAAAAATAACGGCATCTATATTTTCTTCTTTCAGGATTTTTTCAATTTTCACATAAAAATCATTTGCTTCCCTTTCGGTAAGATCTTCCGTAAATTCTTCATCCACCCTGAGCAACTGCGCCTTGTTCCCGATGATCCTGAACTTGGTGGTGGTGATCCGTTCATCACTTTGGAGCAAACCGTGAACCGGCAGGTTTTCCCGTTGGCAAATGCTTAGAAATTCTTCACCTTTCAAATCCTGACCAATCACTGAACAAAGGACAGGTTCCGCTCCCAGCGAACGAATATTCAAAGCAACATTGGCCGCTCCACCCAGCCGGTTTTCGCGCTTGTTAACAGCTACAATGGGAACCGGAGCTTCAGGGGAGATCCTTTCCACATGACCCCAAACGTATGAGTCCACCATCACGTCTCCCAGGATCAGCACCCTGCGTTTGTTGAAAGAATCGAATACATGCTTAGTCTTTTCTATATCCAACATGATATTGTGGGGTTGAAAATTGGAGCAAATTTAATGATTTGATTTCAAACCGGTTTCAGGATAATTCCGCAAGCGCTTTACGCATTCTCTTCAGTGCCTCTTTCAACAACTCATTTGAGGTGGCATAAGAAATCCTGATACAACCGGGGTTGCCGAAGGCTGCACCCGGAACCGTAGCAACATGTGCCTTATCCAGCAGGTAAAGACAGAGATCCTTGCTGTTATTGACCGTAAGTGTGCCGTTTGATTTTCCAAAATAATGACGAACGTTTGGAAAAATATAGAAAGCTCCCTGCGGTTCGTTGGTCTTCATTCCGGGGATTTCATTCAGCAAGTCAATCACCAGCGACCTTCTTTCCCTGAAGGCTTCCACCATTTTTTTGATGTCTTCCGATGCGCAGGGATCCGTTTTGATCGCTTCCAGGGCTGCCTTCTGCCCGATGGAAGAAGCACCCGAGGTATACTGGCCCTGGATGGTGTCACATGCCTTTGCAATGGGCAAGGGTGCTGCTATGTATCCGATCCGCCAGCCCGTCATGGCGTAGCCCTTGGAAACACCATTCACAATGATCACCTGTTCTTTTACATCATTGAACTGCGCAATGCTTTGATGTTCTCCGCCAAAATTGATATACTCGTAAATCTCATCCGAGATGATGAAAATATTTTTGTATTTCTTCAGCACCTCCGCAATAGCATTCAGTTCGTTCCTTGTATAAACCGTACCACTGGGATTACAGGGCGAACTAAAAATAAAGATCTTTGTTTTGGGTGTGATGGCTTCTTCAATCTGTTGAGGGCTTATCTTAAAGTTATTTTCGATTGTTGCCGGAAGAAATACAGGATCACCGTCGGCCATTTTCGCCATCTCAGGATATGATACCCAGTAAGGAGATGGGATGAGTACTTCATCGCCCGGATCGAGCAAACACAACATGGTATTGGCGATGGATTGCTTGGCACCGTTGGAAACGATGATCTGGGCGGGATCATAGTCCAGTTGGTTGTCTCTTTTCAATTTGGCCGAAATGGCTTTTCGCAGTTCGGGAATGCCTGCAACCGGGGTGTAGTGTGTAAAATTATTGTCGATGGCTTTTCGGGCTGCCTCCTTGATGCATGCAGGGGTGTTAAAATCCGGCTCGCCTATGCTGAGGTTGATTACGTCAACGCCTTTCTCTTTTAACTCTCTGCTTCTTCTGGTCATTTCAAGAGTGGCTGATTCGGACAGGCGTTTTATTCGGGTTGACAACAATTCGGTATTCATTTGGTAACATCAGGTTTTTGTTAATATTTTCACAGAAAAAGAGCAAATTTAATAATTTTTACAGTACTGTCCGGGAAAATTTGGGGAGATTCCTCGCTTCGCTTGGCGTCTAACCGGATAGTAGTGTAATTTTATGAAAATCCCGATTATCTTAAACAATCACTATTTTTGCATTACTAATAATCATTAAGCGATCATCCATGAAAGAATTCCTTGAAATCCTGAAATATGTATTACCCGCACTGGTTGTTTTGGCAACGGCCTATCTAATGATTAAAGAATTGTTAAGGAAAGAAAAGGAAAGACTCGATTGGCTCAGCCGCCAGGAGAACAAGGCGGAAAACCTGAAAATCATTACCCCTATTCGTATTCAGGCCTATGAAAGAATCGTTCTTTTCCTGGAAAGGATGGTACCGAACAACCTCATCATCCGCACCAACAAACAGGGCATGAATCCTTACGAATTACAGTCTTCAATGATCAAGGCCATTAGGGATGAGTATGAACACAATCTCTCCCAGCAATTGTATGTTTCGCCCGCGGCCTGGGAAATGGTAAAAAACGCCCGCGAATGGATGATCAACGTCATCAACAAAGCATATGGCGGGATTGGTGAAGACGCAAACACGTCCGATTACTCAGGAAAAATTTTCGAATTGTACCTTGAGCATAAAAAAACACCCGTGAGCCAGGCACTTGAATTTGTCCGGGAAGAAATGGGCAAAAAATTTGAATAAAAAACAGCCCCAGCCAGTTTAAAAAACTTGAACAGGGGCCTTTCATTTATAATTGCCGGCTATATGACGCCTATCTCAACTTGTTAATTTTTTGTTAAAATTAGTTTAACAAAATTAGTTGGGGTTATACTCCTGCAATTTCTTCATCAACTTCTGTCTAACAAAGAAAATCCTGCTCTTAACCGTTCCTATCGACAGGTCGAGCTTTTCAGCTATCTCTTTGTATTTATACCCTTCATTATACATTTCAAATGCCCTTCTGTAGTCGGCATCCAATTCCCGAATGGCTGATTTTAATTCGTTTGCAGCGAATACGGAGTCTGGCCTTGCATAATGCTCTTCTTTTGAATTGTTGATGTAATGATGGTTTTCCGTTGAATCGATGATGGTATTCGCCCTTTTGGCCCGCCTGTAATTGTTGATGAAGATATTCTTCATGATGGTAAAAACCCAGGCTTTGAAATTGCTGTGTCGTACATATTTTTCGCGATAGGTCAAAGCCTTCAAAAAGGTTTCCTGTATTAGGTCTTTGGCATCATCTGAATTACCTGTTAACCGCTGGGCAAAATATTCAAGATTCGGATTCAGGTTTGTAAGCTTATAATTAAATTCTATTGCTGTCATCTTTATAAGGTTTTATATTTAACACTTATTTGTTTAATTCTTAGGATACAAAGTTAAACACAAAAGCGGGTAGATGTCAAGTGTTAAATTGTGAAATATTTGTTAAATTCCGTTAAACAAAATACAGGCACTGGGGAATGGGCAAAATGGAGTTAAAGTTTTTGTGGTCAGCTATGTTTGGGCCATATACTGAACCTTACAAAGCAAAGCATTTTTCTGTTGGAATCAGTTATACCGATTGGAGCATAAGGTCAATCATTGCAAACCTGTTCCGAATCGGTATAAATAAAAATATCAGCATCAATAACTGGAAATAATCTGTTTAAATTCATCAACATTTTCCAACAGAACCACATTGGAAGGCAGGATAGATTTCAGGCTGCTTACAAAACGGCCTGAAATGTATGTAGTCACTTGAGGAAACACTTCTCCGAACATATTCAACAAGTCCGTAATCCGGTCATGTTTTACTGAAGCTGTCAGGGATGTTACCATAAAATCGGGTTTGTATTTTGCAGTCACCGGCTCAAGATCTTCACGCGGTATGGCCTGCCCCAGATATAAAACAGCATGCCCTTGTTTTTTGATCAGGTAATAATTGATCAACAGGCCGATTTCATGAAATTCCCATTCGGGCAGAAATAACATGAATTTCTTTCCGGTTTTTTCTGCCGGGCTTTGATTATCAATAGCCACCATCAACTTCAACTTGATCAGATTGGAAATAAAATGTTCCTGTGCGGGATTGATGGCGCCGGTTTGCCACAACACACCCACTTTATTAAAAAGGGGATAAATGATCTTAAAAATGGTGTCTTCAAAACCCAGGTTCAATATGGCCGTGTTGATGATCTTATCAAACTTTGCCTCATTCAGGTCGATCATAGCAACCACCAACCCTTCAATCTGACAATCAAAATCAGTATCAACACGGCTCACTTCAGAAATCTTTTCATTCAAATGGCTTTCGTTGAGATTGGCAATTTTAGAAATCTTAAAACCGTGTTTGTGAAGGATGGAAACGTTCAACAATTTCTTAAGGTCCTCATCATCATAATACCTGATGTTTGATTCGGTGCGCTTAGGATTTACGATGCTATAACGCTTTTCCCAAATCCTTATGGTATGGGCTTTGATGCCGGTCATCGTCTCAAGATCCTTAATAGAGTAATGCGCCATGTTCGTGTGGGTTGCTGTTTGACAGTGTTAAACAAACAAAATTAGCTTTTGTTTAATTTTAGTCAAGCTTGTTGTAAACCGAAATTTGTAATTTCGCTGTTAAATCGATGAAACTTAACATACCTCAAAATATTGTATTGATCGGAGCCGGGAATGTGGCCTCTCACCTGGGGATAGCGTTGATGCTAAAAGGACTTAATATAGTACAGGTTTACTCCCGGACCCTTGAAACTGCAAAAAATCTTGCATTCGAACTGAGTGGGGATTTTACGAACTCTCCCGGTGAGATCGAAACAAATGCAGACCTTTATATTGTCAGCATCCCCGACCAGGCAACCGGAGAGCTATTGCCACAGATCATGCTGAAAGACGAATTGATTGTTCATACTTCCGGTTCACTTCCCATGAACATATTATCCGGGGTTTCAGCAAACCACGGGGTGTTTTATCCCTTGCAAACATTTTCGAAAAAGCGGAAACTCGACTACTCAACCATACCTTTCTGCATTGAAGCGAATTCCCTGGAAAATCTGGAGAAACTTCATGATCTGGCAGATTTGCTCTCAGGAAGGGTATTTGACCTGGATTCGATTCAGCGCAAGCAGGCTCATCTTGCGGCTGTGTTTGCCTGCAATTTCAGCAATCATATGTTCAGGATTTCAGACGACATTTTAAAGGAATATGATATCCCTTTCGACCTGCTCAAGCCATTGATAACGGAAACAGCCGCCAAGGTAATGGAGCATCACCCAAAAGAAGCTCAAACCGGGCCGGCCTTGCGCAACGACAGTCAGGTGATAGAAGAACACCTCAGATTACTTGAAAAACATAAAGACATAAGGGAATTGTACAAACAAATAACCCGCGACATCAACAAACGATTTAATAAAGACAATAAATGACAAGCTACAAACAATTGCTGCAGGAAGTAAACACCTTTATTTTTGATTATGACGGTGTTTTAACAAATGGCATCGTGGTGCTGATGGAAACCGGCGAACACCTGCGCACTGCCAATGTGAAAGACGGATATGCCATACAACTGGCTGCCAGAAAAGGATACAAAGTAGCCATCATCACCGGTGGATATTCCAAAACCGTGGAAACCAGGTTTAAAGACCTGAGCGTGACGGATGTGTTTATCGGAGCCAAAAACAAAATGAAAATTTTTAAGGATTATATCGAAGAATATGACCTCGACCCGAAAAACGTACTTTATATGGGCGATGATATCCCCGACTACGAAGTCATGAAGAAAGTGGGTGTACCGACCTGCCCCGCCGACGCCGCAGAGGAGATTAAATCCATCTCGAAATATATTTCACATTACAAAGGCGGCGAAGGATGTGTGCGGGAGATCATCGAACAGGTGCTTAAAATCCAGGGAAAATGGATGAATAATGATGCTTACGACTGGTAAAAAATATTGCTATGCCTTTAATTCTTAAAATGCTCCGACTGCCCAATCTACTGATTGTGATCCTCTCACAAATCCTGATCAGGTATTACATCATATTACCTTATCTGCAAAGGATGGAGTTGCAACCTGCATTACAAACTTCTGACTTCCTCCTTCTTGTGCTTGCTACGGTGCTGATTACAGCCGCAGGTTATTTTATCAATGATTATTTTGATGTGGAAGCCGACCGCATCAACAAACCGAAAAAATACCTGGTGGGCAGGGACATCAGCAGGGGCCTGGTGATGATCATGTATTATGCACTGAACACCGCCGCCATCGCCATCGGCATTTACCTTGCCTTCCGGCTTGAATCCTTCCAGGTGGCGCTGATCTTCCCATTGGTGATCATCATGCTGTGGTATTATTCGTCAAAATACAAGCGAAGCATGCTTTGGGGCAACATTGTAGTTGCCATCCTATCGGGTTTTGTGATCTACATTGTTTGGCTGTTTGAGGTGTTTGGCATGATCCGGGGTGGAGGTGAGCTTAGCATCAACAGTATAGAAATCTTCAATACATTAAGATGGTTTATCTGGGGGTTTACCTTTTTCGCTTTTTACACCACCCTGATCAGGGAAATAATGAAAGATACGGAAGATATGGCAGGCGACGCCAAAACGGGTGCGCGAACGCTTCCGCTGTTTATCGGTGTGAAAAACACCAGGGCCATTTTGTTTGTTCTTGGGCTGATCGGGATGGCAATACTGGCCTATGCACAGTATCTGCTGTCGCTAAAAGGATTCATCTTGGCTTTTTGGTATCTCCTTTTTAGTGTGCAAATTTTACTGATCGTCAATTTAATACTTTTGGTTCGAGCAAAAGAAAGCAGGAATTTTCATCTCCCGGGCACCCTGATGAAAGTGATCATGCTTGCAGGGATCATTTCGATGCAATTTATTTACTTTGATTTGTAAATTCAATGCTAAAGAATTTAAACAAATATGAGATCATACTGGTTTCCAAATCACCCCGTCGAAGAAACCTGCTTAAAGCCCTGGGTCTGAAGTTTAGCACAGATGCCGTAGATTTAGACGAAAGCATCCCGGCCAATATGCCAACTGAAAAGGCCGCCCTGTTTTTGGCAGAAAAAAAAGCAAGCACTTATCAAATCAAAAACAATCAATTGATCATCACCGCCGACACTATTGTTTGTTTGGGCGATGAGGTACTCGGAAAACCTGCTGGACGAAAGGAAGCGCAACAAATGTTGCGAAAGCTTTCAGGCAATGTACATGATGTGATCACCGGGGTTTGCATCAAGACTTCTGAAAAACAGTTTTTATTCTCATCAACAACAGAAGTGCATTTTAAAGAGCTTTGCGAAAAAGAGATCAGCCACTATATCGATGTTTACAAACCCTATGATAAAGCAGGGTCCTACGGCATACAGGAATGGATCGGTTACATCGGTATCGACTATATCAAAGGTTCCTTTTACAATGTAATGGGTCTCCCGGTTCAAAAGCTCTATAAAGAACTCCTAAAATGCTAGTCTATTGAGACATTCATTTTAAACACATGATTTTTTTATGTTGTCTATCTGAATTTATGCATAAAAAAATTCATGTACTTTTGTTCAAACAAAACTATTCAATCATGAAATCCCGTTTCGCCTTAGGACATATATTTAGGTGGTTTATGCAGGGGCTGATTATCATTGCTCCGCTCACCATCACCTTATATATATTATACCTGATTTTTAACTACGTGGACGGCATTCTTGAAAAACAACTTACCCAATTGCTTGGGGTTGGCATACCAGGCCTGGGAATTATAGTGATCTTCATCGGATTAACGATCATTGGATATTTGGGATCAACCATTTTGTTCAGGCCCATAGTTAGATATTTCGATAAGCTCATCAGCAAAACTCCCCTGATCAAGATCATCTATACCTCACTCAAAGATTTTTTCTCGGCCTTCGTCGGCCAGAAAAAAAGATTTAACGAGCCGGTGCTGATCAGGATCAACAAAGATACCGAGCTTCAGAAGATCGGTTTCGTCACCAATCATGATTTAACTTTGCTTGGAATTGCCGGTGAGATGGTAGCAGTATATCTGCCCCACTCATACAATTTTTCGGGCAATCTTTTTGTTGTACCTGCGGAACGCGTAACAAAATTGAATGCCAAACCGGCCGATGTGATGAAATTTGTCATCTCTGCCGGTATCACTGATATAGAAACAAAAGAAGAAAAATAAAGATGGGAAAACCAGTCATACTAATTACGAACGATGACGGATTGAATGCCCCGGGCCTTCGTAAGCTGATCAACATCATGCGACCCCTGGGTAAAATATATGTGGTTGGAAGCGAACGTCCCATGTCGGGTACCGGCCATGCCATTACGGTACGCGAACCGCTCAGGCTCACTCCGGTGGCCAAAGAAGACAACTATGAAGAGTATTTTTGCAGCGGCACTCCGGTGGATTGCGTTAAGCTTGGTAGCCAGATTGTGATCGGAAGAAAACCCGACTTGCTTGTTTCGGGAATCAACCACGGTTCCAATGCTTCGGTGAATGTGGTTTATTCGGGAACAATGGCCGCCGTAATCGAGGGATGCATCGACGGCATTCCCTCCATTGGTTATTCCCTGCTCGACTACAGCCACAAAGCAAATTTCAGTGCCTGCGATCCCTATGTAATGAAAATCGCCCAAACGGTGCTCGAAAAAGGATTGCCCAAAGGCACCTGCCTGAATGTGAACATCCCGGCTGTGAACGGCTCGGAGATCAAAGGAATGAAGGTGTGCCGGCAGGCCAACGCCCGTTGGGAGGAAGAATTCGACATCAGGAAAGATCCGGCCAACAAGGAGTATTACTGGCTGACCGGCATATTCAAACACCTGGATGACGGCAAAGACACCGATCAGTGGGCGCTCGAAAACAACTTTGTTTCGGTTGTTCCTGTGCATTATGATTTAACTGCGCATCAAGCGCTTAAAGAAATCAATAACTGGAAACTGAATGGGAATTAAAATCCTGAAAAAAGATAGTCAATTTTTGGGAGTTCTGCTCGGACTTCTATTACCGGGGTTGTTTTTTGGCTTGCTGTTCATCCTTGATCTGATCTTTTCAAATCTTTTAAAAACCGAAGAAATATTAAGCATTGAGCTGATCAAGCTGCTTAGCATTTTCGTAAACATCATACCCATAAGGTATTACTTTTTAAAATTAAAATACGAGCTGACCGGCAGAGGAGTGTTGCTGGTCACCTTTATATATGTGGTTGTTTATTTCTGGCTTATATACAACTAAGGGAATCACATGAGATATTACATCATAGCCGGTGAAGCAAGCGGCGACCTGCATGCATCCAATTTGATGAAGGCGCTCAAAACAGGCGATCCAAATGCTGAATTCAGGTTTTGGGGCGGCGACCGCATGAAGGCAATTGGGGGTGATTTGGTAATGCACTACCGTGATCTGGCTTTCATGGGATTTTTTGAAGTGGTGCAAAACCTGAATACCATCCTCAGCAACCTGAAATTCTGCAAACAAGACATTCTTGATTACAAACCTGACGCCCTGATCCTGGTCGATTATCCCGGTTTCAATTTAAGAATTGCCGATTTTGCCCATCAGCAAAAGCTGAAGGTCTTTTATTATATCTCCCCTCAGTTGTGGGCCTGGAAACGGAACCGCGTGAAAATTGTAAAGCGGGCTGTGGATAAAATGTTTGTGATCCTTCCTTTCGAAAAAAACTTCTACAGGGAATATGACGTGGATGTAGATTTTGTTGGCCATCCCCTTTTGGATGCTTTGGAAGATTATCAGTTTGCTGATAAAAATGAGTTTATTCAAAAGAATAAGCTTGACAGCAGGCCTGTAATCGCACTACTTCCCGGCAGCCGCAAACAGGAAGTCAGCACCATGCTTTCGATCATGATGAAGATAGCACATGCTTTCAGGGATTATCAGTTTGTGACCGGGGCGGCTCCTTCACTGGATGATGATTTCTATCACAACATTTTAAAAAACAGCGACATTAAGCTGGTGAGCGATCAAACCTATGACCTGCTTAAAAATGCCGAAGCAGCAATAGTCACCTCCGGCACGGCCACCCTGGAAACCGCATTGATCGGAACACCTGAAGTGGTTTGTTATAAAGGCAATTTCATTTCTTACCAGATTGCTAAACGACTGGTGCATGTGGATTATATTTCACTGGTCAACCTGATCATGGAAAAAGAAATTGTGAAAGAGCTGATCCAAAACCAGCTAAACCCCAGAAACCTGAAAAAAGTGCTTGACAAACTTTTGTTTGACAACCAATACAAAAGTCAATTGCATGAAGACTACGGGCGCTTACGTGAGAAACTGGGCGGACCGGGCGCCTCTGAAAATACGGCAAAGCTTATTCTGGAATACCTCGGTTAATTTCCTTTTCATTTTTTAAATCTTATCAGGAACCTTTCCGTTTTCGAGGGGATTTATTATAAACGGCAAATAAAGCAGGGTGAACCACTGGCATAAATATCCTTTTATCCGGCTGATCATTCCTTTTATTCTGGGAATAATCCTGGCAAAATCCCATTTATACGATCTTTATATAACAAGCTCAATCTTCCTGTTTCTTTTCACAATTCTTATCATTACAGGAGTAAAAAGAAAACTCTTTTCTGCATATAAAGATCGTTGGATATATGGCATCCTGTTAAACCTTTTCTTATTGCTAAGTGGTCTCTCCCTGGCCCGGCTTCATCAAGATCATCTCAGGATTGAAAAAAAAAGCCTAAAGGAGGCATCAGCCGGATTTTTCATTTGTAACATCAGCAGGCCCGGAGTGCAAAAAGCAAACAGCGTGCAATACAAAGCAAGGGTGACGGCCTATAAAAACGAGAACAAAAACTGGCAAAAAGCCATTGGCGATATTCTTGTTTATGTTGATAAGGAATCGCTTGGCTTACCCACCTATGGCAACCGGATCATTTTCAAATCAAAGCTGCAGCAAATCGAGCCTCCGGGCAATCCGCACGAATTTGATTATAAAGGATACCTGGCCGAAAGAGGCATTTTCTATCAAACATATATCAAAAAAGATGATTTCAAAGTAATTGATTCGGGAAAAGGAAATTCCCTGCTGAAAACCTCTTTCACGCTAAGGAACAATTTTCTGGACCTTCTTAAAGCACATGGACTGCAAGGAGAGGAATTTCAGATTGCCTCTGCCATACTGGCCGGCAAGGACGACGAACTCGACAGGCAATTGCGCAGCAATTATGCAGGCGCCGGCGCCATGCACATCCTCTGTGTTTCGGGTTTGCATGTAGGCATCATTTATTTGTTTTTCGGCTTTATGCTGAACGGCCTGAAAAAGCTGAAACACGGCAGGTACATTCGCGCTGTATTGCTTTTGCTGATCATCTGGTTTTACGCGATGATCACGGGCATGGCCCCCTCCGTGCTCAGGGCGGCCACCATGTTCAGTTTTGTGGTGATCGGTTCCACCTTCGAACGACAAACCAATATTTACAACACCCTGGCGGCTTCCGCTTTTTTTCTACTGATGATCAACCCCGCTATGCTCAACGAAATCGGGTTTCAGCTTTCCTATGCTGCCGTTTTCGCTATCGTTTGGATACAACCCTTTCTTGACAAGCTTTTAGTTTTTGAAAACAAACTGCTGAGATATTTCTGGGGGATCCTCACCGTATCGGTCGCCGCACAGTTGGGAACTTTCCCGATCGCTTTGTTTTATTTTCACCAGTTCCCCAATTATTTTTTCCTGACGAACCTGTTTGTGATCCCGCTTTCGTTTCTGATCGTTTCGGGCGGATTGATAATGGTGCTGTTTTCGTGGTGGCCTTTGCTCTCTTCAGGCGTCGCATTCCTGCTCGACAAACTTGTGTTTGCCCTGAACCATTCGGTCGAATTGATCAGCAGTTTGCCTGAAGCGGTTTCAAAACAAATTTTGCTCAATTTTTTCGAGCTGATTATGATTTACCTGATCATCGTCCTGAGTGTTCATGTTTTAAAAAACAAACAATTCAAACTGATTAAATATGCACTTTTGTTATTGATCGTGTTTTTTGTTGAGCGCTCCGTGATCAGGAGTGTTCAGCTAAAGCAAACAAAGTTCTTCGTGTACGATATCCGTAACCATCTGGCCATGGAATATATGCAAGGCCGCCACAGCGTTTTCATCGCTGATTCGATGCTGATGAAAAATGATCAGACAATCGAATACCATATCCTCGGAAACCGCACGGCAAACGGGATCAACCAAACCACAAATCTCATCTGGCCAACCGACACTTTATTAAATGGTATTTTGATCAAATCGCCCTTTTTTATGATAGAAAATAAAACCGGTTTTGTGCTTAACAAAAAGAACAGCAAACATGTGAACCAAAATCAATTGAATGTCAATATTCTTATTTATAACAGGAATCCATATGCAGAGCTGCCGGAAACAAATTCTTCGCTGAAACAACAAAACATAATCTCCGCCCCGACCAATTCTGAATTTTTCGACAAACGCCTCAGAAAGGCAGCAGACAGCCTCATCATTCCGGTTCATTTTACCCGGCAGAACGGAGCCTTCATCCTGAAATTCTAAAACCTCATTTTTGTTTATTTTTGCAACACAGAACAATGGCGGAGAAAAACATAAATATTATTATTGTTGATGACCATGAGATTTTCAGGAATGGTTTGAAAATGGTCCTGAACAGACTTAAGTATGTCAACATCCTGGCGGAAGCCTCCAATGGCAAAGAATTCCTGGAGCTATTGCCCAACCATCATCCCGACATTGTATTGATGGACATTGAAATGCCTGTAATGAACGGGATAGAAGCCAGCGATAAAGCCATGAAAGAATACCCCGGCTTAAAGATCATTGCTCTGACCATGTTCAATGATGATGAATACATTCAAAGCATGATCGACGCCGGTGTAAAGGGATTTCTTATCAAAAATATAAAAAAAGACATACTCGACCGGGCCTTGCAGGAAGTGAACAACGGAGGCAATTACTATTCTCAGGAACTCATGCAATTTTTTACCCGCCGGCTCACTAAGGAAGACGACAAAAGCAAGGAAGAGGAGTTGAATATCACCAAACGCGAAAAAGAGATCCTGCAACTGATGGCCGAGGGTATGAACAATAAGGAGATCGCCGACAGCCTTTTTGTAAGCGAGCGCACCATCATCGGACACAAATCCAACCTGCTTGCAAAAACCGGCTGCAAAAACACCATCGGATTGCTTGCTTATGCCATTAAGAATAAGTTGGTTGAGATTTAATCAATGCTCCAGCACTCCAGTACTCCATTGCCCCATCTTCCACACCAATTTTAACTAATTTTACACCTTCATAAAAACACTTTTTAATATGCCGGACGATAAAAAAATAATCTTCTCCATGGTGAATGTCAGCAAGAAGACACCACAGGGGAAACAGATCATCAAAAATATTTACCTCTCATTTTTTTATGGCGCCAAGATCGGTTTGCTGGGATTGAACGGGGCCGGGAAATCCACCGTTTTGCGAATCATTGCCGGACTGGAAAAAGAATTTGAAGGCGAGGTAGTTTTCTCGCCTGGATATTCGGTTGGCTTCCTGCCCCAGGAACCGCAACTGGACGAGGATAAAACCGTTATCGATATTGTGAAAGAAGGTGTACAGGAAACCGTCGACCTTTTGCAAGAATACGAAAAGATCAATGAATCCTTCATGGATGAAGAGATCATGAACGATCCCGACAAGATGAATGCGCTGATTGAAAAACAAAGCAAAGTACAGGAAGAGATCGACCGCCTGGAAGCCTGGGACCTGGATGCGAAACTGGAACTGGCCATGAACGCCCTGCGCACGCCCGAAGGCAACACTCCGGTCAGCATTCTGTCGGGGGGTGAACGGCGCAGAGTGGCGCTTTGCCGTCTACTGCTTCAGGAACCCGAAATCCTTTTGCTGGATGAGCCCACCAACCACCTGGATGCCGAATCGGTGCATTGGCTCGAGCAACACCTCAATCAATACAAGGGAACGGTGATCGCCGTAACCCACGACCGCTACTTCCTCGACAATGTGGCCGGCTGGATCCTGGAACTCGACAGAGGAGAAGGCATTCCATTCAAAGGAAATTATACTTCCTGGCTGGAACAAAAACTCAATCGCCTTGAGCAGGAGCAAAAGCAGGAAACCAAACGCCAAAAGGCCCTCAAACGCGAACTGGAATGGGCCAGGAAAGGACCCAAAGGCCGCCATAGCAAAGGCAAGGCCCGCCTGAACAATTATGAATCCATGATGGCCGAAGACATCAAAGAAAAGGAGGCCAAAATTGAAATTCCCATCCCCAACGGGCCGCGCCTCGGGAAAAATGTGGTGGAAGCCATAAATGTTAAAAAGGCTTATGGTGATAACCTACTCATCGAAGATCTGAATTTCACCCTGCCCCAGGCAGGTATTGTGGGTGTGATCGGACCGAACGGAGCCGGCAAGACCACCCTGTTCCGCATGATCCTGGGTGAGGAAAAGCCGGATGCAGGGGAGATCAAGATCGGTGAAACCGTTATGATCGGTTATGTGGATCAAAGGCATGCCGATCTGGATCCGGAGAGATCAGTCTTTGAAGTGGTGAGCGGCGGACATGAGGATATCGAAATCGGCGGTCAGAGGATCAACGCCAGGGCATATGTCAGCCGGTTCAATTTCAGCGGACCCGACCAGCAGAAAAAAGTGGGCGTGCTTTCGGGCGGCGAACGCAACCGCCTGCACCTGGCCCTCACCCTGAAAACCGAGGCCAACCTCCTGCTGCTGGACGAACCCACCAACGACATCGACGTGAACACCTTGCGCGCCCTGGAAGAAGGTATTGAGAACTTTGCCGGATGTGTGATGGTCATCAGCCACGACCGCTGGTTCCTCGATCGCATCTGCACCCATATCCTGGCCTTTGAAGGCAACTCCTCGGCCTACTATTTTGAAGGCACATTCAGCGAATATGAGGAAAACCGACGCAAACGCCTGGGCAAAGACATCATCCCCGAAAGGGTGAAGTATAAAAAGCTGACGCGCTAAGCTTAAAATCGGATTCCATTAAAAGAGGCTGGACAATGCATCAAAGGGATTCACGGTAGAGCCGCAAAGAATAAGATTCTAATAATTGCGGCTATGCGTAAAAACTTTGCCTTAATGGATAAACTCTTTAAAACTCAATTTTATAACCGATATTCGGGATGATCAGCAAATCCTCCACCTTGTTGATTTTCCTTTCTTCCGCATTGTATTCAAACTCTTGAAATTCCTTATGTCCCAATGCATTAATGATGTGAAAACTCCATACACTGGCATGATTCCGCTTGTTTATCCTTAAGTTGAAAGAAGCCGAAAGTATGGGTGCATCTTCCAACTGTTGCTCATAAGCCCGGCTGATATCCAGGATGATTTCCTCCCTGATCAGGGTTTCATAAGTATCAACCGGAATGATCCTTCTCCCGCCCATGTGCGTTAGACGGATATTTGCATTCAAGAGGTTCTGATCCTTTTTACCAGTTTTCCACTCTTTACCGGCCAGAACATTGACCACATATCCACGGTTGTATTTGGTATTTCTCTTTATGCCATCCCCTCCCGTGTATTTCGAATCAAAAAACGAAGCAGTTAACATATAATATAACCCTTGGTTCAGGTAACGTTCCAGTGTAATATCAAGTCCGATGTTTTCGCCTGTCCCCTGGTTGACCAGCGAATCGTTAAAATCCCATATTTCGTTGATATTGATGGTTGAAACGTGACTTCCGGGAACCACCGGAATATCAAATAGTTTTTGATAGTAAGTCTCTATCGTCAGGTTCAGGTTTTCTTTCAATTGGTTCTCATAAGCCACGACAAAATGATGTGCTTTGTTAAAATCGAGATTTTTATTCGGTTGAATAATTCCATTAGGGGTGTTTTGTTCAACGAAATAAAACTGAAGGAGTTCCAATTGACTATGCATTCCATATGCCAGGGATAAGGCCTGCCGCGGATTGAAATTCCAACTGAGGCCCAGGCGGGGCTCAAGCGTGTGGTTACCGTTTAAGGTGAAATACTGGGAATGCAGGCCAACATTCGCAACAACATTGCGGTTCAGATGAATTTTCGATTGGGAGTAAAACTGGAGCAACTCGCTTCCTTTTTCCTCCGAAATGTATGTTTTCAATGGATTTCCATAGCCCTCCGCATAATTAATATCAAGATCGTACATGATCCGGTTCAGAATAACTCCAGTCCGGTTGGTATGCCGGGCGCTGAACTTATGATTGATCATGGCCGAAACGGAATATTTCCATCGGTAATCTTCAACATCTCTTATGGGTTGCATAAACAAGGAACTGTCGAACCGTTTCTGCTTCCAGACCAGGCTGTTTTCGGTAACGGCCAGTGTAGTCCGCATGTAAGTGCTTTTCCCAATCACCTTTTTATAATTGACACCCAAGGCCCCCATGTTGAGCCTTGCCTTGAATTCTTCTCTGTCTTCATTGTCTTTCCATTTTGCCGGATCCTGAACAGCTTCCTTCCCCTGGAAATCGTATGCACCTATACCCCAAACCGAGAAAACGCCGTTCCTTGCCGGGAAATCTATTTTGAAGGAAAGATCCTGGTAAGACAGCTTACCCATTTCCTCAGGCAGAATCGGCGACAACAATCCCAGGGTGGAATAGCGGTAGTTAAAAAGGTAAGTGGAACTTTTCCCTTTCTTAAACGGCCCTTCGGAGGCCAAATCAATCCCGATCAGGCTTGCCTGAAAGGTATGCTCTCTTTTATCCTGATTTCCGCTTCTCAGATTCATATCAAAAACACCGGACAAGGCATTACCGAACTCGGCAGGGAAAGCTCCGGTAAAAAAATCGGAGGCACCCAGAGTCTGGCTGCTTAAAGCTGTCACCGCTCCCCCGCCCAATGAAATATAGTCGGCAAAATGATTGGGATTGGAGATTTGCACCCCTTCCATCCTCCAAAGCAATCCTTTGGGTGAATTACCCCTGATCACGATTCCGTTGCTTCCAACCGATGAGGTTACTCCGGCGAAAGCTGAAACCAGGCGGGCCGGATCATCAAAACCGCCGGCAAACCGGTTGGCTTCCTCCATATTGAGTTGCCCGGCGCTAATTGTCGCCATAGAGTTGATCGCTTCGTTCTTATTCGTTTGGGCCTTGATCTCAACCTGCTCCAACTTCTGAATTGATTCTTTCAAACCAACATTCAATACAACCTCTTTTCCGCTGCTTACCAGAACCTCTCGCATCACAACAACTTCGTATCCCACATAGCTGAAACGGATATCGTAACGGCCCAGGGGAACGTTCGCGATACTGTAATAACCTTCCGTATCCGTTATCGCACCCAAAGCAGGATCAGTTTCCATGACCAGAACACTTGCCCCGAAAAGAGGAAGTTGTGTGCTTTGGTCAACAATCTTTCCTTTGATCGTCTGGCTGAATTCCTGGGCATCAGCATCAGGAAATATAAAGGCAATTACTATTATCCACAATGATGAAAGTTTCATTTTATATTTGTTTTGTTATAATTTTACCGACAGCAAAATTCCGCATTGGTCGCACGGATAACCATATTGAAAAATCAGTATTTTATGGAAAAACATCTCGGGGAATTACAAAAACAATATGAGGAACTGTATAAACTCCAGACCTTCCGGGAGGAAGATCTGGATTATTCAAGGTTGGATTACCATGTTGAATACCTGGAAAATATTCATATAATGAAAAACTCTTCCATCGCCATTTTCGATCTTTACAAAAGAGAACATGTTTTCATATCCTCCCGCAACGAATCTATACTGGGTTACGGTTCCGACCGGATTTTCAGAGATCCCATGCTCCACCTGGCGGTATTGATCCACCCTGATGACCTGCTTATCCTGACAAAAAACGGTCTTAAGTATTTCCGTCTGGGGATTGAATACGCCAGGAATAACAAGAACATTCATGACTACAAATATATCACCGATTACAGGATTCGTAAAAAAAGCGGTAAGTACGTCAGGGTGGTTGAGCAGCATATTTTGCTTGAAACGGATAAGAGCAATAATCTCTGGCTGGCCATGAGCGTGATGGACCTTTCTCCCGACAATGATCTTGCCACACCCTGCCGTGTGCGTCTTTTGAATACCAGAACAGGCGAGTTGTTCACATTTCAGGATGAGGAAAACGGCCGCCGGGGTATTCTGAGCAAACGGGAAAAAGAAATTCTGCACCTGATATCAGAAGGGATGCCCAGCAAACTGATCGCCGACAAACTTTTCATTTCAACTCATACCGTAAACACCCATCGGCAAAATATCATTGAGAAGATGAAAGTTAACAATTCCGCAGAAGCCGTTCAATATGCATCTCGGCTTGGATTGCTCGATTGATGAATTTAAGAATTTGAGTCTGCCCCTAACATACATCAATTTAGATATCATTGCCCTACCCAATGAAATGGCATAGAATGCACAATCCTTACTTTTACAATTGTATTTTTTACGCAGGTAATAATATTTTTTTAATATTGTAACCCTCACCCCCAATATGTATCAAACTACATCCTCCCATTGCCGAAAAGTACTGGTTTTTCCGCTGAACCCTTCCGCTTTCTACAGCCTTAAAAAGGTACAAAAGTCTCTTACACGGTCCTGATTGCGCCCATAGATTTGTAACATGAAATTTAACTCTAACGCAACAATGGAACAAAAAATCAAAATAATGATTGTGGATGATCACGAAGTTTACCGCGAAGGCCTCAAAACAGCCCTCAACAATGTGGTGAATTTCGAGGTTGTTGCTGAAGCATCAAACGGAATGGAGTTTCTGGAAATGATCGAAACCACCGATGTAGACGTCATCCTAATGGACGTCAAGATGCCGGTGGTTAGCGGACTGGAAGCCACACGCATCGCCATGGAAAACAATCCGAACCTTAGGATCATCACCCTGAGCATGTACAATGAGGAAACCTTTATCCGTCAGATGAAATCATACGGAGCCAGGAGTTACATCTTGAAAGGCTCCAATAAAAACGATCTGGTAAACACCATATATAATGTAGTTGCAGGGAAAACATTTTATCCCGTCGATTTCTCAAGAAATCAAATCAGTCAGAATAACAAAAAATTAATCACCTCAAAAAATTAAAAGTCATGGAAACAAAAGCAAAAATTTTGATCGTAGACGACGACATGGACATCATTACAGTTATGGAAACCATTCTTGAAAAAGAAGGTTATGATGTGATCACGGCCGGTAGCAAAACCGAAGCTCTTAATTTGGCCAAAGCCGAAAAACCCGACCTGGCCATACTTGACGTTATGATGTCGACACATTACGAAGGTTTCGAGCTGGCACAAGCCATGCACAAAGACGCGGAACTGAAAAACATCCCGGTTCTGATACAAACCTCCATTGATGTGTTCGTTACAAACAACCCGAGTGTTCAGGAAATGGCACGCGAATACCGCAAGAACCCCCAGTACAAAGATCTGCAGGTATTGCTGATCAAAAACGTACAAAGCGGAAACGCCGGTGTTGACTACCGCGCTGAAAACGGATCGTCCGTATGGGTTGATGTGAACGGTTTCCTTCGCAAACCGGTCGACCCCAGCAAACTGCTTCCCGAAGTTGAAAAACTTCTGAGCTAAAAAACACGAATTAAACAATTGCTGTTGCAAACAGGAAAAGGAAAGAAACGATGGAAAACACGGTTGAAAGCATCATGGAGCGTTACCCGAAGGCGGGAAGAGACAGCCTGATCCCGATCTTACAGGACATTCAGAACAAGCAGGGATATTTATCGGAGGAAGCCATCGTAAAAGTGGGGCAACGCCTGAAGCTGCCCGCGAGCAAGATCTTCGGCGTTGCAACCTTTTACAACCAATTCAGGTTTGAGCCCCTGGGCAAACACCACATACAGGTATGCCGGGGAACGGCCTGCCATGTGCTGGGTTCTTCTTCCGTGCTGGAAGAGCTGGAGAAACAGCTGAAGATCAAATCGGGGCAAACCACCCGCGATGGCCTCTTCAGCGTGGAAGTGGTAGCCTGCATTGGCGCCTGCGGACTGGCGCCTGTCATCGCCGTTAATGGCGAATTCCACGCCAGGGTAACAACAGATTCCATCGGGGAGATATTGGAAGAATACAAAGAAAAAGAGCTGGAGGGAGCAAAACATGAATAAGGAATTTTTGATAGAAAATGTGCTCGGCAGGAAGGGTAAAGGCGAGAGCCCTGAAGCAACTGAAATCCTGAACAGGCTCAGAAAAACAGAGGTAGACAGGCCGGTGGTTTACATCGGTGCAGGCACCTGCGGACTGGGCGCCGGGGCAGGCAAAGTGTTGAAAGCTATCGAACAATACATCCGCGATCACAACCTTCAAATGGATGTGATCCAGGTGGGATGTATCGGGCTTTGCTCGGCTGAGCCGTTGATGGACGTGAAGCTCCCCGGGAAAAACAGGATCTCTTTCAGGAACATGAACGCGAAAGGCGCAACAGCAATTCTTGAAAACATACTTGAAGAAAAACTTCCCGAAGATCATATTCTCGGCCAGATCGGTCAGCCGGGACAGGAAGAATGGAAAGACGTCCCTCAACTGAAGGATCACTTCTTCTTTGCCCCTCAAAAGCGCCTGGTGCTTGAAAACTGCGGACTCATCGATCCGGTATGCATCGAGGAATACATTGCGCAGGGCGGTTATCAGGCCCTGCTCAACACCCTCAGGACCATGGACCCTGCCGAGGTTTGCGGACTGATCGAAAAAAGCGGACTCAGAGGTCGCGGCGGCGGTGGGTTCCCCACGGGTTTGAAGTGGAAAATGGCCAATGCCAACCAGACCGATCAAAAATACCTGGTATGTAATGCCGATGAGGGCGACCCCGGTGCATTCATGGACAGGGCCGTGATCGAAGGCGATCCGCACAAGCTAATCGAGGGTATGGCCATTGGAGCCTACGCCATCGGCGCTTCAAAAGCATATGTTTACATCCGGGCTGAATACCCGCTGGCCATCGAAAGATTGGACAAAGCCATCAAAAAGGCAAAAGAATACGGACTGCTGGGAGAAAACATTTTCGGTAGTGGCTTCAACCTGGAGCTGGTCATCAAGAAAGGCGCCGGAGCATTTGTTTGCGGTGAGGAAACCGCTTTGCTGCATAGCATCGAAGGGCGCCGCGGCATGCCGCGCCCGCGTCCCCCCTACCCTTCCGACAGCGGATTGTTTGGCAAACCGACCATCATCAACAATGTGGAAACGTTCTCGAATGTGGCCGGCATCATCAATCGCGGCGCGGATTGGTTCAGCAACATGGGAACCGAAAAAAGCAAAGGCACCAAGGTGTTTGCGCTCAGCGGCAGAATAGCCAATACCGGCCTGGTGGAGATTCCCATGGGTACCACCGTAAGGGATATCATTTATAAGATAGCCGGCGGATTGTCGGGTGAGAAAAAATTCAAAGCCGTACAGATGGGTGGGCCATCAGGCGGCTGTGTTACGGAAGAAAACCTCGACATACAAATCGACTACGACTCCCTGCTGAGCGTTGGCGCCATGATGGGATCGGGCGGTATGGTGGTCATGGACGAAAGTACCTGTATGGTGGATGTGGCCATGTATTTCATGGACTTCATCCAGCGTGAAAGTTGCGGGAAATGCATCCCCTGCCGGGAAGGTACACGCAGGATGCTTGAGATACTTGAAAGCATCACCACCAAGCCGACCAACGGGCATGATACCCTGCACAGATTTAAAGGGATCACCCAGCTTGAAAAATTAGGTGACACCATCAAGGACACCTCGCTTTGCGGACTGGGCAACAGCGCACCCAACCCGGTACTCAGCACCCTGCGCTGGTTCAGGGATGAATACGAAACACATGTGTTTGAAAGAACCTGTCCGGCCGGCGTGTGCCAGAACCTCAGGCTGTTCAGCATCGATGTGGACAAATGTACCGGATGTACGGCCTGCGTCAGGAAATGCCCGACCAATGCCATCATCGGAGCCAGGAAAAAACCGCACTTCATTGTGGAAGACAAATGCATTAGCTGCGGCTCATGCCTGGAAACATGTAAGTTCGACGCCATCGTAGTAAGTTGATTGTGGGATCATTAAAGGAGAAAAGAAATGGACTTTACAATAGAAGTTAACAACAATAAAGTTGAAGCACAGAAAGGGGAAACCATACTGACCCTGTTGAATCGCAACGGCATCCAGGTGCCTACCCTCTGCTACATGAAGGATATGTTCCCCACCGGATCATGCCGCATGTGCGTGGTGGAAGTGGAAGGCAGAAGGAACCTTGTAACAGCTTGTTCCGAGCCGGTTTATCCCGATATGAAGATCAAAACACACTCAGCCCGTGTGGTGGAATCCCGCAAGATGATCGTGGAGCTATTGCTGTCGAATCATCCCGACGACTGTCTGTACTGCGAGCGCAATAACAACTGCGAACTGCAGGGACTGGCAAACACGCTTAGCGTGAGGGAAAGAAGAATTTCAGGCAATAAAAACGATTACAAGATCGATCAGTCGAGCCCCAGCATTGTCCGTGATCCTGCGAAATGTATTTTATGTGGAAGATGTGTGAGGGTGTGTGAAGAAATTGAAGGCGTTTCCGCCATCGACTATATCAACCGTGGTAGCAAAACTGTGGTCGGAACACCTTACAACAAAGGTTTGAATGTATCGAGCTGTATCAACTGCGGACAGTGCATCATGGTATGCCCCACCGGCGCCCTGCACGAAAAACCGCATTTCCCGGAAATATCAGCCGCCATACAGGACCCTGAAAAAACCGTTGTGGTGCAGTATGCACCCGCCATTTCAGTTTCCATTGCCGAAGAGTTCGGGCTGGAACCCGGCAAAGATATGATCGGGGTGCTGAACACGGCTTTAAGAAAGATCGGGTTCAACTTTGTATTCGACACCTCTTTCTCAGCCGACCTCACCATCATGGAAGAATCGGCGGAGCTGATCGATCGCATACAGAACAAGGGCAGGCTACCCATGATCACCAGCTGTTGCCCCGCCTGGGTGAAATATGCAGAAGAATTCCAGGAAGATTACCTGGATCATGTTTCCAGCTGCAAATCACCCCAGCAAATGATGGGTGCCCTGGTGAAAAGCTATTTTGCAGAAAAGAAACAACTGGATCCAAAAAATATTTATTCCGTCTCCATCATGCCTTGCACAGCCAAGAAATTTGAGCAGCAAAGGGATGAAATGACACATGAGGGGATCACGGATATTGACGCCGTGTTAACCACCCGCGAACTGGTGAAGATCATAAAAATGTACGGCATCGACCTGAACAAGCTGGAACCTGAACTGACCGATTCCCCCCTGGGCATGAGAAGTTCTTCCGGAAAGATTTTCGGCACTTCGGGCGGGGTGATGGAAGCAGCCGTCAGGACGGCTTACTACAAACTAACGGGCGAAGACCTGACGCAGTTCCGCATTCCTTCGTTGCGCGGTAACGAAGGCCGGAAAGAAGCCAAACTCAACATCAACGGACTCGAACTGGGCGTTGCCGTGGTTAGCGGTCTGCAAAAGGCAGCTGATCTGCTTGAAGAAATCAAGAACGGCAAAGACGACATTCATTTCATCGAGGTGATGGCATGTCCGGGCGGTTGTATCAACGGAGGCGGCCAGGCCATCGGAGCCAACGAAGAAGCCGTGATGAAAAGAATGAAAAGTTTGTATGATATAGATGAAACTGATTCGGTAAAGTTTTCTCATAAGAATCCATATATCAAGGAGCTGTATGAGCGATTCCTGGGCGAGGCCCTGGGGCATAAAAGCCATGAACTGCTGCATACCACATACAAGAAAAGAGAAGTGATGTTATAAAGTAAGGAAACAGCACGATATGACAAACAAAGGCACATACGACCAACTGGTATTCACTGAAAAAGACAAATGCAGGGTATGCTATACCTGCGTCAGGGAATGCCCCGTGAAGGCCATCAAGATTTCTGATGGGCAGGCGGAGGTCATGCATGAGCGTTGTATCGCCTGTGGCAATTGTGTGAAGGTATGCAGCCAGGGAGCCAAGGTATTCCTTTCGACCATAGAGGCCGTCGAACGCCTGCTTGAATCAGGGGAAAAAACGGCAGCCATCGTGGCGCCCAGCTTTCCCGCTGAATTCAGTGAAGTGGATGAGTACGGATTGTTTGTCGGAATGCTACGGAAACTTGGGTTTGATTATGTTAATGAAGTGGCTTTCGGCGCCGACATGGTTTCAAGGGAATACAAGGATTTGCTCGACAAAAGCGACGGGCCCTGGATTTCATCGGATTGTCCTGCAATTGTAAATTACATCAGGCACTATCACTCCAATCTGATCGAAAACCTGGCGCCCATCGCTTCTCCTATGGTTGCCGTTACGCGCATCCTCAAAAAGAAATATGGCGACAAGTTGCGGGTGGTCTTCATCGGACCCTGCATCGCCAAAAAAGCCGAATCATCAGAGGTGGACGCCGTCCTCACCTTTAAGGAATTAAAATTAATGTTTGAAGCAAAGAAAATCACCCCCGGCGTGGTGGGGTCCTCACAATTTGACCCTCCTCATGCCGGTAAAGGTTCAATTTTTCCCATCAGCCGGGGGTTGCTTCAAAACATGGGCATACAGGAAGACATCAGCGAAGGAAATGTGACGGTTGCCGCCGGCAGGCAGAACTTCCGGGAAGCCATCAACGAATTTGAAAACAGACAACTGGAATCCAAACACCTGGAGTTGCTTTGCTGCGACGGATGCATCCTGGGAGCAGGTATGAGCGCCCCGGGCAAGAAATATGCACGCCGCGCAAGAGTGACCAAATTTGTTCAAGACAAACTGAAAAACATTGACAATGATCAGTGGGAAAAAGATATAGAAGATTTTAAGGAAGTTGATTACCGCCAGGAATTTGATGCCGCCGACAGGCAGATCAATGAACCCTCGGAAGAACAAATCAGGAGAGTGCTCAAAAGCATGGGCAAAACCAAAGAGATAGACCTGCTGAACTGCGGGGCCTGCGGTTACGACACCTGCCGTGAGCATGCCATCGCGATCGTGCAGGGTCTGGCCGAGAATGAGATGTGCCTGCCCTTCACCATCGAAAGGCTGCACAATTCCATTGACAAGCTAAATTTCTCGAACAGGGAACTGGCCAACGCCAAGATGGCCCTGAAACAATCGGAAAAGCTGGCCCATATGGGACAACTTTCAGCCGGCATCGCTCACGAGCTGAACAATCCGTTGGGCGTGATCACCATGTACAGCAACATCCTGAAAGACGAATCAAAACAAGATGACCCCGTTCGCCAGGACCTGGAGCTGATCGTAGAACAAACCGACCGCTGCAGGAAAATTGTGGGCGGACTGCTCAACTTTGCAAGGCAGAACCAGGTAAAGCTCAGCGATACCGATATGGATGAGTTCATTAAAAACAGCATCAGCTCCATCATCAAACCTAAAAACGTTAAGATCAGTTATGAGAACAAGGCTCAAGATACAATCGCAAAGATCGACAGGGACCAGATGATGCAGGTGCTGACCAACCTGGAAAAGAACGCGGTGGAAGCCATGCCGCAAGAAGGCGAGCTCAGGCTTTCGCTGGAAGATGATAAAGATTACATCATCATCAACATAAGCGATACGGGCGGTGGAATCCCCCCGGAAAACATGGAAAAACTGTTTACGCCTTTCTTCACCACCAAGGAGATCGGCAAAGGCACCGGGCTCGGACTTCCGCTGGTTTACGGTATCGTGAAGATGCACAAAGGAAAAATTGATGTGAAATCCAATACGGATACGGACAAAGGCCCGACAGGCACCACCTTCATCCTGCGGATTCCAAGAGATAAAGACCAATTGTAAATGATTTAAAGCTGAAATGAGATGAATAGCGAAATGAAGAAAATATTGCTGGTTGACGACGACATGGATTATCTGTTCGTGACCAAATCCACCATCAAAAACATGGGATTTGAAGTCGTTACCGCTGAAGGGCAGAAAGAAGCAGAGGAGAAAATCAAGGAATTCAGGCCTGATCTGGCCATACTCGACCTGATGATGGAAAATGAAGACAGCGGATTCATCCTCAGCTACAAGCTTAAAAAAAAATATCCGGATGTGCCGGTGATCATCGCCACTTCGGTGACGGCCGAAACCGGCTACACATTCGACCTGAGCGCTCCCGGTGAAAAGCAATGGATCAAAGCCGATATGTATATGGACAAAGGCATACGCAAAGACCAGCTGCAGCGTGAGATCAGGAAACTGTTAAAACTTTAATTGTTAAACATTTTAATCCTCAACACCATGGCAACATTAAAAACATTGATCGTTGATGACGAGCCCGGGATCAGATCGGGAATCAACCGGATCCTGCGAAATTTCAGCGTTGGCTATCCGTTCATGGATGAGGATTTTGACTTCGATGCCATTGATGCAGCAACCGGAGAAGAAGCCATTGAAATCCTCAACAGCCAACAGATCGACATTGTTTTGCTCGACAACAAATTGCCGGGCATGGACGGGATCGATGTGCTGGAATACATCAACAAAAAACAAATGGACCTGGCCGTGATGATGATCACCTCCTATGCTTCACTGGAACTGGCCATCAAGGCAACCAATAACGGGGCATACAATTTCGTGCCCAAACCATTCACCCCCGATGAACTGAGGTCTTCCATCGAGAATATCGCCAAACACCTTTTCCTGAAAAGGATGACACGCCGTATGCAAGAGGAAGGAAAACAGATCCGCTTCCAGTTTTTGTCGGTGCTGTCGCATGAGCTGAAATCACCACTCAACGCCGTTGAAGGATACCTGAAAATGATGCAGGAACGGCAGGTGGGCGATAAGCTGGATGACTACGAAAAAATGATCGACCGCTCGCTGGTCAGGATCAAAGGCATGCGCAGCCTCATCATGGACCTGCTCGATCTTACCAAACTCGAATCGGGTAAAAAACAAAAAGAACTTAAAAAGATCGACCTGAATGATGTGGCAAAAATGGCCATAGACACCATGGAGCCCTATGCCATACAAAGAAATGTGAAGGTAAACTTCGACCCGGTGGAAGACGCCACCCTGACAGCGGATGTCGAAGAAATGGAGATCATCTTCAACAACCTGATATCCAATGCCATCAAATACAATAAAGATGGCGGACAGGTAAATGTTTTCCTGAAACCGGATGATCTGAACATCAGCATCAGAGTTGAAGATACCGGCATCGGCATGTCGGAGGAAGAGCTTTCGAACATCTTCCAGGAATTTGTCAGGATCAAAAACCAGAAAACCCGCCAGATCACGGGTAGCGGCCTTGGTCTGTCGATCGTGAAAAAACTCACGGAAGAATACGGAGGCGACATCCATGTGAAAAGCAAGCCCGATGTGGGCAGCACTTTTACGGTGATCCTTCCGGGAACTTTAACAAACAAACCTAAGCAGTCATGAAATTTATTCCGGGAAAATATAAGATCCGGGATGAGTCGATGAAGCCTTTCATCGATTCGGAGGAAATATGGTCTTACCTCAAACAAGAAGCTCCCTCCCGGGAACGGGTAAGGGAAGTGATCGCCAGATCGCTGGACAAGAAAAGACTCAGCCTAGAAGAAACGGCCGTATTGCTCAACACCAGCGATCCGGAAATGATAGAAGAGATCAAAGCCGGCGCCAAAGCGCTTAAAGAAAAGGTATATGGCAACAGGATCGTGCTGTTTGCCCCGATGTATATTGGCAACCACTGCTCCAACAATTGCAGATATTGCGGATTCAGGGCCTCAAACAGGGAAGCCATAAGAAAAACATTGAACAGGGAGGAGATCATTACGAATGTGGAAGCCCTGGAAGAAAACGGACAAAAACGACTGATCCTCGTTTACGGGGAACACAAAAACTATTCTCCCGAATACATCGCCGAAACAGTGAAGACGGTTTACGAAGTGAAGAAGGGAAAGGGCGAGATCAGGAGAGTCAATATAAATGCTGCGCCTTTGGACATCGAAGGATACAAAACAGTGAAGGAAGCAGGGATAGGAACGTATCAGGTGTTTCAGGAAACCTATCATCCTAAAGCATACAAATGGTACCATCCTTCGGGAAAAAAGGCAGATTATGATTACAGATTGGTATCACTGGACCGGGCCATGGAAGCAGGGATAGATGATGTTGGGATTGGTGCTTTGTTTGGTTTATATGACTGGCGTTTTGAGGTGATGGGCCTGGTCCGGCATACCAATCATCTGGAGGCTTGTTACAATGTGGGACCGCATACGATTTCGTTTCCGCGTTTGCAGAATGCCTCCGCTTATGATATTGATCCGAAATACACTGTTTCGGATGAGGAGTTTATCAGGCTGGTAGCCGTCCTGCGGTTGGCCGTGCCCTACACTGGCATGATTCTGACGGCAAGGGAGCCAAAGCACATCAGGGAGAAAGTGCTGGAGTTCGGCGTCAGCCAGATCGATGCGGGTACGAAAATCGAGATCGGCGCTTATTCTGACAAGAAACCGCCCAACCTGCAAGACCTCAACCGGGAACAGTTCCGGATCAATGACGAACGTTCTTTAAATGATGTGATCGATGAATTGCTGGAAAAGAATATGCTCCCCTCCTTCTGTACGGCATGTTATAGGCTGGGCAGAACCGGCGAGCACTTCATGGAGTTTTCCGTTCCGGGGTTCATCAAAAGGTATTGCACCCCCAATGCCATTCTCACCCTGGCCGAATACCTGGTGGATTATGCCGGTGAAGAAACGGCCCGCAAAGGCTGGCAGGTGATCGAACAAAACAAAAAACAGATCGAGGGATTCAGGAATATGGATGAACTGGATAGAAGGATTGAAAGGATAAAGGAAGGGGAAAGAGATATTTATTTCTAATTCCAGATCATTGGGGTCTGGTAATTTTGAAAAGATTCCTCGCTTCGCTCGGAATGACAATCTATTTGGAGGATACAGTGCAAGTTTGAGATTTTGAGATTTGGTGCTTTAATGAAGAGAATAGTTAACAATATAAAAAATAAATAAAATGTCACGCGGCAGAGACACGAAACCACATATCGGCATCTTCGGACGCCGGAATTTTGGCAAGAGCTCCTTCATCAATACTTTGGTGAAACAGGATATTGCCATTGTATCGGATCAGCCGGGCACCACCACCGACCCGGTAAAGAAATCCATTGAGATCTTCGGCATCGGTCCTGCAGTGATGATCGACACGGCAGGTATTGACGATACCGGGGAACTGGGAATGAAACGGATCAAAAAATCGGTGGATGTGATCCGTTCTATCGACCTGGCTATTCTGATGATCGCACAAAACACCTTTGGCAATTATGAAGCGGAACTGATCGACAAGTTCAGTCAATACGATGTGCCTTACATCATCGTACACAACAAATCGGATATCGAGGCATTGAAACCCGATATGCTCAGCAAGCTGAACGGCTATGCAAAAGAAGACCTTATCGAATTCAGCTCGGTTGATCCAATCAACCTCGAAACGGTGATCGATCGCATGCGGAAGACCATACCCGAAACCGCCTATCAAAACCCTTCCCTGCTGGGGGACCTGGTGAATAAAGGTGATATCGTATTGCTGATCACCCCCATCGACTCGGAAGCCCCCGACGGAAGGATGATCCTGCCGCAGGTGATGGCCATCAGGGATGTGCTCGACAACGATTGCGTGAACATCGTGCTGAAGGAAGATGCCGTGGAAGACTTTTTGAAAAAAACAAACATCAAACCGGCCCTGGCCGTTACCGACAGCCAGATGTTTGATCTGGTAGATAAAATGCTGCCCGAAGACATCCCCCTCACAAGCTTTAGCATACTGTTTGCAAGGATGCGTGGGCCGTTTGAAAAATATATTGAAGGGGCCGCGAAAATTGAGGCATTGCATGAAAACGAGCGGATACTTATATTGGAATCCTGCACCCATCAGGTAAGCTGCGACGACATCGGGCGTTTTAAGATTCCCGGTTGGATCAAAAAGCATACCGGGAAAAACATCGAATTTGATGTGGTGGCCAGCCTGAACAAGCTCCCCCGCCCGATCACCAAATATGCCCTGGTGATCCAGTGCGGAGGCTGCGTGATCACAAGGAAACAACTTGCAGGAAGACTCAAACCGGCCATTGATGCCGGCATTCCGGTGACAAATTATGGCATGGCCATTTCTTATTTACACGGCATATTCGACAGGGCCATTGCACCATTTTTTAACTATGATTGAATACAATGAAAAACAGCTCTCTATATAATAATTTGGTTAATGAATGTTCACGCGAAAACGTGGCAAAACTTCTAAGCGTTGATTCGGAGGTTGAATTAAACGAGCTGTATAAACATGCATTAAACACAAAAAAGCAGTTCACGGGCAACAACATCTACTTGAGGGGTTTGATCGAATTGTCAAACATCTGCCTTAAAAACTGCTTTTATTGCGGCATCCGCAGAGGGAACGGAAAGGTTGAAAGATACCAGATGGGATTTAGGGAGATTGTGGATGCCGCTGTTTATGCATGGAAGAATAAATTCGGATCCATTGTGATCCAGTCCGGTGAAAGGAACGACAAAGCTTTTGTTTTGTATATCGAAGAATTGCTGGAAGAGATTCACCGGCGAACCAATCATGAATTGGGCGTTACGCTAAGCCTGGGCGAACAAACAGAAGAAACCTATAAAAGATGGTTTGAGCGCGGAGCCCATCGTTACCTGCTGCGCATCGAAAGCAGCAACGAAGATCTGTTTTACAAGATCCATCCCAAAGATGAGCGGCATTCATACACCAAACGGTTAAAAGCGCTGGAAACCATTAAAAAGACAGGGTATCAAACCGGAACGGGGATAATGATCGGACTTCCCTTTCAAACAATTGATCACCTGGCAGACGACCTGATCTTTATAAAAGAATTCGGTATCGACATGGTGGGCATGGGCCCTTACCTGGAACATGAGGACACCCCACTTTACGAACACAGGCATCTGATTCCCTCCTCTGCCGTCAGGTTCAGGCGCACGCTCAATATGATCGCAAGCTTAAGGCTGCTGATGCCCAATATCAATATTGCATCGGCCACGGCCCTTGAAACCCTCGACCCCAATGGCAGGATCATGGCATTACAGGCAGGCGCCAATGTATTTATGCCTAACCTCACACCGGAAGAAAACGCCATCAATTATTTCCTTTATAAAAACAAACCCCTTTACAATGGGCAAGTTATAAAATACCTGAAGGATTTTGAGGTCAAACTGCAGAAGAGCGCACAATTGATCGGTTACGGAGAGCAGGGAAATTCACAGAGATACGCAGCCCGTGTGTAAATATGCCTGTGCCTTTGTATTATTCAGGGATTTGTCGGGGAAATCTTTTATATTTGTCTATTGGGAAAGATGATCTAACAATAGATTAATTGAAGGCATTGCTATATGAAACTTAAGCTCGCACCCAAGCTCAGAATATTCCTGCCGATCTTTGTTGCAATCATTATTTCCGTATCCGTGATCACCATCGTTTCGATCAACATCTCTAAAAACTCACTCAACATTTTCATTAAAGAAAACCTACAACTGGAGGTTAAAACCCTGGTTAAAATGTTCGAGAGAGAATATGCCCTGAAACTCGAACAGGTGAAAACCGACCTGCATGTGGCCCATGATTATTTCTATTCAAAGCCATTCCGTACAACAAACCGGCAAATTGAATTCACGGCCATCAACCAGATCAGTGGAAAACAGCACCAGGTAAATGTAAGCCAATGGCTTTTAGATGGTGAGCAAATCCAGAAGCAATTCAGCTTTGTTGATCAGATGCAGGATCTATTGGGCGGCACGGCTACCATTTTTCAGAAAATCGACAGCGGCTACCTGCGGATCAGCACCAACGTGCCCGATGATGAAGGAGGACGGGCCATCGGCACATACATACCCAATTTCTCTCCCGTGGTTCAATCCATCGAAAAAGGCGAAGCCTATTTCGGAAGGGCCTTTGTGGTGAACGATTGGTACATCACCGCCTACGAGCCCATCCGGCATGAAAATCAGATCATTGGAATGCTATATGTTGGCAGCCCCGAGAAGGATATAGCCGAACTGAGAGAAATTGTTCTGGATCTGAAAATCGGTAAAAGCGGGTTTCCTTTTGTGTTCGATGACAATGCCACCTTCATCATCCATCCTGTTTCGGAAGGAGAAAACTGGGCACATCTCGAGTTTATGCAAAAGATCATGGAGATAAAAAAAGGCACCCTGCGTTATTACTCTCCAACAACCGAAACCAGCCGTTTTATGGCCTTCGAGTATTTCGAGGGGTTTCACTTTTATGTCGGCGCCACCATTGATCCGGGTATAGAAACACGCAATCTGGTTAGCACCATCGTATTTAACTCAATCCTTATCGGGCTGGTCATTCTGATATTGCTTTCCGCATTTGTATATTTTGTTGCCGCAGAAAACATCCACAAGTTTTTACAGACCATCGAGATCTCAAACGAAAAACTCAGTTCGGCGCGCGAAGCCCTAAAGCGTTCTGAAAAGCTTGCCGAACTCGGTCAGCTATCGGCAAGGATCGTTCAGGAGATCAGCGAGCCCCTGAAGAGTATCACCGACAACACCAAATCCATTAAAGAAGAGTTCGACCAAGACTCTTCCGTTTACAATCAGTTGGATAAAATCGGCCGGGAAGCGGAAAAAAGCAAGAGCATCCTTTCGGGTATCCTAACATTTGCCGAAGGCCAGAAACTCACCCTGAAAGAAACCAACATCAACGATATGATGGAAATGGTGATCAGGGACATTGAATTGCCGGCGAACATCAATCTTACTTTCATTAAAGATCCCGATAACGCCATGGCTTTCCTGGATACCGGAATGATGATACAGGCCATTCGGAACTTACTGAACAACGCAGTAGAATCGGTCATAGACGAAGGGCAGGTGACAGTTGAAAATATTTCCGACCCTGATTACCTAACCATCAGGATAAAAGACAACGGGCCGGGCATTTCCAAAAAAGATACCGGAAAAATATTTGAACCTTTCTACACTCTGCGCGACAGCATTGTACCTAAAGCCGGACTTGGCCTGTCGGTATCCTATGGGATCATCAAAATGCATCGCGGAAAAATTGAGCTTAAAACAAATAACGACCCGGCAAAAGGAAGCACTTTCACAGAATTCATCATTAACTTGCCCAGAAATTATTCTTAAAATTATCAGGGCATTCTTTTGGATTACAAAATTAATATCTATCTTTGCACGCCCAAAAACACTTGGAGTTTTAACAAAAGATATAACGATGGCAAATCATAAATCAGCATTAAAAAGAATTCGTCAGTCTGAAAAAAGAAAAACACACAACCGATATTTCGCAAGAACCACGCGCAATGCCGTAAATAAATTCAGGGAACTGACAAGCAAACAGGAAGCCAAAGAAAAGCTTCCGCAGGTAGTATCGATGATAGACAAACTGGCAAAGAAATCTATCATCCACAAAAACAAGGCTTCCAATCTCAAATCGAAGCTGATGCGTAAAGCAAACTCGCTTGCGTAAATTAACAGTATTTTTTCATGGTTTTAGGGTACCCCTTATCTTTATTGATAAGGGGTTTTTTTGTCCCTTTGCCATGACTTTGCTAAAAACCAACCATAAGGGTTACCTGTCCGGGTTTTTATATAAATTAGCAGGAGATAAAATCAAACGGCATGAAAAACCTTTCTGTTATAAACCTGCTGATTTTGCTGGTTACGCTTTTAATCCTTTCATCATGCGCCAGCTACAAATATTCCAATAAAAGAAAAGGGGAGCAGATCCGGATGACCATAAAGGAGGAACAGCATATGTTCGACCTCCGCAGGCTAGAAGCCCAGGAAATCCCCGGTCCGAAATCACGCGGTATCATGATCGGCGATATGATTTCGCTGGCCGCCGAAGGGGTCAAACTGCTGATCGAGGCCGACAAGAAGAAATACACGGGTGAATACACCTGGGGCTTGAGCGAACTGTATTTCTACGACCGTATTTCCGACGTCAGCCCCTTTGATGTGAGCGGTATGCAATTCGGAGGATTCAGTTTGTTGCGAACAGCTGAAGTAGAAAAAGAGGTGCAGGACACCGCTTTTTTTATCTCCTTTAAAATTGTAAAAGAAAATCCTTACGAAATATTCAATAATGCTGCTTTCCGCCTTGAGGTGGAAGATTTTGTGATGAAATACGCCAAGGCTAAAATCCCGGTTTTCAAATGGTACATGCCCTGGACCATTTTTTACAAAAAGAAAACCACCATCAACCTGGACATGAAGATCACTTTCACGGCTACCTGGTCCGGACTAAACTCGGATGTGAACAGAGACCGGGAGATCGGGAGCTTTTACCTAAACCTGCGGGAGGTCCCCCTGGGGGATGCTGAAAAATTCAAGGCATATAAAGAAGAGCTTACCGGCACTCAGCTTTACGGGGGTTCCTTTATTGTTCCGCGGTCGTACGGCGTTCACCTGGATGAACAAAAGAACTTCCAGGCTGTTTATGGCAGGGGACTTTACGACATCCTGGTGGAGGTTACAGAGTCGGGAAAGGATCATTTTGTGACCAAGGTGGTCCAGGACAATTCGGAGCGGATCGTGGATGAAGTGAAGTCCGGGCTGATCAATCAGCTGGGACAATAAATCCGACTTAGCGCTGAAATTAACAAAAATGCACAGACTCCTTCTTCTTGTTGTTATATTATCCGGATACACGGCATGGGCTCAAACGCCAAAGATCGTTCTACAACAAAACTTCGAGAACGGCATCAACAGAATACATCAAAGCCCTGACGGGAAGCACTTCCTTGTTGAGGAAGGCACCGTTACCAAAAGGTTTTCCATCTGGGATCAGGCTGGCAAGATTATGCTGGGCAGCCTGGAGTTGAACCCGGGAAATGCCCAGGGAGCCGGCCACATCAATTTCCTTAATGAGGGGGAAATGCTGCTGGCCACCAACCATGCCATCCTGAAAGCAAACCTGATCACCGGCGACACCACCACCTTCATCAAGGTTTTTAATTATCCCGAATTTCACCTGAAGTTTGAAAGCATCCCCTGGGAACGCAATAAGATCATATTTCCATCAAAAATTTATGGCGAAAAAGATGAGAACATCTCTGACATCACCAACAATGGCCGCCTTGTGGTTTATGATATACCATCACAAAAAATCATCTTTGAAAAAAATGTGGATTATGAGATCACCGAAATTGCTTTCAAACCGGATAAACGCATGATCGCTCTTGGCACAAACCAGGGAGAATGCCTGTTGATGGACTCAGCATATCAGATAATCAAAAAAGTAAAACTAACTGAAAACCCGCTTCTTTTCCTCGACATTTCCCTTGAAGACATGATCATTGCCAATGCAAATGCTTCGGAAGACCATCACTTCTCCAGGGGACTGGGCGAACTTGTTTTCTATAAACCCGGGAAGGGCGAAAAAAACATTCATCGGTTTGAAAAACAAAAGCCATCGAAAAAGGTAGATAAATTTATCCGGGATATGTATGGTGAAGACAACCTGGTTAACACCATCCTGGTAAATCCCGGTGAGAAAGCGATTTATGTTAACTTCGGCCACAACAGCATTGAAAGGATTAACCCCTTCAACCTAAAAGCAAAAAAACTAAAACTACCCGATTATGAATCTGTATCTTATATGAACTTCAATAAAGATTCAAGTCAGCTGCTCATCGCCCATGGCAATTTGAACATGATGATGATGAGCAACAACTTATCAATCTATGACCTGGCAAACGAGAAAGAAGCATTTGCTTTTAAAAATTTTGAAAGCCCCGATCAGCCGGATGATTTTTATCTGGTTTATGATGAGGAAGGCAATTATCATTTCATCAGCAGAAAAACAAAAACCGGTAGCTTCAACAGATACGACAGCCTGATCGTTTTCAGTAGCAACCGGACCAATTCAAATGCAATCATTTGCAAAGATTGCAATTTCAGCTATTATCCCTCTTCGAATAGGCTTACTGCTTTCAATGATGACCTGATGATCACAGGCCAATTTCATTTGTCACAGCTGAAAGACAAGTTATCGATCAGTATGCGTGATAAGCCGCAAATGATTTCCGACAGCATGGTTTATGAGAAAACCACAGAAAAACGACTTGATGAAATATTACCGGGCACGTACACACTGTACGATTTTCAAGTTTTGAATACTGAAAGATACATGATCTGCAATGTTAGTGAATACCATAAAAAACAGGATAAGAAGATTTTTAGGATCATCGATGGGGGGGACATCATTCTTGAAAAAACATTTGAACACCTGCCCAATTTCAGGATTTCAAATGATGAGCGCTATATTGCTTTTGATGATGGCGGATTTGTGGGAAAAAGCGAACTATTCATTTACAATCTTGAAACCCAAAAAATAATTTTTAAAGAAAAATTTAAACACGGCATTCAGCATTTCGATTTTGATTTACAAAATCCTGTGCTGTATGTTTCTTACGTTAGCAGTGATAAAGAAAATTCTGAAAATTACTTTTTGTACCGAATGGATTTGAGAGAAAACAACTTCAATCTCATCCAAGTAGATACCTCAGTGGAGTTTTTTTCCTTTGTTGCTGATGAAGAAAACAATCTGATCGCAGGGGAGGTTTTCGATAAGTTTTTTGTTTATGATCTGATCAATAACAAGGTGATCTATGAGGAACAAGCCGAAATTTGGGTTGAAGATGTCACTTACATCCATGGCCTGGAAGGTTTCGGCTTTAACCTAGGCAATCGCTATCATATCTATAGGGATCCTGCCAGACAAGTTGATTTCTTTGTATTCAATGACGGGCTGGAAGCCGTGATCGGCAATGAAGGGTACTATTACATCAACAAAGATGTGATGCGAAACTTCGGTTTTTCATTGCAGGGCAAAGGCTATTCGGTAGCGGATTTTGATTATTACCTCAACCGGCCCGATATTTTGTATGAGTTGCTGGATGGAAGCAATCCCGACCATCTGGCCCTGCTAAAGGAAGCACAAAAAAAACGAAGCACCGGTTCTAACGGTACAGAACTTCATGCACTCATCGGTGATGACCTGCCGCAACTAATCATCCCCAACAAGCATAAACTTCCTGACTACACTGACAGTGGGCATTTCGATATTCCTGTTGAAGTCATTGATATGAATTCCGGTTTAAATGGAGTTCAGGTAATCGTAAACGAAGTACCTGTGTTCGGGCGAAACGGATTGCCTGCAAATGTGCAAGCCGGTCAGCGATTTAGGGATACGATCAGGATTGAACTTTCAGGCGGGATCAATAAATTCAGGATTTTTTGTGAAAACAAGGATGGATTGAAATCCCTGCCTGAAACATGGGAAATTTTCAGGAAAGAGGAAAAGAGAAAACCGGATTTGTATGTAAACCTGATCAGTGTTTCCGATTATCAACAATCACAATTCGATCTGCAATACGCCGTAAAAGACGGTCAGGACCTTGCAAAGTTATTCAAAGAACACAGCAAAGAATTTAACAAAGTGATCATAACCACCTTGTTCAACGAGGAAGTGAACAGGCAAAACGTACTAGCCCTTAAAGAAAAACTACTTCAAACCAATGTTGACGACCAGGTCATTCTTTTTGTTTCCGGACATGGCCTCCTCGATGATAACTTCGATTTCTATTTTGCTACCCATGATATCGATTTCAAAAATCCCGCTGAAAGAGGGGTTAGCTATGAAGAGCTGGAATGGTTGCTCGACTCAATCCCGGCCCGAAAAAAACTCTTTCTGATGGATGCCTGTCATTCCGGTGAAGTGGATAAGGAAGAACTGTTGGCCTATAATGCCGAAAAGGAGAAAGGCATTAAAAGCGGGGTGAAGAAATACACCTACCGGGCTGATGTTTTGCAATATGAAGAAACCGGTTCAGGTTTGGGGCTGCAAAACTCATTTGAACTGATGCAGGAATTGTTCACCAATCTAAAACGTGGTTCAGGTGCAGTAGTCATCAGCGCTGCCGCCGGCGACAGCTACGCCATGGAGTCGGAAGAATGGCAGAATGGAGTTTTCACCTATTCCATTTTGCAGGGCCTGCAATCAGGGGATGCGGATGCTAACCAAAATGGAGAGATCACCGTTTCAGAACTTAGGGACTATGTAGGCAAAACCGTCTACGATCTCACCAATGGCTTCCAAAAACCCACCATGCGGCAGGAGAATGTGGAGTTTGATTATCGGGTGTGGTGATAAACAATTTCTTAAAACAGACACGCTTTCATTTTTTATGTATCTTTACACATATTTTTATCTAAATACATATACCATGATACACAGATTATTAAAAAATGAAATCATACAATGGCTGAAACCCGGTAAAGTATTATGCTTATTTGGTGCAAGAAGAACTGGTAAGACCTTCCTTATGGAAGAAATATTAAATGAACTTGATACCGACAAGATATTATATGCACATGGGGAGGATTTGGACTTTAGCGAAGCTTTTTCAAGTCAAAGAGTAAGCACTTTACAAAATATTCTCAAGGGATACACACATCTGTTTATTGACGAAGCACAAAAAATTCCAAACATAGGCCAAAACGTAAAACTGGTTATTGACAAGATTCCTGCTATCAGCGTTTTTATAACCGGGTCATCCGCCTTCGATTTAAACAACCAGGTCGGAGAACCATTAACCGGGAGAAGCAGGATTTTAAACCTTTTCCCTGTTGCTCAATGCGAGTTATCGGAAAAATATCTGACCGTAGTTAATAATATTGAGAGCAAATTGATATTTGGCACTTATCCCGAAGTACTGCTGGCAGAAACAAACAAAGAGAAACAAATTCAACTTGAATCCATTAGAAACGGATACTTGCTAAAGGACATCCTTGAACTTGAAAACCAAAAGAATAGCTTATTTGTTTTAAATCTACTCAGATTAATCGCTTTTCAGATTGGAAACAACATTTCATACTCAGAACTTGCAAACAACCTGAAGGTTAACACAAGGACAATACAGCGATATTTAAGCATTTTGGAGAAAGTCTATGTATTATTTTCACTCTCAGGCTATAGCAAAAACTTAAGGAAAGAATATGTAAAGACTCCAAGATATTATTTTTATGATAATGGTATCCGGAATACTGTTATTTCTAACTACAATAAAATTAATCTGAGAGATGATATTGGCAAGCTATGGGAAAACTACATAATTAGTGAACGTATTAAAAAGACACACTATCGAGGTTTATTATCAAACAAGTATTTCTGGAGAACATATGACCAAAAGGAGATAGATTATATTGAAGAACGCGAGGGAAAGTTGTTTGCATATGAAATCAAGTGGGGTGAGAAAAAAGTCAAAGCTCCAAAAATATTTCTTGAAACTTATAAAGAAGCAAACTGGACTTTAATTGATAAACTGAACTTTTTGGATTTTATTGGTTAAAAAGAACATGCCAACCATGGTGAGCAGGATTTGAGCAACGGCCTGCAAAAACCCACCATGCGGCAGGAGAATGTGGAGTTCGATTATAGGGTGTGGTGACAAATTTTTCTATTAAAAAATAAGTTGCGACTACACCAGAAATTCCAGATAATTATCCCTGCTTACTATTTTTGTTTCACTATCAGGATAAGCTAGTTTCCAAGCTTTTGGGATGCGGGCTTTTCTATCCGAATATTTGAATTCGTGTGCATGAAGCTTACCTTCTCTTTCTTCAATCAGGTCAATTTCTTTTTTGTCATAAGTACGCCAGAAATAATTGTTTGAAAATATTCTTCTATACTCCTGCTTCTTCAGTCTTTCAATGAAAAGAAAATTTTCCCAGAGCATGCCTAAGTCATTCCGGCTGGAAAGATCATTGAAATTATTTATTAATGCATTTCTGACGCCATTGTCGTAAAAATAGTAGCGGGCCGTCTTGGTTACTTCATTCCTCAGATTTCTCGAAAATCCCCTCACCTTGATTATTATAAAAGTCTTTTCCAATAAATCCAAATACCGTTCGATGCTTTGTTTCGCCATATCCAGTTTGTTTGACAACTTATTCAGCGAGACTTCATTTCCAATCTGAAAAGCAAGCATTTTAAGCAAATCGAAAAAAACAAGGAACACGGAACAAGGAATTAGTGTGGTATAGCCAACTACCGGATGGCACAAACTGAACACTGAATACTGAATACTGATTACCGATTACTGATTACCGATCACCGACCACAATAGGTTACCTTCAGACTTACCAAACATTAACTTCCGAAAAAAACCGTCTTAAGGATCATATTCGTATATTTGAATGCTTAAATGCCGGTATGTTTATGGACGGGGAAACCATCATAAAAAAAATCAAACAAAACGATAAATCGGTCATCGTGGAAATCTATAAAAGTTACCGGAACGAATTCATTGCTTTCACCTTTAAAAACTATAAGATCGATCCCGAGCTGGCCAAAGAAATCTACCAGGATGCTTTCCTGGCCTTTTACAGAAATATCAATACCGGCCGGTTGAAAAAGCTGGAATCAAGTGTAAAGACCTATTTGTTCCAGATCGGCAAGTTCAAACTGCACAATGAATTGAAACGGCAAAAGCGGACTGGAATCCCGGTTGAAGAACAATGGGATCTGAGGGTCGACAACCCCGATGTTTGCAGGCCGAAAGAAGAAAAAGACATCCTGATGCAAAAAGCGCTGGTTGCAGGCTTTAAAAAACTTTCTGAGAAGTGCCGGCAATTGCTGAGGCTTTTTTATTATGAACACAAGCATCATGAAGAGATCATGCAGATCATGGATTATGCTACGGTGGATTCGGTGAAAACACAGAAATACAAATGCTTTAAAAAACTGGAATCGGTTATCAAATCGGACTATACGAGCGAAGACTTCTTCTAAACACAAAGCTATGGATGAATCTTTACGTCAGTATGAACAAATAGATAACTACCTGAAAGGCAAACTTGAAGGGGAAGCCCTTGAAGCTTTTGAAAAGCGCCTGCAGAAAGACAGGGATTTTGCCGGGGAAGTTGAGATCCACCGCAAAGTGATCGACGGCATTTATGCTGCACAGGAAGAAGAAGTCAGGGAGCTGATCATGGAAGCAGATGATGAAGTCGAGAATCCCGAACTCGTTCAAAAAACCTTTTGGGGGCTATATAGCTATGCGGCAGTGATCACATTATTACTGGGCATTGGTATCTATTTCATCTTTTTCTACCAAAGCAAGCCCCAACGCTTATATGAAGAATATTTCCAGCCCTACCCCAATCAAATCACGGAAGGAACAAGAGGATCTGTCTCTGCTATATTAACGGCTTTGCCTGAACCGCAAAAAGACACCATCATCCGTGCCATGCATGCATATGAGAACATCGACTTTTACACAACTGTGGCCCTGCTGGAAACTGTTGACCTGAACATCAAATCCTACCCCGAGCTGTTATTCTACCTTTCTGTAGGTCAGCTCGGTGCGGGGAAGGTAAAACATGCCATCAGCAACTTCAGACAACTTAAAAAAATGCCGGATCAATATTTCTCAAAAGAAATTGACTGGTATCTGGCCCTGGCCTACCTTCGCTCCGACCAGCCTGAAAAGGCTAAACCTCATCTCCAAAGTATTATCCAAAACAGATTGCCGCAAATGCAAGAAGCGAAGAGCATCCTGCACGAACTTGGGGAATAGTTCTGGCTTCACAGTTCACCGTTCAATGTTTAAACTTCATAGCTTAAATCCAATTATCCAGTATCCACAGGATCAAGCATCCAGATTTATCCAGCATCCGGCATCAAGTATCCGGCTATCCTTCCTTATAACTTTTTTGGTTACTTTTTACCTGAAAATACATCAACAATTGATTGAACAATTTTGAATGATTTTAAGTTTGATAAAAATTACTATCTTTCAGCACCTAAAATTTTACCGGCAATGAAAACCTTTATAAAACCAATCATCTGGCTTTTCTTGGTATTGGCCATTACTGCAGCAAATGCACAGGTTTCTCAAAAAGCCGCTGAATTGGAGATTGAAGCCTATCAGTATTTCCTGGAAAACAATTACCAAAAGGCGTCAGATATTTACCTGAAGGCTATTCAAGAAGAGTTGAAGGAGGACAATCCCGGTTCCATTTTCATCGCAAGATGTTACCAATCGCTTGCAGAAGTCAAACAGGAAGAAGGCAAATACAACGAAGCAATCGGCTATCTTTTTCAGGCAATGGACCTCATGAAAACCGAAGCCGACACTGTGCTTGTTGATGAGTTTATTTTGCAACTTGCCTCATACTATAATGCCATTGAAGAAAACAACCTCATGCTGGAGACAGACCCGGATTCACTGCAAAAAACCTGGGTGGTTTTCCGGATCGATTCTGTGCTCAGGATCAGCAACGACACCATGTGGGTTTGTATCAACGGTGGATCCAATGAAAACATAACTGAGGGAAGCACGGGCAGTGCATTTAGCGTTTATTCAGGCGATGAACCCGACCGGGGAAATATCATTCTTGGCAATGGCCGACTTCTCGAAACCGGGCTCAACCACAGTTATGCCTATGTTGTTTTGAACAATACGGAAGACGCAGACTACCAGGTCAGGATTGGCGATATGCTTGAATTCCCATGCATGTTGCCTGCAAAGGATGAAACTTCTGTTTTCACAAACCTGGCAAAACTGAACATCCTCTTCAACAACATGGAAAACACACCCATCTTTGAGCAGATCGAAATGCTCTACAATACCGATCTGCAACTGGAACAGGATATCATCCGGCTGATGGTGGACGACATTCATAAAACCTGGGAGTTTTTGCAGGAATATGTGGATGACAATCCTTCCTGGACCGCTCCTATGGAAGGTGGCAAATACGACGGTATGAGCATGATGTACGGGCTGAAACAAACCACTGTCTCAGACGTGGAAGCCTTCCTGAACTTTGTGATCTCATATCCCGGGAAGTACATGGCCAAACGATGGAAGATCAATGAAACCTATGCCACTTGGCTGATCAATGCCACACCCCTTGGTGAATTTGATGAAAGGATGTACCAAAAAATACTGAAACTGGAAGGAAATGCTTTTGATGAGTATATTGTTGAAAATGATTTCTATATCCAGGATTCTACCCTGGAAAAATTCAACACATTCTTTAATGAGGCTTTAAATGAGCATGATTATGAGCGTGCGGAAAAGATGGTCGACAAGCTTATAAGGATCACTGAGATAATTGAAAATGATGTATATAAAGCAATATTCTTAACAGGAAAAGGAACCATCAGGATCAATCAGGGAAAATGGCTTGAATCCCTTAAATCTTTTGATGATGCCATCGGTATCGATCCGGATAACCTGAACGCATACTTTTTCAGGGGATATGCTTATGGGGAACTGGAAGATTATTACAAGGCTGTTCAGGATTATAAAAAGATCACGGAGATCAATCCGGAAATCTCCGTGGGCCACGGCAACATGGGTTGGTATATGCTGCTTGGCGGACGCATATTCGGCGCACTGGATGCCTGCCGGAAAGCTTATGAACTGGATTCATCTGCCATGTCGAATGCGGTCAACCTCGGGCATGCGCATCTTTTGCTTGGCGACACTGCTTCCGCCCGCCCCTATTACGACCGTACACTTGAATTGCTTAACACCACCTCTGAATTTGAAACCGGCCCTTTAGCAGATTTTGACATTTTCCTGGAGAATGGATGGCAAACCGAACTGGTCAGTCAGGCGAAAAACTATGTGCTGGAACGTTTTAACGAAGACTATAAATATTATGTGCTGGCCGACAGCATCTCAGATGTGGCCATTGCCAATAAAGACGATGCGGAATATGAGTTGGCCGCCGAAAACATGCTGAAAGCATACGAGTATGAAAAGCAAAGCAAAAATCCCCGACCTTACTGGCTATATTGGGAAACCTCATGGATCGGATATATGTACCAGCAAATGGAGGATTATGAGAAAACTGAGGAATATTACAAGCTCTGCCTGCACTATGCACATGATGTGATGAAGAGTGATGATAAAACCGCCAATGCATACGATCTGTTGGCATGGCTTTACGGTGATTGGGGCAAAAAGTCGGAAGCCTATGCCTATACCGAAAAATCGGAAGCATACGCCCGCAAGGTTGAGGAATCCGGGAAGAGCCGCAGGATTTATTTGCTGGCTGTGGGCAATAACAATTTTGAAGAATTATCCTACAAATATGCAGACGAGGATGCGCAGATCCTTGCAGGTCTTTTGGGTGAAAACCCCTCCCAATACTATGATTCGGTTTCAACGGAAGTGATCACCAATGAAGAGCTCAGTCTGAATAAGCTGGAACAGGCTTTTAAAAACGTGATCCTGGATTCACGCCCGGATGATGTTTTTGTATTTTACCTGGGGGGAACCGGTTCGCTCGACACCAACCAGTTCAGCCTGAATATTCCCATGCACGACACTACCGAAAAAACCGTCGCCCTGAAAGTAAACACCATCAAAACCTGGCTTTCAAGCGTTCAGGCGCGAAACCAGTTTCTGATGCTCGATATTTTTGCACCTACTTTTATTGATGAATTTGTCGGGAATTATGCCATCAGCCGCGGAGCTTTCTCAGGTTCCAACCTCAACCTGGGAATCCTCAGCCTGGCAGGCCATCGCATCGAAGATGATTCATTGAAGCACGGCGCCTTTACCCATTCCGTTCTGGACATCATTAAAAAGGAATCCGCCATGCCACAGGCAAAGGATAAGAATTTAAGTATTAAAGACATCAATGCACATTTGTTTACAGAACAAAAAGGAAATGGCAATGTTCTTTCCTGGAACACATATTTTACGGGGGAAGATTTTGTATTGATCCATTACGACAGCATCAGCAGGGAAGACCGTCTCCGTCCAAACGGTCCGGACAGAAGCCGCGGCGTTGGCACGCTCGCCATGGACTATGAAAACGAAACCACATATAGCGGCGAACCTACGCGTTACGCCTTGCTTTTTGCAACAAATGAATACGACGAGTGGAGTGATCTGGTTAACCCTATGTACGATGCAAATGCACTGGCAAAAACCCTTGAAGAGGATTATGGTTTTGAGGTGGAGCTGCTTACCGACAACACCCGCATGGATGTGCTGATGAAGATCAGGGAGTATCAGAAAAAACAGTATCACCCCAACGATCACCTGTTCATTTTCTTTGCAGGCCACGGCTCCTTTGATGATATTTCAGGGGAAGGCTATATCGTTTGCCGGGATTCCAAAAAAGACGACGAGATCAGGGCAAGCTACATCCCCTATTCCTACCTGCGCGAAAACGTGAACAACATCAAAGGCTGCCGCCACATACTGATCGCCCTGGACGTTTGTTTCGGCGGCACTTTCGACAAGCAGGTTTCAAAATTTGCCAGGGGGGATAATACCTATGATCAGATTTCCAAGGATGCTTTTATCAATCGGGCCATGCAGTTCAAGTCGAGATTGTTCATCACCTCGGGCAGCAAGGAGTATGTATCGGATGGGGACCCTGGGAAACATTCCCCATTCGCATACAACCTTCTGGATGTGCTACGCTCCCAAAGCATGACCAACGGCTACGTTACCTTCAACATGCTGGTGCAGGCCGTTGAGCGCCTGCAAACAACACCTCGCTATGGGGATTTCGGAGACAATGAACCGGGTAGTGAATTCATTTTCGATGTGCAGACGGTAATTCCGCAAAAGGCGTTTAAGGTGAAGGATTTGAAATAATTAAGGTTACTTTTTATGTACCTCTACATTAATCAAAAAAAATTGGGATCAAACAGTGGATATCATATTTTTAACAAATTATTAATAAATTGCATGGAAAGTTTTTACATATATTTGCCCGGACTATTTAGACCAATTAAAAATAAATCTATTCATTAACCAAAAATTCAAATCATGAAAAAGTTCATTTTATTGGTTTTCACAACCTTCATTATGGCTGGCTTCACTTTCGGCCAGGAAAAAATCGGAAGCGGCGACGTTGCCAAAGGTAAGTCCAGAGGCGGCGATCCCAACATCAAAATGGAGAAGCGCATGAATACGGCCGATATGGAAACCCAGGCCATCAAGCCCGCCGAAAAAGGCGCAAGGGCCGATGCAAGGGGAGCAGGCTCCGGATCATGCTATGTTTATTTTGAGAACTTCACCAACTGGTACATCGACTGTTATGTTGACGGTTATTACGAAGGCTATATGGCTCCTTACGGAGACGGCAGCCTGACCGTCGGCTCGGGCAATACCTGCCTGTATGCCGTTGCCGAATTCGATGACGGCAGCCGTGTCAGCTGGGGCCCGGTTTGTAAAGATTGTTACTACAACGACTTTGAACTGGAAGTTTGGGATGACTTTTATAACTGGTATTTAGATTAATCCTTAATTAAAAAAGGGAGTTGCCAAACGGCAGCTCCCTTTTCTGAGACAATGAAAAAAACAATTATCATCGGCCTCGGCTTTTTGCTCAGTCTTCCACTTTTCCTCAAAGCCCAGGATGGGGCATCCTGCCGGGAACTATTGGAAAAAGGGAGCAGCTATTACCAGAACCGTTCAATCGACTCGGCCATTTATTGCTATAACCTTGCCGTTGAAAACCATCCCGAATGTGAAGAGGCCTGGTTCAGGCGCGCTCTTGCCAAAGAGAAGATGCATGACATTGATGGCGCCATTGAAGATTACTATGTCGCCATCAGCATCACTCCCAAACCAATTTATTACAACAACATCGGAATCGACCTGGCTGTGAAAGGTGAATATGAAGAAGCCATCGAAATTTATGATAAAGCGCTTGAAATGGATTCGCTTTACACCCAGGCCATATTCAACAAAGGAATTGCTTTCCATTACCTCGGCAGGTGGAACGAGGCATGTGAACTTGCCGGAAAAGCCCGCGAAATGGGGCTTGAGATTGCCGGGCAATACATATCGGATTTTTGTGAATAAAACCCTAAAACAATGAAAAGAATAATTCTGATTTTTTTAACCGTTGCAACTTTCAGCGGCTTATCATTCGGACAGGATGCGTCCGAAATGCTGGAAGAAAAGATTGGCGCGGTTGTTACCGTAGCCGTTTATAAAAACCAGCTGGCCAAAAACGCCCTGGGATTCCGGGGCGAGTCGGCCACTGAAACCGCTTATGAAGAGGCCCTCGACCTGGCGGGTGCGCAATCCACCGGTTCGGGTTTCATCATTAAGAAAAACGGAAAATACTATGTGGTGACCAACGCACATGTTGTTGAAACCGCTTCCGACGAAGCCGGCAGCATATATGTGTTTACCATCAACAGAAACAAATATGAGGTGAGCGTGCTGGGCGGCGATAGCTTTTACGATATCGCCCTGCTGGAGTTTGTCAACAATCCAGGTGCAGAAATTGCAACCATGGATTTCACGGATAGCGAACCCCGGATCGGCCAAAAAGTTTATGCCATCGGCAATCCGCTGGGTGAATATCCCTATTCGGTTTCGGATGGAATCATCAGTGCCAAGAACCGCGTACGGGGAGGTCAAACCGGCAAATTCGGATTTCTGCAAACCACGGCAACCCTTATCTGGGGCAACAGCGGTGGCCCACTGGTAAACGAAGAAGGTGAAGTGGTGGGCGTGAACTCACAAATCGCTTTTGCCAACCTGCCCGACGGAAGCCAGATCCTGCAATCGCAAATCAACTTTGCCCTGGAAGCCGACATTTCGGAAAAGCTGGTAGATGATATCATCAAAAATGCCGGACGCGTGGAGAGGGCCTATCTCGGTATCGAACTTTCCCAATCCTATTCCTATCAGCAAGCTGGATATGACAATTATTATTACACTGAAATAGATGAACTGCCTAAATTAAGCGCCGTTATTCCGGGATCGCCTGCCTATGCAAGACTTTCAGATAAAACCGGAGCTTTTGTTACAGCGGTCGACGGCAACGAAGTGAACAACCTGGAAGAAGCCCTGGGCGAACTAGAAAAGGTGAAGCCCGGCAGGGATGTAAGCCTTACACTCAAAGAAGGTTATTCCACATCAACCCTTACCATCCCCAGCAGGGAACTGACGAATGATGAATTGATGAGCCTGGCCAGGTATGTACTGGACAAAAACCCCGACATCAACGTGGATTACAATCATCCGCAAGTGTCCTTTACTATGGGCAATAGCGACATGTATTACTACGAAAATGAAAAGAAACAATACCGTCAGAACAAAAGAAGCGGCAATGCCACCCAGCAATATTTCATTCTGGCAGCAGGCCTACATGTTGAAGGTGACCCTAATATGTGGATCGTTGAAGACTTTACAAATCTTGGAGCTGCTTTACGTTTGTCGGGCATGACCGGCGCCATCGACTATTATGTTTTTCCTGCCGGCGGCACTGAGGACGACTTGCAGGTAGCCAGGCAGTACCTCTCGGGAAGAGAAGACATTTTGCAATCGACACTTTGGTATTAAAAATCATCAGTCATGAAAACCATCCTCCTGAAATATCTCCTTGCACTTTTGATGTTGAATTTAGCAGAAAGTTTTGCATTTGCTAAAAGGGATCCCGTTAAACATGCCCTGATCATCGCGGTAGCAGACTATCCGGAAGAAGGCAGATGGCCCGACATCAGTTCCGACAATGACGTACCGCTTATCAAGGGGGCTCTTTTGAAACAGGGCTTCCAAAATGATAACATCACAGTTGTGATGGACGATCAGGCCGATAAGGATGGAATCGTGAATGAATTGAAAGCCTTAAAACAAAAAGTCAACAAAGGCGACCTTGTGGTTATTCATTTCAGCGGGCATGGGCAGCAGATACAGGATGACAACGGCGACGAGCTGGACGGATGGGACGAATCACTTGTCCCCTGGGACGCTCAGATACGTATGACGGATACCTACAAAGGCGGGCAACATTTGCGGGATGATGAGGTGAATGTATTGACTAACGGTATTCGTGAAAAGCTTGGCAAAACAGGGAACCTGCTGCTGATCATCGACGCCTGCCATTCGGGTACGGCAAACCGTGGATTAGGCAAAAGCAGGGGAACCTATATCAAATTCTCGGAAGAAGGTTACCAGCCTGCTTCCAAAGATGACAAAGCCAATTACGATGACCTCGCATCAGCCGGTACCGACAAGCTGGCCCCCATGATCACCATGAGTGGCGCCAGCCAGCATGAGTTGAATTATGAATATTACGACAGGGAGAAAGACTCCTCCTACGGATCCCTTTCCTATGCTGTGAGCCGAAGCCTCTCGGCGGCTGAAAAAGGGGCCACCTACCGGAGCCTGTTTGATGAGATCAAGGTGTTTATGAGCACCATCGCACCCAGGCAGTCGCCCCAGGTGGAAGGCGACGTGGATGTGGTACTGTTTAGCGGCGAGGTGATCGAAGCGGAGCCCTATTATATGGTGAAGGAGTGGTATGGCGGGAAAAATGTGACCATCAATGCGGGGAACCTGATGGGCTTGTATGACAGTTCAAAAGTAGCCTTCTACCCTATCGGCACATACGACCTTGCAGCATCGGAGCCGCTGGCGACGGGTACGGTGATCCATGCCATGGCCATCGAATCGGATGTGCTGCTTGACCTACCTTCCGAGCAGGAGAAGATAGTAAACAGCTGGGCCTTTGTGACCCGGCAGAATTTCGGAGACCTCGGAATCAATCTTCAGATCAACATCGAAGACACGGAAGTGAAAGAGATGCTGCTTGCCGAGCTGCAAAACTACCCGAAAGTGACAGTTGTAAATGAAAATCCCGACCTGCTGGTGGAAATGAATAACCAGTACACCAGGGGCAACAACATGCACCTGATCACCAAAGACGAGATGCAGCTTTACACAACCGAGATCAGCTCGCAAAAACCGGCTGAGGAGGCAATCCCAGAGATCATGGACAATATCTCGTATTATATGCAGGTGAACCTCCTTAAAAAGATTGACATGAAAGACGAAAAACTGGATGTTAGCTTTGAAATCGTGCCGGTAATCCTCAGGCAGGTTGGCCGCCGTTACGAAGTGGACCGGCGCCTCGACCTGAAAAGCATGCGCAACGAAGGGGACGAACTTGTGTTTGCCGAAAACGATTATTTCAAGATCAAGGTTAAAAACAACGGCTACACCAGGGCCTATTACCAGATCATCGACATCAGGCCCAACAATGAAGTTTCGTTGCTTTATCCCTCGACGGATGACCCCAGGCCGGCTGCCGAGTTTGTGATCGGGCCGGGTGAAGAAAATGAACTTGGACCCATCTTCTTCTTTCAGGAACCTTATGGTAACGAATATCTGAAAATGATCGCCACGGAAGAGCCCATCGATCTGCGGTTCATCATCAAAACAAGAGGAGATGACACCCGAAGCAATGTTTCGCCATTTGAACAACTGTTCAAAGACAGTTTTAAAGGAAAACGTGCCGGCATGCTGAGCGCTCCGCCAAGCGCGGCAACGGTTCATACCATCCCGGTGAAAGTCGTGGAAAGCAGAGAATAATCAAGCAGTTAAGAGATATGCAGAGATTTTTTCACAAAGATGTTCTTTTTTCAACCCTGTTTGTTTTTTTGGTGATGTACCTGTTGCAGCTTTTCATCTTCAACATCCATTTTCTGGATCCCATTGCCAATGCCCTGAAGGATTTTAAATTTACGGATATCTATTATTCCAGGCTGCAGGACAAAAAACCGGTGGTTGACACCAACCTGGTGATCGTTAACATTGCTTACAATAACAGGGAAGAGATCGCAAAACAAATCAAAGTGGTTGAATCTTTCCGGCCCGCGGTAATCGGGTTGGACATCACCTTTGAGGAGTCGAAGGGGAAAGAAAGCGATTCTCTGTTGCAGGCAATCCTGAACCATACGGACAATGTGGTGCTGGCTTCTTACTTTGAATACAATGATCCGCATGATGATCACATCTCCGGCTACGTGCGGTCTGCCGAAAAATTCAGAAAAAACACAGTCGACGGCTTCATCAACTTCCCTTCCCTGGAGGAACAGAGCACCATCAGGAGATTTACACCGGAAGTTGAATACCATGGGGAAAAGTATTATGCGTTCCCCGTACAGATTGTAAAAAAATACGATGAGCATGCTTTTGAAAAACTGGTGAGGCGCGACAATAAAAGTGAAGTGATCAGGTACAAAGGCGGCGAAGATCATTACATTGTTTTCTCACCGGAGGATATCCGGCCAAACAACAATGCCCTCAACGTGGTTCAAAACAAGATCCTACTGCTGGGATTTCTGGGCGTCGAAAACCAGGGCCGCATACTCGAAGACATCCACTTTACGCCGCTCAACCATAAATACAGCGGACGCACCTACCCGGATATGTATGGAGTCACCATCCATGCCAACACCATATCAACCATACTTGCCGGCAATTACATCAATAAGATGCCCTTATGGCTGGGTTTTCTTATCTCGTTTATATTTCTGTATTTCAATATGTATTTTTTCATCAGGTACTATATCCACAGGCATATATGGTATCATTTGTTTGCCAAAATTGTTCAGCTGGTCATCTCAGTGATCATTGTCGGTATAGAACTTTGGCTATATGCAAAATACAACTATAAGATCGACACGGCAATCATTATCGTACCAATCATTCTTTCGATTGATGTGCTTTACATATACGATGGCCTGGTTAAATTTCTTAATAAAAAATTAAATTACAAAACCTGGTTTTTAGAACATTGATTATGAAAAAAACCGCATCACTCATATTGTTCTTTTTACCGTTTTCTATCTTTTCTCAGGAAGAATACAGGGTGTTCTTTTATTCGGGAGATATTGAATTCAAGGTAAACGGATATAATCAATGGCAAAAAGTAAACCGCCTGAACATTCCACTTTTTCCGGCGGATAGTATCAATCTGATAAATGGCAGTCAAATGTACCTGATCAATCAAAATGGAGAACAAGCGCTGGTGCTTCAATCCGGCAAACTTCTTTTAAGCGATTTTCTTGATGAAGCAGGTGATGGAACAGACAACATTATTGCTTCCTATGCCGAGTTTGTTTGGGAGGAGTTCAATCATCCGCATAAAGACCTTGAAAAATATGCCGATAAATACATGAAAGAGCAAGGCGGGGTGAGCAGAGCGATTAATATCCCTGAGATTTACACACCTTTTTACGGATCGCATATCATCGCCGATCAGATTTATTTTTCATGGAAAGATGAAGGAATGCTAAAATACACCCTGAGCTTTTGGGATTCGGACAAAAATGGCAGAAAGCTGTTCGAACTGACCTTAAAAGACACTTCGCTTTCGGTATCGACCAAAACCGCATGGATCCCTGCTGATGAAACCTTTTACTGGTCGGTTTCACTGGAAGGAGAAAACCCTGCCAACTTCTTTCCTGTAAAGGTTCTTGATCGAAATGACACAGAAAAAATTGAAGCCGGGCTCCGGCAGATGGATAAGCAATTCGACGATTACCGCCCAGAGCTGATCTGGCTGCTGATAGCATCTTTTTATGAAGAAAACGATTTATACCAGCAGGCCCGTTTTGCTTATTTAAATGCCCTGGATTTTGCTGCGAACGATGCAGAAATACAGGAATACTTCGATTTATTTCTGGCAAGGATGGGAAGGAAGATGTGATTTCAGATTCCAAATTCCAATTTGCAGTAATTCATCAAACCAGGTAATTAAAGCACTCATATTGAGAAAAAAATCCAGGATATGAAATCCGGAATCTATAATTTATTATCTTTACTTATTCGAAACCAATCTATCTTTCTTTTATAAACCAAAACCAATTCCCTTATGTCTGATTATGAAAAGTCGATCCCGATCAAACAATGGGCCGAAGACGACCGCCCACGAGAAAAGCTGCTTTCAAAAGGAAAAAGCGCCCTGAGCAATGCCGAATTGCTAGCCATATTGCTGCGAACAGGTACACACAAGCAAACCGCCCTCGACATTGCCAAAAGCATTCTGAATGAAAGCCGTAACAACCTGATAGAAATCTCAAAACTCAGTGTTAGCGATTTCAGCAAGTTTGGCGGGATAGGCGAGGCCAAGGCCATTACCATCATTGCTGCCCTGGAGCTGGGCAACCGCAGAAGGGCCAGCGAAATCATTAACAAAGAAAAGATCACCGGCAGCAAGGAGGTGTTTGAATTGTTCCGTACCCTTTTGGCCGATGCCACTTACGAAGAATTCTGGCTGCTGCTTCTGAACCGGGCCAACAAAATCCTGCGCACCATCAACATCAGTCACGGAGGATTGTCGGGCACTGTGGCCGATCCCAAAAAAATTTTCAAGCTGGCCCTGGAAAACAATGCCTCCTCCATCATCCTCTGTCACAACCACCCGAGCGGCAACCTCAAACCCAGCGATGCCGACATCAAGCTTACCAGAAAGCTTAAAGAAGCCGGTCAGCTGCTCGACCTGCCAGTGCTCGACCATATCATCATCGGCGATGAGAATTACTACAGCTTTGCAGACGAATCGAAACTGTGATGCCGATTGAGAAGGTAAGATGGTGAGAATATGAAACCGAACACCGAACACTGATTACCGATCATAGAGCAGCCGAGTGCTGGAGTTGGAGTAATGGTGAGCTACCTGCCGGCGGCTGGCACATAATTAAAAGAAATGGTATCACTGGGCATCCGCATACATACATCCCTACCTACATGCATCCAAACAATCATGCATCCATGCAAAAATAGCAATATCCGAGGGGAAGAAATAAAAAATCATCTCTCCTCTCCTATTCTCAAAAAGTTTCTTAACTTTGCACCTCATTTTTTGGACGTTAACATATTTATTAATCAACCTAAAAAACATTATGAATCAGTATGAAACCGTTTTCATTTTAACTCCCGTTTTGTCTGAAGAACAGATGAAGGAAGCGGTTAAGAAGTATAGAGATTATCTTACGGATAAAAAAGCTGAAATAGTGCACGAGGAAAACTGGGGCATGCGAAAGCTGGCCTATCCCATCCAGAAGAAATCAACCGGCTTCTACCACCTGTTCGAGTACAGAACGGACGGAGAGATCATTAAACCCATGGAAACCGAACTTAAGCGCGACGAACGTATGTTGCGGTTCCTGACCGTTAAACTCGACAAGCACGCCGTTGCTTACAATGAGAAAAAACGCAGAAGGGCAAAGGAAGCCAAAGAAGCCGAAAAAACGGAAGAGAAGTAACTATTTCACAAACCTTAAAAGCTGAACAACATGACAATGAATCAGAGAGGCGGTGGAAATTCGGAGATCAAATATCTCACCCCTATCGCTGTTGATACCAAAAAGAAAAAATATTGCCGGTTTAAAAAGAACCGGATCAAATACATCGACTACAAGGATGCCGATTTTTTAATGCGCTTTATGAACGAGCAGGGCAAAATCCTTCCAAGAAGGATCACCGGAACATCCACCAAATACCAGCGCAAAGTTTCGCAGGCCATTAAAAGAGCGCGCCACCTGGCCTTATTACCGTATGTAACTGACCTGTTAAAATAAGGAGGGGATCACCATGGAAATCATTTTGAAAACAGATATACCGAATCTCGGTCATAAAGATGACAAAGTAACCGTAAAACCCGGTTACGCCAGAAATTATCTTATCCCTAAAGGTCTGGCCATAATCGCTTCACCCAGCGCCACCAAAGCATGGGAAGAAGAGAAAAGGCAAAAGGCATACAAGGAAGATAAACTGAAGAAAGAAGCCGAAACCATCGCCAAAGCCCTCGAAGGCAAAACCCTGAAGATCGGCGCCAAAGCGGGTACCTCAGGTAAGATATTCGGTTCGGTGAACGCTTTCCAGATCGCCGACGCCATTAAAGAACAACTGAAACTCGACATCGACAGGAAGTTGGTCGAAGTGGACGGCGATTCCATCAAGGAGCTCGGAAGCTACACCGCCAAAGTGAAATTGCACAAGGAAGTGGTAGCCGAAGTGAAATTTGAGGTTGTCGCAGAATAAAAGATATGAACGCATACTTCATTAAAACCCTGTCCCGACCGGACAGGGTTTTTTTGTTGCACTTTATCACATACCGGCTTTCCCGCCATTCATCGGTTTCTATCGTCGATTCGTCGAAAAACGGTTTTTTTGGATGCACAACCGCTTTAGTTTTGTCCATAAATATTAATTTTAAAAAATCATAAATCATGGAAAAATTAAATGAAAGAAAACCAAAGCACAATTCAATGAAAAAAGTCGTTTTCGGATTACTCATAATCGCAGCCGGTATATTGCTGCTGTTGTTTAACACTGATGTCATAAGCAGTTCGTATAAACATATTGTTTTTAGCTGGCAGATGCTGCTGATCGCCCTGGGCCTGATCAACCTGGCTTCGAGGGAAAGTCGTATGATCGGCTGGATTCTGTTTGCAGTGGGCGGATTTTTTATTCTGCCAAAGATCTTCGTCTTCGATTTTAATTTTGTCGGGATGTTGTGGCCTGCTCTGCTTATTTTTATTGGTTTGATGATCCTTTTCTTTGGCAGAGCGACAGGTTGTTGGCACCGGAAACACAGCCACTCCAGCACGGAAGGCGGATTTATCAGCGAAACCAATATCTTCGGCGGCTCCAAAATCAGGTTTGATGAGGAAATATTTAAAGGCGGTAAGGTGACCAATATTTTTGGCGGCTCCGAGATCGACCTCACACAGGCTGCACTTGATGGGAAAACCAATCTCGAAATCGACTGCATTTTCGGTGGGGTGGAGCTGATCGTTCCTTCCGACTGGAAAGTGAATATGAAAGTATCCTCTATCCTGGGCGGTACAAGCGACAAACGGAAAGCTTTTAAACCCATCGAAGGAAACACCAACGAACTGGTCATTAGCGGTTCGGTGATATTCGGCGGGGCGGAGATCAAAAGCTACTAACAGGACCTGAAAAATGAAACACCCTGTTTTTCAGAATAGAAGAACAAGTATGGTTTACATGCTGGCATGGATTGTCGCTACGGCAATCCATGTCCTTGTTTTGTATTCGTTTTACCTGGACAATTTCAACTTGGCGCTCACCGATGGCGTTATTTTCGACGGGATATTTGCATTGCTCGGTCTTAGCCTCTGGTATATCGTGGGATACGGAAAGACAAGTCAAAAGAATCTCATCAATAGCATTATCAACCAGATCACCTCCTGGATCGTTGTGCTGTTTGTCTGGATAGGCCTGGCATTGTTGGTTGTAAATGTTTTTTCAGAAAACCGGGAATATATTGTATTTGTAAACAGCTCAATTCCCTGGCGGGTGATCAGCGGGACCTTTTATTATTTTATTCTTGTTTTGATCTATTACCTGATCATTTATTACCGGAATTTAAATGAAAAACAGCTGAATGAAGAAAAGCTCCGGGGCATGATACGCGAAACCGAACTCAAGCTGCTGAAATCACAGATCAACCCCCACTTTTTATTCAACAGCCTGAACTCGATAAGCTCACTTACCATCAGCGATCCAAAACGTGCCAGGGAAATGATCATCAAACTTTCGGATTATCTCAGATACACGGTTTCGGCGGATAAGGACAGGCTCTTGCCTCTTGAAAAAGAAATAGGAAATGCAAAGCGCTACCTGGAAATCGAAAAAGTGAGATTCGGGGAAAAATTACAGTTTCGTTTTGAGATCGATCCGCAATGCAACCATCAGCTGATCCCGCCCATGATCCTGCAGCCCCTTTATGAAAACACCATCAAACACGGGGTTTATGAAAGCAGCGAACCCATTGAGGTGCAAACATCCTGCACAAAATATGGAAATCACTTCGGGATCGTTATCCGGAACAATTTCGATCCGGAAGCGCTGCCTAAAAAAGGAACCGGCACCGGCCTGGGCAACATCCGCGAACGGCTGGGGCTGATCTATGGAAACAGAGAATTGCTCAAAACAGAAAAGAAAAAAACAGCCTTTATTGTTCAATTGATGATACCCATTAACGAATCATGACTAAAATCAAAGCCATTATTATCGAGGACGAGCTTCCGGCCAGGGAGTTGATCAAATCTTACCTGAAGCATCAGGAAAGCATTGAATTTGCCGGTGAATTCGGCGACGGCTTCAGCGGCGTAAAAGGAATCAACGACCTGCGACCCGACCTGGTTTTCCTTGACATCCAAATGCCGAAGCTCAACGGATTTGAAGTGCTGGAGCTGATCGAACACAATCCGGCGGTGATCTTCACCACCGCATACGATCAATACGCCATCCGCGCCTTTGAAAAAAGTGCCGTCGATTACCTAATGAAACCCTTCTCTGAACAACGTTTTGCCCAAGCAGTAAAAAAAGTGGAAGAGGTCATCCACAACAAACAGCAGGAGAAACAACTCAATAAACTTTCGGAAAACCATGCCGGGCTTGAAGATCAAATCGAGCGGGTGGCGGTGCGCAGCGGAAGGAATATTCATGTGATCCCGGTGGATGAGATCGTTTACATTGAAGCCGAAGGGGATTATGTGATGATCCACAGCACGAAGGGAAATTTTCTGAAAGAAAAAACCATGAAGTTTTTCGAAAATCATCTGCCCGAAAACGAATTCGTTCGGGTACACCGCTCTTTCATCATCAACATCGGTTTTGTGAAAAGAATAGAGGCGTATGAAAAAGAAAGCCATATTGTTTTAATGGAAAAGGGCGACATCATCAAAACCAGCCGCAGCGGTTATAAGGCGCTCAGAGAAAAGCTCAGCTTATAGATTTTCAAGAAGTTTGCGGGCTACCAACTCATGTCCCTTTTCATTGAAATGAACATCACCCGGTATGTAGTATTTTTCAACCACATTCACTTCCGGTGCGCCTTCAAAAAAAGCTGGGAATAAATTGACAAAACCAGTTTTGTATTCTTTAGAAAATCGTTGCCAGAATTGCACCTGTATGCTCTCCAGGTCGCCGGCCACGATCTGCACCGGCCAGGGATACACCACGATGGTCAGTCCGATAAACTTTTCACGGCATAACTCTGCAAGCTTTGCCATATGCCATTTTTCTTTGATCAAACCCTGGCGGCCCCATTTTTCAAACACTTCCCGGTCGAGATACCACAAACCGATGTTATGAAACTCACGGTTCCGCAACAATTCACTATCGTGAAATTCATCAAAGAAACCGGAGTAGAGATCGGTTTTTGGATTCTCATCCGTGCGTTCGGCCTTTTTGTAAAAGTCGTCGATTTCCCGTTGTTTTAAAAGTTTTCTGATTGAATGATAAACAAATGAGTTGTTGTTAAAAAACTTATTAAGTTTAAAAGCAAACTGTTTTATGAAAGTGGGATGGCCCGGTTCAAAGTTTTCATAGGCCAGTTCATTCTGAATATCAGAAATATCAATACAAACGATCAGCTTATCAAAATCCATTCCGCCCTCTTCAATCAGGTATTTCACTTTTAGGTAGTAAAGCCTGGGACTGTAGCTCACGGCGGCGGCATTCAAAAGCTCAACATTCTGTTGTTTCAGGCTATCCCGCATAATACCGGCGAAAGAATCCTCAAACTCCACGCCCACCCCCTCGGTATGCGAATCGCCGATCAGCAGGATGCGTTTGTTATCTGAAGTTAATGGCACTTTTCTTTTTTCCGAATCCCGGAATCCCATCGAATTGGTGATGAAAGTATAATAATGCTCAGCATCCCAGGTGGTTTGGATTTTTTGATTGGGCAGCAGGGTGTGGTGATAATAAAAATGCGGTGCCCGGAAAGCATTGATATCCTGACCAATAAAGATCAAACCCGCCAGAAAGTCCAGAACAATAAAAGCAATCAAAACAAACAAGATCAAGCTCAGGCGGGGATGCTTTTCAAAGATATTTTTAGGGCTTCTGCTCATAAGTCCTCCTCTCTTCCGTTTTCAACACCACATTGCCGATCAATACAAAAATACATAAAATGAATACGCATTTAAATGATTTGAATATTAATGTTGTGACGGATTGACTATTTTTACATAAAACTTAAGAACAGCATTCATCAATGATCACCCAAAATCAAATCAAGTATATCAGATCGCTGCAGCAGAAGAAATACAGGCGGGAATACCGGGAATTTGTACTGGAAGGGCCCAAGCTTGTTAAGGAGCTGGCAAACAGCAACTTCAAAATTAAGATGATCTGTGGTACGGAAGCATATTTGGATAACAATCCCGCATTGGCGGAAAATCCGGAGTTTGAAATGCTTAGCGTTTCTCCAAAGCAACTCGACCGCATCAGTGGACTGAAAACGCCCAACCAGGTGCTGGCAGTGGCAGAAATACCGGAGCAAAGCGACCAATTGCCCGGGGGCCTTTCGGGATTGGTTCTTGTGCTGGATGGCATACAGGATCCGGGAAATTTCGGGACCATCATTCGCACCGCCGACTGGTTTGGTTTTAACCGAATCATTTGTTCGGAGGATACAGTTGAATTATACAGCCCAAAGGTGGTTCAGGCCACCATGGGCGCCTTGTTCAGGGTGAATGTGTTTTACGGTGATCTGGCCGGTTTCCTGCAAAAACAAAAAGAAGCCCCGGTAATGGGTGCTTTTCTGGAAGGAGAGAACATCTTCGACACATCGCTTCCCAACAATGGGTTCCTGGTGATCGGCAATGAATCCAAAGGAATTTCAAAGCAAATTTCGGGATTGATCAGGCGCAAACTTACCATCCCCCGAATTGGAACAAATCAGTCCGAATCCCTGAATGCTTCCGTGGCAGCCGGGATATTTATGGCGGAATTCAGGAGAGGGGCATTTTCGTGATTGGGCATAGGTCAATTCATTGTTAACTTACAGTGATTGAATAGTCTAAACATTAAAAATACTGCAGGGCTAAATTAAGTTAGTATACCGATTCGGAACAGATTTGCAATGATTGATCTTATGCTCCAATCGGTATAACTGAATCTAACAGAAAAATGCTTTGCATTTTTTGTAAGGTTCAGTATAGTTCGTAGTTGGTGGTTGGTGGTGGGTGCTTTGCTTGATTGATGCCGTTTCTTTCTTAGAAACTTCGCATATCGTTACATCGATCTCCCAGTATTTATCGGGACGTTCAACATTAGATGAGAGGGTTTTTTGCCACGAATATCCTGAGGTTTTCACAGAGAAACAGAGAGAATACTGAGGTAAAGGTTTCTATTCGTTACCATTGGTGTCCGGATAATTAAAGGATAGTAGTGATTCTTTACAAAAGAAACTGTGTAAGCCATAACACAACAATCCCCCGAAATATTTGTTGTAATTTTACAAACTGAAGGAGGAAATTATGATCTGGAAGCTTTTATTGATATCCGCCATACTGATCGGGATTGCCATTGCAGCCATCGCTATTAAGATGTTTACCAAAAAAGACGGCGAATTCAAAAAGCAATGCGGTAGCACCGATCCCACCACCGGCCAGCGGCTTGGATGCACCTGCGGCAGCCCGGAAGAAGGGCATTGTCATAACAGTATTGATTAAGGCCAGGCCAATTTTTTTGGAATTATTTATTATCTTTGATATATCGTAAACAATTATGAGCGCATTACTGATTAAACTGGATCCAAAAAGCAATCGTATTCTTAAACAACTTGCTGAGAAACTCGGTGGGAAGGTCGTTACAATCAATGATGATCAGTATGAGGATTTTCTCATAGGCAAGCTCATGGATCAGGAAAAAACCAATGAACTTGTAAGCAGAGATTTAGTCTTCCAAAAGCTTAAAAGTAAATGAAGGTTGAGTTTGATAAGTCCTTTCTGAAAAACCTATCAAAAATTAATAACCCAACCGTTTTGCAGAAGGTTGAATCAATTATTATTAAACTCGAAGACGCTAAGAACCTTAATCAAGTTGACAACCTAAGAAAGCTAACTGGTTATAAAAACTATTACCGAATACGAATAGGGAACTATCGACTTGGATTTGAGAAAATCAATCAGAAGACGATCAGGCTTATTGTTATAGCAGACAGAAAAGATATTTATAAGAACTTTCCTTAAGCCAATATATTATCCCTAATCCTTGCCCTTCACAATTTTTATATAATCAACACCATAATCCGATTTGATGCTCAGTATAAAAATCCCGGCAGGCAATTCAGTTTTCAACCGCCACTTAAACGCAGACTTAATGTTTTGCAAAGCCTTGCTTTCAACTATCTTTCCACTGACATCCATTAGAACAAACCGGGTATTCCCCGTAGGATATTCCTGGCAACTTATTGTCAGCTGCTCATCGAAAGGATTCGGATACACAATCCAATTGCCCGTTCTGTCAGAAGATATCAGGTGTTCGGGGCTTGATACCGTACCACCGGTAGTAGTTCTGTAGATCACGCTGTTCTCGCCCAGCACCACACCTTCGTATTCGTCAAAAAAGCTGAGTGACGACATACCCGACCCACAAGTTAAATCCAAAGCTTCCCAGCTCCCCCCTCCGTCAAGGGTCTTGTACACAAGCCGGTCGTCTTCGGCCGCAATTGCATAACCGATGGCCGGGTGTGGAAAATCCATAGCGGTGAAACTGATGAAGCCGTTATGTTCAGGGGTTACATCATACCAGCTCTCACCGCCATTTATCGTTTTTGCGATGCCATTGTAGCCATAGATAAAAAATGTCTCTTCATCGATCACCTCCACGCCATTCAGGGCCCAGCTTTCATCCATATCCAGGTTTTCGATCTCCCAGCTTTCACCCTGATCATCGGTTCTTAAAACCAGAGAGTTTCCGCAGGTGATTCCTGTGATATAGGCTTTCGTTTGGTTTACAAAGGTTAAATCGGTCAGGCGATGCGCAAAACCGGGCAGCTCGCATTTTTCAATCCAGCTCATACCTCCGTCCTGGGTTTCATAAATACAAAAAACCGATGCGCTTTTATCCTCTCCGACAACCCAACCGTGATCAACATCAAAAAAGTGAATGCATTGGGGTGTAATATCATAGGGGAAGTTGATCAGCTTCAACCAAGATTGCCCGGCGTCATCGGTTTTATAAAGCGAGCGTTGTTCATAACCACAGACGTAGGCAATGCTTTGGTTCACTACATCAATTTCATTAAGCTGAAGAAAAACCTTGTTGATCTTTTCCCAACTTTGTCCCCGGTCGGTTGACCGGATTGCAACACCTTGCAGCTCCCCGTTCACATTTCCTTTCCCGATAGCAACCACCACACTGTCGCCCATAATGCCGGCATCTTTAAAAACATAATCCTGGGCAAGATTGGTATAACTACTTTCCCAGCTATAACCCTGATCGTCGGAAGTATAAATCTGTCCATAGGTGCCTGCTGCAATAAATTTGTCATCCTGTGCAAAACACAGGCCATTCAGGCTCCATTTACCGATTGAAGAGGCACATACCGACCAGCTTTCCCCACCATCGTGGGTGCGAAGTACGTCATTGGAACGATCCGGTTCCAGGCTCAAGGCCAGGCCGAGATCATCATCATAAAAACTGATATGCATGATGAACTCATGTGGATCAGCGTAAACTTCGTACCATTCCGACCCGCCGTTGGTAGTTTTAAGGATACACTGCTCATTGCCTTGATCACCATGGTACCTGCCGTTTAAAAATCCAATCTGACTATTCAGGAAGTGCATCCCGGCGACGGCCAGGGTTCCATTATACTGATCCAGTTCAATCTTTTCCCAGCTCTCACCCCAATCGGTTGATTTGATGTAATAATTACTTCTTGTTCCCGTAAGCAATCCGGTATTATAACTGATAAAACTGACTCCGCTGAACTGCCAGCTCTCATCCAGGTCCAAGGTTTCCCAGCTTTGGCCTCCATCGGTTGATCGTTTTAGATAAAAATGGTCGGTTTTGGCAACCATAAATCCCTTTTCCTGATCGAGGAAATGGATGCTGCCGTAGCTGTGATTTGGGTCGGAAGTGCCGGTAGAGATACACTCCCAACTTTCACCTCCATCGGTGGTTTTTATCAGTGTGAGGAAGGAACCGGCCGCCCAGCCGGTTTGGTCATCCAGGAAAAAGATCGAAGTCAGCCGAACATCCCTGTCGATGCCACCGGGACGATGACATACATCCCAGTTTTGCCCGAAATCATCCGAAGTGAGAACCGTTGCTCTGTCGCCGACTGCAACAATACGCCCGTTGTCAAGTTTTGTTATGCTATTCAATGAATTTTCAGTCGGATGAGGATTAACCCGCTCCCAGGGAGAGCTTTGCCCATGAGCGAAGCAAACCAAAGGGAGTAAAATAATAAAGATGATTTTTCTTTTCATGCTTAATTGGTTTGGTTTGTTTTGGTATCATAGGTTTTTGACCACCTTATGACTTTCGGTCCGGCCACCGCTGGAAAGTTTCAAAAAATAAACACCTGTAGGCAGGCTACCCGTATTCCAGCTGATCTTTCCGGTTCCGGCCGGGAAGCTCCGGCTTAGAATGCTTTTACCGTTTATATCATAAAGTCTGAGTTCTACCTTTGTTGTTTGCTTGGTTTTGCTCAGCAGGTTCAGCTGCTGAGAAAAGGGGTTGGGCCAGACAGTCCAGTTTTGTTCTGAATCTTTCCTTGCATCAAATTCAGGCGTAAACACCGTTCCGCCGGTTTCCGTCCTGAAGATAACGGAATGATCACCCATCACCAGGCCCTCGTATTTATCAAAAAAGGCAACGGAATACAGATCGGAGGTGCACTCAATGTCCAGGGCTTCCCAGCTTTCACCCAGGTCGGTGGTTTTAAAGAGTGTCTCTTCATGCCCCGTTGCCACGGCATACCCGGCTGTCTGATTCACAAAATCCAGCTTTTCAAAATTAATAAATCCCTTTACTTCGGGTGTGATATTGTTCCAGGTAATGCCGCCATCTGTGGTCCTAACGATATTGGCATCACCATAAATAAAAAAAGTATCGGGATTCAAAACCTCAATTCCCTTTAACAGCCAGACATTGTTAACAGGCAGCGTATCCCAGTCCCAGCTTTGACCCCGGTCAGAACTTTTTAAAACATTGGGACCCAAACCCGTTATATATCCCAGAGAATCATCAACAAATTCCATGTCGGTGATTTCATTAATAACCGGTAAGGTATCAAGCAACTGCCAGTCCTGACCACCATTTTCAGTTTGATATAAAAAATAAGATTCCTTTTTAAATGAAGGACCTGTTATAAGCCCGTTATGTTCATCAAAAAAATACAGCGCTTTAATCTCTATTGGTAATGATGAAATAATCTCCCAGCTTTCTCCTGCATTAATTGTTTTTCGAAGGATATCAAAGCTTTCTGATAAATATCCAAGAGTATCATTCACGAAACTTACGTCTGTTAACTGGTACATAGGTATATTTACACGCAGCCAGGCCTTTCCTCTATCGGTTGATCTGATCAGGCTGCCGCTGACAACTCCCCCGGCGCCACCGCTTCCAATTGCAACAATAATGCTGTCGGCTGTAATAGCTGCATCTGCCAAAGCATAATTGTATGTGGTATTTGTCGAAACAAGAAACCAATTCAGACCTGCGTCAACCGTCTTGAAAATCTGACCGTGATCGCCTACCATCGAAGCACTGTTTGCATCAATACTGCAAATGCTATGCATATTCCATCGACCGATAGAATTATGGCTCACTACCCAGTTTTCACCGCCATCACTGGTTGACAGTATATTGTTTGTATAGAGATACGTTGTGCTTGCAGCGTATCCGTTCAGATCATCCGAAAAGCATATTGAATTGATCCAGTTTTCACTGCTTTGAAAAACTTTATACCAGTTCCCGCCACCATCTGTTGTTTTAAACAAGAACTGCAGACTTTGTAATCTGCCATTAATAAAAGCAGTGTCAGCATTTAAGAATACCATATCCAGAACTTTAAATTCATTATTTGGATATTCTACGGATACCTTTACCCAATTTTCACCAAAGTCAATGCTTCTAAAATAGTACTTACCATCAGTGCCTGATAGGTAAACAGCTTCATTTTCAACAAAACTCAAATGTGTAAAAACGGCATTCTGTCCAGGCGATACAGTATCCCAGTTTTCTCCTCCATCCGTAGTTCGCAAAAGAAATGATGATAAGTTACCGCCAACAAGCAAACCTGTTTGCTCATTGAAAAATAGCACATCATTATAATTTTCGGATCGATGGTTTGTACCCTTATTAACGGCAAACCAACTTTGTCCCCCATCATTAGTTTTTAAGAGGGTTTGGTATGATCCGGTTATCCAACCCGTTTGATCATCCAGAAAAAAGATTGAGGTAAAGTTCACTTCCCGGTCCACACCGGCCGGTTGTAATTGAAGTTCCCAGCTTTCGCCAAAATCGTCTGATGTGATGATCGTTGCCAAACTGCCGACAGCCATTACAATTCCGTCATCCAGCATGATCACTTCGTTAAGATTGCTTTCGGTGGGGATGGGGTTGATGCGTTGCCAGGGTTGGTCCTGTGATTTGCTCATAAAAGAAAGAATAGCAAATAAAAAAACTAAAAACATGACTTTATTCATGACGATGAGGTTTTGGTTAATTTAGCGGAATAAATATATGATTTTTTATGGCAAAATGCAATTTTCTCTGGAAAGAAAAAAAATGCATCCAATGATCATTTGTACATGATCTTTCTCATACCCTTTGTTTTATGGGTGCGGTAATTGCCGTCTTCATCAGAATAAATGAAAAAGGCTTCCAGTTCATCCTGCTCTTTCAGGAATGCAATGGATTCTTCCAGGCCCATCACCATAAAAGCCGTGGCGTAAGCGTCGGCTGTTACACAATCCTTTGCCAGAACACTCACGCTTAGCAGGGAGTGTTGGACGGGATATCCTGTTCTGGGGTCGATGGTGTGTGAATATTTCACTCCATCCTCCACATAAAATTTCCGGTAGCTGCCCGAGGTGGCCAGGGCTTTGTCGTTTAAAAACACAATGGCTTCCAGTTCGCGGCTACCAATGGGTTCGTCCACCGGTTTTTCAATCCCCACCTTCCATTGCTCGCCTCCAGGTTTGCGGCCACCGGCCAGCACCTCACCTCCGATGTCAATGAGATATTTATGTATCCCTTTGGACTCGAGAAAATCAGCCACCATATCAACCGAATATCCCTGGGCGATGGCGTTGAAGTCAAAATGGATGCCGGGCTTTTCCTTGATGACCCTGCCGTTTTCAATTCTTACCTGCTCAAAACCTACCAGGGGCAACAAACTGTCGAGCACCTGTTGATTCACATCGATCTTTTCACGGAACCAAAACCCCCAGGCGTTGGTTAGCGGACCCACCGTAATGTCGAAGGCGCCTTTGGTTTTTGCGCTCACCTGCTTGGCCTGGTTAAAAATCTCGATGAATTCCTTGCCCAGCTCAACCGGACGGTTTTCATTTACCAGGCTGATGGTGGATTGCGGCTGCCACAGGGAGGCCATCATATCGAATTCCTTCAGCAATGAATCGATTTCCGTTTGCAAAAGCCGGCCGCTTTCGTCATAATAGGTTATGGCATAATAGGTACCCTGGGCTTCTCCCATGAAAGCGACTTTTTGGTAGTTGCTACATGCACTGAGCAACAAAACACTGATCAGTAAAACTAAAATGCGCATCTTCCTGTGGCTATGTTCAAAAAACGAATTTACAAAGAAAAGGCCGGAATTTGATCCCGGCCTCCGGCTTTCGGTATATTTTTCTATCATCCTCCAAAATCGTCGAAAGCGATCATCTCTTCAGGTACGCCATAGTCGTCGAGCATTTTCAATACGGCCTGGTTCATCATGGGCGGGCCGCAGAAATAGTATTCGATCTCTTCCGGTTCGGGATGATCCTTCAGGTAGTTGTCGATGATCACCTGGTGGATAAATCCTGTATAACCGTCCCAGTTATCTTCAGGTTGCGGTTCGGAGAGGGCCACATAAAACTTAAAGTTGGGAAATTGCTTTTCGATCTCCCGGAATTCATCTATGTAAAACAATTCCCTTTTCGAACGTCCTCCATACCAATAGGTAACTTTTCTATCGGTGGTTTTCAGGGTGTGGAACATGTGGAAGATGTGTGAACGAAGGGGGGCCATGCCGGCGCCGCCTCCGATATACATCATTTCTTTATTGGTATCCTTGATAAAGAATTCGCCATAAGGGCCGGAGATGGTCACTTTATCGCCGGGTTTACGGGAGAAAATAAAGGAGGAACAAATACCCGGGTTCACATTCATAAAGGCGTTCTTTTTCTTATCCCAGGGCGGGGTGGCAATACGGATGTTCAGCTTGATGATGTTCCCTTCGGCCGGGTGATTGGCCATGGAGTATGCCCTAAAGATAGGTTCGGGGTTTTTCATTTTCAAATCCCACATTTTGAAATTATCCCAGTCTTCCCGGTATTCCTCTTCCACTTCAATATCTTTATAATCCACCTCGCATTTGGGCACATCGATCTGAATATAGCCTCCCGGCTGAAAGTCCAGCTTTTCACCTTCGGGCAATCTCACAACAAATTCTTTGATAAAGGTGGCCACATTGTCGTTGGAAACCACTTCACACTCCCACTTCTTGATTCCAAACACTTCCTTGGGCACACCAATTTTCATGTCTTCCCGCACTTTCACCTGGCAACCCAGCCGCCAGTCGTTTTGTTGCTCTTTGCGGGTGAAATATCCTTTTTCGGTTGGCAGGATCGATCCGCCTCCATCAAACACCTGGCATTTGCACATGGCACAGGTGCCTCCGCCGCCGCATGCAGAAGGAAGATAGATGCCCTCGTTCGAAAGCGTACTCAGCAGAGTGGAACCGGGATTCACGTCCAGCTCCTTTTCGTCATTGATGGTTATTTTCACCTCTCCCTGGGGCGTGAGTTTTTTACGTGCAAAAAGCAAACCGGCCACCAGCAGAATGATGATCACCAGGAAAACGGCGATGCTGGCCAAAATAACAATTCCTGTACTTACTTGTAATAACATCATATTTCAGCTTATACTGTTATCAAAATTAAAGTTCAATTCCAAGAAAACTCATAAACGCAATACCCATCAGGCCGGTGATGATAAAAGTGATCCCCAGTCCGCGCAAGGGCGCCGGCACATTGGAATATTTGATCTTTTCACGTATGGCTGCGATACCTACTATGGCGAGGAACCAGCCCACTCCGGAGCCCAGCCCGAAGGAAATCGCCTGTCCGATGTTGGAGTATTCCCTTTCCTGCATAAAAAGGGAACCACCCAGGATGGCGCAGTTCACGGCGATCAGGGGCAGGAAGATACCCAGCGAGTTGTAGAGCGTCGGAGAGAATTTCTCAACGATCATCTCCACCAACTGAACCATCGAAGCGATCACAGCGATGAACATGATAAAGGTGAGAAAACTCAGATCAACATCTGCAAAATCCGGACTGAGCCATATCAGGGCGCCGGGGGCGAGCAGGTATTCGTTGATCAGGTAATCGATGGGCACGGTGATGCCCAATACAAAGATCACGGCTGCTCCCAGTCCGACGGAGGTTTTAACGGTCCTCGACACGGCCAGGTAGGAACACATCCCCAGAAAGTAGGCAAAGACCATATTGTCAACAAAAATTGACTTGACGAATATGTTAAAAATTTCCTGCATGATTATTTCGTTTTGTTATCTCGTTTGCAAATCGTTATCTAACTCTCTTCAATCAAATCCCTGTTCTTCGCCCTTTGGAACCAGATGATGATCCCCACCAGGATCAGCGCCATGGGCGGCAGAATGAAAAAACCATTGTCTTCGTAACCGAAATTGTAGAATCCCTCCGGAACCACCTGATATCCCCAGAGTGTACCCGAACCGAAAAGTTCTCTGAAAAACCCTACGACGATCAGGATCCATCCGTAGCCCATTGCATTGCCCACGCCATCCAGAAAGGCCGGCCAGGGTTTATTGCTCATGGCAAAGGCTTCGAGTCGTCCCATGATGATACAATTGGTGATGATCAGTCCGACAAATACAGAAAGCTGCTTGCTTACGTCAAATACAAATGCTTTCAAAAACTGGTCGACGATGATCACCAGTGAAGCGATCACAACCAATTGAACGATGATCCTGATGCGCGGAGGCACTCCATTCCTGAGCAGTGAGATCACCACGTTGGCCATGGCCATCACGAAGATCACCGAAAGGGTCATCACAAAAGAAGGCTTCAGTTTTGCCGTAACAGCAAGCGCACTGCAAATCCCAAGCACCTGAACGGTAATGGGATTGTCCTTGTTCAAAGGATTGGTGAGCAATCGCCTGTTCTTGATCGAAAACAAAGGTTCTCTGTCTTTCTTTTCCTTACTCATTTAAATCTGTTTTTTAGCAAATGGTACATACAATTCCAAACAATCTTTTAACATTTGCGATACGCCCTTACTGGTAATAGTACCACCGGAAATGGCGTCCACGCCGTGGATCTGCATTTCATCCGAAAGGGTTTCCGCTCCACCTTTAACCACCTCCACCGAAACGAATGTTCCGTCAGGATCGAAAATCTTTTTGCCATAAAACTGCTGCTGAAAGGGCATGGTATTAATCTCAGCGCCCAGTCCGGGGGTTTCGCTTTTATGGTCGAAATAAACGCCCATCACCTCATTGAAGTCTTCGGACACTGCAATATCTCCCCAAAGCGGACCCCAGAGGCCTTTTCCATACAGCGGCACCACAAACAGCGTATCCCGCACATCCGATCTTTGGAGCGGCACCATGCCAACAAACAAAGGCAATTGATAATCTTCTCCCTGTTCCTCAAGGTAAAGCTGCTGTTTCATATCGACCTCAAAAGCGCGAACATCGCCTTTCACGAATTCACCATTTGTGTATTCGCTGATGATATTGCCTGCCGGATCGAGCACCAGCTCACTCACGATATATTCGTTAAACAAAGGTATGGTGGAATCTTTTTCTGCTTTGATGTTCACCGATTGCAATATTCCCTGCATCTTATCTATCTTGATGTTTTTATCCTTCAGCGGTTGAAGCAACATGGCGGCAGCGGAAAGTATCGCGGCCACTAAAATCACCATGATGGTGGCGTATTTGAATATGTATGCGTTACTGTACATAGCTTTCAATATTGTTATTTGGCAGATTCGACTGCGTGGTTAACTCTTTTCAAACGCTTCTTAATGTTTCCTTCAAGCACATAATAGTCGATGAGAGGAGCGAACACATTCATCAACAGAATGGCCAGCATCATACCCTCTGGGTATCCCGGGTTGAACACCCTAATCAAAATCGCGATAAAACCGATCAGGAAACCGTAAATATATTTACCTCTTTGTGTTTGTGAAGCTGTTACGGGGTCGGTGGCCATATAAACCAGGCCAAAGGCAAATCCTCCCATGATCAGATGCTGCCAGAAAGGTACCTGCATATATGGAGTTGCTCCGATTGCATTGAATATCAACCCCATGCTTATGGATCCGACCAGAACCGAAAGCATGATCCTCCAGCTTCCGATGCCTGTGATCAACAAAACGATGGCCCCCAGCAATATGGCAATCACCGAAGTTTCGCCAATGGAACCGGGGATGCCTCCCCAAAACATATCCCACACATAGCCGGGCTCCATGATATGTGCCATCCCCTCTGTTTTGCCCGCAAGCGCTTCACCTAATGGTGTGGCTCCTGTAACGCCATCGGGCAATTGATCGGGCATCCCGGCGATCCATACATCATCGCCCGACATATGCCTGGGATAGGCGAAAAACAAAAAAGCCCTGGCTGTGAGTGCCGGGTTCAGTATGTTCATGCCGGTGCCGCCAAAAACTTCCTTGCCGATGATCACTGCAAAAGCCGTAGCCACAGCAACCATCCAAAGCGGAACATCGGGGGGCATCACCAACGGGATCAGCATACCCGATACCAGAAAACCTTCATTGACTTCATGGCCGCGGGATTGGGCGAATGCAAATTCGATGGCCAGTCCGGTTACATAGGATACCACGATGATGGGAAACACCTTCAGAAATCCGTACCATACCATAGGCCAGAAATCCGGTTGCATGGCATTGGCCAGATAATGCTGATAGCCCACATTCCATATACCGAACAGCAAAGGGGGCACCATAGCCAAAACCACAATGGCCATGGTTCGCTTCATATCCATTGCGTCCCGGATGTGCGAGCCTTTTTTTGTTACCGTGTTTGGTACGAACAAAAAGGTTTCGAAGGCTTCGAAAGTGGAATGAAGTTTTTCGAACCTACCACCTTTTTCAAACTGCGGCTTGATCTTATCGATAAATTTCCTTAATCCTTTCATTCAATAAAATATATTGATTTCAAAATTTACTCCATTTCTTTTCTCATCAGGTTGATCCCCTCACGCACAATGGATTGCATGTCGGTTTTCGATACGTCGATGTATTCACACAATGCAAAATCTTCCTCATCTATCTCATAAATCCCAAGCTGTTCCATCATGTCGATATCCTCGGTCATGATAGCTTTCAGCAATTGCATGGGGTATATATCCATAGGGAAAACCTTTTCATACTGACCGGTCAGCACGTAGGCCCGCTCTCCGCCGTGGAGGTTGGTGTTGAGCCGGTACTTCTTACCCGGAAATATTTTTGATAAAAAGGCATTGTAGAAACTGTATTTTTTCAAGCCGGGAGCAGCCCAGCCGAAGAACTCATATTCGTCACCCTCGGGGATCACTGTGATCTGCGAGTCATAAAAACTTATAAAGCCGTTTCTTTCGATTTTTGCTCCTGTAAGGACGTTTCCGCTGATGTAGCGCTTTTTGATGCCTGTGGTATTTCCATCGACCATTTTTTCGATGCAGGCCCCGGTATGGGTTTTCAGGTAACCGGTTTTCAGCACCTCAGAGCCGGTGAGGGCAACAATGCGTTTGGCGTCGAATTTACCTTCCAGGAAAAGCGTACCGATGCTGATCACTTCCTGGGGCCTGAGATACCAAACAACATCTCCTTTGTTGACGGGATCGATCAGTTGCACCTGGGTGCTGATGTTGCCTGCCGGATGCGGTCCTGAAAAAGCATTCAATTCAACATTTTTAGAATTCAGGAACACTTTCGACTGTCCCTCCACATCCTCGATATTCAAATGCAGTTTGCCGTCGGTCAGTTTTCTCAAAGTATCCAGTCCGGCCTGGAACTCCTTTCCATGTCCATGCACGATCAGGTCGAAATCCGGGGCCAGGGGACTGCTGTCGAACCCACTGATAAAAATGGCCTTGGGCGTATCTTTCGGGTTGGCGATCACCGAATAAGGGCGCTGCCTGATCATTGGCCAAACACCGCTCTTCAGCATTTTTTCAATGATTTTTTCGCGGGAAAGCATGCCAGGATCGGTGGAACCGAAATCTTCGTATTCGATTTCCGTATCGGCCTTTATCCTGATTTCCATCAACAAACGCTTCGGTCCCCGCCTCACCTCTTCAATGGTTCCACTTACAGGAGATGTAAAAATGGTCTCATCCCGGTATTTGTCATAAAATACAGGGCTGCCCGCCTTTACCTTGTCACCTTCACCGACAAGCATCTTGGGAAAAACACCATGAAAGTCAGTAGGTTTGAGGGCATAATAATCCGACTGAAAATCCTTGATCACCTTTTCCGCTTCACCAAGCAATTTTATATCCAGGCCCTTTTTGATCTTATACTTGTTTGGCATAATGGCTGATTGGTTATAACTACTGCAATTTTACAAAAAATATTTGTTAATCACAGCCTGTTTTACATAACGTTTAGATTTTATATTGTTAAAAATTTCACAAACCATGGCAAAAAAATAATGCCTACGAAGACGCAAAAATAATAAATTTATTTATCTATTTATCTATATGTATCAATTATGCCAATTCGGAACAGGTTTGCAATGATTGACCTCTTGCTCCAATCAGTATAACTGAATCTTACAGAAAAATGTTTTGCATTTTTAATAAGATTCAGTATGAATCCCATGGTCTGTCTCCTAAGCAGAGCAGGGCTTTCTTTGATAAATCGTACATTTGCATGTAATTGAACGAATTGGTTTTCGTTTGCTAATAAAGCTCCATTTATGAGACAGCTTATGATATTGTTTTCTTTATTTCTTTTTTTTGTAAGCGGAACGACCGATACCGGCCAGGCACAGGAACAGGTCAACATCAGTCAGGCTTACAGGGATTATATCAAAACCGTTGACCTTCATCTTGAGGGCGATGAAAGAAGCTATCCCCTTATCCGGCTCAACAGCACGGATCAACTGAAACTTACTTTTGATGATATGATGGCTGACCAAAAAAACTATCAATATACAATAGTGCATTGCGACGCTTACTGGCAAACCTCCGCTATTGAGCCCTGGGAATATATAGAAGGCTATGAAACGGATCTTATTGAGGATTTTCAAATATCTCTCGGAACTGCCGTTCCCTATACCCACTATAGCCTGGTTTTTCCTAACAATTACCTGCAAATCACCAAATCGGGAAATTATCTGTTACAGGTTTTCACCTGGAATGAAAATGATGAAAAAGACCTGGCTTTCACACAAAGGTTTATGGTTTTGAAAAACACCGCAGAAACAGAAGGAAAGATTAAGAAAAGGTTTCCGGAAGGGGACGAATCGGGCTACCTGCAGGCGGTGAGTTTCAGTATAATCCCGAAAACCTTTCAGATCATTAATCCTGATGAAAACCTGAAAGTGGTGATCAGGCAAAACAGAAGATGGGACAATGCCATCACCGACTTGCAGCCAACTTCTGTCAGGCCCGACCGAATCGAATATGATGCCTTGCAGGGAAATTCATTCTTCAGCGGAAATGAATACAGAAATTTCGATATCAAAGATCTGCGCAACAGGACCGAGCAAGTGAAATACATCGAAAGCACATCTGAGGGTTACTTGGTATTGTTGCATCCGGATGAAAGAAGGACTTTCAAACAGTACATCACCGAAGAAGACCTGAACGGATTGCGATTGATCAGGACCGAACCGGATAAGGATCCCCAAACCGAAGGCGATTATGTTTATGTGAATTTCAGACTTCCCTATGATTATCCTATCGGGATCGGTGATTTATACCTGATCGGAGAATTGACCGGTTGGCAACTGACGTCCGAAGCAAAAATGACCTACGACTTTGAGGAGAAGGCATACACGAACACCTTGTTTTTAAAACAGGGATATTATGAGTATTTATATGCCTTTGTACCGAATGAATCATTCAAGGGAAAAGTCAACCTCATCGAGGGCAATCATTTCGAAACCGGAAACGAGTATTCCATTTTTGTGTATTATCACGAGCCCGGCACCGACTACGACCGCTTGATTAGTTTTACGGTGATCAGCAAATAATCCATCCCTCATGGTCCCCTTTATCATTCATACCTGAGCGATTCGATGGGGTCAAGCCGCGCTGCCTTCGAGGCGGGCACAATCCCCGATACCAGGGCCACAAACAAACACAGCATCACACCAAGCAAAATCCATAGCCAGGGAATAAGGAAAGAGGCTTCGGTATAATAGGAAATGATATTCCCGGCGAAGATGCCCAGGATGATCCCCACAATCCCTCCGATCTGGGCAATCACGATGGCTTCAACCAGAAACTGATTCCTGATCATGTTACTGGTTGCGCCGAAAGCCTTTCTGATACCGATTTCCCGCGTTCGTTCGGTGACCGATACCAGCATGATGTTCATCAAGCCGATGGCCGCACCGATAAGCGTGATCAGACCGATCAGGGTAGCGGCAATGGTAACATAACGCAATGAGTTGATCAGGATGCTGGCTATGCTGTCGCTTTTTGTGATCTCGAACGAAACCTCCTGCCCAAGCCTGTCGCTTCGGATGATCCTGAACAAACCGGTGGCCTCTCCGATGGCAGGTTGCAAATCCTGCTCCCGGTCAACCATCACATTGATGGTGAAGGAACGGTTGGGATAAGGAAAATACTGCCGGACGTTGGTGATAGGAACATAACACCGGCGGTCGCCACTGAACCCCATGCTGGAACCCTTTTCTTTAAGTGTGCCGATCACCTTGTATTTGCCCGATCCGATATTGATAAACTTATCAATGGGTTCTTCATTTTCTCCGAAAAGGTCTTCAACAACTTCACTTCCCAAAATCACCACATGGCTTCCGTAATGAATTTCATTCGCAATAAAATTCCTTCCCCTGTTTATTTCCGATCCGGCAGTGATCAGGTAGTTTTCATCCACCCCCAGCAATCCAACATTGGGATTTGTTTTTTCCGATTTGTACCTGACCGTGCTGGTTCCTGTGGCCCAACAATACACCGATACCACAGCCGGAAAATCGTACCTTTCCTTGAATTCCAACGCCTGCTGATATTTGATCTCGCGATGCTTGCGCGCTTCGTTGCTTTCGCCCCCCACATGCACGCGCATATTCCTGTTGCGGATGTTGAAGGTATTCGATCCCATCATGGCAAAATCTTCTCTCAAGCTGGACTTGATGCTGTCGATGGCCGTGAGTATCCCAACCAGGGCCATGATGCCGAAGCTGATGATCAGCACTGTTAGAATGGTCCTAAGCAAATGGCTTTTTATGGATTCGAGGGAAATGCCTATATTTTCAAACAAAAGTATTTTCATGGCCGGTTATTCTTTGCTACCGAATGCCAGATCGCCGGCATCGCCCAGGCCGGGCACCAGCAAGGCACGCGCTGTGATCTCGTCATCAATGGCTGCAGTCCAAATGTCTACTTTGTACCTGGAAAATTGCTTTTTGATATTCTCAACCGCCTCTTCACTTACCAGAACGCTCACCAGGTGAATCTTTGAGGGTTTGCCTTTTGTAAGAAGTTCTTTCAGGGCTTTAACCATGGATTCACCCGTGGCCATCATGGCATCGATCAGCAAAATGGTGCGTCCCTCGATGTTGGGACAGGAAACATATTCTACCTGTATGGTGAATTCATTGTCTTTTCCGTATTTTCTGTATGAACTAACAAAGCCGCTTTCAGAATGATCGAACACATGCAACAACCCCTGATAAACGGGAAGTCCCGCCCGCATGATGGCGATCAGCACAGGATGTTCTTTCAGCACCGGAACATTTGTGCTGCCCAGGGATGTGTTCACTTCCTTGCTTTCATATTCCAAATCCTTGCTGATCTCATAACCGAAAACAGCACCTACGCGCTCAAGGTTCTTTCTGAATCTCAAGCTGTCCTGCTGAACATCAATATCTCTCAGTTCCGAGATATACTGATCAATCAAGGTATTTTTATTTCCAAAAACGTTTACCATCATATCATCAAAGTTAAGATACCTCTAACAAACCTAAGCATTTTTCCTGTAAAAATAAACTCCTGAAAAATAATTTCAGCTCCCCCTGATCTTGCGCATGAGTTTAAACGGCACATTGATGTAGAAGGGCAGCTTGTTAATGATCAGCTTGCTGTAATCAATTTTCCTGGAACCAAAACCTTTGTAAAACCGCGCAAGATTGGGATTGTTCGATCCGTCGAAATCGAGGGTTAGGTGAGAGTTTGCGTGGATCTTTATGAATTCGTTCATGATCCCGAACATGGCGCTGGCGTCTCTTCCGTCGCTGGTCATGCCCGAAAAAAGAAAGATCGCCTTGCGGTTGGCCCGGGCAAAAAACGCACCGGCGCATAATTCGTTGTGTTTGTTCATGGCGCCGAAAGTTTCCCCGGCCCCTTTGTATATGCAGGTATAAAATAAACGTTTCAATCGCCGGTATTCCATATCGCCAAGCCTCGAAATATCTTTTCCCCGGTTGCTCCTGAACATTTTGATGATGCTCTCCGGTTTCACGTTGCGGGCAATGACGATGCCTTCATTTTCTGCCTTTTTGATATTGCGCTTTGTATTTTTTGAAAAAGATTTAAGGTGACCCGGGTAAGGTTTGATCAGATCGAGTTCATGATTGATCATTGGCAACACCTCAAAGCGCGCCTCATCAATTTTGTTGAAAGCATTCAGCAGAATTTCAACATATTTGAATTTGCCAGGTATGGCTTTTATAAATTCGGTAACAATTTCTTTGCTTAAAATATTTTTTGAAAAGATCCCGAGCTGTTGCGTGAAAAAGGGCTGGTATAGATAATGTATCCCGAATTTTTTATTCTGGGTCAGCGGAAACACCCTTTCGTATTCATCTTCAACCAATCCCTCCCAGTATTCAGCAACAACGTCCAGAAACCAGGAATAGCCGTAAAGATTTCCGTTAAAGGACCTACGAATGCAATCATCCCACTTTTCCTTATCAATATCCTCATATTTCAAATACCTGATCATTCCGCCAAACTCATTTCAATAATTTCCCTGTAGTTTTTCAATCGTTCAGGATCATCCGCCAGGGCATAATTGTGCCAGATGCCCATCAAATGCCCCTGCACATGTTTCACATCCCGGATTAAAGGATAAAGCATCTTTTTTGTTTCTTCCGCATCAATCTTCAGGTAATCCAAAAAAGTAGCATCCATAAATGCAAAGGGATACACCATCAGGCGGGTTTCTTTTTCTTCCAGCAGATCATAAAATTTGAATGGCGTGCAGGTACCCGTCCGGAAGCCCGGCTGGCCGGCATAACCCATGCTGTAATCCGAATAAATACCGACATCAAGCAAATTTCTGTATGTTTTCGGAAAATCAAGCCTCAGGAAATGCTGCCGGCTTTTCGTGACGGATTTTCCCAGGATTTGTTCCAGGCGGTCTTTTTCAATGGCAAACAATTCGGGCTTTTCATTGGCATGATAGGAAGGATGCATCCCGATATCCGCATGAAGTGAGAGTTTTTTAAGCAAGCTTTGCAGGCGAATGTTGGTCCAGGATACATTTTTATCATATTTCCCGAAATCACCCAGGTTCACAAAATAAAGGGGGTGCAGGCCGAATTCATTGTGAAGGTCCATCTGCAATTCAAAATTATCAAAGGGATCACTCCTTCGTCCGGCCAGCGTGGCCGTCCTGTTAAAAACCTCCCTGAAATTCAATTTCAATAAGAGCTTACCATAACCACCCGCCATTCTCACAAAACCTTTTCCCAGATGGGCAAAGGCCATGTCGATGTCATAGGTCGGGGTGAACCGGTATTCTTCCTGCCTGTACTCAAATTCAGGATAGGTTGCCTTGATCTTTTCAATCAAAGCCTGTGCAATGATATTTACCACAGGGCGATCGTGTAAACCATACCTGACCGGTGCTGTTTCAGGTTCAGCAATTCTCCCGTGCATGTCCCTTCCGGCATCTTTAAAATACTCTTCATAGCAGCTGATCAGATAAAAGATCATGGCCAGGGGATCGAAAGGGAAAAGCGAGCGCTCATCCCCATGGCTGAAAAGAACGGGAAGATCATTCCACTTTCCCGGATTGACGTCTGTTTTACCAGCGCCTTCCTCAAATAAAAAAAATTCGCTTTTGATAAACGGTTTATCATGGTATGGCTTCTGAGCATAAATCAGGCACGGATTGTTTCGCCCTGGCAGAAAGGAAGGATCGTCGATGATCTCGAAAGGAATACGAAAGATCCCGTCAAACAAGGTGTGCAGCACGTATTCGAGTCTGGGGCTGTTCTGCTCAGTGAATATTGTCAGCATGTCTGATCCTGTCAGTTGATGTTGTAAATAGTTTTAACCTATAAAGATAGGTTTTTAAGACCTCTCTTGCATACAATCCGGGTTTAAAAAACGAAATGTGCCTGGCATGCTCTTCCAGGATCTCTTTGCGGATCACGGGCACGGCCGCTTTCAGGGACAACAGCTGAACCCCAAGGCCGTTTAGGTTATAATCTCTGATCAGCTTGTTTTCTCTGAATTTCTTTTCAAGATATTCGAAATCGGAAACCCAGCCCATTTTCTTGGCGAAGAGATAAAAATCTTTCAACTGCATCACACCATTTTCATCCTTGTATTTTATGGGGAAGGTCTTGTACTTCCTGTATTTCACTTTGGCAAGTTCCTCGTAAAAATGCACATAGGTCAATGCATCGGCCATGGAAGTTCCAATGCAAAGCATTTTTGCCTGATGAGGCGCAAAATGTGCAAAAGGGGAATCATTCCCGAAAGAGCTTTTATTTTCAAGCCCGCTGTAAAAGCCGGCATGTTTTCCCCAGACCATAAAGGAATGCAGGGGATTTTTGGTTCTCACAAAACCCATGTTATTCATCACGCTGATCGCCAGCACACCCGTTACAGGTTTGGTGTTTTTGATGTCCCAGCTTTCGCCGGGGCGTAAATGGTGATTGTAGGCGGGGATCAGCAAGGTACCCTCCTTCCCCACTTTTTCCTGGAAGCTTTTGATGAATTCACGGATATCAAAGGCTCCCTGGTGTTTTCGGGAGATAAGTGCCAGCCGGGTGATATCGGAAGCGATCACCAGCTTGTCGCCCTGCTCAACTTCCGGATAATTAATGATTTCCTGGTAAGGTATGTAGGATTTGTTTTCACTCATGAGAACCATCCATGATTTTTCTCATTTGCAACCACTCGGCCTGGTAGCCTTCACTTTGATAAAAGGCTTTCCCTGTTTCATTTCCGGTATTCACATACAACTCAACCTGCCGGATGCCCTTTTGCCTGAACCACTTTAAAAGCTCTTGATGCAATTGACTGCCCACCCCGCTTTTCCTGTATTCACCGATAATAAATTGGTGTGCAAGAAAGCCTTGCTTTGCTCCACCCAGGAACTCGGGTAAGAACCTGATCTGCCCGTTAATGAAGCCGATAAGCTGTTCTCCTTTTTCCGCCACGATGACCCCCCCCAGCTTGTTGAGGCTGCGTTTTACCGATTTCAGCCAAAGCTGCTCGCCATTTTTTGGCAATTTATTGATCTGCCCCTGGGCAGCGAGCTGTTGGTACAATTGTCTGAACAACACGGCTACCTGTTCAAGGGCCGGGTCATCCGCCCGGGTTATATTTCTATATTGGATTTCAGTCATTAATTCTTTTTTAGAAATATTTGCGTCAATCCTTTCATATTGGTGAAGTTGTTGTCAGCCACCTCTTCTTCAAAATCAATCTCTACACCAAAATGCTCTTCCATGGCGCTGATCATATCCACAAAAGCCATGGAGTCGAGCAGGCCGCTTTGTATGAAATCAAAGCTACCGCGGATGTCGCCCGCTGAAAGGCCCACCGATTCCAGCCTTTTACTGAGGAATTCGCTTACAAATTGCCTGATGTCTTTTTCTTTCATAAATAATGTTCGATCATGGCCTGTTTGTTGGTTTTGCCGTTCACATTGTAATAAAACTTTTCGACCGGCAGGATCACTTCCGGCACCATATACCACGGAAGATATTTATTGCAAAGTTCGGAAATCTCTTTTGCTTTTACCCTTTTTTCAGGATCAAGAATAAAGGTAATGATTTTACCCGCCGAGCGTTCATTCTTTTTATGGAATACAGAGATTATTTGTCCAAGCCCTGTTTTCTCCCGGATCAGGTGATTGATCTCAAGCAGGTTCACCCGGTAGCCGCTCACTTTCACCTCCTGATCCAGGCGGCCGAGGTAAAACAATTTTCCGCTCACTCCCTTTTTCACCAGGTCGCCGGTTTTGTAATAATTGATATGATTCAGCTGAATAAACTGTCTTTGGGTATTCATTTGGTCCTGATAATATTCATTGATGACCTGATTTCCGCTCAGCAATAATTCTCCTTCCTCGCCAGCAGGCTTTTCCCAAGCCGGCATCAAATAAAAATTATTCCCGGCAAACAATCTGCCGATGCTGACCAGCCCGTTAAGCGCACTTTCCGAATCGGCTTTATCCCATTGATAATGGCTGATGGCAATGGTGGATTCGGTAGGTCCATAAAGGTTGATAATGCCTGAAACGGGAGCGGCTTTTAGCCAATCTTCCGCCGAACGCTCATCCAAAGCTTCTCCACAGAAAAAACTGTATCGCAAGGAGGACAGTGATCCGGCTTTCAGCAGGCGAAGCTTGCCCAGCATATTGATAAGTGAAGGCACCGAAAACCATACACTCAGCTTTTTCTCCCTGATATATTTGGGCCAGGCAAATCCAGTTTCAACAGGCGGAATGCACAAACACGCTCCCTGCGACCAGCACACAAACAGATCGTGCACGCTCAGGTCGAAAGTCAGGTCGAAAGTTTGTGAGAAACGGTCTGCTGATGAAAATTGGTAAAGCAAGGTAATATTGTCAAGATAACTACAAACATTCCTGTTCGAAATGGCTACAGCTTTGGGTTCGCCCGTGCTTCCGGAAGTGAAAAGCAGGTATGCATAGTCATCCGGGCTGCTTTCTATTTCCACTTCCCTCTTCTCTTTTTTTTCATTAATAAAATAAAACTGATGATTATCATTCTTTAGATCATCAGGCAAATCAATCTTTTGCAAAAAAATAAAGTTGTACGAACCGGATAAGTGTGGTATAAGTTCTCCAAGAAAATCAAGGCATTCTTCTCCCACCACCATGGTCCTGATCCCGGAGCGTTCGATCATTTTCCTGTTGCGCTCAAAGGGAAAACGGGGATTGAGTGGAACATATCCTTTGGAAGCATTCAGCACTCCCAGGATACCCACATAGGCCGCCAGGCTGCGATACGCCAACACACCCGCAAATGGCTCATGGCCATCGATTTTCAAAATACAATCAGCAATCTTTTCCGATAAACCGGCCAGCCTATCATATGAATACTGTTGCTCATCAATCTCCAGGGCAATGCGCTTAGGATACTTTTGCGCAGCCGCACGGAAATAATCGATCAGCCTCCGGTGAGTGGTATCTTCAATCAATGTCAGGCTCCAGTTTCAGTTCTTTCATCAACGCATCGGCGAAATATTTTGTTGCCCAGTTGGGAAAGGAAAAAGGTTCATATTTCCCCCAAACAGGTACTGAGCCCGGCATGGCACCGCGAGTATTGTCCGATTCGGTGAAGCTTCGCTGCTGGATACCGGTCAGGAAGTCAGTCAGCTTACAGGCCCCATCGAGGTATTTTTCCTCTTTCGTGATCCCAAACAAATCGAGCCAGATAATGGCCGTTTGCGCCCAGCCTGTTGTCATCATGTATTCGGTTCCATTCCATTGCCGGTCAAAGCGGCCATTAAGATATTCTTTTTTTGCAAAAATATCAATAAGCACATCTGCGGATTTCCTGGCCGCCGCGATGTATTTTTCTTCTTTCAGGATCTGCCCGCTGTTGAGCAATCCGTCGATGGTGTATGCGATGGTATGAAGGATCGGCTTGTCATTCCGCTTAATGGTATTGTCACAATCCTCAAACCAGCCGTTCTCATTTTGCTTGTGCTCAACGATCCATTCCAGGTTTCTGATAGCCGCATTTTTGTATTGATCATTTTTAGTGATCTCCCAAAGCATTAGCAAGGGAGTGTCGGTATAGCTATCGTAAACCCGGGGCCGGTCCATCAGGGCGTGTTTTTTCCAGTAGCCTTCGGAATGCTGTATGTCGCAAAGCCAGTCGCCAGCTCTTATAGCAGCATCGAGATACTTTACATGATTTTCCTCATGATAAACCGCGATCATTCCCCTGATGATCTGGGCGGTATTGAAAACCACCTCGGGTTTGTTTTCAGCGATCTTTCCTCCCTGCCATCCACCACTTTGCTTTTGTATGGAAAGCAGCCAGTCGGCGGTTCGCATTGCCAAAGTCAAAGATCGCTCATCTTTTTCAATATGGAAGTATTCGATTAGTGTCGGGATGATGTATCCGCTTGTTTCGGGATAGGAACTCGACCAGCCGTTTACCAGGTGGTAACAGCCCATGCCGCCGTCGGGTGTGAAATCCTGCGCTTTCAGCAACCAATTAATTGCATCTCTCAATGCCTTTTGTTTCAGCTCTTCATCCGCTTTGTGCGGGTTTTCAAAAAATCTTCTGTTGTAAGTATATCTTTTCAAATCATGGATAAGAAACTTCCTGGCCTGTCCTATAAACAGGCTGTTTGAAAAATACCGGGCATATAGTTTCAGGCTTTTGATCATCCGCGCAAAATAATGGATTTACAGCGCAAAGATAAGGATTGCGTTGGTGTTTATGATGGAAAATTGAAATTTGGAAGGGGGTTAATCATATTTAGCCCCCTCCGGGACTTTAGGCTATGGTTCACGCTAATTTTAATGACGGCTATTGAATTTCAACCGAATGACAACTGAATGACTATTGAATGACTATTGAATGACAACTGAATGACCATCGAATCACAACCGAATGACTACTAAAATAAGTTTCGTACTTTTGATTCTCCAAAAAAAACGCAGGAAAACCCCATGGAGAATTTTATTGTTTCAGCAAGAAAATACAGGCCTGCCACTTTCGACAGCGTGGTGGGACAAAAATCCATCACCAACACCCTGAAGAACGCCATTCGCAACAACCAGCTGGCCCAGGCCTTTTTGTTTTGCGGTCCGCGCGGGATCGGCAAAACCACCTGCGCCCGCATCCTGGCCAAAACCATCAACTGCGAAAACCTGAACGAAAATCTGGATCCCTGCGACCGTTGCGAATCCTGTATCTCATTCAACAAATCGGCTTCTTTTAACATACATGAGTTGGACGCCGCCTCCAACAATTCCGTTGATGATATCCGCAACCTGGTCGATCAGGTGCGCATTCCACCACAGGTCGGGAATTACAAAGTCTATATCATAGATGAGGTACATATGCTTTCACAGGCGGCTTTCAACGCTTTTTTAAAAACCCTCGAGGAACCGCCTTCCTATGCGAAATTCATTCTGGCCACCACCGAAAAACACAAGATCATCCCTACCATCCTTTCCAGGTGCCAGATATTTGATTTCAAAAGAATTACGGTTGAAGACATTGCCGGCCACCTGTCCTATGTAGCCGACAAGGAAGGGGTTGAATACGAACAGAATGCCCTGCACGTGATCGCCCAGAAAGCCGATGGCGCCATGCGCGATGCCCTCTCCATCTTCGACCAGATCGTGAGTTTCAGCGGGAAGAGCATCACTTACCAGGATGTGATCGAAAACCTGAACGTACTGGATTACGACTATTATTTCAAGATGGTCGACCATTTCCTGCTGAACGACAGTAGCCATGCGCTTTTGCTCATCAACAAGATCATCGAGAACGGCTTCGACGGGCAGCACTTCATCATCGGACTGGGCGAACACCTCAGAAACCTGCTGGTATGCACCGATGAGGAAACTCTTCAACTATTGGAAGTCAGCCAAGACTTCAAGGAAAAATACCAGGCCCAGGCCGCCAAAACGGATGCGGCATTTATCCTGAAGTCGCTGGAGATCAACAATCAATGCGACATCAATTACAAAGGTAGCAACAACAAACGTCTGCACCTCGAGTTGAGCATACTGCAAATGTGTAATATAATCAATGCAGACCAGGGCGCTCCTGAAAAAAAAAGCCCCGTAGTTAAAACCCTTGCCAAACCTTCGGTTAAAAAAGACGTAAAGGCGGAAGAACCCGCAGCTGCATACAAGGCAAAGAAAACGGAACCGGTAAAAGAAGAAACCAAAGCGGTTGAAAATAAAAAGATCGGGGCGATGGGGTCAGCACCGGGTACCATCTCCATCAAAAAAACGGCTTCCGAAAACAACAAAAAGAAACAGGAAGAACAAAAAGAAGAAAACCCGGCCGATAAACCCGCAACAAAGTTTTCACATGATCAACTGCTTGAAGCCTGGAAAAGTTATGCGGAAGAGATCAAGGAAAAATACCCCGTATTTGCCAGCGCCATGCTGAAATATGATCCCAAACTGGAGGATGAATTTACCATCGAATTCAAAAATGACAACAAGATCATCTCGAATGATCTTCAAAAAATATCAGAACTGCTTGGCTTTTTAAAAAGAAGACTAAACAATTATCATATCAAGCTTAATACACAGCTTACCCAAAAAGAGGAAAACCAGCGAGCTTATACCGATCAGGAAAAATTTGAGCAAATGACAAAGAAAAATCCTTCGGTTCAGAAACTTAAAAATGAACTTGGCCTTGAAATAGATTTCTGATCATGTCCGCAGGTGTCCGGCATCGAACTCCGGCTGTATCAGGGTGAACAATTCTGAATAATTTTTTCGCTTCTCCAGCAAACCAATAACACCTATACCCCTTGCTATCAAAGATGTATGAAAACATGCACGGTTTTTGGTTAAATCAAAGAATAATCAATAACACTAACAAAGCGGAGTATCGCATGAAAAAACAAAGCGGATTATTTATTGTTGTACTTGCATTAACAGGAATAATATTAAGCAGTTGTATGAGTACAAAAGAAAAGAAAAACCTGGCCATTGATCCGACCAATATGAATACGGAACTGAAACCCGGTGACGATTTTTACCATTATGCCAACGGCGGATGGATCACGGCCAACCCCATAGGCGACGAATACAGCCAGTACGGCGTTTTCAGGGAGTTGCACGAAAAGAACCAGAAACAGCTCAACGACCTGATCAAGGAAGTTTCAAACCTGCAGGATGTCGAACAGGGTTCGGCCGCTCAAAAGATCAGGGATTTTTACAATTCGGGTATGGATACAAACCGCATTGATGAATTGGGCGCCAAACCCATCATGAAAGAATTTCAGCGGATAAACGATATCAATACCATTGAAGGGATTAAAAAAGAAATTGCCTACGAGCACAGCCTCGGGCTGAATCCGCTCTTTGCCTTTTACGGCACCACCGACCCGGGCAACAGCAATATGGTGATCTCTACCTTTAGCCAGGGAGGCATCGGTTTGCCGGATGTGGATTATTACACCAGCGACGACAGCCGTTCAAAAGAGATCAGGGAAAAATATGTTGAGCATATCACAAGCATGTTTACCCTTGCCGGCGACAACCGGGAAGAAGCCAGGGCCAGGGCCGAGAAAGTGATGGCGCTCGAAACAAGGCTTGCCAGAGCATCCATGACCCGCCTGGAGAGAAGGGATCCCATCAAAACTTATAACAAGATGAGTTTTGTAAAATTTGAGGAGCTCAGCCCCGCTTTTGAATGGAACGACTTTTTTGCCGGGATCGAACTAAAAACACCGGATGAACTGAATGTGAGAATGCCTGACTTTTATAAAGAAGTCAGCCTGATGATGGATGAAATCCCGGTAGAAGACTGGAAAGCCTATCTGAAGTGGAATGTGCTAAACCGGAATGCATCGTATCTGAGCGGTGATTTCGAACAAGCCGACTTTGATTTTTTCAGGGCTTATCTTTCGGGCGTGAAAGAAATGCAGCCCCGCTGGAAAAGGGTAATGGGCACCACCAGCGGTTTTCTGGGTGAACCCGTAGGAAAGTTGTATGTTGAAAAATACTTCCCTCCCAAAGCCAAGGAGCGCATGCTTACTTTGGTAAACAACCTGAAGAAAGCATTCGGCGAACGTATCAAGGTGCTCGACTGGATGGGCGACTCCACCAAACAAAAAGCGCTTGAAAAGCTACAGACCATGGAAGTAAAGATCGGTTATCCTGATGCCGGTGACTGGGTGGACTACTCCCCCATGAAAGTTATGGCCGGAGATTACCTCACAAACATTTATCATGGAAGAGCCTTCCTGAAACGCAAAAACCTGGACAAGATCGGCAAACCCGTGAACAAGGACGAATGGGTGATGCCCCCACAAACCGTGAATGCGGGTTATATCCCCACATACAACCAGATCGTATTCCCCGCCGGGATTTTGCAGCCTCCTTTCTTTTTTATGGATGCCGACGACGCCGTGAACTACGGAGCCATTGGCGTAGTGATCGGTCATGAGATGACCCACGGATTTGACGACCAGGGAAGGCTTTTCGACCTGCACGGCAATTTGAATGAGTGGTGGACCGAAGAGGACAGCGAGAAATTCAATTCAAAAGCCGACGGCTTTGTAGTGCAGTTCGACCGCTTCAGCATACTCGACAGCCTGCATGTGAACGGCAATCTGACGCTGGGTGAAAACATCGCGGATAATGGCGGTTTGAATATTTCATGGGACGCCTGCCAACTGGCTCAAAACAGGCAGCCGCAGAAAGCGATCACGGGGTTCACGCCCGAACAAAGATTTTTTATGTCCTATGCCCAGATCTGGCGACAGGTCATCAGGGATGAAGAATTGATGAACCACCTGAAAGAAGATGTGCATTCGCCCGGCATTGCCAGGGTGAACGGCGCACTGGTCAACATCGATCCCTTTTATGAAGCATTTGATATTGAAGCGGAAAATAATATGTTCGTTCCGAAGAAGGACAGAGTGCATGTCTGGTAATGGTTAATAATTGGTTTACTCTTAATTCCTATTTTTTCTCACCTTCTAAGCAACGATGCCGGGGCCCCTCACAAAGGGGCCCTTTTCTTTTGGATTGTTGATAATTTAGAGAGCAGCTGTAGATTGAAACTTGAAACTTGAAATTGGGTCACGGTATCACGCTACTTACATTGCACAAAGCCTACCTCAGCACTTTCGTTATTCGAATTATTATGAATTACAACAAATTTCTATTGAATTTCTACTGAATGGCAACTGAATGACAACTGAATGACAACCGAATGACCATCGAATGACAACCGAATAACCATCGAATCAGCTTTTACTATCTTTGCAAGTGATGAAAAGCATTTCAAAATTCATACTCTGGCTGCTCGGGTGGAAGATCCACGGCGGCATACCCGAAGGCGAGAAAAAAGCCGTGATCGTAGCTGCACCGCACACCAGCAACTGGGATTTTTTCCTTGGCCGTTTTGCCTATTTCGTGATGGAAGTAAACGCGAAGTTCCTCATCAAGAAAGAAGCCTTTAAATGGCCTCTGGGCGGATTGTTCAAAGCCTGGGGAGGTATCCCCATTGACCGCAGCAGGAGTAGCAATATGGTAGAACAGGTGGCCGGGCTTTTCCATGAGCATGAATCACTTTATATCGTAATCACGCCGGAAGGCACCCGCTCACTGGTGAGCAAATGGAAAAAGGGCTTTTATTACATCGCTTTGCGTGCAAAGGTCCCCATCGCGCTTGCCTACATTGACTATAAGAAAAAAGAAGGTGGTATCGGCCCCACCATCCATCCCAGCGGGGATTATGAAAAAGACCTCGCCCGCATCGAAGATTTTTACAAAGACAAGACGGCCCGCTATCCCGGTAAATTCAACCTCAGCCCACAAAACCGGAACAAAAAAAACAGCAAATAACTTTCCCGTATCAAAAAATCATTCTATATTTGCAGCCCCAAATGAGGGAGCTTAGCTCAGTTGGTTCAGAGCATCTGCCTTACAAGCAGAGGGTCACTGGTTCGAATCCAGTAGCTCCCACGAAAAAATAAAAGCCATCCGGTAAGGGTGGCTTTTTTTATTGGTTCGGAGCATCCCGGCTCAGTCGGGAGGGTCATCTCGCTCAAAGCGAGATAGCTCCCACGAAAAACAGAAGCCATCCGGCAAGGGTGGCTTTTTTTATGTACGGTCAGTTTTTCCCATACACCTTTATATCCCCTATAACCTTATAACCCTGCAACAAACCACCACTGCCAATCCTGATTCTATGATCAGTTAATAAAAAAGCCTCCCAATTTCCATTTTCGAATCAGTATGTCGGTTCTTCCCGTAAATCATTATCTCGCACCCGAAAGCTTAATACAAAAAACCAAAAAGCCATAAAGGCAGCGCATCGGATGCCGGGTATTCCATGTTGTCCTTTACGAGATATGCATCGGACAGGCCTTTGATTTGAGTTCCTGTTTTGCTTTTGCCACCCACTTCAAAGATGTATTTGCCTGCTATTTCAAAATCACCTGTCTTCGGCAGCCTCAGTTTACCAGGATAATGCATTTGATTGAAGAAAAATGTTTCACGCATTGTACCTGCCGAAACTTTTTCTTCTGCCATTGCATGCAATAGATTGGTATTGTTCATAAATATTTTTTCAGGCTTTTGTAATGTGGCGATGCTGATCCCAGAGGGATAAAGCAGGCCAATCATCCTGGCCTCTTCCAGAAAATACAGATAATTGCTTATGGAATTCCGGTGTATTTTACTTTTTTCGGCCAGCTTGTTGATATTGGGTTTAAAGGGTACCTGCTGGGCAACGATATACAATAGTTGCAACATTTTCCTGGCATTCCTGATGTCGAAGCCTTTCAGTTCGGCCATATCCGATTCGATGATCAATCGAACCAACTGACGCAGACGTACCGGGTATCCCCCCGGGTCTTCGTTATAAAAGGGATAATAGCCATTGATGAGATAATCCTGGAAATATTGCAATGGCCTGAAATCGGTGGGAAAACTTTTTCTGATTTGATTTTTGCTGCTGATCAGTTTTTGCAGAGGTATGGGATCAATCTCGATGATCTTGTTCATTTTAAGATATTCCCTGTAAGATAAACCCGGGAGTTCATACATCCTGGCCCGGCGACTTAGATCAGCTTCCTGCCGGGAAATATCGATGATGGATGATCCGGTGAAAACGATCCTGAGATCATGGTAACGGTCATACAGGTTTTTAATTTCCCGCGACCATCCGGGATATTTATGCACTTCATCAAGTACCAGTATTTTTCCCCCTTTGCTATGGAATTCCTGGCCGGTTTCTACAAGGCTATTAGCGGTAAAATAGATATCATCAAGTGAAAAATAGGCAGTTTTGGATGCAGGCATTGCCAACTTGCGCAGCCATTGAAGCAACATGGTTGTTTTACCTGTTCCCCTGGCTCCCTTTATTCCAATAAGCCTGTTATCCCAGTTGATTTGATCCATTAGGTATCTCTGAAATTCAATAGGCACATTGCCTGTGTAATTTTCTGAAAGCTCAAGTAATTCGATCATTGCACATCAGTTTGTGCAAATATATGCAAATATTGCACATGTTGATGTGCATTTTTTTATGCCAGTTCTCCCCTTATACCTCTAAATACTCTATAACCTTATAACCGGGAAAAGGAGAATGTGAGAAAGTGGGAAGATGAGAAAAGCGGAAACAAAAACAAGGAACAAGGAATTTTTTGAACAGCCTCTTACTCCTCTGCGTAACTTTGCGGTTCTCAGCGTAACTCAGCGTAACAGTTATGAGCTATAACGCTAAGTTGCGCAAAGTTCCGCAGAGATTCGCAGAGGTTTTGTTTGTTGGGTTCTTGTTGCCCGTGCGGGGTAGCACCCCATCACCCAACACTCCACAACACCATCACTCCGGCGGTCGGGTTTTTTCCCATATACCTTTATAGCCTTATAACCCTGCATCAAACCACCACTGCCAATTCGGTTCTATGATCAGTTAACGAAAAGGTCCCCAATTTCCATTTTCCATTTTCAAATTTCCATTTTCCAATTATCAGGCTCAGGGCCGGAAAATTCGCGATCGTCGGATTAAAATACCTGCCGGTCGTGTTGGAATTGTGGCGGTGGAACTTCAGCCATAGTTTTGCTTCATGAAAAAACAACAATAACCTTAAAAACTAAAAGTCATGAAAACAAAAGTATTTATTACAGGCGCATTGATGATGATTTTGACCATCAACGGAATGGCACAGGAAAACAACAAAAGATGGGGATTTGAGTTTGGCAGCGGGGCTTCTTTTGCCCTGAGCCAACCTGATGAAACCCGGCTCAACACAGGCTTCGGATTCGAAGGCATTTTTCATTACCGCTTTCTGCCGCATACGGGCGTTTATGCCGGATGGGGCTGGAACCGCTTCGGCTCGGACGAATCCTTTGCCGGCGACGATGTTTGCTTTGAAGAAACCGGCTATGTATTGGGGATTGAATTTAAACATCCGGTGAATAACAGTGCATTGGCTTATTACCTCAGGGCAGGCGGACTTTACAACCACATCGAAATTGAAAATGCAGAGGGTGAGATTATCGAGGACAGCGGTCATGGTATGGGATTCCAGCTTGCCACCGGCATTGACATCCCCCTTGGCAACAATTGGAGCCTGACCCCCGGTGTGAAATACAACAACCTCAGCCGGGAAGTGGAAACAGAAGGCGTTCGCAGGGATATGGACTACAATTATATTTCTGCACGCATTGGTTTCCTGAAACGCTTTTAAAAACCTTTTATTGATTGGGGGCAGGACCGATACTACGGACCTGCCCGCTTTCCCCCTGCACATGGCGGGGAATGTTATTGCGGATCGTCTAAAACATAAGCTTTATCTTTATCCCGTTAAATTATGGGCATTCAATTTTTAAATAAAAAGAAGACAGGCATCTCAGCGGGCAACCTCCTGAGGTTTTTGGTGGTGTTTGCTTTCACCATACAACTAATCGTGATTACATACAATCATTTAAGCGGTTATTATGTACTCGAAAACACGGGGCATTTTTTAATGCGCTTGCTGATGGGAACCCTCATGAGCAGCGTAGCGGCTCTTTTCCTGGCCTACCCCGACTTGTTCATGATACGTTACCTAAACAAACGGGCGCCCTGGAACAGCCGTCTGATTTTCAGGGCCTCGGTGCAGCTGGGATTCACGCTGCTGATCGCAATTGTGGTGGCCATTCTGTTCACCCTCGGCAGCAATGCGATCAGGCCGTACAAAAACGAGCTGATTGGCGTGATGGTGAACAACGTATTGATTTTCTGCATTGTGAACTTTATTCTGGCCACCATACTTGAAGGATGGAATTATTATATCGAAAGCAAGCAAGCGCGTGCCGAAGCGCAGGATTTGAAGAAGGAATTGTCGCAGATTAAATTTGAGGTTTTAAAAAGCCAGATCAATCCTCATTTTATGTTCAATAGTTTGAACGTGCTGTCGGGTCTAATCGGAAAAGATACGGTGAAGGCCCAGCAATTCATTGATGAGTTTTCACATATTTACCGGTATGTGCTGGAAACCATAGAAAAACCGGTGGTGTCTTTGAGCCGGGAACTGGGGTTTATGCGGTCTTACCTGTTTCTTCAGCAAATTCGGTATGGAAAGGCCCTGCGCTATGAAATGCGTATCCCATCCGAAAAGCTTGATTTATTGCTTCCGCCGCTTTCGTTGCAGGTGGTGCTCGAAAACGCCATCAAGCACAACAGCCTCGACGAAAGCAAGCCGCTGAAGATCGAGGTGTCGTACAAGGATAACTTTCTGCAAGTTAAAAACAACTTTCAGCGCAAGATTTCCCTGGGTAGAAGCACAGGCTTGGGTTTGGCCAACCTGGTGAACAGATATGCCCTGATCACGGATAAGAAAGCTGTTTTCACTTTAGAAACAAAACATTATATTGCAAAACTTCCACTGATAAAAGCAAACTGATATGAAGGTGTTGATTGTTGAGGATGAGGCCATAGCGGCTGAGAAACTCGAACTTATGCTGAAGGAGATCGATCCTGGTATAAAGGTGGTGGCCAAAACCGCTTCGGTGAAGGAGAGTATCAACTGGCTGTTGGTACACCATCCGGATTTGATTTTCTTAGACATCCAGCTTTCCGACGGGATCAGTTTCAGCATATTTGAACAGGTGAATGTGAATACCCCGGTGATCTTCACCACCGCTTACGACCAGTATTCTATCAAAGCCTTCGAGCTGAACAGCATCGCCTATTTATTGAAGCCCATCCGCAAAAGCGATTTGATCGAAAGCCTTAATAAATTCAGGAAGATACGTTCGGCCTTTGCCATTGATTTCGAATCCCTGATGTTGCAAATGCAGGGCCGTGAAGAGGTTTACAAAAAAAGGTTCCTTGTTCAGATAGGCAATACAATCAATAAAATAGAGACCGTTAACATTGCCTATTTTTTCATTCTCGAAAAAGGTGTTTACCTAAGGACATTCAGCGGAAAAACATACCCGTTGGAGACTTCCCTTGACAAGTTGGAACAAATGCTCGATCCTGCCAGGTTTTTCAGGATAAACAGAAAGTATATCGTCAACATGGATTCGATCATGCAAATGACATCCTATTCGAGAAGCCGTGTAAAACTGAAACTCGAACCGGAGGCTGATGATCCCTACGATACCATCGTTAGCGTTGAGCGGTCGCCCGATTTTAAGAAATGGCTGAACAGCTGATCTTTCCGCTAATCGGTATTCAGTATTCAGTATGTCGGTTAATCCTTTATAACCTTATACACCCTATAACCCTATAACTTCATCTCCCCCCAATTTCATATCTTTACAACATGACCACGCTCGATATTATAGAGATCATCCTGATCGCCTTGTTGGTGATCATTGTTGTGTACCTGATGATCAACCCCAGGTATGAAGCGCCGCAATGGAAGCATGCAAAGAAGACCGGCCGGATCTCAAAACGGCTCAAAAAACTGTACCGGTCCTATCCTGACAAACAACGTTTCCTGAACTTCTGGTTTCAGCTGGAACGGATCAGAAATGCGGAGATCCCGGGCGAATTGGCAGAGCTTGGGGTTTACAAGGGAGAATCGGCACGCATCATCCATGCCATCACACCCGAAAGAAAACTGCATTTGTTCGATACTTTCGCGGGATTTCAGCCGAACGACCTGCTGAACGAAACCGGCACAGCCGCCACCTACACCCCCAGAAACTTTGCCGATTGCTCCCCGCAGGGTGTAACGGACTTGCTGGGTAAATCAGAAAATATTGTGATCCATCAGGGGCATTTCCCCGAATCGACAAAAGACCTCGGAGAACTCCGTTTCGCCTTTGTGAACATGGACGCCGACCTTTACCGCCCTACCCTGGCCGGACTGGAATATTTTTACCCGCGGCTTTCACCGGGCGGGGTGATCATCATCCACGATTACAACTATAAATGGCCCGGACTGATGCAGGCCGTGGATGAGTTTTGCAAAAACAACAGCCTGGTTGCGGTGCAAATGCCCGATAAGGATTCCTCTGTGATGACCATCAAACCTAAAAACAAATAAATAGCAGCCGGAATTTCCGAAGTGCAATGTCGGTATGGATTATTCCTTATTTTTGCACCACAGGAATGAATTGCAATATATTGAGGCATAATTATTTTCATATCGCACTACTGATGTTACTGGCCACCGGGCTTTTGATGTCCTGTAAATCCACCAAATACCTCGACCGGAACGAGTACCTGCTCCGTGGTAATACCATCGAAATAAGTGGGAACAAAGCCAATGTTGAAAAGGAAGACCTGAAGAGCTTCATCGAACAGGAGCCCAACAAGCAGTTTATGGGCATCCGCTTCAACATGTGGTTTTATTACTGGGGGGTGCACGGTAAAGACAAACCTTTCAACCGATGGCTTAAAAACAAGCTGGGCGAGCCGCCGGTGATCTTCAGAGAAAGGGCCGCTGAAAATTCGGTCACACAGATCAAACGCTACCTGAACAACCTGGGCTATTTCAATGCGAAAGTCAGTTTTGAGACAACAAAAAGAAAGCACAGGAACAAAATACACCTGGTTTATGATGTTGCCCTTCCCGACCCCTTCATGGTCAAAAAAACCGGTTATGACATCGACGACAAAAGGATCAAATTTCTGGTGCTCAGAAACAAGATGGAATCCCTTGTGGATAGTGGGGATTATTACAATGCCTTTATCCTGGAAGACGAACGGCAAAGGATCACCAACCTGCTGAAAAACAATGGCTACTTCGCCTTCAACAAGGAGTATATCTTCTTTGAAGTGGACACAACCCTGGGACACAGAGAGCTAAAGCTGACCACCAACATCAGGAATGTGAGGGCGCCCGACCCTGACCAGCCGGGCCAGTTTATCAGAAAGGATCATGAAAAATATTTCATTGGTAAAATTTTTATCAATGTCAGCTATAATCCACTTCTAAAAAACGGGGTAAAAAACGACACCATGCTGGTTAAGCTGCCCAGGTTCAACAAGGTCCTTGATTCCAACACCTATTATTTTATCTATTCGGGGGAGCTTGGCGTTAAGCCGCAGGCCCTGGCCCAGGTGATCTACATCAGACCGGATGGTTATTTTGTTTTAAATGACGTTCAGGAAACATACAGAGGCCTGACCAATATCCGCCTGTTCAACTATGCGAACATTCAGTTTCATGAACTGGAAGGTACACCCTCCGATACCAATTTCCTGAAATGCGATATTTTGCTCTCCCGGTCAAAATTGCATGCAGTTACCTTTGAAGCGGAGGGGACCAACACTGGTGGTGATCTGGGCATAGCCGGAAGCATTTCCTACCAGAATAAAAACATCTTCAGGGGAGCCGAGATACTCAACATCAAGATCAGGGGTGGAATGGAGGTGCAGCGGTTAAGTAGCACGGAGGAAGGCGACCAGGAATTTCTTTTCTTCAACACCATCGAAACCGGGGCCGAAGCCATGTTGTATTTTCCAAGATTTCTTGTCCCGGTTCCCCAGACCACCTTTCCGAGATATTTCAAGCCTAAAACATCCATCAATCTGGGTATCAACTACCAGCAACGGCCGCTATACAGAAGGTACATTGCCAACCTCTCGTTTGGATACGATTGGAACGAAAACAAAACCAAACGCCACATTTTCATGCCCTTTGTTTTGAATTCGGTGAAAGTTCACCGCAGCGACCGCCTCGACTCCATCCTGAACAACCTGACCGATGAACGATTGAAAAACCAGTACACCGATCACCTGATCCCCAGCATGAAGTATAGCTTTATTTACAACAACCAGCAGATCAACAAGCTTCAGAACTTTTTATATTTCCGGGGGAATATTGAAACTTCAGGGAACCTTTTAAACGCCATCGACCAGATTGCCAGGGCCCCTAAAAATGATGACGGCAACTATACCCTGTTCGGCATCCGGTATGCACAGTATCTACGGACGGACTTTGATGTGAGGTATTATTTTGTTTTAAATGAAGAAGAAAGAATTGCGGTACGGGGACTTTTCGGCATTGGCATCCCTTACGGCAACTCTACGGAACTACCTTTCGAAAAAGGTTTCTACGGTGGCGGAACCAACGGCATGCGCGGATGGCGGTTCCGTTCGCTTGGTCCAGGATCATATGCCAACGGAAGCAACGAGCTCGACCGCATGGGCGATCTCAAGCTGGAGACCAATGTGGAATACCGCTTCCCAATCTATAAATTTTTCAAAAGCGCCATTTTTATCGATGCAGGTAACATCTGGCTGTTAAACAGTGAAGCTTCCTTTCCGGGTGGAAAATTCAGCATGAACGATTTTTATAAAGAAATCGCAATGGATACTGGCCTGGGTTTTCGTTTCGACTTCGGCTTTTTTGTGTTCCGGGTAGATGCGGCCCTCCCGGTGCACGATCCTTCACAACCTAAAGGGGAAAGGTGGGTACTGGACGAGGTGCGCATCAACTGGAATTTTGGAATCGGGTACCCTTTCTGATCATTTTGTTTATGGATATCAAAACACGCATTACGAGCAGCATTCTTAAACAGTTTGATTATGCGCCCACAGCAGGTCAGCAGAAGCTGATCGGCTTGCTTACCGATTTTCTGAAGCACGAGAGCAACGAAATCTGCTTTCTGTTGAAAGGATATGCTGGCACGGGCAAAACCAGCCTGGTAAGCGCACTGGTCAGGACTTTGCCGGAGCTGCGGCTCAGGTCGGTTTTGCTGGCGCCTACGGGAAGGGCAGCCAAAGTGTTGTCAGGCTATTCCGGAAAGCAGGCCTACACCATGCACAAAAAAATGTACATCCTCCAAACAAACTCGGATGGGGTGGTGAGCCTCAGGCTGCAAGAAAACATGCATCGAAATACCATATTTATTGTGGATGAGGCTTCCATGATCCCGGATAACAATACCCAGGGCCAAAGCTTTTTTTCAGAACGGAATCTTCTAAACGATCTTGTTGAGTATGTTTATTCAGGTGATAACTGCCGGCTGATCCTGATCGGCGACACTGCTCAACTGCCACCCGTGGGGATCAGCATCAGTCCGGCCCTGGATATCAAGTATCTTAAAGCATCTTATGGATTTATTTTGTTTTCATATGAGCTTGATGAAGTGGTAAGACAATCGCTGGATTCGGGCATACTTGCCAATGCCACAAGGTTGCGCGAAAAAATCGCGCTGCAGGAAACAAATCTGCCGGTATTCCAAACAAGACAATACAGGGATTTTATCCGCATCAACGGAAACGACCTGTTGGAAGAGCTACAGACCACTTTTAGCGGTAGCGGTCATGAAGATACTGTTGTGATCAGCAGATCAAATAAACGCGCCAACCTTTTCAACCGGGAAATCAGGAACAGGGTGCTTTTCAGGGAAGAGGAAATATCAGCCGGAGACATGATGATGGTAGTCAGAAATAATTACTACTGGCTGCCCGAGAAGTCGAATGCAGGATTTATTGCAAACGGTGATATCATTGAAATCCTCAGGCTAACCAATACACAGGAACTTTATGGTTTTCGCTTCGCCGATGTAACCGTCAGGATGGTGGACTATCCCGAGGAAAAAGATATGGAAGTAAAGATCCTGCTTGATACCATTATGACCGAAACTCCTTCTCTGCCGTATAAAGACTACACACGGCTTTTTGAAGAAATTGAAAAAGATTATGAAGACATTCCCGACCGGCACGGGAGAATGGAGAAAATAAAAAAGAACCCGTATTTCAATGCCCTGCAGGTGAAATTTTCGTATGCCCTTACCTGTCATAAAACCCAGGGCGGACAATGGCCAAAGGTTTTTATCGATCCGGGATACCTGAAAACGGACGCCATCGACACCGAATACTTCAGATGGCTGTATACCGCATTAACACGTGCCACTAAGAAAGCTTACCTGATCAACTTCCCTGAAAGTTTTTTCATGGAAGCTTAAGAACGGGGCTGATATTTTATCACTATATTGCAATCAAGTAATCAATCTTTTCCATCATGAAACACAACATGATCATCACATCAATCATCTTTAGCTTAATATTGCTGTTCAACACAACAGCATCATCACAGGAGGGTTATTCTTATACAGATCCCACACAACAATTTCGGATTGAATTCCCGGGAGAACCCGAAACCGACAGAAGCACGGTACCAACAGAGGTTGGCGATATCATTATGCATACGGTGATGTACGAGGAGAGTCTCGACAAAGTATATCTTTTGGCTTATTCGGATTATCCCAAAGAATTGATCGAGCTTTCAGATCCGGTAGTCTTATTGGAATCTGCTCAACAAGGAAGCATGTCAAATCTGGGCACAAATGAATTGAACTTAAATGAGGAAATCGTGTTTGAAGGGTTTCCCGGCCTGTATTATGAAGCTCAAAGCGAAGATCTGTACGTAGCCTATAAAATCATTCTTGTTGAAAACCGCTTGTATCAGATGGCAATTTTGCAGCAGGGCATGCCGCTGGATGAAGCAGATGTTAAAAGTTTTATGGATAGCTTCAAGCTATTTAAGACTGTTTCGTTTGATTAGCACAACGGCATAAGCAGACAAGCCCTCTTCCCTGCCTTCGAATCCCATATGTTCTGTTGTGGTGGCTTTAACGGAGATTTGCCCGGGTTTAACGCCCATGACCTTTGCCAGGGTTTTTTTCATTTCGGGGACATTGGAAGCTATTTTGGGTTTCTGAAGTACGATGGTTGAATCAACATTCCCGATTTCAAAACCTTCTTTTCTGATCAATTCGCAGGTTTTCTTCAAAAGGATTTTGCTGTCGATGTCTTTCAGGTTGGCGTCGGTATCGGGGAATTGCCTGCCTATGTCGGGCAGGGCGGCTGCGCCCAGCAGGGCGTCGCAAATGGCATGGATGAGGGCGTCGCCATCGGAATGGCCCAATGAACCTTTGTCGGCTGGTATGTTGATCCCACCCAGCCACAGGTCCCTGTTTTTTACCAGTTGATGGACATCGTAACCGAATCCAACACGGATATCCATCTTTAGGAAATCTTAATTATTATTTTGATTCTGGAACGCATCAAAGTCGAAATGCAGCGTAAACCGCAAGGTGTTTTCCAGCGGATTTTGCTGTTCAAGCGGGATCAGGTATGCAAAGTCAAGCCCGAACACGTTATAGCGTAAACCTGCGCCCAGGGTGAAAAATTTGCGATTGCCCTTGGTTCTGTCTTCATAGAAGAAACCGCCCCGAACTGCAAATTGCTTGTCATACCAGTATTCAGCACCGAATCCGTAATAAAACTCACGCATTTCCTCGCTGAATCCTTCGGGGGCGTCATAAAACGATTGAAGCATCCCCTGAATAACAGATACGTTAGGGTCCTTTCCTTTTGCAATCACCCGGTCTCCGTCGGGGCCAATAATAGGCTGGCCGTTCTTATCCAGAGCATAAACCGGCGGGGTGGGCACCAGCAACTTGTTCACATCAACCATAAAAGAAAGTTCGTTATAGTCGTCAAGCTCCAGTTTAACAGAAGGCCCGAAACGCAAATTGGTAGGAATGAAGTCCTTCTCAATATTGGCTGCACTATATGAAATCTTGTTACCGATATTCGAGATGATCAGTCCCCATGCCAGCTCGGCGTTCACATCAAACAGATCAACATCTTTGCGCCAGTATAGCGACACGTCAGCTGCAATGGATGTACCGGCAGTTGTTTCGGCGCCCTGCACAAACTGACCCAGGGTCAGGTTGGAGTATATAAATCGTGCACTGACCGCACCACTGAGATTATTCGACAATTTTCTTGAGTAAGTACCGGTAAAGGCAAATTCATTCGGCTTTACAGGGAAACCCTGATCCTCGGCACTTTGCCTGAAAATAATTTCTCCAAGTGTGAAATATCTTAAGGAAAAACCCACCGCCTGATTTTTATCCAGCTTATAGAAAAATGACAGATAGGCCAAATTGATATCGTTAACGAGTTTCCTGAGCCAGGGGCTGTATGACATGGCAAAGCCCATCTTCTTGTCGAGGAAAGCCAGTTTTGCGGCATTCCAGTATATGGAGTTCGCATCGGGAGAGGAAGAAACCCCTGCATCACCCATAGCGCCGCCACGTGCATCCGGGGCAATGGTGAGAAAAGGTACTGCTGTTGTGATGGTATTTAGATTTTTTCCGCTCAACTGATGGTATTCGGGATCATCCTGTGCGTTCAACTGGATCGAAAGGGCGAGGGCGCCCAAGAAAACTAATACTCTTTTCATTACGGATTGTTTAATTCGAATTTATGCTTGAAATTTTAGAGTAATAAACGGTTCATATATTTTATTATTGTTACCTGATTAAAACCATTTTACCTGAGGCCTGGGTGGAGTAGCCCAAGTCATTTCTAAGGATAACATTGTAGATGTATGTGCCGCCGGGCAGTTTCGCACCCCGGTCGCCCGTACCGTTCCAAACAATTGTTGTCATGCCGGGATCATCGTTTACGGGTTTTATGATATTTTTAACAAATTCCCCGTTCAAAGCGAATATCTTAATCTCCACTTCTTCAACACCATTTGCCGTACCTGTGTTGAATGTGAAACGGGTTTGATCATAAAACGGATTGGGGTAATTCCTGAGTTCGGCAACGCTAAAGTCGGATCCTCCAGACACCACGAAATCGATCGTTGCCACAGATGAATTGTTATAAAGATCCCAGGCTTTCACTTCAAGGGTATGCGGACCTTCGCTCAAGTCATTAAGTTTGAATGCCAGCGCCCCATTTTTATAATTATCCTTAGCCGTTTCATAATGATCATTCAGGATGATGGAGTTGCTGTAGTCCCCGTCGAGGGTAGCAACAATATCATGTCCAATGCCATTTCCATAAAAATTGATGCCGCTCTCATCTGAAAAATGGGCGATCAGCAGCGGATCCGTATTGGTATAATCTCCATTTTGAAAACCGGGATTGTTCATGTAGAGATCGATTGCCGGTCCGATAAGATCAGCTTCCGCGTTTTGATTACCCCCCCCCACCATCACATCATAAAATCCATTGGCATCCATCACCGAAGAGGTGTCTTTTGCGTAATAGATGATGCGGCCTTCCCCGTAATTCAGGTCCATATCCACCGGCAAAAGCGCTTCAAAGGAAAACACGCCCTTGTTGACAGTGGCCCTGCCGCTGTATATCACATCCTTCTGCACTTCAAAAGTGCGCGGCGGGCTGGCTTGATCATTGCCCAGGGTGGTGATATCCTTGGGTTTGTCATAAATCTTCGGATAGATCAGTCCGTTGAAGTTTTCTACAGGATCACCACTCTGGTCGGTGATCCGGCCTTCGATGATAAAGGCGCCCAGGGAAGACAGGGTATCTGCGGATTCTAAACTACCTGCATCCCTGATGGCCGTGGTTTGAACATCCATTGAAGGATAAGCCAGGCGAAGTGCCGGATCGCCCAAAATCGTAAAATTCAAAACATGCTCACTGTAATGGCTTTTGGTTTTCATGAAGATATCTCCCAGCCTGGGCATCTCTCCGTTAATGGGTTTAAAAGCATTCAGATAAAAGGCGCGGTTCAGGTAAAAATTGGCTTGTGCAAAGGCCAGCCGGGTGGTGGTAAACAAACCGATGCCTCCTCCTTTTGGGTTCAGGAAAATAAGCTCTCCGGCAGAGATCAGCTCTGGGTTGTCGAAACGGCTGAACTCGCAGGTGGCTGTCATAAAAAGCGGCATTTTATCATAATTATCCCAGCTGTTGATAGTTGGAATGTTCAGAACACTCTCTTCCGACCATCCCAGTTCGCCTCCATGTCCGGTGTAATTCACTACCAGAGCACCGTTTTTAACCGCATTGTCGATGGCTTTATTCACATCCGGATATCTTTTCCCTCCAGCAACACTCACCTGCTGATAGGAATCCAGGTAAATTTTGTTGGAATGATATTGCCTGTAAGAAGTGTCAACGATCCGTGACAGTTTTTCGGCATGTGAAAAGTGGAGATTGCCGTCTTCATCGTCAGCTACAAAAATAATTTCATTGCGCCAGTTGCCCATCACCTTTGTATAATTTTCCATGTAATGGGATATCTTTTTTACGGCGTTGGCAGCTTGTTGCTCGTCATTCACCGGGAAACGCCCCACGCCCATATCCATCACGCCATAGGCGTTGTGGCCTTCACCAGGATCCAGAAGGGCGTAATAGTCGTCGGTTACAAATGAAGAGGTATATAAAAAGGATTCTTCCGATTGAAATGTAGGGATCAGGTTCGGATAAATGCCGGTCCTGTCTTTGGGATCATAGGACCCATCTCCAAACAACAGCATATAACGGGGCAAGCCCTGATCTTTTCCGCGTTCGTAGAGCATGCGTGCAAAATCCCTGATGGCAGTAGGATCCTGTGACCCGGATGAAAACTCATTGTATAATTCATCCGTTGTAACCACATGATAGCTCATGCCGTCGTATTGTTCATGGAGTTGTCCCATGTGATGAGCATATTCTTCAAATTCCGGCGGCGCCACAACGATATAATCAACCGGTTGCAAAGCATGCAGATTTTGATTTTCAATCCTTTGAAGGATATCCGGATTGTTGAAACTGCTTCCATCCCAGGCCACGAATTCTCTTAAGGAATCGGTGCTCAGAGTGAAGAAGCAGGAATCAGCTGTCAACTCGGTTTCAACCTCTGCTATGTTAAACCTGTTGGATACTTCCCACACACGAACATTTTCGTTAATACCGCTTATTGCAAAACGGCTTATCATACCGTCGCCAATGTTGTTCACGGTCCGGAAGAACAGCTGACCATCGCGCAAATGCAGCTTTCTCAGGTAATTGATCTCGAAATAATTTAGCCAGGCATATGAATAGGGATTGCCCGGCTCATACTTCATTTTCATCTGAAGCGTTTCACTGCTGGAGTAAAAGGTGTAATTCTTATGATCCGAATGGGCATAACGCATCCCGCCAAGGTTCAGGCTGGGGAGGGAAACATCACCGATAAGGTTGTCGTTGGCATAAACTTTAAAACTGTTTTCATCATTCGCCCTAACGGCATAAGCCATAGTAATGAAGACCGGGGAGGTGGGTACAATGTCCGTTAACTCAAAATCAAATTTCCGTTCGAGCACACTGTTAAATACTTCCCCGTACCAGTGTTTTCCGGAACGTGTCAGGCTGACTTCTTCATTTTCATAGGCCAGGTAATCGGTAAATTTATCGACATGCAGATCGGCCCGGCCTGTATCCGAGGGCCGGAAGCCAATACGCTTGCCCTCTCCGTTGTTATATGTGAGGAAGTGGTAGGTATGATCATCGTAATAATCCATCTGGTGTTCAAACCTGAGTTGAAAGGGGTTGAATTCCCAGATAAACCCACTTTCGGCGAAAAACAAAATGTAGTCATCCCTGTCAAAACTTCCATCCTCAGCCCCTTCAACATATATTGCATTTTCAATCAGATCATCATACCTGGCCAAAGAATTTCGCTCGGGCAACATGCCTGTGCCATTTCCACATATCCTGATGGTAGCCGGATTGATCTCAGAAACAGGAATTCCCGCTGATTCCAGTTGATCGTATGTAAGTTGCTGAATACCCGTTTGATTCACCCTGATCTTATACCAGGCTCCATCGGCCAGTACCGAGTTTGCAGCAAAGTTGCTTTGTGCTAATGTAATAAGAGGCAGCAGGCTAAAGAGCAGAGATGCTACAAGGGTTGTATGTATTTTGTTTCTTTTCATTCTTATCAGTTTCTATCAGATTGACAAATTTAACATAGAATTCGTTGCATTATACTGAATCTTATTAAATATGCAAAGCATTTTTCTGTTAGATTCAATTATATCGATTGAAGCAGGAGGTCAATCATTCCAAACCTTTTCCGGATCGGTATAAACCCTGTTTTACTGGTTCAGTATAATTAATTTGCCATTGTTTTCAGCCTTTCGGCCATCCTGCGTTTGGGCTGATATTCTGTAAATATACATTCCCCTGGGCAACCTGCTTCCGTTTGTGCTGTTACCATTCCAGCTCAGAGGCGTTGAGGTATATCCCGGTGACATGACCCTAGTACTGAGTTCCTGAACAAGCTTGCCCTGCATACTAAATATATATATGGTAACATCAATTTCCTGTCCGGCCATATTGTGTTCAAACATGAAAGAAGTTTCATCGAAGAACGGATTGGGATAATTCATGATATTTTCAACAATGAAGTCAGAAGTGGGCGCTACGACAAAATCAATACTGGCATCCGAGGAATTGTTAAACACATCCCATATTTTCAAATAAATGGTATGCCTTCCCTCCTCCAGGTCAAACAAAGGATATTCAACCGAGCCGGAGCGGTAATCGCCCAGGTCCGATTCGTAGTAGTCATTCAATATAAAGGGGTCGTCCGACTTGCCATTCAACACAGCCACGATATCATGCCCGATGCCATTGCCAACCGTATTGATCCCGTTTTCATCATGCACCTTTGCGAGCAAAATGGGATTTTCATCGGTATATCCTCCATTCAGAAAATTGGTGTCATTCATATACAGATCTACCTCCGGGCCGGCAAGGTCCTGCACGGCATCATCGTTATAACCTCCTACAATGATGTCTTCAAAATAACCTGTGGCGTCTCCATTGTCGTCCCGTGCATAAAAGCTGATCCGGCCGTAACCGAATTTGTATGCAATGTCTTTGGGAACCATGAAGGTTAAGGCGAAATCGCCATTTTCGATTGGAACCTTTCCATTATAAATTACATTTTTATAAAGATGATACGACAAAGGGAAGCTGTGATCATCCTGTCCCCTGGTTGTGATCTCGGAAGCTTTGTCAAATACGGTAGTAAACAAAATACCGTTGTATCCGGTCTGTTTATTTCCCGCACAATCATAAATAGAACCTTCCATGTTCACCCTGGCCAAAGCTTTCAGGGTATCCGACAATTCATTTACCTGATAATCATTTATTTTCAATACGGCAACCGAATCCTTCGGATAGGCGATCCGCAAGGCGGGATCACCCAGCAGTGCATATTTTTTCACATTGGCCTCGTTGGCTCCGGTTTCATTTTTGGATAAACGCAAAATGTCACCCAGCCGAGGATATTCCCCATTTATCTTCTTAAAGGCATATTTATAAAATTTCTTGTTAAGTGTAAGATTAGGACTGGCAAAAGTAGCCCTTGTTGTTGTATACATAGCAATAGCGCCTCCGTTGGGATTCAGGATCACATATTCACCCGCAGCGGTCCGTTTGGGATCGTCGAAGCGGCTAAACTCGCAGGTGGCGGTGATGAAAACAGGCATGTTATCCAGGTTTCTCCATCCCTGTATATCCGAATTGTTAAGGATTTGCTCATGTGCCAGTCCCAACTCTCCTCCATGACCGGTATAGTTGAGTACCAGAGCGCCTTTCTCAACCCTGTTGTTAACTGCGGCATGAGCCGCGGGGTAGCGCTGTCCGCTGGGGGTGGATTCCTGCTCGTAACTATCCAGATAAATTTTATCGATGTTCAGATCCTTCACATTGGTTTCAACAAACTCAGCCAGCTGTTCGGCTTGCTGCACATGCAGATTGCCGTCTTCATCGTCGGCAACAAAACAAACGTAATTCCGCCAGGGTTTCATAACCTTATCGGAAAAGGAAGCATAATGAATGATCTTATCAACAACCGCAACCGCTTGTGATTTGGTAAAAACAGGTAAACGGCCCACGCCAATATCAAGGTTGCCGTTGGAGGCATAGCCTTCACCAGCATCCAGTTTGGCAAAGAAATCGTCTGTTACGTATGACCTTAGCGAGCTTAAAGATTCGGATGACTCCCAACTCAAAACATAATTGGTATTGTCTTCCACCCTGTCTTTATAATCATATGAAGCATCACCGAATAAGAGCAGATATGAAGGTTCTGATCCCGGATCACTTTGATCGTAAATATGCTTCATGAAATTTCTTATGGCGGATACATCTTGTGCACCGGAAGCAAATTCATTGAACACCTGTTTGGTGGTCACCACCTCGGTTGACATGTCGTCCTGGTCTCTGTGAAATTGCGCCAACCGCTCGGCTTCAGTTAGAAAATCAGGATGGCTTACGATGACTAATTTCACGTTACTGATGGCATGTAGATTTTGGTTATCTACCTTTTCAACAAACTCTTCTTGCTTAAAAGCGCTTTCGTCAAAAGCTATAAATTCAAGCAAAGAACCGGTTTCAAGTATGAATTTATAGGCGCCGGATTGAAGCTGCCCGTTCACCTCCTTAATATTAAAAGGATTGCTCACATTCCAAATCCTGAGGCCATCGACCGGATTGCCGATCTGGAACTCAGCGATATTAGGATTGCCCAGCGTCTGAACAGACCTGAATGGCATTTGCGATCCGGTAAAAATCAAATCCCTGGTATAGCTGACCTCAACATAATCAAGCCAGCCTTTTGAAGAAGTGGTTGTTTCGTTGTATTCGATCAGGATATCGATTTTTGAGCTTAAGGGGAAATAGGTATCAAGCAGTGAGCCTTCCTTGGCATAATCTTCATTGGAACTGTTGTATACACGGTCGATATAAACATTTCCCAACAGATCATCATCAGCAAACACCTTAAAATAACTGTCAATTTCAGAGCGGGCAAGCAATGCCGTGCGTAAGACCACTTCTTCCGAAGTAACCAGACCGGGCACTTCAAGTTCAAACTGAAAATCAGAATTCAGGTCAAAAGCATTTTCATACCATTTCCTGCCAGTGCCGATCAGGTTCACCTCATCAATTTCATGATAACTATAATCATTGAATGTGTTGATGATTTGATCTGCTTCATCGGAAGCCGGGTTTTGCTGACCAATCCGCTTTCCTGGTCCCAGATCGGATGTTATAAAATAATAGGTGTAATCATCATAAATATTCACCTTGTGCCTGAATGACTGACTAAGTTCCTGGTACTCCCATTTTACCGGAGACTGTCCGTAAAACAGGATATAATCACCGGGATTGAAAACACCATCCGATTCACCCACAACGATAATGGAGTTTTCATGCAGATCCGTAAACACGGGTTCATCCGTACTTTCAGGCAACATGCCCGGGCCATTTCCATACAAGCGCAAATTTCGCGGATCGACAGAAGCCACATCCACACCCATTTGTTCCAGTTCCGAATAGGTCAGCCTGTAAATGCCGGTTTCATTCACCCTTATTTTATACCAGTTGCCGGATGCAAGAAGCGACTGGCTATTCAGTGTAGCGGATCTTTGATAAGTCAGAGTTTCATCTGCATATTCAAGGTCCAACTGGTAAAGCAAAAGTTTTTTAAAGGTATTGTCGGTGGTATCGTAAACAAGCGGCACAAAACCATAGCTACCGTATGCCTGCTTTCTCTCCCAAACGGTATTGATGTCAAATATAAGGGTATGTGATATCTTTTTCAGGTCGATCGGATCAATCGCTGCCAATTCGCTCGAATCGAGGGGTACAAAAACGCTGTTGCTCAGCCTGATGCGTTCGATGGCTTTATTTTCGGGCAGGTTACAACGTTTCTGATAAAATGGGAGGCTCAAGCGGTCCGCCTGATGGATAGCCCCTTCAAAACTCAGCAAACCTTTGCCGTCAGCCTTTTTGCTCAAATGCCAGTTTATTGATTCCCACGAACTGTTTTGCGCAAGCGTTAAAAAGGGTAGCAACAATAATAAATATGCTAACAAAAAGACATTTTTTTTCATACTACGGGGAATTAGTTGAGTAAAAAAAAAAGCCGGAACCAGCTTCACATCCACATAATCAAATTTATCTTTAAACGTTACAAATAAGTGAATATTGCACATTTAATTAATTGTGAAAAAATGCAGGGATTTTAAAAAATTATTGTATAATTGTACCCCTGAATAATTTACTGAAACTTAACATATGCTTAACAGACTGATATCTTCTGCCGCCTTACTGTTGTTAACAAGCATAGCGAATCCATTGTTTGCACAGGATCCTCATTTTTCCCAGTTTTATGCCAATCCTGTTTTTCTTAATCCCGCCCTAACCGGTTCGACCGAATGCGGTAGGATCAATCTGAACTACAGGAATCAGTGGCCTTCTCTTGGAAATGCTTATGTTACCTACAGTGCGTCTTACGATCAGGCAGTACCTTTTTTGTCAAGCGGAATAGGCTTGTCTTTTATGAGCGACAATACGGGAGACGGCGCCCTGAACAGAAACCACATCAACGGTTTTTACTCCTATAAGTTCAATGCCAGCGAAAGCGTGTTTATCAGTGTTGGATTCCAGGGAGCTTATATCCAGGAAAAACTCGACTGGAACAAACTGGTTTTTCCTGATCAGATGAATCCGTCGGGGCATGTCAACCCCTCTACTGCAGAAACCCCGCCCAGTTCATTCGATAAGTCCGTGGTGGATTTTTCAGTGGGTGCTGTGATGGATTACGACAATAAATTTTTTGCAGGTGTTGCGGTGCATCATCTCACCGAGCCAAACGTTAGTTTTTATGACGGTGAAGAAAGCATTATTCCCATGAAAATGACTTTTCACGGAGGAACCCAGATCAATCTGTCACAAGGTGGTTTTGGAGTGATCGACCAGTTTGACCTCATCCTGTCACCTAACATTTTGTATCAGCAACAGGGCGAATTCCAGGAAGTCAACTTTGGGATGTATTTGAGCCAGTACCCTTTCGTGGGCGGTTTGTGGTTAAGGAATAATCTTGGCAATACCGATGCAGCCATCGTACTGATCGGCTTGCAGCACAATAATTATAAGATCGGCTACAGCTTTGATTTCTCATTGTCGAAACTGAAAGACATTAGCGGAGGTGCACATGAGATCTCATTTTCCTATGAATTTTGTATATATCAAGGAGAAAAAAGACGAAGAATAAAGGCAATAAAAGCGCCTACTTTTTAGTTAATAACAAAATTTTGAAAAACTAAACAACAAAAATTCAATATGAAAAGCATTAACAAGATTTTCATTTCACTCACTGTTATAGCTTTAGTGGGGATTCTGGCATCCTGCAGCAAACAAGAGCGATCAAGCACAACCGGCTGGACATACAACGATCCCGAAACAGGCGGTTTTGAAGTATCTTCTGCAAGAGAACAGAGTACCGGACCAGGGTTGATTTTTATTGAGGGCGGAACTTTTGTAATGGGCGCCACACAGGAAGATCTGCTTTTTGACTGGGACAATATTCCCAGGAGGGTGACCATCCCTTCATTTTACATGGATGAAACCGAGATCAGCAATCTCGATTACCTGGAATATCTCTACTGGCTCAGCAGGGTTTTCGGAGAACAATTGCCCGATGTGTACCGGGAAGCATTACCCGATACGCTAGTATGGAGAGACAAGCTGGCCTACAACGAACCTCTGGTGGAAATGTATTTCCGCCATCCCTCCTATCATGACTATCCGGTGGTTGGAGTGAACTGGGTTCAGGCCAATAACTATTGCACCTGGCGTACCGACAGGGTGAATGAAATGCTGCTTATTGAAGAAGGCATCCTGGAATGGGATCCCGAACAGGTGGGAAGCAATAACTTCACCACCGAAGCTTACCTGGCAGGACAGTACGAAGGAGCTGTTGTTCAGGCAAAAGAAAATCTCAACCCAACCGGAACCGACACCAGGCAGGTAAAATTAGAAGATGGCATTTTACTGCCCCGTTACCGCCTGCCCACCGAAGCGGAATGGGAATATGCAGCCCTCGGCCTGATCGGAAACACACTCTATGAAAGGGTTGTTGAGCGCAAAACCTACCCCTGGAATGGAAATATCGTAAGAACAGACGACAGAAAATATTACGGAAGCATTGTTGCCAACTTCAAACGCGGTCCCGGCGATTACATGGGCGTTGCCAGCAACCTGAATGACGGAGCGGATATACCGGCACCGGTTGGCTCGTACTGGCCCAACGACTACGGCCTTTATAACATGGGCGGCAATGTGAGCGAATGGGTACTGGATGTATATCGTCCGATGACTTATGCAGACATGTCCGATTATAGTCCTTTCAGAGGAAATGTATTTAAAAAGAAAATGGTTGATTTTGAAGGTTTCCTCGTTGAAAAAGATTCACTTGGCCGTATCCGCTACGAAGAAGTGACAACCGAAGAAAACCTGACCAGAAGAAATTACAGGAAAGCCAACAACATCAACTTCCGTGATGGTGATTTCCAGTCGCAAATTGCCGACGACTGGCTCTCGGATCCCGAGCAGTCCAACACTACCGATATCATGTATGAATATGGCGTTACCTCGCTGATCAGTGATCAGGCAAGGGTTTACAAAGGCGGAAGCTGGGACGACCGTGCTTACTGGCTCAGCCCCGGAACCAGAAGGTTCCTCGACCAGAACGAAGCATCTGCTACCATCGGTTTCAGATGTGCCATGAGCCGTGTCGGCAGTCCCTTACCCGGTAACAATTAGGAAAAAAATCAGGCTTATGCTATATTTGCCCCATCCCTTATGCGGGATGGGGTTTTTTTATGATAGGAGGATATGGAAAACATTGAGCGACTGTACGAGATATTTCTTAAGCATCCCAAAATAACTACCGACAGCAGGCAGAATGTTAAAGGTAGTATTTTTTTTGGATTGAGGGGCGAACGCTTCGATGGCAATAAATTTGCCAGGGATGCCATCAGCAAAGGTGCTATCCTGGCCGTTGTAAATGAGAATGAATTGCAAGGCGAAAAAATCATTTCTGTTAAAGACAGCTTGCTCACCTTGCAGGAACTCGCCTCCTTGCACAGGGCACATCTGAATATTCCTGTACTCGGATTAACCGGTTCTAACGGAAAAACCACTACCAAGGAACTCATTGCAAGGGTGCTTGCAAAAAAATACAAAGTATCCTTTACCCGGGGAAACCTGAACAACCATATTGGTTTACCCTTAACCGTCCTGGATATCGATCATACGTATGACATGGCAGTGGTGGAAATGGGGGCAAATCATATAGGTGAGATCGATCAATTGTGCCAGATTGCACGACCTACCTATGGATTGATAACCAATATCGGCAAAGCGCATCTGGAGGGATTTGGCGGACTGGAGGGTGTCGTGAAAGCGAAATCGGAACTATACAAATACATACTGGCTCAACATGGAACTGTGTTCGTTAATACCGATCATCTTTTGCTGGATGAGTTAAGCCAAAAGATCCCGAGGGTGACTTACGGAAGCATGCCACAAGCCGACTGTCATGCAAAGTTATCAAAGAGTTTTCCTCATGTCGAGGTGGCCTGGGACAGTGTTCAGGGAAGACAGTTGATCAAATCCGGTTTGTTCGGTGCATTTAATTTTGAAAATATTGTGGCTGCTATATGTGTAGGCAATTATTTCAGGATTGAAGCCACGGAGATCAAAAATGCGATTGAATCCTATGTTCCGTCCAACAACCGCTCGCAGATCATCCCTTCTGAAAACAACACCATAATCATGGACGCATACAATGCCAACCCCACCAGCATGGAAAGCGGTCTGAGGCAGTTTGCAGCTTCCGGCTATCAGAAGAAAGCGGTCGTGTTGGGTGATATGCTTGAACTTGGAGAATACTGCGATGCCGAACATCAGGCCATATTACAATTGCTGGATGAATTGAAGTTCCAGAGGACGATACTCGTTGGAGACAGCTTTTGCAGGAACAATAATAAATTTATTTGTTTCGAGAAAAGTGAAGATGCTGCAAAATACCTCACTGATCATCCCATCAAAGGTACCACCATTTATATTAAAGGCTCGCGGGGGATCAGCCTTGAAAAAGTGCTTCCCGCACTAAAAATCTGAAAATGAAATGCTTTCATGCCATCGGAATGATGTCAGGCACCTCCCTGGACGGCATCGACCTGGCTTATTGCAATATCAGGAATGAGCACAGTAAATGGACTTATGAGATCATTGCCGCCGAAACCATCCCCTATTGCAACAGTTGGAAGAAACGCCTGGACAAGGTGCCTAAGCTTGATGCGGAAAAGCTGGTAGAAGAGCATATCGCTTATGGTTTTTATCTTGGAAAGCTTATCCGGCAATTTATCGACAAAAACAAACTGACGCCCGACCTCATCGCATCACACGGCCATACTGTTTTTCATGATCCTGAAAACAAAATCAATTTCCAACTTGGTGATGGAAATGCCATTGCCTCCCTGGCCAAAGCACCCGTTGTTTGGGATTTTCGTTCGATAGATATTCGAAAGGGCGGACAGGGTGCACCTTTGGTGCCGGTCGGCGACAGACTGTTTTTTCAGGAATATGATTATTGCCTGAACCTGGGAGGTTTTTCGAATATCTCTTTCGAAGATAATAAGACCCGGTATGCATTCGATATTTGCCCGGTCAACATGGCCATCAACCACTTTGCCGGCCAACTGGGATATGATATTGACCGCGACGGCCACCTGGCCCGAAAAGGCGAGGTCAGTGAGGAACTGTTGGATCATTTGAATGCGCTTTCCTACTATCAGAAGCCCTGGCCCAAATCGCTGGGCAGGGAATGGTTCCAAAGCACATTTCTTCCGGTGGTTATCGAATCCAAACTTTCCCATAAAGACCGTCTTCGGACAATTTATGAACACATTGCCATCCGGATCAAAGATGTAACAGCGGCCAGGATTAAAGGTAAAATACTGCTAACGGGCGGCGGTGCGCACAACACCTTTCTGATGGAACGCATCCGATTTCATAATTCCAACCGGATCATAAAACCTGATCAATTATTGATCGAATATAAAGAAGCATTGATTTTCGGCTTGCTGGGTGTTTTGCGCTGGGAAAATAAAGTGAATTGCCTTGGCTCGGTTACCGGCGCATTCTCTGACAGTTCTGCCGGTTTGATCAGCCTGCCATAAAAAAAGGCGCCCCGAAGGGCGCCTTTGCTCTCCACAACACCGGAGAGATCATTCTTTGTCATCATCCCATTTCGACCAGAAAGGACAGTTGGGGTATGGTCTGTCAAAGCCTTTCATTCCCTCTTTTCCATGAAACGGGCCTTTAAATCTTTCCGGCAGGGGGTGGGAATCGAATAACAAGCGTTGATCCTCCGTCAACTCTTCCCTGATCTCCTGATGGAGTTCAGCAAAAGCTTTCATCATATCTCCCGTTAATTCGGTGATCTCATCGATCTTACTGTTCACTTCCGACATATTCACGCGCTCTTGTGCCTGCATTGCTTTCAATTCAGCTCTTTTCACATTCAGCTGATTTTTTATCGAAAGGCTTTCTTTCATAAGATTCAGTTTAAGCGCTTTGACTTTTTCCTGCTGTTCGTCCGTCAGCTCGAGCATTTTGGTAAGCCTGCACATTTCGGGATCGCCCATATGTTTCATTCCAAAACCGGGTCCTTTCTTCATCCCGCAACCGGGTTGCGCGAGCACATTTCCTGTCGTTAGTCCGACCAGTGTCATAAGAACCAAACCAAGAAGTGCATTCTTTTTGATCATTTTTGTTTTCATGATGTTTGCAAATTTAAGTAAATAATACAATTTATTTATCTGATTGATTGTGCCGGGGGCCTCTTTGATTCCTGTGCTTAAACTGATGTCGCATATCCTCAGGAAAATCCATCCCCCGGATTTTGTGAATAAACTCATTCAATTTCTCTTTTTGTTGGAGGCTGAAATCCTTTTTCATCCCCATGAAATGATCTATTGTAATTTTCTTTATTTGTGCATGCAACTTTCCGTAATCTTCTGCAAGCCGGTATAATTCAGCAGTATCAGGATTCGTCTCAGCCAACGTGTTAAGGATTTCCTGTCGCTTTGATTGCATACTCTCGAAATAACCAGCCTTCTTTTCTTTAAATTCTGCATGACATCCCTTCAATCTTTCAGCCTGCTCTTTACTCAATCCCAGCTCTTTATGCAAATAGCGCGGCGGGTCAGGGAAAGATTCGTCGGTTCTGGGTGGTCTGCCATCATAAGATCTCAGAAGGATTGTTGTAATAGCGGCAATATTGATCACCAGCAAAACTACAAGTACCCATATAAGAATATGTGTTTTATTTCCCGTTTTCATCTTCATATTCATTTTGGTTCAAGATATAATACTCTATTGACTCATCCGCATAGCTGTCCAGGTAAAACTCCTGGGCGTAATATTCATAAGGGTCCAAATCTTCTGGAAGCAAATTGTTTTGTACATATTTGCTACCCAGCAGCGTACCTGTGAAACCGGCAAGCACCAGCAAAAGCACAATGGCCGCAACACGCACTAAGCGTGGTATGCCAATAGGCCCGGCCTTTTTCTTTTTCATCCCGGATGATTCCAACCTGGCCATGATCCTGTTATATACAAATGGGTCTGGCGTCATGGCTTTCTCATCATCCATTACCGACCAGGTGGCCTGAAGCGCATCAAAAAGCTTCCGGCATTTTCCGCAATGATCCAGATGCTTTTCAATAAAGATGTTATCCTGGGTTTTCAGGTCACCCTCAAGATAAAAGATCAACTTATTTTCAACATCAATGCATTTCATTGTTATGGGCATTTATTTATTAGACAAATTCATTTCTTTAAACTTGCGCTTATCAGTAAACATTCTTTTTATAATAATTTAACAGCTTCTTTTGCAGATTTTTCTTTGCCCTGTGCATCAACGATTCAATTGAAGACAGGCTGGTTTCCATAACAGCGGCTATCTGCTGATAGGACATATCCTCATATTTGGCCAGGACAAATGCCATACGCTGATTTTTGGGCAAAGCATCCAGTGCCTTATGCAAAACCTTGGCTCGTTCCTCATTTTCAGTCTGGGTTTCCTGATTCGGATTGTGTTCAACGGCCTTATCACTTATTTCGATCACATCAGCATGTAAGTTCTGTCTTTTGGTTTTGCGTATTGCATTCAACGACTTGTTTACGGCGATCCTGTATATCCAGGTTGTCAGCGAGGCGTCGCCCCTGAATTTACGGATCGACCTATAAACCTCCACCATCACATCCTGCGCAATGTCTTCCGCATCTGCTCGGTTGTGCAAGAATCCCGTCGCGATTTTTACCACCTCATGGTATACATCCCCGACAAGCTCTCTGAAGGCCTCCTCCTCTCCCTTTTGCAAGCGTTTTACCAAATCCGATTCAATCATAAAAAAATTTCAGCCGATTATTTTTCTTTTTACATTTAGACATCAATAAAATTAAAAACTTGCGGGTTATGATAAAATTTTTCTTTTAGCAAGAATGGAAAATCGGGTTGTGTTCGCTGGGAGTATATGTGTCTGAAAAAACACGCAATGACCGGAAAGGAATCGACCATTCAGGATTACCATGAACGCATCAACAAGGTGCTTATTTATATAAACGATCATCTGGATGAAAAAATGGAATTGAAAAAGCTGGCTGACATATCCAGCTTTTCGACCTTCCATTTTCACAGGATCATGCGTGCCTACCTGAACGAATCGCTTGGTTCGTTCTTGTTGCGGCTACGGCTTGATAAAGCGGCCGGGCTGTTGGAATACACAGAACTGACGACAGGCGAAGTGGCCTGGAAGGTGGGCAGTGAAGTTCCCTCTTCATTCAATAAGGCGTTTAAGAAGCGTTTTGGGATCTCCCCGGTTGAATACAGAAACGGTCAGCGGATGAAGTTTCGAACAAGTGAATTAAAAATCCAAAACAAGCTCAACATGGAAATTCAACCAAAAATCAAAGAATTGAAGCCCAGGAAGGTGATTTATGTAACGAAAAACTTAGCGAAACATACAATGCCATCTACCGGGTTTGGTTGCCTGCAAGCGGAGAAACCCTGAGGGATGCCCCTTGTTTTGAAAAATACCTGAACAATCCCGATAAAACCAAACCTGAAAATCTGATCACCGAGATTCACGTGCCTGTTAAATAACAATCTCTGTTAAAAGGTTTCTTAAAAGAAAAACCAGGTTATCGATTGCAAGTATTACAGATAGGTTATTTGCAAATAATAAACCAGGGCACCTGCAAAATAACCCAGCAATGCCAGCAAACTGATTCGTTTCATATACCAGATAAAATCGATCTTTTCCATACCCATTGCGGCAACACCTGCAGCCGAACCAATAATCAGAATGCTGCCACCGGTACCGGCACAGTATGCAAGAAACTCCCAGAACGGACCATCCTGTATGAATAAGGCCTGATAAGCTTGATTTGCTGCCGGAAGGGTTTCAAGGAACTCAGGGCTAACGGTTGGATACATACCCATAGCGCCGGCTACCAGCGGAACATTGTCCACTATGGCTGATAGAATGCCGATAGCGAGATTGATTGCATATATGTTTCCCAGTTTCTCATCAAGCCATCCGGCCAGCAATTGCAGCTGGCCTGCTGAAGCAAGGCTGGATACAGCCGTCAGAATACCAAGAAAAAACAATACGGTTGGCACATCAACTCTTGTTAGTATCCCGACCACGGTCAGTTGGCGTTTATCAGCACCCTTTTTCTTCTTGTGCATAACCTCGGTTGTTACCCACATCACACCCAGGCCAAACAACATGCCCATATACGGATCGAGATGGGTGACCGTTTTAAATACCGGGACAAAAAGAAGAGAGGATACGCCCAGAATAAGAATAAATACCCTTTGACCAGGTGTGGTGAAATCACTATCCTCCAATGGATCGTAATCAGGACGCTTAACATCTCCTTTCATTATGAAAGACAAGACCACCAGCGGAACGATCGTAGTAAACATGCTGGGAACGATCAGTTGCGTTATAATATTCACCGCCGTAACCTGTCCTCCGATCCAAAGCATAATGGTGGTCACATCACCGATAGGTGACCAAGCACCACCGGCATTGGCCGCTAAAACAATCATACTGGCAAAAAACCAGCGGGTTTTCTTATCTGAAATCAGTTTTCGCAACAGGGCGATCATTACAATGGTTGTGGTCAGGTTATCCAGGGCAGCAGACATAAAGAAAGTGAGAATACTCAATATCCACAGCAGCTTCACCTTGTTGGTTGTTTTGATCTTGTCGGTGATCACTTTGAATCCCTGGTGTTGATCAACGATCTCAACGATGGTCATGGCACCCAGCAGGAAGAATAATATTCTGGAGATTTCTGCAAGATGGTGATACAATTCGTGATGAGTGATAAAATAAATCACCTGCTCATGAAAACCTGCATCCGGATTCTTTGTCATGAAATCCTGGAAATTTGTGCTATGCAACCAGTGCTCCCAGGAGGGACTGAATTCCAGGTTAAGGATATGCTCCCCTCCAAATACAAAGATCACCCAGAGGACTACACCTGTTAATAGCGCCGAAGCGGCTTTATCTATCTTTAAAGGATGTTCAAGGGCAATTGCCGTGTAACCCAGGATGAACACTACCACCATTGTAATAAACAGTTCCATTGCGATTAAGGTATTCGTTAATTGATTTTAAAAGCTGCAAAGGTAAAAAAGATTTATTCTGCCGGATGTTTTTTACTTATAGGAATTGCAAGATGTGAGTGATATTTATCAAGCAAAACAATGATTGGTATCACCGGTCCATTTATTTTCGGATTAAATCGCTTCAGTCAAACAGGCAGGAATCCTCGGTGATGGAACATCAGGAATCGGCCATTAAACTTGTGGGCTCTGGATAACAGATGAAATCCGGAAGATTCATGAAATATTTGATCGAAAAATCAGTTATATACAGGTATTAACAAGCAGATGTTGACAAAACCAATACATTAGGGAACAGGCAGTTGATATATACACTAATTTTATAAAAAAATCAAAAGCATGCTGAATACCATTTTATTACAGGCCAACGACGTGGTTGGCGGAGAAGAAGGGGAAATGTCCCTGTCGGTACTCGACCTGGCGATCAAGGGAGGATGGATTATCGCAATCCTTGCACTGCTCAGTTTCATTGCAGTATATATCTTCGTCGAAAGGTTTTTGATCATCAACAAGGCCACTAAAGAAGACCGGAATTTCATGAACAACATACGGGATTTTATCCAGAAAGGGCAGGTCGACTCGGCCCGGGCCATGTGCAAAAGCAACCCCTCGCCCATCGCCCGTATGATCGAAAAAGGACTCAGTCGTATCGGCAGACCCCTGAACGATATCAATGCAGCCATCGAAAATGTGGGAAAGCTTGAAGTTTCGAGGCTGGAGAAAAACCTTGCCGGACTGGCCACCATTGCTGGGGCCGCTCCCATGCTGGGTTTTCTGGGAACGGTAATCGGTATGATCATTGCATTTTATGAAATGTCCAGAGCCAGCAACACCATCGACATCAACATGCTTTCTACCGGGATCTACCAGGCTATGGTAACTACCGTTGCAGGTCTGATCGTGGGTATTGTGGCTTATGTAATGTACAACATCTTGGTTTCAAAAGTTGAAAAGCTGGTTTTCAAACTCGAGGCAAGGGCCACGGAATTTATGGACCTGTTGCATGAACCGGCAAAATAAAACAGGCTATGGCTATTCAAACAAGAAATAAAAGAAGCATACAATTCAGCATGGCCGGCATGTCGGACCTGGTATTTTTGCTGTTGATCTTTTTCATGCTAACATCCACCCTGATCGCCCCCACCATTATTAACCTGAACCTGCCGGAGAGCAGAAGCGAATCACGATCAAGGCAAACGGTTACGGTTTATGTGCTGGGAGATCAAAGGTATTTTGTTGAAAAAGAATCGGTGAATGCAGATATGCTATATACCAGTATCGCACGCAAACTCGGGGCAACCCCAAGCGGTTCTGTGGTGATCCGTTCCAACAAGGACGCCCAGGTGCAGAGCATCGTAAATGTGATTGATGCGGTGAATTCGATTAACAGGGATGAAGGGAAAAAACACAAAGTCGTGCTTGCTACTTCACCAAAGAATTAAATGGAGTTTAAAAAAGAAAAAATAAAAGGCGCTGTCGCAACCGTGATAATTCATGGCTTGCTCTTGCTTTTGCTAATCCTGATCGGGCTTTCCCTGCCGGAAAGCCCGCAGGCGGGTGGCGTGGAAGTTGACCTGGGCTATACGGATTATGGAAGGAATATCGATAAGGAAAACAACCAGGCCGCAGCATCAACTCCAACCACACCCCCAACGCAGGAAGACCTAAAACCTGAGACGGAAGACGTGGCCGAACAGGAAACCGAAGAAGCCGAAGTGGAGAAAGTTCAGGAAGAAGATGTGATCACACAGGATATCGAAAACGCCCCTGCAGTTGATGATCCCGAGGAGGAAAATGAAGCGGAATCCGTGCCGGATGAAAATAAAATAAAAGAACAGAAAGATAAAGAGCAAAAAGAAAAGCAACAGGAACAACAACAGGTTCAGGAGCAGGAAGAGCAAGCCAAGGAAACACCCGAGGAAACAGAACCCGAGCAACCAAAAATAAAAGAAAAATCCCTTTACAAAGGACCGGTCAGCGATAAAGAAACAGGCGAAAGCGGTGGTGATGATGAACGGGCCGGCGACCCCGGCAAACCCAACGGCACACCGGGAGCCGAAAATGAAGACGGCAAAGGCGGCAGTGGCGACGGCTTTGATGTGAACCTGGGTGACGGCAGAGGCTACCAGAATATTCCACTGCCCATATACAACAGCGATGATCAGGGCAAGATCGTAGTAAAGATTTCTGTAGACCGCGACGGCCGCGTGGTGAACGCCATCGCCGGCGCTCAAGGCACTACCAACACCGACTCGGAATTGTGGAAACAGGCAGAGCAGGCTGCCCTACGCGCCAAGTTCGATTCCGAAACCGATCCCTCAAAACCCGAGATACAACAGGGAACAATTACCTATTTCTTTATTAAGATGAAGTAGCAACATTACTCCGATAATAAGGTAGCAGGTAGCGCCGCATCACTCCAACACTTCAGCACTCCATATGACCGGTATTTTGTTTTTTTTCCATATACCTTCATACCCCTATGCCTAAATACCCTGTTCCAAACCACCACTGCCAATACGGTTATTTGATCAGTTAACAGAAAAAGACCCCAATTTCAACTTTCAACTTTCCTAAATACCCTCCCTTTCACAGATTTCCCTTATTTTTGTTTTATTTAAGCAAACCATCAATATGATCCATATTGCAAGCGTCATCGGTGCCCGCCCGCAGATCATTAAAGCAGCTGCCATAAGCCGGGCCATCAAAGATAAATTCCCCGACAAGATCAGGGAAACAATCGTGCACACCGGACAGCACTACGACGATAATATGTCGCAGGTTTTTATAGACGAGCTGGGTATTCCAAAACCCGACCTCAACCTCGATGTTCGATCAGCAAGACATGGCGTGCAAACCTCGCGCATGATCGAAGGCATTGAAGATTTTCTACTGGACAACCGGCCCGACATGCTGATCCTCTATGGCGACACCAACAGTACGCTGGCCGGATCGGTGGCAGCCTCCAAGCAACACATTCCTGTTGCACATGTTGAAGCCGGCCTCAGGTCGTTCAACAAAAGCATGCCCGAAGAGATCAACCGCATCCTTTGCGACCACTGCTCCACCCTTTTGTTCTCACCCACTAAGACAGGTTACAGCAACCTGTTGCGCGAAGGTTTCAAGCCTGATAACGAACCGCCATATAGCATCGACAAGCCGGGTATTTTTCACTGCGGGGATGTGATGTACGACAATTCGCTATACTTTTCTGAAATCGCTGAAGAAAAATCCGATATCCTGAACAAGCTGGAACTTGAGCAGGGAAAATATATCCTGGCCACCATTCACCGCGACAACAATACCGATGAACCCAAAAGGCTGAGTGCGATTTTCACCGCCATGCATAAAATCGCCGAAAACAACGACCTCCGGATCGTGATCCCGCTACACCCCAGAACTGCCAACCTGCTGGAAGAAAACCTCAGGAAAGGGCTTTTCCAAAAGATAGAAAACAGCGGCAACATCCATATCATCCAGCCTGTTTCCTTCCTGGACATGATCAAACTGGAGAAAAATACCCGGATGGTGATGACCGACTCGGGTGGCGTGCAGAAAGAAGCTTACTTCTTTGAAAAACCATGCATCATTCTCAGATCAGAAACCGAATGGAAAGAGATTGTTGAAAACAAAACCGCCATTGTGACCGATGTAATCGAAAAGAACATTCTGGATGCCTACAAACATTTTACAAAACAGGAAGGTATGATCTATCCGTCCATTTTCGGAGATGGCACTGCTGCTGAATTTATTTGTGAAGAGATCTTAAAAACCGCTAAACAGAAGAAATAAAACAGAATGCAGGAATTTGATCAACAAACGCTAAGTAAGATAATCAACTCACAGAAAAACGAGATCACCGAATATCACGTCTATAAAAAAATCGCTAAGCGTACCAAAGACAAAAAAAACAGGGAAGTACTATTAAAAATTGCCGAAGAAGAAAAATCGCATTGCGACTATTTTAAATCAAAAAGCGGTAGGGATGTAAAACCCTCCCGCTGGACAATATTCAAGTTCAACTGGATCATCAGGTTTTTGGGCATCACCTTTGGTTTGCGCTTGATGGAAAGAGGCGAAGGCAATGCCCAGCAAACCTATGCAGAGCTTAGCGAGAAACTGCCCGATATCAACCCGATCATCAGCGATGAAAATAATCATGAAGATGAATTGCTCCAACTGCTTCGGGAAGAAAAGCTGGATTATGTGGATTCTATCGTACTCGGCCTGAACGACGCCCTGGTGGAACTAACAGGCGCCCTGGCAGGCCTGTCGCTGGCTTTGCAGAATACCAGGTTGATTGCTGTGGTCGGACTGGTCACTGGCATCGCAGCGGCCCTGTCGATGGGAAGCTCGGAGTATCTTTCTAAAAAATCGGAAGAAGAGGACAACAACCCATTGAAGTCTTCCATTTATACCGGGCTGGCTTACCTGATCACAGTAATTATCCTGATCCTTCCATTTTTGTTTTTCACCAGTTATATTATGGCCGTTGGATTGACACTGGTTGCAGCTATCCTGATCATTTTTTTATTCAACTACTATATTGCAGTAGCCAAAGACCTTTCTTTCAAAAGCCGCTTTGCCGAAATGGCCATCATCAGTCTGAGTGTGTCAGCCGTAAGCTTCGGCATCGGATATCTGATCAGGGAGGTGTTTGGGGTTGATGTATAAAGAATAACCAAAATCTTTTTAGCGTTAATTAAAATTGAAATCAGGTAAATCATGCATAAATAATTTTTAAAATGAATATTAAGAAATTTTCGCTGATCTTGTTTTTGCTCTTATCCATAGGGGTTTGCTCCCTTATTGCACAAACGGAGCAAGATTCATCACTCTTAACCATCGATAGGATTTTCGCCTCGAAAGAATTCAGACAGGATCATCAACCACCTGTTCAATGGATTGAAAACGGAAAAGCATATTTAATTATTGAAACTTCCGAAAAGGTTAAGGACGCCAAAGAGCTGGTGCGTTATGAAAGCAAAACCCAGGAAAAAAGCATTTTTATTTCTGCCGAAGAACTCATCCCCGAGGGCAAAGACGAACCCATCGCGATCGAGGACTTTTCGCTCTCACCTGATGGCAGCAAGGTACTGATCTTTAACAACTCCTCCCGGGTTTGGAGATCCAACACCAAAGGCGACTACTGGGTGTATGACCTGACGGATGGCAGCCTGCAGCAGATCGGCAAAAGCTTTTCATCATCCAGTCTGATGTTCGCCAAGTTTTCGGGCGACAATCAATATGTGGCTTATGTGCACGACTTCAATGTTTACAGGGAAAATTTCAATACTGGTGAAGTAACCCGGCTTACCTTCGACGGCAATGGTGACATCATAAACGGCACCTTCGACTGGGTGTATGAAGAAGAATTCGGTTGCCGCGATGGTTTCCGCTGGAGTCCGCAGGCCACGCAGATTGCTTTCTGGCAGCTGGACGCCTCTGATATCGGCACCTTTTACATGATCAACAATACTGACTCGGTTTACAGCAAACTGATCCCCCTGCAATATCCCAAGGCCGGACAGGATCCTTCCCCGGCAAAAGTCGGGATCATCAAGCTGGAAAACAAAAAGATCGAATGGATTTCACTGCCCGGTGATCCCAAACAGAATTACATCCCCGCCATGCAATGGGTAAATGAAAACCTTTTACTGATCCAGCAGCTCAACAGGAAACAGAATCTTTTAACAGTTTGGGGGTACAATCCTATTAATCAAGATCTGAATCAGATTTATACCGAGAAGGAAGATACCTGGGTGGATATTAACTATCCGGATGTGACCGCAAACAATTGGGGTAAGAATGACCTTTTACTAACGGACGAAAACAGGGCTTTCCTGAGGATGACAGAAACTGGTGACTGGCGACATGTATATAAGGTCGACATCGAAACGGGTGATCAAACACTGATCACCCCTGTGGATTTTGATGTGGCCACTCTTTACATAATCACACCCAAATATCTTTACTTCAATGCCTCACCCGAAAACACAACGCAGCGATACCTTTACCGTATCGATCTGATAGGGAAAGGCAAACTTGAAAAAATCACAATTGCCGAATTCAGCGGGATCAACAATTACAATATCTCACCCGACGGCAAATACGCCCTGCACATCCATACGGCAGCACTTCAGCCCAGGACGGTGAGGCTGATCAGCTTACCGGACCATAAAACCATAACAACCCTTGTCGATAACCGGGCCTTTAAAAACAAGCTTGAAGAAATTCAAATGCCCGAAGTCGAATTTTTCCGGGTTACCACTGATGAAGGCATCACCATCGACGGCAGGATGATCAAACCCATCGGCTTTGATCCCGGTCAAAGTTATCCTGTTTTGTTTCATGTTTATGGCGAGCCCTGGAGCCAGGTAGCCACCGACAGCTGGATCGGCATGTGGAACATTATGATGGCTCAGAAAGGTTTCATCATCATTGATATGGACAACCGTGGAACCCCATGCCTAAACGGGAGTGACTGGCGCAAAAGTATTTACAGGAAAATCGGCCGCATCAACAGCCGCGACCAGGCCCTGGCCGCTAAAAAAGTCCTTAAATGGGATTTTATCGATCCTGATCGCGTAAGCGTATGGGGCTGGAGCGGCGGGGGTTCCATGACCCTCAACCTGATGTTCCGGTATCCTGAGGTTTATAAGACGGGTATGGCAGTGGCGCCCGTTTCCAACCAGTTGATCTACGATAATATCTACCAGGAAAGATACATGGGCCTGCTACAGGAAAACAAGGAAGATTTTATTGCCGGATCGCCCATCACTTATTCAGGTGGTCTGGAAGGCAACCTGCTCATTATTCACGGAACCGGCGACGACAATGTGCATTATCAAAGCACCGAAATGCTGGTGGATGAGCTGATCAGACAAAACAAGCAATTCGACCTGATGGCTTACCCCAATCGCTCACATGGTATCTATGAAGGAAAAAATACAAGGAGGCATCTATATACTTTGTTGACAGATTACCTGATAGAACATAATTTTCGAACTGATTAAGTTTATCCAACATATACCTTTGATTATCTGTACATTAATTATCTCATGTTTAATTATTAAACATCTGTTTAATAATTAAACACTTTGCATAATAGGCTTTTATACAGACATTTAAACCCCAAATTGATAATATGTGTTGATTTTATCAACACATATTATCTGTTAAATAAACTTACACATTTCCCTATTTAGCTGATTTACTACGCCTTATATTTTTGGTACCAAAATTGAAACAACACGTTTAAACGTGATCAGCATTTCGATGATAAAACAATTTATGTCATGAAAACAAAGATCTTTACCTTCATAATTCTTTCATCTCTCATTTCACCGGGTATCATTGCCCAGGAATCGCATAAGAAAACAGCAGGTTCAAAATCTCACACCATTAACATTGTCTGCATGCCTGTCTTGCAGAACCTGGCAAATGCATGGACGGTTTGTTATTGTGATCAGCATCCGGACATGGATGTCCAACTGATTCCTGCTTCAGTTAATAATATACCGGAAAAATTGAAGCAAAAGGATGAATTATGCCTGATCACCGAATCATGCTATAAAAATCTGAGCCAAGGATCTTTAATCGCATTACCTGTAGGGCGTAGCATTGTTGTACCTGTGATCAATGTTGAAAACCCGGCTGCAGAACAGATTTTTAAAAATGGCGTACCTGCGGAAGTGCTTTGCAATTTACTTAAAGACGATAAAAAAACCGGATGGAATGAATTTTTGGAAACCGAACAATATATTCCGGTTCATTATTATGGAATTCGGGATGAGATTGCCAGTAAATGCATTTCTGAATTTTTGAAAGAGGATATCTCAGCTCATAAAGTTGCTGACAACAAGCAGGAACTACTGGCTGCTTTGCAAAAGGACAAGTATGCGATTGCTTTTTGCAAACTGACAGATATTATGGATATGCAAAACCATGCAATTCTGAGTAATTTACATATTCTCCCAATCGATAGAAACAGCAATGGCAAAATTGACTATTTCGAGGACTTTTATAGTGCCCTTAGTGATTTCACCAGAGCGGTTTGGATAGGTAAATATCCGCCTGAGCTCAGCTCGGAGATTTACCTCGTATCAGGTAGCCTGCCGGAAAGTAAACCAACCATCGCTTTCCTTGAATGGGCCAGCACTGGTGGACAACAACTCATGGAGGCCAATGGTTTTACAGGGCTCACAAGTAGTGAGCGGGTGGCCAATCTTGAAAAAATATCCGTTCAGGAACCGCTGATGGCAGCATCTGTTCAAGACCAAAATAACTTCCTGAGTTTCATACTGATCATTCTGGCTGTATTCATTGTTGCAGCTATTATCCTTCGACTGATTGCTGTAAAGGGAAAAGAAGTGGGTGAACAGGGAGAAACCGTGGCTCCAATCTATCCGAAAGTCATCAATGAAAGCAACATAACCATTCCTAAAGGTCTTTATTTTGACAAATCCCACACATGGGCTTTTATGGAGAAGGATGGACTGGTGAAGATAGGTATTGATGATTTTTTACAACATGTAACAGGCAGGATTTCAACCATTAAAATACCTTCAAAAGGTGAAAAAATAACCAAAAACAGCCAATTGATAAGCTTAACACAGGACGGCAAACAAATCAAAATCCATGCCCCGCTTTCAGGCAGAATAGTAGCAGTAAATGAAGAAGTCGCCAAAAATCCCGCATTGATAAATTCCTCTCCATATAATGAAGGCTGGTTATATAAAATCGAACCATCAAACTGGCTGCGTGAAATACAATTTATGAGAATGGCAGACAAATACAGGGAATGGATCAAAAATGAAATCACGCGCCTCAAAGATTTCCTGGTCCTGTCAGTGAATCTGAAATCGGAAAATAATCCAGCATTCCAGGAAGGTGGGGAAGTTCTATATGGCGTATTAGAGAAATTCGGTCCAGGGACCTGGGAAGACTTTCAGAAAAATTTTATCGACATCTCAGAAATCCGATAATAGTGATATCAACCAAAAAAATCAATGAAATATGGGAATTGATCGAAGAAATTTTTTCAAAGTGCTGGGTGTAACCGGGGCAACACTGGCCCTGGGCAAAGAAGTTGCAGCCGCTGAACAAGAGGAGGAGGTCAACGACGCTTATGGTATCCTTTATGACGTGTTTATGTGCGGCGGATGCCAGACCTGTGAGTTTACCTGTGCCGAATTGCACAATCTCCCCGCGCCCGAAGATGTTCCGGAAATTGGGATCAGCAGAAAAACAAATGATCAGAGACGCACTGTAGTGAATGCTTATGATACTTCAGGAGGTGAAGTTGCCGTTAAAAGGCAATGCATGCATTGCCTTGAGCCTGCTTGTGTTTCGGCCTGTCTGACACAGGCCATGTACAAAACAAAAGAGGGTCCGGTTATATGGCGTGAGGAAAAATGCATGGGTTGCAGGTATTGCATGGTATCCTGTCCGTTTGATATGCCCAAATTCGAATACAACAGTCCCAACCCGAAGATCATCAAATGCGATATGTGTTACGACCGCATAAAAGAAGGGAAAGAACCAGCCTGTGTTGAAATTTGTCCGGCCGGTGCACTTGTTTTCGGAAAACGATCAGAACTGATCAAAGAAGCCCGCAAACGGATCATGGAAATGCCCGAATGGTATACTGACCATATTTACGGAGAACTTGAAGCCGGTGGCACGGGTTTTATGTACAACGCACCTGTTCCTTTCAGCGAAATGGATTTCAACACCAAACTGCAAAAGAGGTCTTATCCTGAACTCACAAAAGGTTTCCTTTACAGTGTGCCCACAATATTTATCCTTTGGCCGACCATTCTGCTTGGCATTCATGAAGCCACCAAAAACAAAAACAACAATCAGAACAAAATACAAGACGATCATGCGTGAGGCCAGTAGTTATACCTTAAGCAAAGACAGAACTAAGGAAAGCACCTGGAAGTTTCTGTTGCAGGAATTAAAACCCAAAGGCAAATTATTAACCCCTTTCAACATCATTTCTATCCCGGTGATCCTGCTGGGAGCAGTTATTATCGCGATCAGGTTCTGGAAAGGCATCGGGGCAGTAACCAATCTCTCCCAGGAAGTTCCCTGGGGTCTGTGGATCGGATTTGATGTGGTAACGGGCGTAGCCTTCGCAGGAGGTGCCTATGTGATCACTTTCATGGTTTACATCCTGAATATGAGAAAATACAAATCCATTGTTAGGGTAACAGTACTGAACGGATTTCTTGCCTACGTGTTTTATGCAGGAGCCTTGCTGCTCGACCTGGGACGTCCGTGGAATGTAGTGAATCCCATCATTGGTAACAATTTCGGGACCAGTTCTGTGCTCTTTTTGGTGGCCTGGCACTTCCTGTTGTATATGGTGGCTCAACTGATTGAGTTTTCACCTGCTATCGCCGAATGGCTTGGCGCAAAACGTGCAAGGAAACTCCTATCCGGGATGACCATTGCTGCAGTTATATTCGGGATCACCCTTTCAACGCTGCATCAATCCGGGCTGGGCGCCCTGTATCTGATGGCAAAAGACAAGATATTTCCGCTGTGGTACTCCGAATTCATACCAATACTTTTCTTTGTCAGCAGTATTTTCGCCGGCCTGTCGATGGTGATCTTCGAAGGATCCATTAGTCACAAGGTATTTGGTGACCAAATCAGCGAAAAGAACAAGGGGCAACATCACAGCATACTGCATGGGCTTTCAAAGATATGTGCAGGTACTATGCTGGCTTACTTTTTCCTGCAAGTGATCGTATTTGTGCATGGGCAGCACTGGAACCTGATCAACACCCCGCTGGGATACTGGTATCTGACTGAAATGATTGGCTTTGTACTTTTGCCCTTGATTCTGTTTGTAATCAGTTACAGGAAACGAAATATTCTACTGATTAAGATCGCCTCGATCATCACCATACTTGGCATCATCATCAACAGGCTTAACGTCACAGTAATAGGCTTCAGGTGGGATGCTGCAAACCAGTATTATCCTTCCTGGATGGAGATTGTGGTTACACTTGCCATAATTTTCACGGAGATTTGGGTTTTCCGTTGGGTGATCAGGCGCATGCCCGTACTCAGAGAATCTGCATTTAGCTTGACAAAATAAATGGCATCTAAATATAAGATATATAACACAAAAACCTGCTATTATGGAAGGCATTGCATACAACACCTTGTTTGAAACCAAAGGAATGGAATACATTGTCATCATTGGGTTCCTTGTCATTTTAATCCCATTTTGGCTGTACCTCAACAAAAAACAAAATCTTGCTGGAAAAGCCCGGGAAATCCGGGATGTGATTAGCCTGAATCTGCTGCGAACACCCAAAGGATTGTTTTACAGCAACAATCACACCTGGGCTTTCCTGAGTAAAAACGGATTGGCCAAAATCGGCCTGGATGATTTCCTGCTTCAAATTGTTGGAGATGTAGAACTAAACCCAAAAGTGACGTCAGGGGATTTTATTAAAAAAGGTGGATTGTTGGCTCAAATCAATCAGGAGGGCAAAACGTTACGATTCACTGCTCCCATTTCAGGCGAAATACATCAGGCCAACAGCTCCATTTTTGACAATTCCGGCCTGCTAAGGGAAGATCCCTATGGCGCCGGATGGATTTTCGAGATCAAGCCATCCGATTGGAAAAATGAAACCAAAACCCTCTATTTTTCAGAGGAAATATCGCAATGGATGAAAGACGAGCTAAACAGGTTGAAAGACTTTCTTTCTGAAGCGGCTCGCATACATTTGCCTGAACCTGCCATGGTAGTTTACCAGGAGGGGGGAGAAATCCCTCGTTATGCACTCTCACAGATGGACGAAAAGGTCTGGAATGATTTTCAGGATTATTTCCTGAAATAAACTGCTATTCTATGGCATAAGTTAGATAGTCTGCATTTTTTTTCTTACTTTTCAATCACAATTGCGGACATTTTGGTCGATCCAGGCTAGCCGATAATAAAAAGTGTGAAGAAATATGCCATTGCATAAAAAAACCGGAACAAGCGAAAATAAGCTAAACAAGCTTTACAGGAGGTTTCAAAAGTTTCACTCCTCAATATTCGGAAGAGTTATCTATATCATCACCATTTTATCAATCATACTCTTTGCATCCTTCGGTTTGATTTTCCGTTCGGTATATGAAGAATACCTAAACACGGTGATCCGTCAGAACGGAAACAACATCGGATCGATTGTGGAAGGGGCTTTGTATCAATCCATGCTGAAAAACGATAAAAGTTCCTTACAAAACACCCTCGACGTTATACATGCCATGCCCGGCATCGACGAAGTAAACATGTATGATAGCCAAGATAACCTGGCATATTCCACCTTTATCTATGACAGTGCCAACCAAATCCACCCCAACTGCAAGGCATGCCACAACGATATGCAAAGCATGTTTCCTCTGAAAGAAAAATCATACAAGATCATTGATAAGGAAAGCGCATGCAAAATGACAACTGGTGGCAACGGACACAGACAATTGCTAATCAGATCCCCCATTTTCAATGAAAGATCTTGTTACACGGCCAGCTGCCATGCGCATAACCAAACCGAGCAAGTACTTGGTTCGCTTATTATTAAAGTTCCTCTTGAAGAACTCGATAAGGCTGTGAGCGATTCAACACAAGATTTTTTTGTACTTGCAAGTGTAAGTACGCTATTGCTTGTTGGTTCATTAATTCTGTTTACACGTAAAAAGATCAAACACCCCCTGAATGCGATCATCAGCGCAAGCGAAGCCGTTTCTAAAGGCGACAGAAGCAAGAGATTGGATATCAAGCCCGGTTTACTGGAAGACATACGTATGGTTTCCATGGCTTTTAACAACATGCTTGACAATCTTGATAAAGCCAACAAGGAGCTGGAAAACTGGTCGCACCAGCTTGAATACAAGGTGCAAAAGAAATCGGAGGAACTTTCGAAAATACAAAATGAATTGATCCATGTAGAAAGAATCGCCTCACTTGGTAAACTCTCATCTTCCGTTGCACATGAAATCAACAATCCTTTATCGGGCGTGCTAACCTACACCAAACTGGTGCACAAACAGCTCGACAAAATGAATCTGGACGACAAAACCTCAGAATCCATGCTGAAATACCTTCGGATCATCGAAACAGAAACCAAGCGTTGCGGCGATATTGTTAAAGGTTTGCTGGATTTCTCCAAAAAGGATCAAAAAAACTTCGAAAACAGATCACTACATAAAATTCTAAATGAAACTTTCAACCTGATGGCCCACCAAATGAAAATGGCTGATGTTTATTTTTACAAGGAACTCCTTGCAGAAAATGATGCGGTTTACTGCAATGAAAACCAGATTAAACAGGCTTGTGTAGCCATTTTGGTGAATGCTTCTGAAGCCATATCTGAAAAGGGGGAAATACTTATGAAGACCACCAATCCGGACAAAACACATATCCGGCTTGATATTTCAGATAACGGTTCGGGAATTGCTCCGGAAGACATGAGCCATATTTTTGAGCCCTTTTTCTCAGCCAAGCAAAAAGCCAGTGGAATAGGCCTTGGATTAGCAATCGTTCATGGAATTGTGCAGAGCCATAAAGGAAAAATAGAGATCCAGTCGGAACCTGGAGAGGGGACCACAATATCAATCTTTCTACCACTTGTTAAGAAATAAGATTTTACCATGGATAAAAAAATTTCATTATTAATTGTTGATGACGAAGAATCCGTAAGGGATTCATTGTACAACTGGTTTATTGAAGACGGTTATGACGTTGATTGTGCAAAAAATGCCAAGGAAGCATTGTCGATGCTGGAAGCCCGCGATTTCGATATCATCCTGGCCGACATCAAAATGCCCGGAATGGATGGCATGGAGATGCACAAACGGATCAAATCCTTGAACAAGGATTCAATCGTGATCATTATGACGGCCTTTGCTTCAGTTGAGACAGCCGTGCAAGCTTTGAAGGAAGGAGCTTACGATTATATCACCAAACCATTCGATCCCGACGATTTGTCGCACCTGCTGCGCAATGCCGTCAGCCAGATCAGTCTGAGAACCGAAAACGAGGCGCTGAAAGACCGGATCACCACACTGGAAAACATTGATGACATCATTGGCAGCAGCGAAGCCATGCTCAGAGTATTGAAAGAAGTAGAGAGCGTGGCCCCATCCAACTCTTCCGTGATTATTACCGGGGAAAGCGGTACGGGAAAGGAGATCATCGCCCGGGCCATTCATGCCAATTCCCCCCGTAAGTATTTTCCCATGGTCTCCGTCCATTGCGGCGCCCTGTCGGAAAATCTGCTCGAAAGCGAGCTTTTTGGGCATGAAAAAGGAGCCTTCACAGGAGCCATGTACAATCGCAAGGGAAGATTCGAAATGGCCGATGGCGGTACCATCTTTCTGGATGAGATCGGAACCATCAGCCCAAAAATGCAAATTGAATTGTTGCGGGTGCTCGAAACCAAAACCTTTGTCAGGGTGGGTGGTAACAAAGAAATCGAATCTGACTTTCGTATTATCTGCGCCACCAACAAAGATTTGAAAAAGCTGGTGGCAGAAGGCAAATTTCGCGAAGACCTTTATTACAGACTGAATGTTGTAAATATTCGTATCCCACCCCTGCGTGAACGATTGGAAGATATTCCCTTGCTGGTGGATCATTTTATAAATAAATTCTGCACCTCCATGAGCAGAAACATCATAAGCATCAAAGATGTAACCCTGAAAAGATTGAAAGATTATAATTACCCGGGCAACGTGAGGGAACTTGAAAACATGATCGAAAGAGCTATTGTTGTAGGCAATGGAAAGGAAATTCTACCGAGAGACCTGCCGCTGGATAAGAAAACCACAGACACTTCCTACGAAAGCCTGGAAGACCTGGAAAAGAAGTATATTGCCAATGTACTCGACAAGTATGAATGGAATATTTCCAAATCGGCCAGAGTACTGAAGGTTGACAGGGTGACACTTTATAATAAAATCAGGAAATACGGACTTACATCCCCTGGAAAATCCTGATTGGACTGAAAATCAAAATTATAAACTCACAATATCCCGCACAATCAAAGGAGATGGATCACGCGGAGGAAAAGAAAATATTGCTTATAACCCACGGGCCGATGGATGAATATTTCCACGGCACCCTCGCTGAAGATATTCAAAAAATATATGGTTTTACAATCCATTTTGAAGAAAGGCATCTCGACCTGAACGCCTATTATGATCCGGTGCGCCGCCAATACAACGGCAACAGCATCATCAGCTATCTGCACGAAACCACAAGCGCTACTTACATGAAAACCCTGGGGTTGTTCAATGTAGATCTGTTCATTCCTATTTTAACCTACATCTTTGGCCAGGCCATTTTTAAAGGAAATGTGGGTATCGTTTCAACTTACCGACTGAGAAACGAACAATATGGCTTGAAACAAGATACAAAATTGTTGTTTGAGCGACTTCGAAAGGTCATCATACACGAGTTGGGGCATTCCTTTGGTCTGGTACATTGCTATGATCCGAGCTGTGTTATGAGATCAAGCACATACGTTGAAGACATTGACCAGAAAGACTTTGGTATGTGCATCTCATGCCGGGATCTGATCGTTAAGATTATTAACAACTTACAAACATCTACATTTTAAACTGCTTTTTATAGTAGTTTCGGATTTTAATCAAAACAAGGAATCAAATGGGAGGATTTTTTGGTAGCATATCCAAATCGGATTGTGTAAGTGATATTTTTTACGGCACCGACTATAATTCGCATCTCGGTACCAAAAGAGGCGGGATGGTGGTTCAAAACGGCAAAGGATTTACGCGATCCATACACAATATCGAGAGCTCTTATTTCAGAACCAAGTTCGAGCCCTACCTGCATGAGTTCAAGGGCAGAAGCGGCCTGGGCGTGATCAGCGATACCGAATCGCAGCCCATCATCATCAGTTCCCACCTGGGAGAATTCGCCATTGTTACCGTCGCTAAAATTGCCAATATCGATGAGCTCACCCAAAGGGCACTTAACAATGGAAGACATTTTTCGGAAACCAGCGACGGGGAAACCAACCCCAGCGAACTGGTGGCCAGCCTGATCACTGAAGAGGAAAGCATCGGTAAGGGAATAGAAAATGTTTACGATAAGGTGAAAGGCTCTTGCTCTTTGCTGATCCTTACCGATAAAGGAATTTATGCCGCGCGCGACAAGCTTGGAAGGACTCCTGTGGTGTTGGGAAAGAAAGAAGACGGATTTGCCGTGAGCTCCGAATCTACATCCTTTTCTAACCTGGGTTATGAGGTCGAACGGGATATCGGTCCGGGTGAGATTTTGTTCATCACAGAAGACGGATATGAACAAAAAAAGCCACCCAACAAAAAAATGCAGATTTGCGCCTTTCTGTGGGTTTATTATGGATATCCCAGCTCCTATTACGAAAACATCAACGTGGAAGAATGCCGCTACCGCTGCGGTGCCTGCCTGGCCAAAGACGATGACATTGAAGTGGACTTTGTTTCGGGCATACCCGATTCGGGAGTGGCCCACGCCATCGGGTATTCCAACAAAAAGCAAATCCCGTACAAACGGGCCTATGTGAAATACACGCCTACCTGGCCGCGCAGCTTTATGCCCCAGAGCCAGGTAACCCGCGACCTGGTGGCTAAAATGAAACTGATCCCAATCAAATCGCTGATCAAGGACAAGAAGATCGTTTTTTGCGACGACAGCATCGTAAGGGGGACGCAGCTCAAAGGCAACACCAAAATCCTTTTCGACTACGGCGCCAAGGAGATCCACATCCGGCCGGCCTGCCCCACCCTGATCTTTCCATGTGAATTCCTGAATTTCTCGCGCTCGCGTTCCACACTGGATTTGGCCGGCAGGAAAGCCATACAGGAGATCAATGGGGAATACACAGATAAGCTGAATGAATATGCCAAACCCGGCAGCGACCGCTATGAGGATATGATCGAAAAGATCAGGCAAAGGATAGGCGTTACCACACTCAAATATCAAAAACTCGACGACCTGGTGGAAGCCATCGGCCTGCCCAAAGAACAATTGTGCACGCATTGCTGGGATGGGTCCAGTTATTTTTAGTTAATTATTAAAAATTAATAATTCATTATTAAATTGATTATAAAATTTCTATAAATGAAAATTAAACATGATGAATTAAAGAAGCAGTTCAATATATTACTTGACTTTTTTCAAAATGATTCAAATCGTGATTACAAGTTAATGAGTTGCTATAGATCGTCTTTCATTCCTGCACCTTGTCCGAACTTTGACCGCTATAATAGTAAAGGATATGGGTCATCAACATCTGTCTATTTTGATAGTGATATTTTTAGAAATACTATAATCAGCACTTTAAACACCTATGTTACTTTTAAAAAGATATATGATATTATAATTGATATCAATCCAACATTTTTACCAAAAAAGGATTTGAAAGAAGATTTAAATTCAAAACCATCCATTACAACCAACATAATTGCTGGATTCATTGCTAAAGTGTATGATCTGAAGATAAATAACGAAACAGCTATTACAGATGCATTCAACCATACATTTGACAGTCTGATATATTTCTTAAAACATGATAATGTTCAAATTAACACGTTAATAAGTCTCGATGGCCCGTCAGGTATTTTGGATGAAATTTCATTAAATGAATCCTTTAAAATCAAAAAGGCCAATTATAACATTGTCAAAGAGTTTTCATTACTGTATAATCAGGTTTTAAGCCCTATTCAAAATGTAATTCATGAAAATGACTATTATTTAGAAATAAATCATGTTATTAACAAACATGATTATCAGGATTACTATAATTCACAAAATAAAATTATTGATAAGTTATTTAACATCATCGCTATCTCAGATGTTGGTAATATCGAAAAAGGTAAGAGAATTATTAAAACTGATGCTTGGCCGCTATGCCTACCAAAACGTGGCTCTGCACCAATACAAACTGAAGATAAATATAATATAAAAAATAAATTTATTTTTTATATCGACAGTGAAGACAACTTTAAGAAGAGCTTCACCAACCTTATTGATATTGATTTTGAAAAACTTGACCCGAAAATACTCGCATCACTTAGAAGATTAATTAAAGCAAAATCACAACTAAACATCCAGGATAGAATTATTGAACTGGTTCTAGCCTTAGAATATCTTATTAATACTGAACGATATGAAGTAAGTTTTCAAATTAAGCTAAAAGTAGTAAAACTATTGGAGAAGAAATTTAATCCTAAATACCTTTATGAGCAAACGCGAGAATTTATCAAGCTTAGAGGTGATGTTTTTCATGGCAATAAAAATATCGATCCAACACCAAAAAACATTGAAAGAATTAATAATATGGAGAAAATAATTAATAAAGCACTTATTGAATTTCTTAAACGCACAAAAAAATACAGCCATAAAGAAATAAACAAAGCGTTGGACAAGGCATTATATTATGAAGAAGATCTCGAAACCATTCTTGATAAAAATGATTGATTACAATGATAACAAAAATCACTAGAAAAACAGAAAACTTTGTTTATGAAACACTCAAAGAAGCCGAAGGCGGCCACGACTGGTGGCATATACAACGTGTAAGAAATCTGGCCATGAATATCGGGGCCAAAGAAAATGCCGACCTTTTTGTTGTAGAGCTGGGCGCCCTGTTGCATGATATTGCAGATTCGAAGTTCCATGGCGGGGATGAAGAAATCGGTCCGCGCACAGCCAGAGAGTTTCTTCAGCAACAAAAACTTGAAAGTGCGCTTATCGGCCATATCGAACAGATCGTCAGGCATATTTCTTTTAAAGGAGAAAAGCATAAACAGGCATTCCGTTCCAAAGAACTGGATGTGATACAGGACGCCGACCGCCTGGATGCGCTGGGCGCCATCGGCATTGCAAGAGCTTTCAATTATGGAGGCCATGCCGGCCGGCTGATTTATAAACCAACTGTTAAACCACAAAAGAACATGAACAGGGAGGAATATAAAAACAATACCTCGCCCACCATCAACCATTTTTATGAAAAATTGCTTCTGCTCAAAGAACGCATGAACACCCCCACCGGCAAGTCCCTGGCCGAACACAGACATCAATATATGGTGAATTTCCTGGAAGAGTTTTTTGGGGAGTGGGACGGGGAGAGGTGATATTAATCCGTTCCTGATGACGAAGACAGTTCAGGGTATATGGGATATAAAGGTATAGGGTTATAAGGGATTTCAGGGTAGATCCAGCCAATGCTTTTGTGAAAATGTCTTTTATTCTTAACAGGCTGCAAAGTGATCCTTTAAAAGTTTTCTTAACTCACTCATCTTTTGTTCCTTTGCAAAAAATTTCAGGAATGCGGGTTGAGATCGATAAAAAAGACGTTAAACAAGTTAGCGAGAGCGAATTGCTTCAGCAAACGGCTTACTGGGCCGAGGTAAAGAAAAAGCACGGTGCAGGCCCCAGAGCCTTCGACCTGAAGCTGAAAGGAGAAGAAATCAGGCAGGAAAATAACCGGTGGGGAGAAGCAACAGACGATCTGTTGATCCTGCTTCAGCCGGTGGACCGGGAGCATTACATCGCCTATGTACCTTACGGGCCCAAGCTGGAACCGGACGAGGAACTCCAGGGCCCTTTCCTGGAAGAGCTTTCGGAAGCCCTGCGTCCCCTACTGCCTTCAGGCTGCATCATGATCCGCTATGATCTGCCCTGGGAATCCCCCTGGGCAAAGGATGAAGATTATTTCGACAACAGAAACAACTGGTTAGGCCCGCCAAGGCCCATCAACCAGGAAATCCGTATGAATTTCAGTACCGAAAAAGGCATGCTCACCAAAGCTCATTCCGACATCCTGCCCTCCAACACCATCTTCCTCAACCTGAAAAAAGACGATCAGGAGCTGCTCGGGAGGATGAAGGCCAAAACACGATACAACATCCGGCTGTCGCAGCGAAAAGGAATCGAAATAGAACGACCCGGAATGGAAAAACTGGATGTATGGTACAAGCTTTATGGTGAGACGGCCCGCAGGAACGGCATTCATGTGCAGGACATGAGTTACTTCAAGACTGTTTTAACGGCCAGGGCCAACCACACCAATTCACCGGCTGATGTTGATCTGCTGGTGGCCGGCAAAAACGGAACACCGCTGGCAGCCATGTTCCTTGCTGTTTCCGGAAACAGGGCAACCTACCTCTACGGAGCGTCCTCATCGGTTCAGCGAAATTGCATGGCCACCTATGCGTTGCAATGGCAGGCCATGAAACTGGCCAAAGAAAAAGGCTGTACCGAATATGATATGTTCGGCATTTCGCCCAATCCCGACCCGGCCCACCCCATGTATGGGCTTTACCGTTTCAAAAGCGGCTTTGGCGGGGAGATCTATCACCGCATGGGTTGCTGGGACTACCCGCTCGATCTTGAAAAATATGCCTACCTTCAAAGCTCGGAAATGACAAGTCAGGGGTATCATATCAATTAATGTTTTAAAAGATGAACTTACAAACAGGCAAATGCCTCCTGATAATGCTGGCCGCCTGCACCGGCCCGGCTGCTAATGCGCAAATCCCAACGGTTTCTGCGGGAGAGATCGTGCGGCTGGAAAACTTTCATTCGGAGTTTGTAACTGCACGGCATGTGGATGTGTGGCTGCCTGAAGGATGCAACGAACACAACAGCTACACGGTTTTGTATATGCATGACGGACAGATGTTGTTCGACTCCACCATCACCTGGAACCAACAGGAATGGGGTGTGGATGAAGCGGCCACAAGGCTGATTGAGGAAAACAAACTTCAACCCTTTATCGTGGTAGGCATTCACAACTCGGGTGAAGGCCGGCATGCGGATTATCTTCCGCAAAAGCCTTTTGAAAGTCTGCCCGAGGATTTCCAACAGGAATATTTCATACAGGCCAATTACAACAGTCTGCAATCAGATAATTATTTACACTTTCTAGTGGAGGAGCTGAAACCCTATATCGATAAAAACTTCTCGACAAAACCAGAAAGAGAAAACACCTTTGTGGCCGGTTCAAGCATGGGAGGGCTGATCTCGATTTACGCCATCTGCGAACACCCGGATGTTTTCGGTGGTGCGGCCTGTATTTCGACGCACTGGCCGGGTATAAGGGATCAACAAGAAAATCCCTTACCCGGTGCTTTTATGGAATACCTGAACCTGAACCTCCCATCTCCCGATGATCACAAAATCTACTTTGATTATGGTACCGAAACCCTGGATGCATTGTATGAACCCTATCAGAAGCAGGCGGATGTGATTATGCGAGAAAATGGCTATACAGATCAAAACTGGATGACACGCAAATTCGAGGGCGCCAGCCATTCGGAGAATGCCTGGCGGGCCAGGCTGCATACCCCGCTTTTGTTTTTGATGGGGGATTGAAGCCTTTCAGAAAACCTCACTTATGCTGAATCTTATTAAAAATGCAAACCATTTTTTCTGTTAGATTCAGTTATACCGATTGGGCAGGAGGTAAATCATTGCAAACCTGTTCCGAATCGGTATACATCTACTTTCAGATTTCAAGTTTCAAATATCAGGGTCACAACTAAGTAATCAGTATGATCAAGCCATCAGCATCACTTAGCTGTAAAATCCCTACCTTTGCGGCAAATTTTAAAACCCAGACAGCATGTCGAAGATCAGAGTGGCGATCAACGGATTTGGAAGGATAGGCCGCATTACCATGCGGAGGTTGATTTTAAAGGACAATATGGAAGTGGTGGCGGTGAACGACCTGACCGACGCCCATACCCTGGCGCACTTGCTGAAATACGATTCGGTGCACAGGCATTTCCCGGGAGAAGTGGAAGAAAAGAACGGCAATCTGATTGTAAATAAGAAAGAGATCAAGGTGTTGTCGGTTAAACAACCCGATAAGCTTCCATGGAAGAATATGGACATCGACGTAGTGATCGAATCCACCGGCAATTTCGTTACGCGAGGTCAGGCGATCAAGCACGTAACCCATTCCGGTGCGAAAAAGGTGATCATTTCGGCACCTGCCAAAGGACAAAGCAAAAACGTACAGTACATCGTGCTGGGTGTAAACGACCACATGATCAATAAAAAGGATGTGGTGATCAGCAATTCTTCCTGTACCACCAACAACGTAGCACCGTTGATCATGATCCTGGACGAGTTGTGGGGTATTGAAAAAGGTTTCATCACCACCGTGCATTCCTACACCCGCGACCAGAACCTGCTGGACGCCCCGCATAAGGACTTACGCAGGGCGCGTGCGGCTGCTTATTCTATCGTGCCCACCACCACCGGGGCCGCCAAGGCGGCAACCAAAATATTCCCGCATTTGAAAGACAACCTGGGCGGGGCCGGTATACGCGTGCCTGTGCCGGACGCTTCCCTGACTGATCTCACCTGCACCCTGAAGAAATGCACCAGCGTGGATGAGATCAACGCGACATTTAAAAAAGAGGCTGAGGGAAGGCTAAAAGGCATACTGGAATATACTGAAGACCCGGTAGTTTCGATGGATATCATCGGGAACACCCACAGCGCCATTTTCGACTCCAAGCTCACGGCCGTGCTTGGCGACAGGAAAAAACTGGTAAAAGTGGTAGCCTGGTACGACAATGAGATGGGCTACGCCCAAAGGCTGGTGGAGCTGATTGAGAAGTTTGTTTAAATCGCTCTTCACAGGGTTGACAGCCTGTGCTATTTATTCCGCCCATTGGGGGCTTGAAGATATACCGATTCGGAACAGGTTTGCAATGATTGATCTCATGCTCCAATCGGTATAACTGAATCTAACAGAAAAATGCATTGCATTTTTTGTAAGTTTCAGTATACTTGTTAATTCGGTATTTAAATTGGAATGGAATTTGGAATTTGGAATCCCATGGCGTTTAACCGGACAGTTGTGATCTGGAATCTGGAATCTAAAATCAGGATACCTCACCCGGACAGTTTCTCCATCCTCAGCCTCTCTCCGTCAAAAACAGCATATGTAAAATTGGTCACCCAATCGCCGAGGATGACAAGGTGGCTGTTATCTGAAAGGCTTTCCTGAACGGGCTTGTGACGATGGCCAAAAATGAAATAGTTCACATCGGGATATTCCTGCAGCTTATCTTTGGCATAATTGTAAAGCATCTCTTCCTCCAGTGGGAGGCCGTTTTCCTGCTTGCCATCCTTGATGATGTTAGCAATACGGCTCTTTTTGGAAAAATACAAACCCATGCGTGCCCCCAGGTCGGGATGCAGCCAGCGGAACAACCACTGGTTGAAACGGTTTTCAAACACTTTCTTTAAAAACTTGTAGCCTTTGTCTCCCGGGCCTAAACCATCACCATGGGCCAGGTAGAACTTTTTACCATTGAAAATCCTGATTTCCGGCAGCCTGTGAAGTTGCATACCAATTTCTTTGCTCAAATAATTGAAAGCCCAAATATCATGATTTCCTTTGAAAAGATGCACGGGAATCCCGGAATCGGCGACTTCGGCAAGCTTACCGAATAGGCGCACATAACCTTTCGGGATCACGGTTTTATATTCAAACCAGAAATCGAACAGATCGCCCATCAGGAATATTTCGGCTGCATCATTCCTGATCCCCGCCAGCCAGTCCACCAGCATGCGCTCGCGTTTCAGACTGGAAGCATGATCGGGGATGCCCAGGTGGAAATCCGATGCAAAATAGATTTTCTTATTCCTATGTTTCTTTGCTGAACTCACGGCATTCAAAGGGGTAAAAATAGTAAATCCCGGGAATTAATGGTTTTCAAATTGCGAATTTAGCAAACTAACGAGTTTGTTAAAATTATCTCCTCTGTAAATGATCTTTCCCTCTTCATCGATCAGGTAAAAGAACGGTAATTCATCGGGTATCTGGTACAAGCTCAGCACGGGAGAAGACCGGTGCTCGAGGTCGCTAACATTAACCCAATCGAGTTCATCTACTTTGATGGCCGCTTGCCACATCGACTTTTGTTTATCGAAAGAAATGGCATAAACCTCAAATCCTTGGGGGTTCAATTGATCATACAAATCCGTAAGCTTTTGATTGGTTTGCCGCGTCCGTGCTTCCCAGGAGGCCCAGAAATATACCAGCACGGTTTTTCCGCGCAGGGATGACAGTGGAATTTTCCGGCCTATCGGATCGGGCAGGCTCACGTCCGGAATGATTTTTCCGGCCTGCAGCTTACGCAACGCTTCTTCACGCTCTTCTTTAAGCCGAACGATCTCCGAAACAAATTCCCGATGCTCTATGGTATGTTTGTTCCCGGGATAGTTGATGGCAAGCCCGCTATCCAGCATCATGTAATACTCCAGGTCGTCTTTCTGGCTGAACAAAGGAATTTGACCGAATGGTTGGTTCAACACCAGTATAGAGGCTAAATTACCGGGATGTTGCCGGATAAATTCACGGGCATATTCTTCCTGATCCATACGAATGCTGTCAAATATTTTACCATAGCTGTTTCGGATGCTTTCATATTTAAACTCCATGCGACGCTTTTTCATCATATCGACCAGGGAATCGGCCAGGTTCTCATTGCGGCGGGTATGCTTAAGATATCTTCCCAGCAGTTTCGACTCTTCCGATCCGCTTATTTTCAAATATTTATGAAGATCAAGCGTATCACTTTGAAGCTCAATTTGCCGGCTGCTTCCGGCAATAATTGGAATATTCTCAAAGTTCCCGGTATTGAGCACATAAAAGCTAGTTTGATCAGGAAAGAATGTAAAGCTGAATTCACCTGTAGTCGAAGTCGTGGCTGAATCGATCAAATAAATCCGGTTTACATCCAGTTCTTTCAGGTATATCTTCTGATCAGACAACCCATGTATTTTTCCCGACACAATTGTTTTCTCTCCCTCTGCCTGATCTTTACAAGCTCCAAGGAAAATCAGAATAAGGATCAGAGAATGTAGTATTTTGATGTGTTTCATGGCCGGTATTTTTTCTAAAAAGCAAAGTTAGGATTAATAAATGGTATTAATTGAATCATTACTTTTATATCCGAAATCATTGTTATGAGAAAAACGATATTTCTGTTCGTCTGTTTCTTGTTGCTTGGATCGCAACTTAACGCCCAGCAGTTTTTACTGTTGTCGAAGCCCGGGAAACTGAAAAACTACAAGTATTTCATTGGGGATCATTTGCACTTAGAGATTCAGGACAGTTTGCGCATGGCGGGGGTGATCACCGGTTTTCAGGACTCACTTATCGAATTGAACGCATCCCTCCTGCTCCATCCCAGCGATATTCAAATCATATATCGGGAAAGGCGTATGCTGATGTTTCTGAATAAGGCCGGTCTTTTGGCGGGCCTGGGCTATTTTGGCCTGACCGGATTCAACCGTTTGATGAATAAGGACGCACCGGTTTATACCGAATCCTCACTTTGGATAAGCGGGGCTTTGATCGGCGGTTCTTTTTTGCTACGGCCTTTTCTTTATAAAAAGATCCGTTTGAAGCAAGAGGGCTGGCAACTTGAGATATTGGGATTCCACGACTAGCCCGGATCACCCTGCAGCAATTCTTTAATGATGATTGTCATTTTGGGTTCCACCATGGAAGCCGCGTCAATTACATCTTCATGACTTATCTCAACAATCTTGCCCTGCACGCCCAGATCGCTGATCACCGAGAGGGCGAAACAACGCATGCCCATATGCCTGGCAACAATCACCTCCGGCACGGTTGACATGCCCACGGCATCAGCTCCCAGTGTTCGGATATACCGGTACTCGGCCGGCGTTTCGAAAGTCGGACCGGTAACGCCCGCATATACGCCACTGTGGTATCGTATATTGTTTTTTGCAGCGATTCGGCTGGCAAGGGTCAGCAATCTTTTATCATAAGCTTCGCTCATATCGGTAAACCTGGTTCCCAGCTCTTCCGGATTAGGTCCTATCAGGGGATTGGGCATGAGGTTGATGTGGTCGTTGATGAACATGATGTCGCCTACCTCATATTCGGGGTTCACTCCGCCGCTGGCGTTGGAAACGATCAGCAACTGTATGCCCATTTGCTTCATAACCCGTATGGGAAAGGTGACCTGCGACATACCGTAACCTTCGTAAAAATGAAACCTGCCCTGCAAGGCCATGATTTCTTTGCCGCTCAATTTCCCGAAATACAATTCTCCGTGATGTCCTTTTACGGTAGATACGGGAAAATTGGGGATTTCTTTGTAATGGATCTTTTCACTGACTTCAATCTCATTTGCCAGTCCGTGCAGTCCTGTTCCCAGCACGATCCCGATCGTTGGTTGAAGAGTTGTTCTCTTTTTCAGAAAGCTCACGCTTTCCTTTATCTTTTCTAACATAGTCAAGTACCAGTTTATTAAATGCGTTTTTCTCCTTGTTCTGAAATACAATGTTTATTGGAACGTAGAAAACCGGATAATCTTTTAAATGATCCATCAATCTGGACTTGATCAGGCGCATGGCATCCTTCTCCGTGGTGAGGATGGCTTTTTTCATAGAAAAGATATCTTTGTAGGTATCAATGATTTTCCCAATATCTTTTCTTGAATATTTGTGATGATCCGGGAACTCAAGTACGATCAGTTCCGAACATTTGGTTTTCAGGTATTCCTGGAAGGGGTAAGAATTGGCAATTCCGCTGAACATCAATATGGTATTCAGGCCTGTTGGATCGAACTCGGGTTCGGTTCCCGGCAAAGGCAAAGGATGGCAATAAGTAATCTTTGTAAAAAACAAGTTTTGATGAGGCCGCGGTTTTATTTTGGATTCTATTTGCCGGCGATCAAGCGGCGATAGCACGGTTGGTGTTTTGGTAACAATGATGATGTCGGCCCGTTTTGCACCGTTACGCATTTCTCTTAGGTTTCCTGTTGGAAGCAAGTAATTTTCGGTATAGAGATTATGATAATCGGTAAGCAGAATGGAAAGATCAGGTTTTACATAACGGTGCTGAAATGCGTCATCTAGTATTACGGCTCCCGGACCGGGTTGCTTTTTCAACAGCATCCTGATTCCACGTTTTCTTTTCTCATCAACGGCTACGGTAACCCCCTTAAATTTGTGGCTAAACTGCAGGGGCTCATCACCAATCTCGTGGTAATCGGACTGCTCGCCCGCCTCAATGTATCCTTTGGTATCACGACCATAACCACGGCTGAGTGTGGCAGGCTGTATGCCATTATCCAGCATAAGCTTGATGAGGTATTCCGTATGCGGAGTTTTTCCCGTACCGCCTGTCGACAGGTTTCCGACAGCGATCACCGGCAGGGAGAAACTTTTGGAAGAGACAATATTCCAATCGAACAGCTTGTTGCGCACGTGCACCACAAGACCGTATAGAAGCGCGAAGGGGAACAAAAATACTCTCATCAAGTTCACAGCCTAAAATTAAAACAATTTTTAGATTTCACAAACATCCTTATATATTAAAAAATTATGAACCAGAATTTTTAGATTTGTTAATCGTTAATGAATTATAAAGCTTATGAGAAAAAACACAATGAAAATCAGTGACGTCATAACGGAAATAGAACGGATCGCCCCACTATCATTTCAGGAATCATACGACAATTCAGGCCTGATCGCTGGTGATACCGGGCAGGAAGTTAAAGGTGTTTTGCTTGCATTTGATGTTACCCCTGATGTGATTAGTGATGCAATTGTGAACAAATGCAATCTTGTGATCTCTCATCACCCGCTCATATTCAAAGGCATTCAGAAAATCGACGCCGCCGATACAACCGGCCGGATGCTCATGCGGGCCATAAAAGACGATATCGTTCTTTATGCCGCACATACCAATGCAGACAACGTTATTAGAGGAGTGAATCATTACCTGGCGAAGGCTCTTGGAGTGAAAAAGTTGAATATCCTCCAACCGAAAAAAGGCCTGCTCAGGAAGCTGGTCACATTTTGCCCGATTGAAGCAGCTGATCAGGTGAGAAACGTCATCTTTAAGGCAGGAGCGGGTCATATTGGCAATTACGACAGTTGCAGCTTTAATCTGGAGGGGCAGGGCAGCTTCCGGGCGGGAAAAGAAACCGATCCCTATGTGGGAGAAAAGGATAAATTGCATTTTGAGAAAGAAGTCAGGATTGAAACCATCTATCCCGTGCATCTTGAAAGAAAGATCATCAAAGACATGATCGAAGCGCATCCATATGAGGAAGTGGCTTTCGACCTTTACCCACTCGAAAACCACCTTGACAATGTGGGTGCAGGAATGATTGGCGAGTTGGATCAGCCTGTGCATGAAAAAGATTTTCTTAATCTGTGCAAAGAAAAACTTGGAATTGCCTGCATAAAACACAGCAAGCTAACCGGCAAACCGGTCAAAAAAGTTGCCTTCTGCGGTGGTTCGGGCAGTTTTCTTATCGGATCGGCAAAATCACAGCAAGCCGATATTTTCCTTACAGGCGATATCAAGTATCATGATTATTTTCAAACCGGCGAAAATTTATTGCTGGCGGATATCGGACATTACGAAAGCGAGCAATTTGTTCTTGACATGTTCTATTCCGTTCTGAAGCAAAAATTTAGTACCTTTGCAATCCTTATTTCTAAGGTGAAAACGAATCCGGTCTATTATTATTAAAAATGGAGCAATATGGCTAAAACAACAAAAGATAAGAAAAGCAGCAGCAAAACCAGCAAGAAAACAAAGGCGGAAAGCAAACCTGCAGCAGTTGATAAAAAGGATATACCCCAAAAAACTGAAAAAGGAACCGGCGTAAGCATTGAACAAAAATTGATTGCCTTGTATAACCTGCAGCAGATCGAGACACAGGTTGACAAAATCCGTATCGTTCGTGGCGAACTTCCTTTGGAGGTACAGGACCTTGAAGACGAAATTGCGGGACTGCAAACCAGGATCAGCAATTATGAAGCTGAAACTGAAAACATGAAAAAGCAGATCAAGGAAAAGGAAATGGCCATTAAAGACAGCGATGCACTGATCAAAAAATATGAAGAACAGCAAAAAAACGTGCGTAACAACAGAGAGTATGATTCGCTAAGCAAAGAAATCGAGTTTCAGACCCTGGAAATCCAGCTTGCCGAAAAAAGAATAAACGAGTATACCGACAAGCTTGAAAAACTTAAAGAAAGCGTTAAACAAGCAGAGGAAAACCTGAAGGAACGCCAGCAAGATCTCGAAGCCAAAAAGAATGAGCTGACTGAAATCGTTGCCGAAACCAAGAAGGAAGAAGAAGCCATGGTGAAGAAAAGTCAGGAAAACCAAAAATATATTGAAGACAGACTATTGGCTGCATACAAACGCATCAGGGAAAATGCACGCAATGGCCTGGCTGTGGTACAGATAGAAAGAGATGCCTGCGGGGGATGCTTTAACAAAATACCGCCTCAGCATCAACTCGACATTCGCATGCACAAAAAGATCATCGTTTGCGAATATTGCGGACGCATCCTGGTTGATGAAGCCATCGGAGAAGCTGTGAACAATTGATACGATAAAAAAATAATAAAAAGTAACAAGAGGGTTCCACTGGTGCCCTCTTTTTTTGTCTTCTCTTTTCGTCTATCTTTGTGAATCAACAACAATAGCCGTCGCTGGTCATGTCAAGGATAATTATCAGTTTTGTTTTGGTTTTTCTCGGGTTGCAATTGTTTGCACAATATGAAGTAAACGACAATTGCATGCGGGCATACCGCGCCATCATCTCACTCGATTTTGACGAAGGCAGGCTGTGGCTCGAAAAAGAGAAAGCCGAAAACCCGGATAACCTGATCCCGGTTTACTATGAAAATTACGTTGACTTCCTCACCTTGCTGATCGGGGAAAAAGAATCGGACTTTAACATCCTGAAGCCCAATAAGCGCGAACGAATAAAGATATTGGAAAAAGGCGATGCAACTTCACCCTATTACAACTATTGCCTTGCAAACGTTTACCTTCAATGGGCATTCGCAAGGGTGAAATTCGGACAGCATGTGAATGCGTTTTTTGAGATCAGAAAGGCATATCGTTTATTGGAGGAAAACAGGTTGGATTTCCCGGGCTTCCTGCCTGACAACACCGGCATGGGTTTGCTGCACGCACTTGTTGGTTCGGTTCCCGATAATTATAACTGGATAACAGACATTATCGGAATGGATGGATCGGTCAATGAAGGGGTGCATGAATTACAGCAGGTAGTCGATTCGGCCATCAACAACAAGGAATACGCACATTTGCTGCCGGAAAGCCTCTTCTTTCTTACATTTATTCAACTGAATCTGAGCAAGGGAGAACAGGAAGCGCTTGAAATAAAACAAATGCTGGATAGCCTGCCGAGCAAAAATCCTCTTATAGTATTTGCGAAAGTTAGTATTTTGATGAAAACAGGTCATAATGATGAAGCCATCGAAGTGCTGACAAACTTTCGGCAAGACCTAGACGCCTATCCCTTTCATTATTTAAAGTATTTACTTGGCCTGGCTAAACTGAACAGGCTGGATGAAGATGCAGACCGCCCCCTGCTTAAATTCATCATCTATTACGAAGGCAAAAACTATAGGGCTTCCGCCTGTCAAAAAGTGGCCTGGCACCATTTGATAAGGGGTGATATATTGGGCTATAAGGAAAACATCAACAAGGCTTTGTTTTATACCGATGGAATTGTTGAAGAAGACAAACAGGCCCTGATGGAAGCCGAGAGCGGGATCATACCAAATGCGGCACTTTTAAAAGCCAGATTGCTTTTTGACGGCGGCTACCATGAGCAAGCACTTAGGGAGTTGCAAAAAGCTGAACGCGATAATCACTTTGAAAGTATTGCTGAACAAACCGAATATTATTACCGGAAAGGCAGGGTGTATCATGAAATGAAAGAATTTGACCAGGCCCTGTCCGGTTATAAAACAGCCATTGAAAAGGGCAAAGGACTGAAACGCTATTTTGCAGGCAATGCCGCATTAAAATCCGGTAACATCTATGAATTGCTTGAAGATTACGAACAGGCTGAAAAGATGTACAACAAATGCCTTTCGCTAAATTTCACGGAATACGAAAAAGGTATAAAAGCCATGGCCAAGGCCGGACTGAACAGGATTGAAGAATAACAAAAAGCGCAACCGGAAGGATTGCGCTTTATCAATTCAAAAGGATTTTTATTAAAATCTAAAACCAAAGGTCAGCATAAACAAGTCGGTCATACTTTCCAGCTTGCTCGGATTTACCGTTATATCCTCATATCCGTACAGGTAATAATCTTCCTCCGAAGATTCGTGCACCCAGGCCAGGTCGGCAAAGAAAACCTTTTCGCGATAACCCAAACCGAAAGAATAATAATTTCTTTCACCATCATTGGAGTTGTTGCTGTATGGGCTGCCGTAAATAGCATATCCGCCCCTGATGCTGAAAGGGCCATATCTCCATTCGGTACCCAGTCGAATGTTGTGTGTCGATGTATATTTTGCCTGGATGGCGTCGTTCTCCGAGATAAAGTCATAATCGGGGGCACTTAGTTTTGCATTGGAGTAATCCACATATTCGTAGTCTGCACTAATCAGGCCGGCCCTTCCAAATATGATCCCGATACTACCGGAGGCACGCATGGGTGTTTTCAGGTCATAATCGTATGTACCCAATGGGCTTTCCTCATAATACGTATAATTGTTCTGTGAATCAGGGGTGTCGAAACGTGTGAAGTAAGACTCCTGCCATTCGTCCGAAACGCTGGAATAATAGGTCGGCGTTTGTATCGAACCACCTACCCGCAGCCAGTTCACCGGCCTGGCAATGATTCCGAGTTTGAAATTGAACCCGGTACCACGGGTCTCCAGATCCTGGGTTCTTTCGAACTCCCTGAATTCGCCCGGATCCTGGTCTTTGTTCAGCTTCCGCTCGGTATAGGTCGATGACGAAGAATACCTGATATATGGAAAACCAAAAGAAGCACCAATGTATAAACGGTCGTTATAATTTGCACCAAATGCCATTACCACTTCATTCATCGAGCCCGAATTGTTTATGTATTTGGTTTGCTGAATGGGCCCGTCGGGAGCAGTGCTAACGTATGAGCTGGGTCCGCCTAAGGTATCGATTAAAAAAGTCCACCAGGCGGGGTTTAAATCAAAGGCGTAATCGCCATAAGGATCCTCTTCAATCACTTCAAAGTTGGTTCCGTTGGCCAGACGTGCAAAAACATCCGCCATGCTATTTTGATCGTTTACACCGGATATCAGGTAGTTGTGGTTGAAGTTATGCATTCTGTTCATACCTATTCCAAACTGGAAGTTCTTCCATTTGCTCTTTCCCATGATATCCTGGGTCATGACCAGGCCCAGGTTGGTGAAATTGAATTTTTCACGTGTTCCCTCACGCATGCTGCCATTGTATGTGGCGTCGATATTGGAGAAGGAAATTGAAGGGGTGAAAGTCAATTCCGATGATTTATAAAGGCCAATCCCTGCCGGGTTTGTGCTGAGGGTTGAGAAATCCGCTCCCAATGCCCCAAAAGCACCGCCCATGCTCATGTAGCGGGCGGTTCCGTAAAAACTTGTTTGGGAGTACCGCAATGCATCCACTTCATTTTGAGCATGGGCAGTGGTTAATAATAAGCTGCTGAAAATCAATAAACCAATTATCTTCTTCATAATCTTTTCTGTCTTAGCTATTTCACAAATCGATTATCTTCTTCCTCTGCTGCTTGAAGAGCTTGAGGACTTGCTGCTGCTTCCGCTCGAGCGTGAGCTGCTGCTGCTCGACCTCGAAGGAGATGAGTAGCTTTTACTGCTCGACCTTGAAGGTGAGCTATAGCTCCTGCTGCTTGAGCGGGATGGTGAGGAATAACTCCTGCTGCTCGACCTTGAAGGTGAGGAATAGCTTTTGTTACTTGAGCGTGTAGGCGGGTTATAATTTCTTGTACTACCCGACCTTTCCTGCACCCTTGTGTTTGCAGACCTGGGAGCAGTGTATTCCTGGCTCGACCTGGTCTGACGATAATTGGGGTTTTTATATGTCTCAGGCTTTTTATAAGTCCTGCTTCGGCTTTGTGTTTCAGCAGGCTTATTGTACCTGTATACATCCCTTGACTCACTTCTTTCGACACGTGTGCGCGTGGTTTCCCGCGAAGAAGGACGTTCATAACGCTTTTCGGTTTCAGCTCTGACCGTCTTTTCTGTTCTTGTATCAGCTGAGCGTGTTCTGGTTTCATCAGCACTTCTTTCAGTCCTGGTTTGCTTGGAAGCACGTGCAGTTCTCTCACTGCTTACAGCCGATGAGGTTTTCCTTCCTTCACTACTTCTGGCTACACGTTCGGAGCTAACTTCCGAACCGGGACCTCGATCAGGCCTGCTGATGCCGGTTTCCTTTTCATACATTTCGCCAAAAGATCTGCTATCCCTTGAGCTGGCCAGGTAACCATTGGTTGGGCCACCCCTCGAAGGCCTGTGGCCATAATAATAAGAGTTGCGGTCGTAGCTGTTGTAATAGTGGGGGTAATAATAATTATGATCCCACATACCGGCATAATATCCGTCCCAGTAGCCATTCCAGTAGTTGTTATAGAAACCGTAAGGATATCCCCATGAGTAGGATGGGTAACCATACCTGTAATAAGGCCAGCCGCGGTATCCCCAGTTCCAGCCAATGTTGAAGCCCATTCCGGGACCCCAGTAATAATCCGGCCAGTACCAGTCATACGACATATAAATGCTGGAGCCATAGAAATAAGGGTTGTGGGTATACCAGTAGTAATTGGTGTAATAATCATGGTAATAGCCAAAACCCATATTGGGCTGGTGAAATCTTTTTATCCTTGCTGTATATTCGTAGTCGTAGTAATCGTCGTCATAACCTTCTTCGGAGTAGTAAACATCTCCTTCGGCAGTTTCTGCCGACTCTACTTCACTGTATTCATAATTATAGTATTCTTCTTCTTCGGCGTTGTTTTCGCCTTCATAGGTTTCCGATGCGGTAACTGGATCAGAAACATAAGTTTCTGTAGTTTCCGCTTCGTTTTCTGCTTTCGCAGATTTCTTTTTGACGCTGTAATAAACTTCGTCGTAAGGCTCAGATGCGTTGTACGTAGTTGAACAGGCAGTCATCAGAAACATCCCTGAGATCAGTATTGCTGTTAAAGTTTTCATTTTAGGTGCCTCCTTGTCTGATATTTATTAATCCTTTTATTACTTTTGTTGCCGTTAAAGCAGGTGAAAAAAAGCAAATACTATACCAAGTTTAACTATGGCAAAAGATTTTCCAAAACGTAAAGATAACTATTCTCAATGGTATAACGACCTGGTCATTAAAGCTGATCTGGCCGAAAATTCGGCGGTGCGCGGATGCATGGTTATCAAACCATACGGCTTCGCCATTTGGGAAAAAATGCAGTCGGTCCTGGATAAAATGTTTAAAGATACCGGTCATGTGAATGCATACTTTCCTTTGTTTATACCAAAATCATTCTTCAGCCGCGAAGCCAATCATGTTGAGGGTTTTGCCAAAGAATGCGCAGTTGTGACCCATTACCGGCTTAAAAACAATCCCTCAGGCGAAGGCATTGTGGTAGACGATGATGCAAAACTCGAGGAGGAGCTGATCATCCGTCCGACCTCAGAAACCGTTATTTGGGATACCTATAAAAACTGGATACAATCTTATCGCGACCTTCCTTTGCTAATCAATCAGTGGGCCAATGTTGTACGCTGGGAAATGCGTACCAGGTTGTTTTTACGCACGGCTGAGTTTCTCTGGCAGGAAGGTCATACAGCACACGCAACCAAGGATGAAGCCATCGACGAAACAATGAAAATATTGGATATATATGCTGATTTTGCGGAGAAATGGATGGCCATGCCGGTAATAAAAGGAGTTAAGTCGCCCAACGAACGTTTTGCCGGCGCAGTCGACACCTATTGCATCGAAGCTCTGATGCAGGACGGCAAAGCCTTGCAGGCAGGCACTTCACACTTCCTTGGGCAGAACTTTGCCAAAGCATTCGAGGTGAAGTTCCTGAATAAAGAAAACAAACAGGATTATGTTTGGGCCTCATCATGGGGGGTTAGCACAAGGCTGATCGGCGCCCTGATCATGGCCCATTCGGATGATAGCGGACTTGTGCTTCCTCCAAAACTGGCACCCATACAAGTGGCGGTGGTGCCCATTTACAAGAAAGCCGAACAACTGCAAACCATCAGCGATAAAATAAATCCTGTTGTGAAAGCATTGCAGGAAAAAGGCATTTCGGTTAAATACGATGATCGCGACACGCACAAACCCGGCTGGAAATTTTCCGAATACGAATTTAAAGGTGTTCCGCTGCGTCTGGCAATCGGCCCCAGGGATCTGGAAAACAATACCATCGAAGTGGCCAGAAGGGATACCCTTGAAAAAGAGATCGTAGGCATAGATGGTATCGTTGATCATGTGATCAGACTTTTGGATGAGATTCAGAATAATCTTTACAGCAAATCACTGAGCTTTAGAAAAGAAAACACCTTTATGGTTGACAACTGGGAGGATTTTAAAGCTCAGATCGAAAAAGGCGGTTTTATTCTGGCCCATTGGGACGGCACAGGTGAAACCGAGCAAAGGATCAAGGAAGAAACCAAAGCGACCATTCGCACCATACCTATGGATGATGATAAGGCAGAAGGCAAATGCGTTTTTTCAGGCAAGCCTTCCGAAAGAAGGGTGGTGTTTGCAAAAGCTTATTAAGGATAAATATCCCAGCCACTATCCAAAGAGATCAGTTGTCGGAAACTAAAATTCAGATTCAGCTTCATCATTCTTCATTTGATGATGTTTCTCCAGTGCTTATCACCCCATTTGTAATTGGAGGATACCCAAACCCGGACAACGGCCGTCAACAGCAACGCCATCAGTACATAATTACCTGACAAAAACCGTTTTCTGAAAGATGGATCAATCATCTTAATCACCGAGTTTTATTAATTTTCCCTCGCCGCTAATTGTTTTCAAAATGCTCTCAGGGTTCCCGTAGTAGTAGATATTGCCCAGATACTCAATGCTGGCTCCAAGCTCGACTTCAGCCCGCACATAACAATCGTTGGTACCCTTGTTATTGATATAGGTAAATTTAGAATCCAGTTCGCTGCAATAGAACGGACCGTAGCTCGCCGCATAAATGTATGTTACGGTCGATTTACCGCTGATGTGCAAATCGGCTGTGCCGTAATGCTCATAAAGCTTCGACTGTGCGACATTCAGTTTAAGATTGATGCTGCCGGATCCCTGCCTGATGTTGAGCAAAACGGAATCGTTCACCAGTGCATTGGTTGAGGTCAGATCTCCTGAGCTACGGTATTCAATGCTGTCGAGTCGCTTTAGGTGAACATGAACATTGACTTCATGTTCGTAGCTTCTCACCCATTTGCAGCTGTTGTGGTTGAGTATGCGCAACTGATTGTTGTGCAGGCTGGTTTCCACGCCGTCAATGAGGTTTTCACCAGCTTCAACAGCAATGCTGTTGATCGTATCCTGGGTCAGGATCAGGTTAACATTGTCATTCAGGTAAATAAAGTTGAACGAGCCTCCTTCCCTTTCCTCTGTGACGATACGGCCGGTGCTTTTGAAGCAGTCCCCGACCGGATTTTCCTCACAGGAATTAAAACCCAGTGCGATCATCACCAACCAAATGCATGCAACTCGTCTCATCTAATAATATTTAAAGCGTATTTCATATCCAATCCCCAAAGCGATAAAATCGGCACGCGCCCCGTGAACTTTCAGGGTGAGGTGCGGATAAAACCCGCAATCAAGATAATAGCGTAAAGATAACCTTTCATAGATTTTGCCGTCGTTGGTTTCTTTACCGCTGAGATAACCTCCAAGGCTGATCACAAAGGCCGTTCTCGACATCAGCATTTTGTAGGTCAGGTGCAGGCCCGGCCTGACCACATCTGTCCTTTTATATTCGCTTCCGTTCAGGCGTTGCAACCTGAAGTAATCGGAAGCATCATATGCCAGGTCGAAGCCAAAACCAAAACTGCTTTTAAAGCTCACCCGCTTAAAAGCATCACCATACACATTATAGATCATAAAGCTCCGGCCGAATTCTCCCTGCATGTTCTTATTCCCGGTTCCGGCGCCAAAATCCACGCTGAAATATTTCTTGCCGTCAAATTCAAAAGGATACAATTCGGGCATCAGCTTTTTTCTGATGTAAGGGTTTTCCCGGTGCAGGCGATAAAACACACCAAGGCCCGCCACCGGCATATTGATACCAAAATTAGGGGTTTTGATGCTGCCATTTGAAAAATGCATCATGCTACCGTGTGCACAAACCAACAACTGATCATGTATCCTGCGGGTGTACTGGATCATCAGGTTGACAGCCGCATTCAAATGCGAACCGATGGCAATGTTCTTGTAATTTTGAAGCCGGTCGAAAGGTTTATCAATATATCCGAAACCAAGTCCAAGCCGGAATGAAAAATTATGCTCCCGGTTTCGTTTGATTGGAAAATCAATATAAGGAAAAAGTGCTGTGCCGCTGCCCATATTGTCTTTCGCTCCGAGGCTCGAATGCCATAGGCTGATACCGATCTGCGGATAACCATACATGTACTCCCATCGGGTATTGCCGTATGTGGCTTTTGAAACGGACAGTTCCCAGGTTAAAAAATGGCTGTTCAGGATTTCCATTTCCTTATGATGCGGAACCAGAAATCCATATCCTGCTTTGAAACCAGCTACCAACTTCGCACTTGTATTGTTATCATTTGATTGAGATAACAAATGCAATGGGCTAAGCAACAATATCAAACATAATATTGCTGACCAATAGTTATTGCAGCCGCTTGCTTTTATCATCCGTAAACCTGATTTTCTGCGGCCAAATTTAAGATTTATAATGCTTTCAGCTCGGCATGAATTGGAATTTGTATACTGAACCTTAAAAAAATCTTGTTGCATGTTTACAAATTTCTTTAACTTTATTCTCCAAATCACCTGGGTGAGCTGCTTGACCCGCCAGGGATTCTTCCGTAACATTCGTTATGCAAGGGAAGCTGGTATAAAAAAAGAAGAGTTTACATGAATTGATTCTTAAGCTTATTGACAAATGTATGACAGGATAAAAATTTTAAGTTTTTTTTTAGGTCTCTGTTTGTTTTTGCCTTTAATGGGCATTTCGCAGGAAAGGATTCCATCCGATATTCAGGAGCAGATCGACAAGTTGGAGCCGGGTGCTGCCTATCTGTTTCTCGACTCAATCATGGCAAATCTTTCAGCTACCGAACCGGAAATCATCCAACTGCTGGTTAAGAAACAGATCCAGTTCGCCCGGCAAATTCAGGCCGACAGTCTTCTGGCAAAAAGCAATCTCAAACTCGGGCAGCTTTTGCGAGAAAACGGCCGGGCTGATTCCTCCATGCATTATTATGACCGTGCCGTTCAGTGGTTTCTTGCATCCGGAAAAGATATTGATGCGGCAAATGTTTTATATCGGATCGGTGTGATCTATGCCAGGACGGCAAACTACAGGAATGCTCTTTCTAAACTTCAGGAAGCATATGAGATTTACAATAAACACAACTACCTCAAGGGCCTGGGAGATGTCAATATAGCGCTTGGTAACATTTTTTATTACCAGGACAATTATTCAAAATCCCTTGAGTATTATAAGGAATCTCTTGAAAAAAGAAAGATGTTCGGGGATACTTCAGGAGCCGGCATTTCTTTAAGCAATATGGCAACGATATATGAAGCCATGGGAGACACCATCAAAGCCATCAAGGTACTCAAAGAAGCAGAATCCATTCTGAAAGAGTCATCCAACCCTTACGGACTGGGGCAAACACTCAATAATCTCGGCACCTTATATTATAATATGGGATCGTACGATACGGCTATGTATTATTACAAACAAACTCTGGAGCAATTCACCCAGCTTGGACGGGAAGGACTTAAAGCCATCCTGCTTAATAATATGGCCCTGATTGAAACCGAAAGGGAAAATTATGAAAGCGCCCGCAAAAAACTGCTTGAAGCCCTTGAGATTTCACAAGGGCTGCAACTCCAGGAATTCAGAAAAGAAGTTCTGTTTAATTTAAACGACCTTTTTCTAAGACAGAACGAATTCAAAAAAGCATACTTCTATTTCAGAGATTATTATACCCTGAAAGATTCGCTTGATGACGTTGAGCGTGAAAGAAATATCATGGAACTGCAAATGCAATATGAAGACGAACAACGCGTCCTTAAGCAACAAAAACAAGAAGAGCTTAACAGGCACCTGGCAGAGAGGAACAGGCTGAAATCCTACATTCTTATCTCAGTTATTGTTCTTTCTCTTATCATCATCTTGCTTCTATACAGAAACTTCCGCTCGAATAAAAAGTCAAATGCCCTGCTCAGAAAAAAGAATAAGGAAATAGGAAAGCAAAAAGATCTGCTGGAGAAGGCTATTCACGAGCTAAAGATTTCTCAGCAGCAGAATGTCGAAATTCTTGAGGCCATCCCCGATATTTATTTTGTAATAGATGATAGAGGACACTTTATAAATTATCATGCAAATGACGTGAACGAATTGCCCATGAAACCGAAAAGCTTTTTAAATAAAAGATATGACGAACTCCTGGACAAAGAAAGGTCGGAATTGTTTGGCACCGCCTTAAAGAAAGCCCGTGATAACGACAAACTGCAAATCATTGAAGGAAAGATATTCCACAACACCGATAAAACTGAAGTGTATTATGAAGCACGCATAATGCCTTCCAAGTATGGCCGTTTCCTGATCACAGCCCGTGACATTACCCAAAGAAAACGAACCGAAAGCGAGCTGATCAAGGCACGCGAGGAAGCCGAGAAAGCCACCGAAATGAAATCCATGTTCCTGGCCAGCCTCAGCCACGAAATACGAACACCCCTGAGTAGCATCATTGGCATTGCAAGTGTCCTGGAAGAAATGAATCTTACTCCCGAACAAAAAGAATTTGTAGATGTGATCGCCATTTCAGGAAACAACTTGCTGAACCTCATCAACAATATCCTGGATTTCTCGAAAATTGAAGATCAGGAACTCCGCCTGTCGGAAGTTGAATTGGATGTCAGAGAGATTGTTGATGAGATCACTTCCATTTTGCAATTACAGGCACAAGAATCGGAAGTGGAACTGATCCCACTATGGGATGATCAGATACCTGAAACCCTCATAGGCGATCCTGGCCGGTTAAAACAGATCCTAATCAACCTGATCAGCAATGCCATTAAGTTCTCGAAAAGGGGTAAAGTCTTTATAAAGACAAATTTGTTTGATGAAGATCAATCACATTATATATTGAAATTTGAAATTCAGGATACCGGTATCGGGGTTGCACTTGAGCAGAGAGATAAACTCTTTAAGGCGTTTTCGCAGGCCGATACTTCCATTGCCCGCAAATATGGAGGAACCGGCCTTGGACTGGCCATCTCCAAGTATTTTACTGAAATGATGGGCGGCAGTATAGGTCTGGAGAGCGAAAAAGATAAAGGATCGACTTTTTGGTTTACAGCGCGTTTTGAAAAAACCTACAATCAAAAAGGAGAAACAAAAACAGAACATAAAGTAATGAAGGAGAATGCGCAGAAAACTGATAACATGAAAAAACTAAACATTTTACTTGTTGAAGACAATTTGTTGAACCAGAAATTTGCTTCTGCAATCTTGAAAAAAGCCGGTCACCAGGTGGATTTGGCCGAGAATGGGAAAATCGGGTTTGATAAGTTCAGGGAAAACAATTACGATATTGTGCTGATGGATATACAGATGCCTGTAATGGACGGTATCGAGGCCACAAAGCAGATCAGGGAGTACGAGAAAACGAATCAGCTCGAGCCGGTTCCGATCGTGGCCGTCACCGCCTATGCCATGGAAGGCGATGAAGAAAGATTTTACAAGGCAGGCATCGACGAGTATCTGCGGAAACCTTACAAAGCAGATCAGATGCTGGATATCCTTCCAAAAAAATAAAGAAATTATTGCGACCTTTGTCCTGCATAAAAAAAAGGAATCTTATGTCGGACAAAGAAAAAGCATTGAAGGCATTCGGCGAGCTGCTGGACATTATGGACCGGCTGCGCGCCGAATGCCCCTGGGACCGCAAGCAAACACTCGAAAGCCTCAGACACCTCACCATAGAAGAAACCTATGAACTTTCCGAAGCCATCATGGAAAATAACCTGGATGACATCAAAAAAGAGCTTGGCGACCTGATGCTGCACATCGTGTTTTATGCAAAGATCGGCCAGGAAAAAAAAGCTTTTTCAATTGCCGATGTACTCGAAAACATCAACAAGAAACTGATCGAACGGCATCCGCATATTTATGGCGACGTGAAAGCTGCAAGCGCCAGAGAAGTTAAAGACAACTGGGAAAAGATCAAGCTGAAACAGGGCAACCGCTCCGTGCTCGGCGGCGTACCCCTTGCCCTGCCGCCCCTGGTAAAAGCCTATCGCATGCAGGAAAAGGCCAAAGGCGTTGGGTTCGACTGGGAAAAACCAAACCAGGTGTGGGATAAAGTGCTGGAAGAAATGAACGAATTGAAGAATGAGGTGGAAGGCACAGCCGATAAGGATAAGATGGAAAATGAATTGGGCGACCTGTTGTTTGCGCTGGTCAACTATGCGAGGTTCATAGAGGTTAACCCGGAGGATGCACTTGAAAGGACCAACAGAAAATTTATCAATAGGTTTCAGTATCTTGAAAGTGAAATTAATAAGCTTGGCAAAAACCTTAAGGATATGAGCCTGGCCGAAATGGACGTATATTGGGAGAAAGCCAAGCAAAATGAAAGAAAGGATTGAAAAAAACCTTTACCATATTGCTTTTGTGGGCGATATTTTTCCCGGCATTTGCCCAGGATACTGTCCCAAACTGTTATGATGAAAATCCGCTTTCCGTAAACAAACCCTATATCAAATCTTATTTTACCGATTCATGGCGTATGCTATCGGAACCGGCCCGCTGGCAGGGCAGCGACTGGCTGAAGGCGGGGGGCTTCGCCGCCGGATGGATACTGATCTATTCGCAGGATGAAGCCATATATGATTTTTTTCAGCGAAACCGCTTTCCCTTCACCGACAATCTGGCCAAATATTTTTTTGATCCGCTGGGGATAGGTTTTTACAGCATTCCGATGCTGGCCTCCATGTATGTATATGGTCTCAGCGCCAATGAACAAAAACCGAAAACCGTAGCCCTGCTTGGCCTTAAAGCCTGGTTGATCAGCGGGGTAGCCACGCAGCTGATCAAGCAGATCACCCACAGGCACCGCCCTCATCAAACCGACCCCGTCAATCCTTACATATGGGACGGGCCCTTTTCCGACATTTCATACACCTCCTTTCCATCCGGGCATACCGTCTCAGCCTTTTCAATTGCCACCGTTCTGGCCGAGGCTTATAAAGACCGGGCCTGGGTGCCGGTGGTATCTTACAGCCTGGCCACTATGGTAGGACTTTCAAGAATAAACGACACGCAGCACTGGGCCACGGATGTGCTGGCCGGGGCCGTATTCGGCCACCTGGTGGGGCGCTTTGTTTTCAGATCATACACTTATAAAAACTGCATCCGCATGCAAGCCATGACTTCAGATGGATATCCGGGTTTGTCGGTGAGGATTGTACTAAACTAAAATTGCCTTCCACATCGAGCTATACCGATTCGGAACAGGTTTGCAATGATTGACCTCATACTCCAATCGGCATAACTGAATCTAACAGAAAAATGATTTGCATTTTTAATAAGATTCAGTATACCTGATTAATTGGGACCAATAACCCTTGCTGGCCCTTGCTGGCGCGGATTTGCAATCCGTGCCATTATGAACATTTCATGAACAAAGCAAACCGATTTTGGGAATGATCCTATAAGCCGGGTTTCGGCAAAATATATCAGCAGGCAGAAGAGGCACGGGTTGCAAAACCCCGCCAGCGATAGAAAAAAACCTGGAACCCACAGCCTGAAGGGCTGAAATTGCAAAGCACAGGGCAGCGCCCTGTGTTGGCTACCTGAAGTTTATTATTCATTGACAAACATCCTTTTGGCCATGCAATCATGCAACCATACATCCAAATCTCTCTGCGCTCTTCGCTCTTTACTCTCCGCTCTAATCCCCATGCTCCAGGCGCTCTCCGGCTACCGTATAATCGTTACCGTACCGTTCGTCTGGCTGCTCTGCTCCAGGTTGTTGGTATAGTCGATATGATAAACGTAAGTGCCGGCCGGTGCGGGTTCGCCGTTGATGGTGCCGTCCCAGCCTTCTCCCATCTCGCTGGTCTCAAACACCTTTTCTCCCCACCGGCTGTAAATGGTCATATGGAATACTTCTATCCCCACGCCTACTGGGATAAACTTATCATTGCCCACCGTGCTGCCCGGACGGAATGCATTCGGGGCATAAATTTTCGGATGTGGTTTTATGGATATCTGCTTGGTGGTGGTATCCAGGCAACCGTATTGATTTTCAACCACCAACTGCAAATTGTAAGTTCCCGTGTCGCTATATGTATAGCTGGAAAGCTGGTCTTCGATCACTGTTCCATCCCCCAGGTACCAATACCAGTGCTGTACGTCATTGCTTGAAGTTTCGGTCAGATAAACCGTGGGCGACTCAATTGAAGTCAGTGTGGGTTCCGCCTCGAAACCGGCTTCAGGCAGCGGGTTCACCATTATATAGTTGTTGACCTTTCGGGTATGCTCGCAGGCGTCGTTATAAACTGTCAGGCTGACGTCATATTGACCTGTTTCATGATAAATATATTCCGGGTTTTCTTCTGTGGATTCTGCGCCCGGTCCGAACTTCCAGAGGAAAGTAGCATCCGGGATCATATTTTCGGACTCATTGGTAAACTGCACGATATCATTCTGACAAATCTCCCTTGAAGGCACACTGTAATTTGTCGCCGGGGTGGGATATACCGTGATCTGCATCCGGCCGGTATCGCTGCGGCATCCGTCCTCCAAAATGACCAGTTCAATCTCCTTGTCACCCTGGTCTTCCCAGTAAACATAAACGGGCCCCTGTCCCGATCCGGAGACAACGGCCCCGTCGAAATCCCATTGGTAAGTTGCACCCGGCAGTGCGTTACCGGTATACTGGAACATCAGCGTGTCGAAGGCACAGGCTGAACTCACTCCGCTGGTGAAAGTGGTTAGTATTTTCGGTTTCACATTGATCAGCAAAGTATCGATGGTGTTACAGGATGTGGTCTGATCCGTTCCTTCCAGATAATACCAGGTTGTTTCTTCGGGATAGACCACGGGGTTTTCGGAAGTTTCCTGCCCGATCAATGTGGGATCGGCCGGTTCGGAGGACCAATAATAAGTATCGGCTCCTGCCGCGTTTAGCATAAGCGAGTCGCCGTAACATAAATTCATGTTCTGGGCTGTAGCCTGAACCGGTGGCAATGGATCCACCTTCACCTTAACCGTATCCGTATCAGAACATCCTTCCGTAACGGTAACAATAAAATCCGTAGTTGAGGGTGGGGATACGAATATGGTATCGTTGTTCATGCCGTTGTTCCACTCATAATACTCGCCGCCTGTGGCCACCAGCATAATGGTGTCGCCATAGCAGATGGTGCGGTCCTGTCCCGCATTGGCCTGCACCCCGTCGTTCACATCCACACAAACCGTATCGCTGGCCGTATTGTTGCATATATCGGTGATGTGCACCACATAGCAGGTTCGGCCGGTGGGCGAAACAACATATTCCTGTTGGGCCGGGCCGTCTTCCCATTGATAAAACACTGCGCCTATGCCGGAAGCTTGTAAGGTGGCCGCTTCGCCCAGGCAAATGGTGGTATCGTTGCCGGCGTCGGCATTGGGCCTGATCACCTGCACCAAAACGGTGTCTTCATCAAAATTATCGCAATCGTCATACACCCGGACCGTGTATTCCGTCGTATAGTCCGGTGTTACCGTAATCTGCTGGGCGGTGTCGCCGGTGCTCCAGACGTAATAATCCCCGCCATAGGCTTCCATGCTAGCCGATTCGTTCAAACAAATCTGTATGGTATCTTCGCTTACAGTGCCGGTTGGGCCCACCACATCCACAAAAATGGTGTCAATTATGGTGTCGTGCCGGCATTCGTCCCAAACCTTCACCCAATACTCGGTGGGGTGCTGCACGCCAACCCGTATGGTGTTTCCGTTGCCCAGGCTGTCGTTGCCCGGGATCCACATGGTGGTATCCCCCGTACTCCAGATATGATAAAAGGGCGGGAAGCCATCCGCCAGGGTATAAAGGTTCACGCTGTCGCCGCAATGCACCAGGGTGTCTTCGCGTGCGATCATCTGAAAGTCGATGGGATCCCATATCTCGATCTCTATGGTGTCCATGTTCACTTCACAAAATGAAGTGTTGTAGGCGAGTTTTACGGTTTCAAATATCTCAGTGTCATCCCCCTCGTCCCAGGGAAGGATCTCCAGGTCGGCAAACCTGTAAAAAGCCGGGATGGTGAGGGTATCATTAATGGTATCATAGTCCACACCGTTTTCGGCAGTTCCCATGATGTCGAGTGCAATATGGTAGTCAAAGTCAAGGGGTACATCCATCGCAAAACGGATGCTGGCGCTATTGCAATCTTCAACTGCAATGGTATCGATAAAATCGGATTGATAGGAAACGCTTCCCAGTACGCCAACGCTGCTAAAGCTGTTTTCTTCGAGAAAAACGCCGGAATCGTAAATGTAATCCCCGCCATCACCAATAACCAGCTTGATATGATAGGTAGAACAAGGTTTTACCAGTGAACCCGCAGTCAGCACAGTTGTAAACCCATCGTATTGAATGCTCTGTCCGCCATTGTTGTTTTCATAATAGTCAGTATGTACCCGATGATTCACCGAGTCGATAGAAACATAAACCGGGGGGTAGGTTAGCGGGATCAATGCAATGTTTTTACTGTTATGGCTGAACTCACCATTAATACCCGGACCACTAATGAAGAATCCGAAAGAGTCATTAACACCGGCCCAAACATATTCCTCATACTCTTCGGATCCAAACACATAACGAAATTCAACTTTTCTGGATTGAGGAACGAAATCAAATTCCAAAACACAGGCATCATTGGTGTTACTGCCTGAAATTTGAGTTAAATCCGAATCCCCGGCCTGTCCATTATTCTCACCGGCACTTCCTGAGTTGTTCGGACCTTCTGAAATTTCCGCATGCCCGGAGGTTAGTATGATCCCCGATTCGATGCCTATATTGGATTCACCCTGGAAAGAACCTGATGCAATGTTGACACCGGAATAGGTAACGTTGAAAAAATCAATCCCTTCCCCAACCAATATTTCCACCATTTCCTCCGGTGTAACATTTGGATTCACCGTATAAGGTGGAAATTGTGCCTGGATTTGTTTCGTTATAATAAGTAGAAAAAGTGCGCCAAGAAACAAATATCTCAGCCCCCTTCCTTTGTTTGTGTGGATTTTCATTGTTTAAGTAAAAATAAGTTCCCGAATTTTTTTTTGCTCCTTTTATATGTAACAAATTTAATACATTCAAAGATCATTAACAAATGGGGCATAATAATCTAGCATTATTCCCTTGCCAAAGGCAGCACAAAATAAAGGATTTTTATAACTTTACGTTTTTATTTTTAAAAAACGTGACTACAAAAAACATGGAACAGATCAAAAACTACATTAAAGAAAACAAGGACAGATTTCTTGAGGAATTGTTTGACCTGATCAGGATCCCTTCGATCAGCTCGCAGAAAGAACACAAGGACGACATGATGAAAGCCGCAGAGTACTGGAAAAAAACCATACTCGATACCGGCGGCGACCACGCGGAAATCTATGAAACAGAGGGACACCCGATCGTTTACGGGGAAAAGATCATTGATGAGAAATTGCCCACGGTGCTGGTTTACGGCCATTATGACGTGATGCCGGTGGACCCCATTGAAAAATGGAATACCGAGCCTTTCGAGCCGGTGATCAAAGACGGTAATATCTGGGCGCGCGGCTCCGACGACGACAAAGGCCAGGCTTTTATGCATGCCAAGGCTTTTGAATTCATGGTGAAAAACGACAAGCTTCCCTGCAATGTGAAGTTCATGGTGGAAGGCGAGGAAGAGATCGGCTCGGGCAACCTGGCCAAGTGGTGCGCCGAAAAGAAGGATATGCTGCAAGCCGACATCATCCTGGTTTCGGATACCAGCATGCTGGCTGCCGACGTCCCATCCATCACCACCGGTTTACGCGGACTGGCATACTGGGAAGTGGAAGTGACCGGTCCCAACCGCGACCTGCACTCAGGCCTGTTTGGCGGCGCCGTGGCCAACCCCATCAACATCCTTTCGGATCTGATCGCTCAAATGGTGGACGAAAACGGCAGGATCACCATCCCCGGCTTTTACGACGATGTGGTGGACGCCACCGAAGAGGAACGCAAGAAAATGGGCATGGCCCCCTTCGACGAAGAAGAATACAAAAAAGCCATCGACGTGAAGGCGCTTTGGGGTGAAAAAGGATATACCACTTTCGAACGCACCGGCACCCGCCCATCATTCGACGTTTGCGGCATCTGGGGTGGATATACGGGCGAAGGCGCCAAAACGGTATTGCCTTCCAAAGCCCACGCCAAGATCTCCAGCCGGCTGGTGCCCAACCAGGACCACCACAAGATCGCACAGTTGTTCAAAGATCATTTTGAAAAAATTGCTCCTGAAAGTGTGAAAGTGGATGTAAAAGTACTGCACGGCGGACAGGCCTACGTATGCCCCATCGACATCCCGGCCTACAAGGCAGCCGAAAAAGCATACCAGCAGGTGTACAACAAAATGCCCGTCCCGGTACGAAGCGGCGGCAGCATCCCCATTATCTCCACCTTCGAACAAACCCTGGGCACCAAATCAGTGCTGATGGGCTTCGGACTGGAAAGCGACGCCATCCACTCCCCCAACGAGAACTATCCGCTTGAACAGTTCTTTAACGGAATCGAGACCATTACCTGGTTTTACAAATATTTTGCGGAGCAGAAATAGCCAGGATAGAGAAACATATGCTATTGAATGCCGGCCCGGAAGTAAAGTTCGGGCCGGCTTTTTTTTGAAAGTTGAAATTTTGGGGCTTTTCTGTTAACTGATAATAGAACCGGACAACCTGCAACCTTCACTTTTTTTTATCATACCTTTACAGCAAATTATAAAATTATCATGAAAAAGATCACCATAACCCTTGCATTGCTTATTGTGTCCGCCGTAACTGGAATGGGGCAGGAATCAAAGAAGGAACTCAAACCGGCTTTGCTTGTCATTGACGTGCAAAACCGCTTCATCCCCTTGATGTCGGAGGAAGACCAGAATGTGGCCATCGCGATGATCAACTGGTCTATCGGCATATTCAGACAATACGACCTACCTGTGATCCGCATCCATCATACCACACCTGGCCATGGCCCGGAACCGGGTACCGATGAATTTGCATTCGATAATCGAATCAAAACAACCGAAAATGACCCAATGATCACCAAAACATACGGAAGCGCATTCAACAAAACGGAACTCGACAGCCTACTGCAGGCCGAAGGCATCAACACTCTTTACATGTGCGGCCTGAGCTCAGTGGGCTGTGTACTGGCCACTTATATGGATGCAAACAACTACGATTATAAGGCATTCCTGATCAAGGACGCGTTGCTGAGCCATGATGCGAGCTATACCGAAGATATCGAAAAAATATTCGGCGCCATTGACCTGAACACAGTCGACTTTATGCTTGAGATGGGCAAAGGAATTAAGGTGACGGAGTGATTTTAGCGAAAGTTTTCACTCCATCAAATTAACTACATCCTATTCCGGCTATTTTCACCCCCAAAAACCGGAGACCTGCAACTTGCCACATACAAGTCTCTTTCACTAACTTTGCAAAATGAATTACAGGCAAACACTGCAATATTTGTACAACAAGCTTCCTATGTTTCAGCGCGTGGGGGCCGCTGCTTACAAAGCCAATCTTGATAATACCTATGCCCTTCTGGACATATTGAGCAATCCCCATAAACATTTTAAATCCGTGCACATCGCCGGCACAAACGGCAAAGGTTCGGTTTCGCATTTGCTGGCATCCATCCTGCAAGAGGCCGGATATAAAACTGCTTTGTACACTTCGCCTCACCTGAAAGACTTCCGCGAAAGGATCAGGATTAATGGAAAGATGATCCCGGAGGAAGAAGTTGTTTCTTTCGTTGAAAGATACGCCAGGGATTTCGAAAGAATCAAACCTTCCTTTTTCGAGATGACGGTGGGCATGGCGTTTAAATATTTTGAAGAACAAAAAGTTGATATTGCTGTGCTGGAGGTGGGCATGGGCGGCAGGCTGGATTCGACCAACGTGGTCAGACCGGAACTTAGCATCATCACCAACATATCATACGATCATACAGACTTTCTGGGTGAGAGCCTGGAAAAAATTGCTGTCGAAAAAGCCGGCATCATCAAAAAACACCTCCCGGTGGTGATTGGTGAAATGCAGGAGGAAACAACCGATGTCTTCCTGAATAAAGCGCATGAGATGAATGCAGAATTAAGTTTTGCCGATCAAAACCTGTCCATCCAAAGGGCGGAGAAATTTACCGAAAACGACCAACCTAAATATTTACTTGATATCAGCAAAGGGGGCATGCCCCACCTGATGGAAATCGAACTTCCCCTGACCGGTTTATATCAGCTTAAGAACCTGATTACCACCCTGCAGTCGGTTGAAATATTGGCGCAAAGAGGATACAATATTAGCCCGGCAGTCATTTTTGAAGGCATTAATAAAGTAAGAGAAAACACCGGTTTTGTGGGGCGCTGGTTGATCCTGGGAAAAAACCCCACCATCATCTGCGATACCGCCCACAACGTGGAAGGCATGCGCCATGTACTGAGCCAGCTTGGCAGCCTGCAATTCGAAAAGATGCATTTTGTGCTGGGCATGGTAAACGATAAGGAGATCGACAAGATATTACAAATGCTCCCGAAGAAAGCTGTTTATTATTTCTGTAAAGCCGATATCCCACGCGGACTGGAATCATCCCTGCTCAAACGCAAAGCGGAAAAATTTGGCCTGAGCGGCAATGCCTGGGCTTCGGTGCAGCAAGCTTTCGATGCTGCAAAACGATCGGCATCCCCCAATGATCTGGTTTTCGTCGGGGGAAGTACGTTTGTTGTGGCGGAAGTGATTTAGCTGCTTACCGATAGCGTTACCGTGCTATAGAATGACCAATGAATGACTGTTGAATGACTGTTGAATGACCATTGAATAGCCCATGGCATAATAGAGAAATTCTACCCCCCACTCACCAGATGTAAAACCGTTACCTTATCTCCGTCGCGGATGATGACGCGGTCGCGTTGATCCTTTTTCACCAGCTTGCCGTTTACTTTGGTTACCAGCAGTTTAAAACTAAAGTTTTTATAATCGATCAGTTCCTGCACGGTCATGACCTCTTTATCAATTTGCTCTTCTCTGTTGTTAAGTGTAATCCTCATTTTAGTTCTCCTTTTAGTAAAATCTCCAAAACCTGGTTGGCCTGCATATTGGCCACAATGCCCACCCTGGGAGCCAGGGGAGGTAGTTTTTCGGAGATTCCCGAACGCTCGTCACCGCAAATATATAGATTCCCCTCGTACCTGGTACGCAAGCTATTGTTGTCGCCCCAACCGGCCATGCCGACCCCCACCACAAGTGGAATGCCGGGCATTTTCTCCAGAACGGTTTCGATGATCATTTCTTTCATCTCCGCCAGGTCGAATGCCTCAACAATCACATCGCAACCTTTATAAATCCTTTTGATATCCGCGGTTCCGAGTTTTTTGTCGTGAGCAACAACTTCCACTCTGGAGTTCACGAAATAAAGATTGTCCTGAAGGGTGTAAGATTTTTTCTGTCCCACCTGGTCAAAGTAGTAATACTGTCGATTCAGGTTGCTTTCATCGATCACGTCAAAATCAGCTATGATGAGTTTTCCGACACCCACACGTGCAAGCGCCACAGCGCAGTTGGAACCCAAACCACCGCATCCGGCAATACCGACGGTCTTTTGAGAAATAACTTGTTTGATCTGGTCAAAAGTCATATCGAATCATTTAGATGATCAGGAATAAAACAAAAGTAGCGTATTTTTCTTTGATTTACACACAATTTATATGCTTTCTAAATAAATTCCATAAGCCAATACAGTGCAACGAATTAGGCTCAAATGTCCGATATGCAAACATTTGCATATCAATAGCCTGTGTGTTAATTCATTAACAATAGTTAAATTTGCAAATTGACTTAAAAACAAAAAATCTTAGGATATGACCACAGAGGAAATGAAAAAAAGCCATAAGCTGCTGAAGGAATGGAAATACGACTGGAAGCCGCTTTACCGTGGCTACACGGATAAAATCCTTTATGTAAACATTTCTGATAACGAGGTAAAAGAAAAAGACGTGGACCCGCAGATGAAGGAAAAATTCATCGGCGGAAGGGGTTACGATCTGAAGCTGCTCTGGGATGCCACCAAACCCGATACCAAATGGAACGACCCGGAAAACGAGATCAATATTTCTTCCGGGCCAATCGGTGGGATCACACAGTATTCGGGAACCGGCAAAGCCATTTGCGTTTCCATCTCACCCCAAACCGATATTCCGATCGACAGCAACGTGGGCGGGTTCTTCGGCCCCTACCTGAAGTTTGCAGGCTTCGACGCACTAGAGTTACAGGGTAAAGCCGAAAAAGATGTTGTGATCTTTATTGACGGCCTAAACCACAAAGTGGAGATCAATCAAGTGGATTACGACAGTGTGAAAGACAGCCATGAACTGGCCGAGAAGCTCACCGAAATGTACGCTGAAAACGACAGGGATAAACGCAATATTGGCGTTGTTTCTTCGGGTGCGGCCGCAGACCACTCACTGATCGGCATGCTGAACTTCAGCTTTTATGATTCCAAGAGAAAAGTGGTTCGACTGAAACAGGCAGGACGCGGCGGCATCGGTTCTGTTTTCAGGGATAAAAAAGTGAAAGCCATCGTGGCCAGGATCCCCGGCCTCAAAGGCAACCTGAACAATGTGGCCGATATGGAAGCCATCAAGGAAAGAGGCAAACGCTTCAACAGGGAAATGCGCGAACTGGACGACTCACAGGCCGAAATGCGGACAAAGGGTACGGCCCACCTGGTCAACATCATGAATGACTATGACCTTTTACCTGTAAACAATTATAAATACGGAAGTCATCCCGAAGCCGATGCCATTCATTCGGAAGTCTGGAAAGCCAGGTTTACACAAGGCATTCCCGACGGCTGCTGGATCGGTTGTAACATGAGCTGCGCCAAAGGGGTAGATCAGTATGAAGTACGCACCGGACCTTATGCCGGACAAAAGGTGATCGTTGACGGACCGGAATATGAAAACGCCGGCGGACTGGGCTCCAATTGCGGTATTTTCAATCCGGACTACATCATCGAAGCCAACTTCTACTGCGACACCTACGGTATTTGCACCATTTCATGGGGTACCATCGTGGCCTTTGTGATGGAGTGTTATGAGGCAGGCATCCTGAACGATGAAAGGACCGGCGGACTGAAGCTGAACTTTGGTAATGCCGATTCGGCCATGGAACTGATGCACCAGTTGGCCAGAGGTGAAGGCTTTGGTGTGATCGCCGGTATGGGCACCAAAAAGATGAAAGAATTGTTCATTGAAAAAGGTTGGGGCGATCCCAATTTCCTGAAAGACATCGCCATGGAAAACAAAGGACTTGAATATTCTGAATATGTTTCCAAGGAATCACTAGCGCAGCAGGGAGGTTTTGCCATGACCAATAAAGGCCCGCAGCACGACGAAGCATGGCTGATCTTCATGGATATGGTAAACAACCAGATCCCTACCTTTGAAGACAAAGCCAATGCACTTCACTATTTTCCCATGTTCAGGACCTGGTTTGGCCTGCAGGGATTGTGCAAGTTGCCCTGGAACGATGTGGAACCTGAAAACAATGCCGAACAGGATGAACCCGAGAAAGTTCCTGAACATGTGGACAATTATGTAACCCTTTATACCGCTGTTACAGGCAAACCTTTCGACAAACACGAAATGATCAGGCAAAGCGAAAGGGTGTATAATTTCCAAAGAATATTCAATATTCGCAGAGGATACGGACTCAGAAAAAATGATGCGCAACCTTTCCGCGCTGCCGGCCCGGTCACCATCGAAGAATACGAATCCAGGGTGGAGCGCTACGACAAGCATATGCATGAAAAGCTCGGCATTGATCCCGAAGGTAAATCAACCGAAGAAAAGATGAAGTTGTTGCGGAAATACAGGGAAGATCAATATGAACAACTGTTAGATGCGGTTTACAAACGCCGCGGATGGACAAAGAATGGCGTACCGACCATCGAACATCTGAAAGAACTGGGTATGGACCTACCCGAGCTGATTGAAGTGGTGGAGCCGCTGCAGCACGATTAGTACTTTATTTCAACATCCCGCTAATTTGCTTCCAGATGTTATTTTGCTTGTAGAGTTCCGCCATGTTGAAGTCAGCCAGGAGATGGCCGTCTTTTCCTTCATTGTACAGACGGGGAATGTCTTCTCTTGCGCCAACAAACCAGCGAATGGCAATCAGTTGGAGATTCGGGTTTGCCGGATCGACAAGCTGTTTGTTTATTCGCACCAGGGGGTCTGAATTTGTCAGGTTTCCATCCGGAACAAGTCCCGATTGATTGTTGAAATCCTCCATGGCGTTAACATCATAAAATGCCTGCTGAAGCCGTTCTTCGGGAGAGAGGGATGCAAGTTCCAACTTTAGTTCATGAATAATCTCCTGCATAAATGTAATGCTTTCTCCTGCCGCCGCCTCAACGGATAGTTCGCCATCATTGCCTATTGATTCGGCCAAAATCATTTCCTCTATTTCAAAAAAGGTTTTCTTCAGATTCTCTGCTGCATTTTTATCGTATTTAAGCAATTCCTGATAGGCTTTTTCCATTTCGGCCTGTCGCTCTGCCTTCCCGGCAGCAAGCATTTTCATGTTTTGCTTGTGTTCCGGTTCATCCTGGAATTGACGGTCATTTTCAATGCGCCTTTCCAGGTTGGCAATCAATGTATGCAGATAGTCTTCCTGCGAAACAGGTATAAAAAGGGGAATGCTCTTTTTACTGATAATAGTAACTTCCTCCCGG
>JAIPBS010000013.1 GCA_021738625.1 Bacteroidales bacterium
TGCTTACGCTTTTTCTCGTCTGGTATTAGCTCTTCGAGCCTGGATTGTTTCATTTTTCCTTTGTTCTTTTCTTCCATGTGTCAAAGTTATTTATGTTTTATTAATCAAACTTTTGACACACTTTTTTGAACAGCCTCTTGTTTGGGGTTGGCTCAGAAACTCCCTTATAACCCTATACCTTTATACCTCTTAAACCTGGGTGGCAGCTAAATGGAGCGATGGAGTATTAAAGTGGTAGCGTTCATTTGCGAAAGCTGTCTTGTCCTGAAACGTTTTACAGCGGCCACAAATGCGGGTACAATCCAACCACAATGCTACCGATGGCCAGGGCGAAAATGAACAGCAGGATGAACATCCAGCCCAGGAGTTTTTTCTTTTTCAGAATAAAAATGATCCCAAGTACGAGGAATAACAATGCGAATATGAAAACCTGTATGATCATGCGGTTTTTTGTATAGTTACAGTGCAAAGATAAACAGATGAGCCGGTCAATCTGTTAAAGTTTAGTTAAAACACATCTATATATTTTATTATTATTAATCCATACTTACATTTGATAAAGATTCATTATAAACCCTTAGACATGAAAAAACTATACTTTACTATTTCAGTAATCGCCGTGCCTCTGGCACTGGTATTATATGGATATAGCACTGGCTCTCCGGGAGGCAAAACGGGTTCTCCTGGTGATGACGGCAGCACTTGCACAGATTGCCATTCAGGAACCACAACAGCTCAAAGCGGTTGGATCACAACAGATGTTCCGGCTTCAGGATACCTGGAAGGAGAAACCTATACAATTACAGCTACCGGAACACATGAAGCTGTGGTTCTGTTTGGTTTCGAATTAACTGCAGAAAACGACATGGGCAATAAATTTGCAGATTTTACACTGGTCAATAGTGACGAAACAAAATTTACAAATGCAAATCAGGCCGTGACGCATAGCTCCGGAGGCACAACGCCGAATGGCAATAGTCGTACATGGAATGTGGAGTGGACGGCTCCTTCAGGCTCTGAAGGGGAGATCACCTTTTATGCTGCTTTCAATGCGGCCAACGGGAATGGCAACAATACCGGGGATGTAATCTATACCTCCGAAACTACAGTAAGCCCAAATACAGTAGGTATTGAAGAATTGCTGGCACAATCTGTAGCAGTTTATCCCAACCCTGCCGACCATGTGTTGAATATTGGATTTGACGGGGATTTTCGCGCACATCAAGCCGTTGTTTTTAATCAGGCCGGACAGCAAGTTCGTAACTTCTACCTAAACGGAAGCACACAACTTGATGTTTCAGGACTGGAACAAGGACTGTATTTCGTAAGGTTAAGCAACCAGGAACAGTCAACGGTGAAAAAGTTGCTCAAGCGATAAACCGGTTTAACTGAATTTTCATCAACAGTTATAAGGGAATTATAACCACACATTGGTCAAATGGTTGTCTCTATATAGGTGTAAACCGGTAAAGACAGCCATTTTTAATTATGGGCACAACTTTTGCCCGTTTGATTTGTTCAAGAATTAAACAACAAAAACTTATAATTATGAGCACACACAAATCATCAGCAATCTGGAAAGGAAATCTCAAAGAAGGTAACGGAACCATGAATGTAGGCGAGGGCGCCTGGGAAGGCAGTTTTTCAGCCAAATCAAGGTTTGAAGGCGCAGAAGAAGGAAGCAGTCCCGAAGAATTGATAGCAGCGGCCCATGCAGGCTGTTTTTCGATGGCTTTTGCACACGCCCTTGCGGAAGAAGGTTTTGAACCGGTTCAGATCGATACCAAAGCTGCAGCCACCATCGAAAAAACCAGCGGCGGTTTTGCCATTACAAAAATTCACCTGAGTACCAAAGGAAAGGTGAACGGCATTGATAACAATCAATTCCAGGAGATTGCCAAGGGCGCCAAGGAAAACTGTCCGGTATCCAAAGCGCTCAAACAGGGAGTTGATATCAGCATGGATGCGGAATTGCTGAGCTAAACAAGATTGTCAAATCCGAAAGCAAGGGATTGAAAAGGGCGCCAGGTTTTACCGGTGCCCTTAATTTTTATGATTTATGGCTTATGATTCGCAAACAGCTTCATGATCGTTTTCATTGGCAGAAACATCTTTCTACTTCCGGAAAGTTCAATAAAGCCGTATTTATTAAAGAATGCTACAGCATGTTGATCAATAGGATCAACAACAACAGCAAAGGAGCCGATTGATTCTGTTGCTACCATCAGGCATTTCTTCATTGCATCTATAATAAGCAATTCTCCAAATCCTTTTCCTTTAACACTTAGGTCTATAGCGAGTCTTCCCAATAGTGTTACCGGGAGTTGTTTGTATGATCGGGGCAGTTTCTTTAAGATTTCTTTGGGAATATTTTCCTGCGATATTCCGGCATTTGACAAGGTATAATATCCTTTGATGATTTTATCTTCAAGCAATACATAACAGACCGAAAGTTTTTTTCTAAGATCCTGCCCGGCTTGTTTTTGAAGGTAATGATTCAAACCTTCGTTACCACAATCAAAATCATTTTTATTGTACCTTGAATGATAAGAAAGGATTTTAAGTTCAGTCATCAAACACCGAATATTTCATTATATCTTGACCTGGCTTGTATTAGGTTTTCATTAGGTTCGGGCGGATTCATTAAGCAATCAAAAAAAAGCTCCTGATCTTCTTTTGTCTTGATTATGTTGTTATTATCTTCGATAATCTTCTCAGCTTTTTCCCTCACGGTAACAAAAACAAATTCAGAAAGCGTTCTGTATCCTCCCAGGCGCGAGGCATATTCAAAAAGCTCTTTCTGCTCGGTTGTCCAGCGGGTATCAAATCTTGCTGATTTGTTCGTTTCCATAATGATTTTTTTTAGCAAATGTACGGATTTATTCCGTATTCGTCAAGTTATTTTGATTTATTGATCAGGGTATGGATTTTTATAATTCGTATCATCTAAATATAGATGCATCTTCTCGGCTCTTCGGGTCAATATTATAAACACTACAGTAAAATATATAAAGATACAAGCATTGAAGAAACCCGGATATATATTCAGTTTAATGATTTACTAAGTATGATAACAGAAACAATGATCAGCATCAATGCAACAAAAGCATATACCAGTATTCTGGAATATTGTAGAAGTTCATATTCTCTGCTTTTGATCATTGCAACTCATCCATGCAACCAAACAACCATACATTCATACATTTATGGAAACAGCCATAAATCTCTCAAATACATAAGATAGCAACAGATATGCATGATCAATTTCCAATGCTTTAATTTCCCCTTTCTTTTTTCTATCTTTACACATATGAAACGCTGGACCACAACCAACAACACTGTCATTTTCCGGGTGTTTGAGAAAAGGAGCAATGTATATCTTATCGTTTGCGACTCGCTAAATATACTGGTGGATACAAGCCGCAAGGCTTATTACAAAGAAATCACCGAAAACCTAAAGGAAATTCTTGACCCGGGTTTTTCACTGGATTACCTTATTCTTACCCATACCCATTTTGATCATTGCGAGAATGCCAGAAGACTCAAAGAAGAATACGGTTGTGAAATTATTGTGCATAAAGCAGAGGCGGATTATCTGCAAAGAGGCGCCTCTCCCCTGCCCAAAGCCACCATGTGGATCAGCCGGCTGGTGTTACGGTTGCAAAGAATTTTTCTTCCGGAAATTGGTCAATACGATCCTGTTGAACCGGACATCCTCATTGAGCAAGATCAAACCCCCAGTTTCTGCAAATCCCTCCGGATACTTCATACCCCCGGTCATTCGGTTGGTTCCATATGTGTGATCGTTGATCAGGAGATCGCTTTGGTGGGCGATACGCTTTTCCGCGTGGTGAAACGTTTTATCTATCCGCCATTCGCCGACCAGCCCGTTAACCTGATGCAAAGCTGGAACAAATTGCTTAACACACCCTGTAAGCTTTTTCTGCCGGGCCATGGTCACATGATTGAACAGGAGAAGCTAACCGAGCAATATGAGCGGCATACCGGTGATCGGTAATCGGTAATCAGTATGTCGGTGGGGCGTATGCAGTCTGTGGTGGATCTAATAAGCAGTTGCAGGTTGCAGTTAATGTTTAACATTTAATGTTCAAAGTTCAAAGTTGGTGCAAGTTGTGAACTCCATGCTCCATGCCCCACGCTTTCTGCTCTATGCTCTCTGCTCTCTGCTCTCTGTCCTAAGCTCCAGGCTCTGTGCTTTAGGTTTTCATATTTCCCCTTTTTTACGGAACTTAGCGGCGGAAATAAACCAATTTAAAATATCATGAAAAAGACATTGACTTTTGCAGCACTTTTGATTGCTGTTTTGATGATTTCCTGTCAGCAGCAGGAAAAAACAGAACAGGCTGAGATTATCGGCAAACCCGATATTCAGCTTACTTCCGACCGGATGACGCCCGAAGCACTCTGGTCCTTCGGGAGGGTGAGCGATCCACAGGTTTCCCCCGACGGACAGAAGATCGTTTATGGGGTGACATATTACTCCATCGACCAGAACAAAGGCAACCGCGAGCTATATATTATGAACGCCGACGGGTCAGACATCGCAAAGATCACCGAATCCCCCAAAAGTGAATACAATGCCGTCTGGCGCCCCGACGGACAGAAGATCGGCTTTCTCTATCCTACCGAAACGGGTATGCAGCTTTGGGAAATGAACCCGGACGGATCGGGCAGGACACAGATCACAGAGATCAAACACGGAGTTACTGGATTTAAATATGCCCCCAACCAGCAAAAGATTCTTTATACCAAAGAAGTATTCATTGAAAACAAATTCAAAAACCTTTATGAAGGCCTGTCCGATGCCACCGGACGGTTGATGGATGACCTGATGTACAGGCATTGGGATGAATGGGTGGACACATACAGCCATGTCTTCTTTGCGGATTATGACGGAAGCAAGGTTTGGAACGACGTGGACATCATGGAAGGAGAGCCGTATCAAAGTCCGCTTAAGCCTTTCGGCGGCATCGAGCAGATCGACTGGAGCCCGGGCAGCAAGGTGATTGCATACACCTCCAAGAAACTCTATGGCAAAGAAGCCACGCTTTCAACCAATTCTGACATCTATTTGTATGACACCGAAACAGGCCAAACCACCAATATGACAGAAGGTATGATGGGATTCGACGTGGCGCCGCTCTTTTCACCCGACGGCAATTACCTCGCATGGGAAAGCATGGAGCGCGAGGGTTATGAAAGCGACCAGAACAGATTGTTCATCATCAACCTGAACACACACGAAGAAACGTATGCCAGTAAAGGTTTTGACCAGAACGTGGGCAGCCTCAGCTGGACCGCCGACAGCAAGAATATTTATTTTACCAGCGACTGGCACGGTGCTTTCAACGTTTATAAATACAGCCTGGAAAGCGATGTGATCAACCAGGTAACGAAAGGATTGCACGACATTCGCACGGTGACCGCTGCCGGTGATCAGTTGATCGCAACCAAACAGACCATGAAGATGCCCACCGAAATTTATTCGATAAATCCCGAAAACGGCGAGCTGACCCAAATGACCTTTACCAACGACTGGCTGCTTGAACAACTGAAGATGGGCGATGTGGAAGAAAGGTGGATGACCACCCACGACAACAAAAACATGCAGGTGTTTGTGATCTACCCGCCCGACTTCGACCCCGAAAAGAAATATCCCACCCTGCTTTATTGTAAAGGCGGACCGCAGGGTCCGCTCAGCCAGAGCTTCCACTTCAGGTGGAATTACCAGATCATGGCGGCCAATGATTACATCATCGTGGCACCGGCTCGCCGCGGCGTTTCGGGCTTCGGACAAGCCTGGCAGGAACAGATCAGCGGCGACTATCATGGTAAGAGCATGCAGGATTACCTCACTGCCATCGACAATATGAGTAGGGAATCTTTTGTGAATGAAGATAGGCTTGGAGCCATTGGCGCCAGCGCCGGAGGATATGCGGTATTCTACCTGGCAGGTAATCACGACGGGCGTTTTAAAGCCTTTATTGCTCATGACGGTATCTTCAATGAAGAAGCTCAATACCTGGAAACCGAGGAGCTCTGGTTTGAGAACTGGGACAAAGGCGGACCTTTCTGGGATGAGGACAACGAAGTGGTGGAGGAAGTATATGCCCACTCCCCTCATAGGTTCGTTCAGTATTGGGATACCCCCATCCTGGTGATCCATGGGGAAAAAGACTATCGCGTAGTGTTCACCCAGGGTATGACGGCTTTTAATGCTGCTGTATTGCGCGATGTGCCGGCGCAGTTCCTCTACTTCCCGGATGAAAACCACTGGGTGCTCAGGCCGCAGAATGGCATACTCTGGCAAAGAGTGTTTTTTAACTGGTTGGACAAGTGGTTGAAGTAAGCTAGGTTGCAAGTTACAAGTTGCAGGTTGAAAAAAGATGAAATTTTAAGTTACCGGTATGGCACCTTGATGTTTTGCATACTGGAATTAAACTCTGGCATAGCAGGTTTTTTGATAATGGAAATCTGCTATGCTAAATAAATAAATGAAAATTGAGCAGAATTAAGACAATCAGATTACTGGCCCGGATCAGTGGGATTTTGAGTTCGTTGCTGGCGGTTTATTTTATCATATTTATTGGCTTATCCCTTGAAAACAAAGGAAATGAGCAGGTCATCACCATCAATGTGATGATGGTTTTTCTGGTATTCGGTTTCCTGATCGGTTGGTACCGGGAACGGGAAGGCGGTATCATACTCAGTTTCGGAAGCATTATCGCCTATCTTTACTTTTCTTACCTACCCCGGGATCAGTTTCCACTTTTCTGGATCTACTCGACGGTTTTTTTGGTACCGGGTTTCTTGTTGCTGTATGCTGACTTTTTAAACCGGAAAAAGAAATCTTGAGCGCGGGGCATAGCGCATGGAGCTTGGAACGAAGAGTAAAGAGTACAGGGCATAGAGATCAGGGCGATTACAGAAGTGTTGAAGTATTGGAAGTGATTGTCTTGTCCTGAAATAGGTTTACAAAAAAAGTGAACAGAATTCAGGACGGGTCATAAAAAACCTATTTCTGGAGGCATCCCTTATACCCCTATACCCTTATATCTGTAGTAAGGGATGGGATACAATTTGTAGTTGGATATGGGAAAACCGACACACCGATTACCGACCATCAATCCACATCCAATTTGTAAATGCCATAATGTTCTCCTTCGTAAATTTGATCGTATTTAGGAATATCCTTATTCAACCTTTGTTTCACAAGGATAAAGTATCTGGCCCCATGTCCTGCAAGCGAATCAAGAACGGTGGTGTCTGTAGCGACTTCGTTTTCAACAGTCCAGCCTTTGCGGTTGGCAAAATAAATATGTTGTGGTGATTGTCCGCCGTTGATCACGATCAGATCATCCTCATCAATGTATTGTTCGGCAAGTTCTTCCAGTTCCAATCTGTATTTGTTGCTTTCCTTAATGAAAAAATCGTGTTGTTGGTTGGCAATGGCTTCTACAACGATTATAAAGAGGATTATATACCTGAATTTGGAGGGAATGATCGCGAGGAAATATCCTGCTAACACTGCCATCACAGGTGTAAATGGAATGATGTAATAATTGTGGTGTGCAAATACCTCCCCTGTTTTGAAGATGAAAATCACAAACACAAGGAAAATGATCCCGGTTCCCGATATCAGCCATTTGTTTTTATTTTTTATCAGCATGACAATACCTGCCAAAAAGCAAAGGAATGCGAGGAAGGATTTGAAGGAGCTGAAATAAAATTTTTCCAGGGTTTGCGGGATCAACCCGGCGACCTCCTGCATGCCTTCCGTTATTGTTCTTGGGAAATACAACTGTGTCTGATAGGTTTCGAGCAGATGCGGAACCCAGTAAAAGTACCAGAGGCCAACCATCAGCAATCCGATTATTGCAACAGCATATAGTGCGATTTTTCTGATAAGCGGAACAGTAGGAATAAACAATATCAGGGCCAGCACACTGAAAAGGCTTAATGCCGGAATCTTGCAGAGCATGCCGAGAGTGGATAATGCAAAAAACAACAACAGACTTGGTAGCTTGCCTTCCTTAAGATATCTATATCCGAAATACAATCCTATGATCATCAGCGCAATGCTGAAGGTGTCCGGCATGATTTTTCTGGAGAAAGTAAACCAAATAGAAACCGTCAGGATAATCGTGGCGCTGAATGCCACTTTTTTGTTCAGGAGTTCCTTTATCAGTTTGTAAAAGAAATACAAACCAAAGCTGGAAACGATCAGGTTGATAAGCCGGCCATACCAGTGGGCATAACCAAAAACTTCTGCAAACAGATAGATCAGGAAATTGAAAAAAGGGAATTCGGAACCGATGACGCCTGTTTTCTCACCTGCCAGGTCGACCATAGGATGAAATAGGTTGAAGCCGTGCTCATAGAAATTCCGGGCGATCATGGCGGTGAGCGATTGGCGCCAGTTGTGGCCGATCTCAAGGGGTGCGTTCTCAATCCCAATCAAACGCAATAAAAAGAAAAAAACAATCCAAAACCGGATGTCGGTGAGCAATGATTTAAGTTGATCCCTTTTATAAATGTTTTCCAGCCTGATCATTTCCTGATGATTCAGTTTTTATTTTAAGAATCCAAAGTTATTCAAAAAGGAGAGAATAGAGTATGGAGTGTGGAGCTGGAGCTGGAGCATGGTGACTGTCAATAACCTGCCACCTGTAACATGCAACTTGCAACTGAAATTTTTATCACTAAAGACTGCACACAACCCCACCGATTTACCGATTAAAGACTACCGATCACCGACATCAATCACTTCTTATAATCCAGCCCATAGCGTTCCAAAATTGTCTTCCACAGTGGGCTTTCGATGGTGGAAATAAGCGCAGGGTTGAGCTTGTTGATCAGTTCATAATCTCCCGAAGTAAAAGCAAAATACTCCTTGCTGTATGCACTGGGAATGATGATGATGCGTTCATGCAACTTCATATCTTTGACCAGGTAGCGCAAGATAGCCTCATCATAAACAAAGGCTTGTATTTTGTCCTGGTCGACATCCTGCAGCCCCTTGTCGATATCGGTATATTCATAGAAAATAATGTCATATTCTTTCAGAAATTCAGCGCTGGCCGATCCGCCAATGGTTCCAACTCTGACCTTTTTCAAATCGCCAACATCTTTGATGCTGCTTTCCAGCTGGTTGATGGTAAGCGACGAGGCAATCCCCGCTGTAAAGCTGGAGATCACCACCACGGCGGTGAACATCCAGACCACCGAGATCACCCTGCCCCAGCCGGTGCGTGGCGCCTTGTCGCCGTATCCGACGGTTGTCATGGTCACGGCCGACCACCAGATGCCGTCGCCCAAACCGTGTAGGCCTTTGCCGAATTGCTCATGATTGTGCTTGCGTTCGGCCAGCCATAAGATCAATCCGAAAATAAAGATGATCAAAAACAAAAGAAAAATAGCCTGCATAAACTCGATGGAGAACAATTTCTTGATAAACCCAATTATGGTGCTTTCCGCCTGGATCCTGGTGGCAATGCCGATATTGGTGACATAAAAAGGTTGCGTAAATCCAAACCTGTCCAGCCGTTCGGCGGTAACCGTGAGGGGATTGATACTCAGGTGAACCTCATTTTTCTCCAATGCATCCAACAGGGTGGGCAGGTCGTATTCCCGGAATCTATAGGCAATCCTCATCTTATCCGCAATATTTTCCCATAGGTCAACGCTAACGCCTTTATACTCCTTCCCTTCAACGATAATAAAAGGCGGAGATTCCTTTACTCCGATGATCAGGGTATCGGATTTATTGATCTGCGAAAACAGTGAGCTATTTAAAATAAAAATAAATAGCAGAAAAGATATTAAGCGGGCTTTCATAAACGTTAGCATTTTAATAAACCAGAACAAAAATACGTTTTATTCAGGCCCGATACAAATGGAGAAAAGACATCTTGTCAGGAAACGGATTACATTATTTTTTTTGTGGATAGTTTTGATGGGTGCGAGCATTGCAAGCCATGCCTCAAACAATTCGGATACAACATCTGCCTCTGCCGTGGTGGATTCTATTAAATACTGGAAGTTTGCCGGGCAAACCGCACTGCATTTCAACCAGATGTCTCTTAACAACTGGTCTTCCGGCGGTGAGAGTTCACTCGCGGGAAAAGGCAGTGCAAAGGTGCATTTATCTTATGATAAAGACAATGTCAACTTCGACAGCAAGCTGAATATGATGTTCGGCTTGATCGGACTGGAAGAAAGCGGACTGCAGAAAACGGATGACAAAATCGACTTTAGCTCCAACTACAGTCTAAAAGCTTTCAAAGATTGGTCGTACAGTACTTTTCTCAACCTGAAAACACAATTTGCCGAAGGATACAAATATCCCAACGATTCGACGGTAATCTCCGATTTCTTTGCTCCTGGCTATATAAAACTAAGCCTGGGCATGAAATATAAACCTTCCGATGAGTTGCTGATATTACTCTCTCCCGCTTCGGGAAAATTTACATTTGTTTGCAACCAGGAACTGGCCAACATAGGTTCTTTTGGTGTGAAACCGGCTGTTGTTGACGATTCAACCGGAATGATTCTGGAAGAAGGAAAAAACTATAAAGCCGAATTCGGGATCAATGTTGTTTTTTCTATCGAGAAAGAGGTGGTCAAAAATATTACGGCCGAAAGCAAACTCAATTTGTATAATAATTACCTTGACGATAACCTACCCAATCGCTGGAACATAGATCTCGACTGGGAATCGAACATCACTTTTGCCGTGAACAAACACATTGAAACGGATTTATATATTCACATGATCTACGACCATGAAACCAAAATCTCACAGTATGAAATGGTTGACGGAGAAAAAGTGAAAGTTGGCGAAGGCCCCCGCCTGCAATTCAAGGAATCCTTCGGGCTTGGGCTGGCCTTTAAATTTTAAGCCAAACGTGGCAGGAGGAGCGGTTTTTTAGATTCAATATTCCTCTGGAAATCGATAGACTTTCCTTTGGGATACATTCCTATTTTAATTTGATTAAGCCTGCAAGCATTTCATGATTTTTTTCTATTTTTACATAACAACAAAACACAAACACCATGAAAAAAGATCCCGAATACCTCAAAGCCAGGGCACGGATTCATGCCCAGAGAGGGTTTTATACCCACCTTATCATATACGTAATCGTAAACCTGATCCTGTTCCTGATCAATCTCTTTCAGAAAAAACCTCATCAATGGTGGTTTTACTGGCCGCTCATCGGCTGGGGCGTCGGCATATTGGTGCAGGCCTATCATACCTTTATTCCGGGCGGGCTGTTCGGCGATAAATGGGAAGAAAAGAATATCAGGGAATACATGGAAAAGAAAGGCATGGGGCAAAAAGACACTCCTCCGGAAAAGGAATAGATGTATGGATACATTGTTAAAAGAAGCAGCCCGGCTGGTCCGGGAATCGGAATTTACAACGGCATTCACTGGCTCGGGAATATCGGTTGAAAGCGGAATTCCCTCCTTCAGGGGGAAAGACGGCATATGGGCCAAATACGATCCCATGTCGCTCGAATTAAATTATTTCTTCAGCAATCCCAGAGCCTCCTGGGAAGTGATCAAGGAAATCTTTTACGATTATTTCGGTGTGGCCAGATTCAACAGGGCACATGAGGTACTTGGGTTGCTCGAAAAAAAAGGTATGCTCGAATGTGTGATCACCCAAAACATCGACAACCTGCACCAGGAAGCCGGGAACACCATCGTGTACGAATTTCACGGCAACAGCAAAAAACTGGTTTGCACTTCCTGCAAAAGCCATTTCGATGTGGATGAAAGCATTTTTAAAAACATCCCTCCTTCCTGCGCCGACTGCAGCGGTTTGCTCAAACCAGACTTTATTTTCTTTGGAGAGCAGATTCCGCCGGACGCCTACATGGCTTCGGTTAAAGCTGCCGAAAAATCGGAGGTGATGCTAATCATCGGGACCACCGGCGAGGTGATGCCCGCCAACCAGATCCCCATTTACGCCAAACAAAACGGGGCCACCATCATTGAGGTCAATCCCGAAAAATCGTTGCTTACCGACAGGATCACAGACATATGGCTGCAAGGCAAAGCCTCGGAGGTATTAAATAAGCTTGCAAAGCAGATATTTGAATCGTAGGTTCTGTAAACATTCGATGGTCATTCGGTTGTCATTCAGTTGTCATTCAGTTGTCATTCGATAGAAATTTAATTGTTGCTCCTGCACTTAAGATTGCTGGCGCGGATTTGTAATCCGGGCCCTTACCAATGGTTTTAAAAAGTTAAAAAATGGAATCGGGAGATGGCTAATCAAGGAGTCTGGCCTACCTTATACCCCACAACCATTGATAATAAGGGGATGTCAAGGAAAAGAACAAAAAACAAGAAACAAGAAACAAGGAATTTCTAACGCGCAAACATCTGCAGGGAGAAACTTATACCCTTATACCCTTATACCCTTATACCCTTATACCCATATACCTATAATCCTGAAACCAGGACCCGCCAAATCACCCAAATATTTTTCCACTACTATGCAACTATTTCACCTTGATTCCTGTCTTATTCATATAAAAAGGGGATCGATAGTGTGATCCTGATTTTGCGCAACCCCCCTCCGAAAATTCGCAGAAGCGAACATTGACAATAGATACAGATGCGCATAGCCCCCGTTGGTGATCCCTGAAATGCTCAACCAAATTCGATATATGTAGAAACTAATATATATTATCATGAAAAGAAATTTACCCACCCTTGCACTTGCCTGCCTGCTTACCTTCACTTCAGTTTATGGCCAGCTTGATGATCATTACCCTGCACAAGCTCAAACCACCGGTTATATTGTTGCAGAAGCCTCTGCCAATGAGGAAGGCACCGAAGCCGTGATCAGCTGGGATCATTATAATTGTGTGCAACATATCACTTATGAGGACGGCAGCATGGAAAACATGTTTATTTGGGGCGCTGCCGGGGGGAGAAATGCGGTTAGGTTCACGCCATACTTTTATCCGGCTACCCTTGTAAGCGGCAAGGTATTTATTGGCGAGGGCCATTTCCCGCAAAATTTTGAAGTGATCGGAAGCAAGTTTGCTGTTGAGGTTTTTGATGACGACGGCCCCGACGGGATGCCGGGCACCCTGCTCGATAGCAAAGAAATCACTGTAAAGAACTATTACTGGGTCAGTTTTGGAAAGTTGCAGGCACCCATACAGGAAGGGGATTTCTATATCGCCATTCATCAGCTGAACGACGCTCCTGAAAGCATTGCTATTGGCATCGATGATGAACTACCAGTAGAATACCGCAGTTACAGCAAGCCCCCCGACGGTGACTGGGAAATATCCATTTTCCATGATTTTATGATACGGGCTGTTGTTAGCGGTGATTACAACGAACAGGGCAAACATACCCATTTAGATGAAATCACCTATAATGTGGCCGAATATACCGGTTTCGACCCCCTGGCTCAAAATGATACGGGAACACAAACCATGCTGTTTACCAACCTGACCAACCAGATGGCTTCTGTACAGGGCCTTACGCCGGGATACAGGAAATACGGTGTGCAGGCGGTTTATGATGATACGGCTACTTCTTCATTCTTTCTTACCGAAATTCTCAGCACGGGTGAAAATGCCGCTGTGGTTTTTGAAGTGAGCACCAACGATGGCAGCCCTGCTGAAGATGCATTGCTTCAATTGAAATACCTAGATTATCCTTTTAAAAGATATAAATTTGTTGCACCTGCATCTGGAATTATCAACGATACGCTTTGGAAAGGCGCCTATCACATCAGGGCTTCTCTGGAAGGATATGAAAAATTTGAAATCGATAGTGTTTTTATAGAGGAAGGAGATACCATTTATATCGAGTTTCAGAAAATTGTCCACCCAGTCTGCAACCTCCAAATCGACACCGTCACCTCCCTCCTCTCCTGGAACATCCATTGCGACCCGCCCAATCCAAACATCGAAGACATCACAGGATACAGGATTTACCTGGATGGAGAGCTGGTGAATCTGTGCAACGACACCTCTTACCGTTTCCCCTATCTCATTTACGGAACACAATACACAGCGGCTGTGGTAGTGGATTATGGGTATGGGCTTTCTGATCCGGTTTCCGTAAGTTTTACTTCGGGATATTTGCCTGCACCGTGGGATTTTAGGGTAGAGTTGAAAGAAATGTATCATTATTTATTATGGAAACCACCTTATGTACAATCCGGTCGTTTGAATTTAAACCCTGATCCTCTTATGGCCTGGGGATTCAATATAGATTCGATGATGTTTTTCAAAATGAATACCGAAGATTATAACATAACGAATAGTAGATATTTTGATTATGATGTTAGTTGCGGAGATTTTACCAGGAATATCAATAAAGGAATGTTCTTTATTAATTATTTGAATGAGGCAAATTATCTGCTTACTTATAAACCTGACGCGGACACAATTATCTTTTATGGCTTGCTAAGCAAATACCATGGCAGATATAAAGGAATGGCATGCGACAAAAGAGAAAACAAAACCTATGTTGGCCATATAGTGGATAGCATTGTCAATCTCGCTTTTATTGAGCCACTTGACAAAACTGTATATTACATTGGAGAGATAGTCGGAACTCATAAGATCACCGCCCTGGCCTTTTTACAGCAACAGGATTTGCTTGTAGGAGTTGACCCGGATGAAGATAAGGTTTACTTCATTGAAAAGAATACAGCCAATGCAACATTGTTGGGTGATCTGGGTTTTGATGCGCATGAAGATCAATCCGCTTCATGGAACCCGGTTGACCAACAAATATATCTGGCCGCCTATGATAATGTTACCCAACAACCCGGGCTATACATCATTGATAAAGTAACAGGAAATGCAAGCCTGCTTGCGCCACTGGAAGGGGAAACCACGCTGTTTGCTTTTCAGGGCGGGAGCAATTATACCATCCCACCCGGTTTGATCAATTTCCAAATTTATGAATCAGGTGAGCTTATTGATTCAGTGGAGGCAAGTGATACTGCATACTATTATGAACCCTACGTTCCCAGGTATTATAAGTACGGGGTTTCTGCAAAATATGATCTGGGTTTTTACGGATTTCCCGGTAAGACCGGCGAATCAGAAATTATTTTATCGGATAGTGTTAAACATATTTGTTACCAAATAACTCCATTTAAAGAGGACTGGGAATTTGGCAGTTTCCATCCAAATGAGTGGATCACAGAATGTGAAGCCAATTGGCTAATTGATCATGAAAACGGAAATCCTAAACCTTCTGCATATTTTTCCGGAAGCAATCCCAGGTATAATTACAGCTGTAAACTCACATCACTATTTATTTGTGGCTCTCACATATATGACGGAGGTATTTACCTGACTTATGATCTTAAGCTCAACGATATATCCGCATCGGAAACGGAATATTTCAGGATTTGGATTGATAATATAGATACGGTGATATTTCTTAAAGGCTACTCAAACCAGGGAAGTTTTGACTGGATCAAAGACAGCCTTGATATTACCAGTTTCACAAAGGGAAAAGATTTTAACGTAGTATTCGAGGCAGCGGGCGCCAATTCCTCCAATGTCCAAAGCTGGTATCTCGACAATATTCATGTATATCAGTATTGTCCGCCCCCGGAATATATCTCACTTACAAGTCCTCCCGACTCGAATATGATAAAGCTCAACTGGTCGGTTCCACCACATAGCAGCAAAGAAATCATAGGATATTATATATACAAATCCTTCAACCATGCTGACTTTGTTGAGATAGACAGTCTGTGGCAGGATACGGTTTACATAGAAAATGAGCCCGAAAACGGCAACTATTGTTTTTATGTAAGAACCCTGCAAGATCAATGTGAATCATTTACCGATACAGTCTGTGTCAGCCATGCATTTGGAATATCCGAACAAGGTCATCAAACAACAGTCCGGATTCACCCCAATCCCGCCAGGGATCACCTTTACGTGAACACGAAAGTTCCGGTCAGCAGGCTTGATGTTTTCTCGGCTATGGGTAAAAAGGAAATGGAGATCGGGGAGCTTCCGGCTGGTAACCACCGGATCGAACTTGCAGGATTGAGAAATGGTGTTTACCTGATTTCTGTGGAAACAGAAGTAAATCAATATGTTTTTAAACTTCTGATCAACAAATAAAATGACAGCCTTATGATACCCAATCAATCAAGATTTATTTCAACATTTATAGCGATCCTTCTTCTGTTTTGGTCCTGCATTTTCGCGCAGGCGCAACAGGTGAACCTGCCCGCCCCTGCCGGTTTGCAGATTGATACGAGCGCATCGGTGTTCATCTGGTCTTCTCCCATAAACAACAAAGTACATTTGCCCCGGCTGCTCGGCTTCAGGGTATTTCTTGACGGAGCTGACACTGCTTTTACTGAAGACACCGCCTATACTTTTCCATATCTTACTTACGGGCAATCATATACAGCGGGAGTTTGCGCGATGTACTCCATGGGAAATTCGGATACGGTTGAGCTGGATTTTACTTCCGGCTGGTTGCCTCCGCCCAACAGCGTTGTGGCAGAGAATGTCGAAAATTGTGGGTATGTGGAATGGGAGTATCCGCTCAACGACTCACTGCAAGAACCCGAAAACCTTCTGAATTACGCGTTTTATGTAAATGATGGGTTCATCAGAAATGTTGACAAGGATAGCCTGTCGCTTTACTATGTCACACAATCATTCCAGTATTACTGGTTTGGGGTTGCGGCCGTATATGATCTTGGGATGTATGGTTTGCCCGATGAAACGGCAGAATCCCAGGTCGTTTGGTCCGATACGTTATTTATCGGTCTTATATGGAATTTACCTTTTACCGAAGAATGGGATTATGGAAACTTCGAAGCCAATATGTGGGAGCATGAATGCACGGACAACTGGATCGTTGACCTGGAAAACGGATCGTCTGCGCCTTCGGCTATGTTCAACGGCTCGAATGCCTTGCAGAATTATGATTGCGATTTAACCACTGTTGAGTTATTTGGGACAGCAATTGTTGATGGCGATATCCGGCTTGCGTTCGATCTAAAACTCGAGGATATTTCTTCCGACAGCACCGAATTCTTTAATGTGTATGTGGATTATACGGATTCAGCTAAACTGATCAAAAGCATTGCCAACCAGGGCAGCTCCGGCTGGCAGGCTTATGACATCAAGATCACGGAATATGCAAAGGGCTATGATTTCCGCATCACTTTCAAGGCAAGCGGTGAAAACACTTCCAACATCGACGCCTGGTTTTTGGATAACATTCGGGTGTATCAGGATTGTTTGCCGCCTTCCAACCCAAAGTTTCACTGGTTTGAGGGCAATCCGCAAATTACCTTAAAATGGTACCCGCCAGGGATTCATTATCAGGGTTGGTTAGGATATAATGATGGTACGTTTGAAAATGCACTTGCATCAATTGCCGGTGGCATGGGAGTCGCACAGCAATTCTTCCCTGAAGTAACAAATAGCTCCTGTTATCTTACAAAAGTCAAATACTTTGTTGGGGATTTTGAAAACTATTCGGGTGAAGAAGAAATTTATATTCTAACAGAAGAAGGTGATAGTGTACTTGCCGGTCCATACTTTCACTCGGGAGCGGAACCGGATAGTTGGGTGGAGATTGATATTGATACACTTGAATTTACCGAGGGCGGTTTCATGGTTGCCACATTCAATGTGAACCCCGGGGGACCCTATGTCGGTGTGGATGACAGCTATTACAACGGAACCCTGTTTTTCGGCGGAATTGGAAATATGACCGAATTATCCGAGATGGGCCCTTATTATTATGTTGGAAGTCATATGGCATACATCTATTACCCGGAAAGCAATAATGGCAAGCAGAGAGCGCTGTTGGGTTATAACGTGTTTAAGCAGGTTGACAACCAGGGATTCGATAAACTAAACACAGGTCTTTTAAACGAATGTATCTATACTGACACTATTGATTTTTCTTTAATTAACGAATACTTTGTACAGGCAGTATATGATCAATGTGAAGCCAATTCCGATACCATTTTTCCAATCATTTACTTGCAAAACAATGAACATATGATAGATGCATGTGTAGATATCTTCCCCAACCCCGTCTCCCGTCATTTCACCATTGAAAGCACTGAAAAGATTGAAGGCATAAGAATTTTCTCGCTACAGGCTGAATTGATACGAAGCATTGAAAACATCAACCAAAAGACTTTTGAGGCGGATGTTTCCGGCCTGCCCAACGGACTTTATGTGGTCAGTGTCAGGACTTCCTCCGGCATTACAAACCAAAAAATACTTATCCATAAATAAATTAATTGGGCAGGAAACTCAGCATCGTTCATTGAAACCATTTTAATCAAAATACAACCCGTAGGCTACAACCGGCTGTATCGTATAATGCGCCCGGGATCAACTGCTATTCCGTCCAGCATTGTGCTGCCTCCATCATTTCTCCTGAAAATCAAAGCACATAAAAAAGCCATCCCGGAAAGGATGGCTTTGATCATTATATTTGATTGTGTTCGCTCAGTTTATTCGATGGTTCTTTTCATGAACTGCACGCGTGTAAATGCTGCGTTGCTTTCTTTGTCTTTTACCACCTTGCCTTTGAAGTCATCGATGGATTTATAGCCTTTCTTGTCCATCCAGTTGTTGAGTCCTTCCAGGATGTTGTCGATATAACCGATGCCGTTTTTGAAAAGCACCGTACATACCTGCGCAGCGTCTGCACCTGCCAGTAGTTGTTTGATCACACCTTCCGCTGAGTGAATCCCGGTTCCGGCAGCCACCTGGCAGTTGATCTTGTTTTTGATGATGCTCACCCAGCGCAGCGACATGGTCAGCTCTTCAGGTGCGCTGTAATAGTTTTCATATTCGATCTTTTCGGTTTCCACATCGATGTCGGGGCGGAAGTAACGGTTGAAGATCACCAATCCGTCGGCTCCGGCTTCGATCAGCCTTTTGGATATCTTCAGGTAGTTGGTGAAGCAGGGGCCGATCTTCACGGCAACCGGTACCTTCACATATTTCTTTACTTCCGTAACAATATCGACGTATTTGTCTTCGATGTCTTTGCTGCTGATGTTTTCATCAAAGGGGCAAATCGAAATGTTCAGCTCCAGCCCGTCGATACCGGCTTCTTCCAGCCTGGTGGCGAACTTAGGCCACTCCTTGGCTGTGATACAGTTGATGCTGGCGATGATCGGAATATCGGTATAATCCTTGGCTTCTTTGATCAGTCTGACATATTCCTTCACACCCTGCCCCTTGCTGTGCTCGTTGACATAATCAACTGCTTCGGGGAACCAGAAATATTTGTGGTCGTAGGTTTCCAGCTTTTCCACATCGGCAAGCAGCTGCTCCTCGAAGAGGGATTTCAGCACGATGGCGCCTGCGCCGTGATCGGCACATTTTTTAATGTCGTCAATGGTTGAGGTAAGTTTTGAACTACTTACAATTACGGGATTCTTCAGTTGAAGTCCCATATAACTTGTTGCCAGATCCATATGTTTTAATTTTTAATTAATATCCGTTTTGTTACAGCTCTTTAAAAATTTATCCGGATTCATCAGTTTCTCCGGGTCTTTGATTCTTTGCTGACAGTAATCCAAAGCTTTCTCCATGTTTTGCACCGCTTTGACCGTGAGTCCTTCCCTGAATTCCCACTCGTATCCCCTGATATGCATCAGATACGTTAGTGGCGCTTTTCCGAATACCTGCTCACAAAGGGCGTAAATATATCCGGGTGAGGCGGCGTGGCTTGTAAAAGTCACATCCTTTTTGGCATCTACCCGTGTTACACAAAAATCATCTACTTCTTCAACGGATGCATCCACGAATATCACGATTTCTTTGTCGGATATTTCGTGGGCATCCTCTATATTCAGTTGATAATTACTGTCGAAATAAACCTCATTGATTTTCTCTTTTTTCACCCATGCTTCCATACGGTTAACGAATTCAGCTCCCAATCCGTCATCCTGTCTTCCCGGGTTTCCGTAGCCGTATAAAAGGATTTTCATACATTATTTCCTTTTCTTATCAATCAGGTTGTTGTTCTTATCGTACAATGCAATCTCCAGCGGCATTTGTCCGAGAGCATGTGTTGCGCAGCTCAGGCAGGGATCGTAAGCCCTGATGGCTACTTCCACGGCATTCATCATGCCTTCTGTGATCTCCGACTGACCGTTCATCCAGTCTTTGGCAATGTGGTTCACCGCCAGGTTCATGGGTTCATTGTTGTTGGTTGTTGAAACAATGAGGTTGGCCATGGTGATCTCGTCGCGTTCATTGATCTTGTAGTGATGAAACAGGGTACCGCGGGGGGCTTCGATCAAACCGACACCTTCATTCTGTTTGGTTCCCTTGGTCACCAGGTCATCGCCCTGTATATCCGGATCGTTCAGCAATTCCTTGATTATCTCTGCCGAGTGCAGTGTTTCGATCAGGCGTGCCCAGTGATAATGCATGGTCATGTTGTTGGGTTTGCCGTTGGTATATGCCTTGAACTCTTCAAAAGCCTTTTGCGCCTTTGGGGTGGGGATGAATTCCGCCGTATTCAGGCGCGCCAGTGGACCTACCCTGTACCAGCCTTCTTGCTTGCCATATTCAAGCATATAAGGAAATTTCATATAGCTCCAGTTGCGTACTTCCTCGCCGATGTATTCCAGGTAATCCTGATAATCCACATCGTGCAGGATTTTCTTGCCTTCCGCGTCAACGGCGCGCAGCACCCCATGATAAAGATCGAGTGCGCCGTCTTTCCTCACCAGGCTCAGGTGGTTGGATGGGAAAGTGGCGTAATTGTCGATCAGGTCTTTGTGCTTGCTGTGATAATCTTTAAAGAAATCCAGTGAAGCTTCCGACCATTCAATCATCTTATCGATGTTCATCGGATCATCTCCTTTGAGAAAGAAATCTTTTTCCTCGTCGCTGAGATTTTTGTTGATCCCTCCGGGTATGGCGCCTGTTCCGTGGATTTTCTTACCGGCTGTGGCGCGGATAATTTCCTGTCCGTATTTGCGCATCATCACGCCCATCACGGCCAGGTCTTTGTGTTCTTTGGCCACACCGATCACATTCCTGATAGCCGGGTCGGCATCAATACCAAACAGCAGGTCGGGTGATACAAGGTGAAAGAAATGCAAGGCATGTGACTGGAACATTTGTCCGTAGTGCATCAAACGGCGCATTTTTTCGCCTGCGGGGGTAAGACCTTCTCCGGTACCTGCGCCCACGATCACGTCCATGGCTTTGGCTGCGGCCAGATGGTGTGAAACGGGACAAATTCCGCAAAGACGCTGTACCAGCACGGGAGCTTCCCAGTAAGGGCGTCCCTGTGCAAATCTTTCAAAACCGCGAAATTCAACAATATGTAAGCGACTCTGAACTACATTGTTATTGTCATCCAGGTGAATGGTTACTTTGCCGTGACCTTCAACCCTGGTGACTGGTTCTATTGTTATTTTCTTCGTCATATCTTATTACGATTTTAATCAAATTTAACAACTTCGTAAGGCAACTTCATCTCATTTCCTGTAACCAGGGCTGCCACGGCTTCCCAGATCAGTTCGGCCCTGGGTGGGCATCCCGGAAGGTAATAGTCGATCTTCACCACCTCATGGCAGGGATAAACCCGGTCGGTGATCATGGGAAGTTCATCATCATTCGGAAGAATACCTTCCTTATTGTTTTCAACCGATGGAACGCCAAGGTAGGCTTCCGCGATGCATTCTTTCACAGGTATGCCGTTGCGCAATGCAGGCAAACCGCCCATGATGGCGCATTCGCCGACAGAAACCAGGATTTTGCAATTCTTCCTGAAGTCTTTCAACACGTGGGCGTTTTCGCTGTTGCAAACGCCGCCTTCGATCAAACCGATATCGCAGGGTTTGGTAAACTCCTTGATATCGTCGATCGGGGATTTATTAAACTCAACCAGCTCGATCAGATCGAGTATCTTTTCATCAATGTCGAGTAAGGACATATGGCATCCAAAACAGCCTGCCAAAGATGTTGTTGCTACTACTGGTTTACTCATTATATTGTACCTCCATCAATTTTTGATTTAAACTACTTTTTCGATATCGCTGCCAATGGCTTCTTTGTCGAAGCGTCTGGTTCCGATGGGCTGGCTGAAGCCTGTGCCTTTTTTCAGGATAGAGCCAACCGGGCAATTGTCGGTTGCTTCCTGGATTTTTTCCTCGGAAAGCCCTGCGGCCAATTCGTGGTCAATGTTGATCTCCACTTTGTGCCCTCTTTCCTGAAAAGCAAATATGTTCTTGCCGTCCTCAGTTTTAATGGTTCTGATGCAGCGTTTGCATTTGATGCAACGGTTCCTTTCGATCCACAACCTGCTGTCTTGTGTGTCGGGTGTCTTGATGGGGAATTCGTAAGGATAACGTGGCACCATCATCTGGAAACGGTATGCCAGGGCCTGCAGTTCGCAGTTTCCGCTTTTTTCACATGCCGGGCAGAAGTGGTTTCCTTCAACAAACAGCATCTCAACGATGGCTTTGCGCATGTCGTTCAGCTCTGAAATGTCGTTCTCGATTTCCATACCCTGCTCAACCGGTGTGGTGCAGGCGGTCATGATACGACCGGCGTTTTTAATATTACAAATACGGCATGAGCCTGCCGGGATTACATCGCGCAAATGGCAAAGGCTGGGAATGTAAACGCCATTATCTGCTGCGGCATCTACCAGATTCTGGCCGCGCTCGGCTACACATTCTTTTCCATCTATCGTAAATTTAACTTTTTCGCTCATATCTGATGTTGTATTTTATTGTTTACAAATTGGGTTTTCTTCCGACATAATCGCATGATTCTTCAACGGCTGATGCCAGGTCGAAGCCCGTGTCGAAGTCCTCATCCATTTTCACATGTTTCTCGTATTCCTCACGGAAGTTTTCGATGGATGTCAGGATGGGGTTTGCGGCTGTCTGTCCCAAACCACAGCGGTTTGCCATTTTGTTAAATTTGGTCCAGTTTTTCAGTTCGTCAATCTCTTCCTTACCGGCTTTGCCCGACATGATCTTCAGGAGCTTGTCTTTGAGGATAACCGTATTGGCACGGCAAACCGTACATGAACCACATGATTCTTCAATAAAGAATTCGGTAAAGTTTAGTACGATATCTCTAAGCAGGTTCCTGTTATGTCCGATGATGATCATAGAACCGCCCGTGGGCAAGTCTTCAAAACAAATCGTTCGTTTGAAATCCCTTGGGCTGATCAAAGTGCCCGAGGGTCCGCCAACCTGGATGGCCTTTACGTCCTCCGCTCCTACCATTTCGATGATATCACGGATACGCATCCCCCATTCGATTTCATAAACACCCTGGTATTTGCAATCGCCTGAGATACTGAGCAGTTTGGTTCCGGCGCTTTCGCGCGATCCCATCATGGTAAACCAATCGGCTCCTTTTTCAATGATCCTTACCACGCTGCACAATGACTCAACATTGTTTACCACGGTAGGTTCGTCCATATAACCCTTTTGTACCGGGAAAGGAGGACGGTTTCTGGGTTCGCCTCTTTTTCCTTCGCAAGATTCGATCAAAGCGGTTTCCTCACCGCAAACATAGGCGCCTGCTCCGAATTGAATTCGGATATCGAAATCAAAACCTTCCTTGCCCAGGATGTTTTTACCCAGCAGGTTGGCTTCACGCATTTCGTTGAGAACGCTTTCGAGATAATTCTTCAGGTATTTGTATTCGTAGCGTAGGTAAAGAATCCCCTGTTTGGCATCCAGAGCATAACCGGCAACGGCCATTCCTTCAAAAACAAGCTTTGGTTTTTCGGTAAGTAATACGCGTTCTTTGAATGTGCCGGGTTCGCCTTCGTCGGCATTGCACATCAGGTAGGTTTCTTCCGATTGCGTTCTGCGGCAGAAATCCCATTTCAATCCAACCGGGAAACCGGCACCGCCGCGTCCCCTGAGGTAAGAATCTTTCACAATGCCAACAACTTCGTCGGGAGTCATACCAGTAACCTTTTTCAAAGATGTACCGGTTTCATAGTCTGAGAAAAGAACCGGTCCTTTTTTTCTGATGTTGTTGAACACCATCGACTTTACAAGGTCGGAGGCATTGTGGCCGTCTCCGTATTTTTCAACCATTTCATCAATGGTTTTTCCGGCTTTCATGTCGAGCACCAGGTCCTTAACTTTGTAGGGATCGAGTTTGGTGAACACCTTACCGTTGATAATGGCGGCGGGTTCCTGGTCGCTCATTCCGATACAGGAAGTGGAATACAGGCCGATTTTTCCGTCTTCGCTAAGGGATTCAAATTTGCAACCGGCTTCTTTTTCAAAAGCTTCGGCCACATCTGCCCTGCCCATCATGTCGGCTACCGCACTATTGTTCAGGTAAACCGTGTAATCCCCGATGTTATCACGTGTAAAGAAGTGATAAAAAGACAAGGTCTGAATCACATCCACTTTGGAAATGTTCAGGGTCTTGGCAACTTCTTCTATGGCCTCATCCGGAATGTGGCCATTTTTGCACTGGATTTCAAGTAGAATATCCATCAACCGGGTTGCGTCATTGTTGTATTCTTCACAAATACTTTTAACACTTTTTCCCATATAAACTACATTTAATTTTTGGATAATAAATTCTTTAATATCAGAAATTTAGGCTATTTGTTAATTAATTAACAATCCAAAATTACTTCTTTTTTCGCATACAGCCCACTATTTCAAAAATTTAGAATGTATATAAATAGATTAGATGTTTTACATGCAGATATTTAAATGTTTTTGTTTTTCACGAAATATGCAATCTCCTCCAGTATATTGATGATGTTAAATCACGCCGGACCTGTACCGGTTTCAAATTACACATTCTGGCCAGGTCATGGGAATAGATGTGCGCCTCCTCCAGGTATCTGTATTTTAACAGCAACCTTCGGTAGCGGCTTAAACGTTGTACTGTCCTGACAGGTAGTTTCATCAGCACTGAATCCTTTTAGGCCTGCAAATGTATCTACCATTTGTATGTATGTAGCACGGCTTTATAATTTAAATTCATTATCAATAGACCTGGTTGGCAGAATTTTTCTGGAAAAACAAGGAGCGGCAAATAATCGGGTTTCCTATTCGTTGGGAATAGTTAAGAATAAAGGTATGATGTCACCTTACATTAAAGGTGACTTATCTTTGCATTCTGCTATGGAAATGAAGAAAGAAAATCAGAACAATATACAAGCTTTGGATATCAGTATTGCTGGCCTGGTGCAAGGTGTGGGGTTCAGGCCTTTTATCTTTAAACTTGCTTTGGATCACGGACTAACCGGATGGGTTGAGAACCGGAACGACGGTGTGAAGATCCATGTGGAAGGAAATTCACCGGATATTGAATCGTTTTTCGGCTCCATCAAAGAAAAAGCACCTGTTGCTTCTCAGATTCATCAAATCAGCCAAACACCTTCCTCATTTAAGCATTATTCCGATTTCCGTATCGTCAAAAGTGAAAATATATCAAATGATGTTACAGAGATTTGCCCGGATATTGCGGTTTGTGACCAATGCCTGACGGACATGCGCCAACAAGAACATCGCCTGCGCTATCCTTTTATCAATTGCACAAACTGTGGTCCTCGTTTCACCATTATTAAAGACCTGCCTTATGACCGTGAGAAAACGACCATGCAGCCTTTTGTTATGTGCGAGCTTTGTCATGAAGAATATACCAATATGCTCGACAGAAGATTTCATGCCCAACCAGTTGCCTGCAAGCGTTGCGGACCCAAATACGGTTTTCATAACAAACAGCTTCAAACAGATGATCTTGAAGAAATACTGAAGAACGCATCACAGTTGATCGATAATGGAGAAGTTTTGGCCATCAAAGGGCTTGGAGGCTTCCACTTGGCCTGCAACGCGCTGGACAACAAGGCTGTAAAAGAATTACGAAGCGAAAAAAACAGGGATGGAAAACCTTTCGCGGTGATGTTTCGGGATCTTGAAACCTGCAGGAAATTTGCCCATTTGAGTGAAAAAGAGAAAAAACTGATCACCTCCTGGAGAAAACCCATTGTGCTTTTGAAAAGTAAAAAAGAACTGGCAGAGGATGTTTGCGTGGGCTTCGATACGGTGGGCGCCATGCTGCCATATATGCCGATACACTATTTGTTATTCGATAAATTGAAAACCGATGTGATCGTGCTCACCAGTGGCAACATTTCCGACGAACCCATTCTGATCGATAATCAACTTGCAGGCCGTGAACTGGGAAAGATCACTGATCATTTTCTTGATTATAACAGGGATGTCCACAATCGAACGGATGATTCGGTGACCATGGTGGTCAACAACAAACCTCGCCTGCTGAGGCGTTCACGGGGGTATGTTCCCAACCCGGTGAATACTTCCCTTGATGTGGAGGGCATCATGGCTACCGGTGCCGAGCTTGTCAACTGTTTCTGCATAGGCAAGAACAAACAGGCGCTTTTGAGCCAGCATATCGGTGATCTGAAAAACCTGGAAACCCTGGATTTTTATACCCAGACCATCGACAGGTTTAAGCAGATGTTCAGGGCAGAGCCCAAGTTGATCGCTGCGGATATGCATCCGGATTATCTTTCCAGCAGATGGGCTGCTGAACAGGATTTGCCGGTTGTTAAAGTTCAGCATCACCATGCGCACATCGCTTCCTGCATGGCCGAACATGAACTGGACGAAGAAGTGATTGGGATTGCAATGGATGGTGTTGGTTACGGTTCCGATGGCCATATCTGGGGTGGGGAATTTCTGCGTTGCGACCTGAACGACTATAAGCGGTATTTTCATCTCGAATACATTCCCATGCCCGGCGGCGATGCGGCAACTAAGCATCCCTGGCGGATGGCGGTATCTTACCTGTATCATTATTTCGGTGAAGATTTTCTGAAAGAGGATATACCTTTCTTAAATAAGATCGATCCGCATGAATTGTCTTTGGTCCGGGGCATGCTAAAAAACAACATGAACAGCCCGCTAACTTCGAGCACGGGCAGACTGTTCGATGCAGTTGCAGCGCTCACCGGTCTTTGTCTCGACTCATCCTTCCATGCGGAAGCTCCCATGCGGCTTGAAAGCATTATTGGTAGCAACCTCACAGATGCATACAGTTTCAAGATTGAAAATAATACCATCAGCCTGAAGCCTGCTTTCGAAGAAATACTCAGGGATATTGCACAGAATGAGGATGTCGGGACCATATCGGCCAGGTTTCACAATACCGTTATTAATATTAATTTTGAAGCCGCAAAAGCGATCAGCGAAGAGAGTGGTTTGAATAAGGTGGTTCTTTCGGGAGGAACCTTTCAGAACCGCTATCTGCTCGAAAAAACTGAAAAGCTTTTACAAAAGAACGCATTCAACGTATACACCCACGGCCGGATTCCTGCCAACGACGGCGGTCTCGCGCTCGGGCAATTGTTGATTGCTGCAAAAAGAAGGAGTTTACAATGTGTTTAAGCATACCTGCTAAAGTAGAACAAATAGAAGGCTATTTTGCCCGTGTAACAGTGGGCGGAGCCACTTATCAAGCCAACCTGCAAATGCTCGATGATGTGAAAGTGGGCGATTATGTTTTGTTGCATACCGGTTTCGCCATACAAAAACTCAACGAAGAGGAAGCCAAAGAATCCCTGGAGGTTTTTGAGGATTTTAAAAAACTGAACGAACAACTGGATGAAGAGGAAAAAGATAAAGGCGAACGAATCGTATAACTATCCGCGCTTTCATGATTAAATTCATAGATGAATATAGAGACAGGGAGATTGTTGGTGAATTTGTTGAACGGATCAGAAACATCTCGAAAAAGCCCGTTAATTTGATGGAAGTTTGCGGCGGACACACCATGGCCATTCAGAAATTCGGCATTCCTTCCCTCCTACCCGCTCACATCAATCTTTTGTCGGGACCGGGCTGCCCGGTATGCGTATCGAGCCGGCAATTCATCGATCATGCCGTGGCATTAAGCCGCTTGAATGATACTGTAATTGTTACTTTCGGCGACCTGATCAGGGTGCCTGGCTCAAGCTCAAACCTTGATAAAGAAAAAGCCTCCGGTGCAGATGTCCGGATTGTTTATTCCATTTTGGATGCTTTGCAAATCGCGCAACAAAATCCTGACAAGAAGATCATTTTCCTGGGTATCGGATTCGAAACCACTGCCCCCGGAACGGCTATTGGCATGCAGCAGGCAAAGCAAAAAAAACTTAATAACTTTTTCCTTTTAAGCTCGCACAAGATCATGCCTCCCGCCATGAAGGCATTGATAGATGAAGGTGTGAACATCAGCGGTTACATTGCACCAGGGCATGTGAGCACCATCACCGGTTCGAAGATCTATGAAGAACTATCTGAAAAATATAAAGTTGGCTGTGTGATCTCGGGTTTTGAACCCGTTGATCTGCTCAAAGCCATTTATATGCTGGTGAGGCAGTTTGAAGAAGAAAGGCCTGCTGTTGAGATCGCCTATAAACGTGCGGTAAATCGCGAAGGAAACATCAAAGCACAAAAGGCTCTTGAAGAAGTATTCATATTGAAAGAAGACTGGTGGAGGGGTTTAGGTGTGCTGCCTGAAAGCGGTCTGCAACTCAATGAAAAATACCGGGCTCTCGATGCCGGGAATTTCCAGGTTGAAATCGAGCCTACCCGGGAAGACAAAGGTTGCATTTGCGGTGAGATTTTAAAAGGTTTGAATACGCCTAAGGACTGCAAGCTGTTTGGCACGGCCTGCACCCCCCAGGACCCGGTCGGGGCCTGCATGGTAAGCCACGAAGGAGCCTGCGCAGCCTGGTATAGATACAACAGATAAAAATGGACAAAAAGATACTACTCGGACACGGAAGCGGAGGAAAGCTCACAAGGGAACTGATCGAAAATCTATTCGTCAAACATTTCAGCAATGAGGTGCTCGACCGGCAAAGTGATTCCGCTGTTTTGGACGTTCCGTCAGGGAAAATGGCATTCACTACCGATTCATTTGTGGTAGATCCTATTTTTTTCCCGGGAGGCGATATCGGCAAGCTGGCCATTGCCGGAACGGTGAACGATCTGTCCGTGTCGGGTGCGAAACCGCTTTGCCTGAGTTGTTCCTTTATTCTGGAAGAAGGCTTTCCACTTGCAGAGCTCGAAAAGATCGTGATTTCAATGGCCAAAGAAGCCCGCAAGGCGGAAGTCAGCATTGTTACCGGTGATACCAAAGTAGTGAACAAGGGCAAGTGCGATAAGGTGTTTATCAATACCAGCGGAGTTGGCCTGTTAAATGCTTCTTTCCAACACATCAGTACAGGTGATTATATACAGCCCGGCGATAAAATACTGGTCAATGGCAGCCTGGCCGATCACGGCATGGCCATCCTGGCTGCCCGCAACGAAATGAACCTGCATGCGGATATCGAATCCGATTGCGCTTCCCTGAATCATTTGATAAGAAAAGTGCTGGAAGCTGGTGTCCACGTTAAATTTATGCGTGACGCCACCCGGGGCGGGGCGGCCACGGTGCTTGCCGAGCTGGCTGAAAACAAACCCTTCGGCCTGGAGATCACCGAATCGAAAATCAAGATAGGTGAGAACGTAAGAGGAATATGCGAAATTTTGGGTTTTGATCCGCTTTATGTGGCCAACGAAGGAAAAGTGATCCTGGTTGTTTCAGAGGAGGATGCTGGCAAGGCACTTGAGATCATGCAATCGGATGAACTTGGAAAACAGGCGACCATCATCGGAGAGATCGTCAATCAACACCCGGGCAAAGCATGGCTCAATACAGGGATCGGTGGCAAACGCATCATCGATATGCTTGCCGGGGAACAGCTACCGCGCATCTGTTGATCAAGTACCGTATTCCCGGTGAAATTTACGCAGGGCGGATTGCAGATCTTCAAACATCACATAATGATTCTTGCATCCCCTGCGGGAACAAATGCTGACCACTCCTCCCATATCAATCAGGAACTTAACCATTGGAGCATCACAAATCTTGCATGGAATGTCACTGTTCAGGCTGTCGCCGCAATGGGGACAATAAAATTCAACAATTTCTTCATTCGCAATGTCAATTTCGCTTTCATGATCGTAGCAACCATATGTTGAACATAAGCGTATGTTGCCATCCCGTCCGTTTACCTTGATTTTTGAATGAATACTCGGCAAATTGTTTATGAGGTTTTTGTAATCCATAAGCGAATTGCCGCAAGACATACATTTAACGTTAAGTGAGATTTGCTTGGACATTGGTATTTTCCTCCTTTTAAGTTTTTATATGGAATTAAGCATATGTAAATTTATGTTATTCAAAAAAGAAAATCAAGAATGACACCATATAAATAATCATTCTAAATTACTCATTGTTAATTGTTTAACATGGTTAATTTATTAACAGTTATTTGTACCTTTGCAAAAAGAGCTGAAGCCCATGCATGAAATGTCGATAGCCTTGAATATTGTTGAGATTTGTGAAGATGAAGTTAAAAAGGCCGGTGGGCAAGTAGTTAACCGGATAGAACTTGAGATCGGCACCTTGTCCGGTGTAATCCCGGACGCTATGGAATTTGCCATACAGGAGGCTGTTAAAGAAACCGTACTTCAACAGGCAGAGAGAAAAATTCATCTAAAACAGGCAAAGGCACGTTGTCAAGAATGCGATCATACCTTTGACATTGATGACTTTGTTGCGGTATGCATTTCATGTGGTAGTTTTAAGACGGAAGTCATACAGGGTAAAGAGATAAAAATTAAATCTCTTGTGGTAAGCTAAGGTTACATGATTATTTTGACCTGTCAGGTAAAATAATACCTAATTTTGCTCGTATTAATAAAAAATAGAAACTATGTGCGGAACTTGCGGATGCGGTGAAGAAGGAACCGTTAGTATAAGAAAACCCGGTGAAGACACCGGTGAACACACACATTCTCATAGCCATGCTCATGATCATCAAGGACATGCTCATGAGCACAGCCATCAGCATAAACATGCCCACAGTCACGCGCATGAGGGGCATCAACAACATCATGAGAGCAGCCACGGTCATGAACATGGCGGCAATGGTCATCATCACCGTCATGAGCGGGAGATACAGTTAGAGATCGATGTCATGCAGAAAAACAATTTACTGGCTGAAAGAAACCGGGGATATTTCGAGGCAAAACAAATTCTTGCATTGAACCTGGTCAGTTCTCCCGGATCAGGGAAAACTTCACTGCTCGAAAAAACCATAAAGGATTTTAAATCTCAAAAAAAGATATACATCATTGAAGGCGATCAGCAAACCATGAACGATGCGGATCGCATTGAAAAGGCCGGTGCGCCTGTTGTACAGGTAAACACCGGAAGCGGTTGTCACCTGGATGCCGATATGATCAACAAAGCAGTGAAAATACTGGAAGTTGAAGATCATTCACTCTTATTCATTGAAAATGTTGGCAACCTGGTTTGCCCAAGCCTTTTCAACCTGGGCGAACAAAAGCGTGTTGTTATTGTTAGCACAACCGAAGGGGAGGACAAGCCGATCAAATATCCCAATATGTTCCAGTCGTCGGATGTATGCATCATCAACAAAACCGATCTGCTACCCTACCTGGATTTTGATCTTGAAAAGATGAAAGAATATGCATTGCGCGTAAATCATCAACTCGAATTTATTGAAATTTCTGTGAAAAATGGAGAAGGCCTCAACAAATGGTATGCGTGGCTGAAAAACCTTTCTTTATAAGCAAAACCCATAAGCTTTTTTCTTATTTGATTGCATGCCAGGCACCTATTATCGTTATTTTTTAACAATGTTAATTTTTTAACAAATATTTTGTTTTTTCTAACTTCCTGGTTTAAATTTGCCATGTTAAATCTTTAACAGTGAATTATGGATAAGAATAATTTGAGGCATCTTCCACATAAAACCATTGAAAGGCTTAGCCAATACAGGCGCGCTTTACTGCTTTGCCATGCCAATGGCAAAACCCATATTTTTTCCCACGAGATCGCCAAGATACAGCACATTACTGCTGTACAGGTGAGAAGGGATATTATGCTGATCGGTTATACCGGCACCTTGCGAAAAGGATACAATGTTGAAGAACTGATTGTTCTGATCGGAAAAATACTGGATACGGAAGAAGGCCTCAATGTAGCCGTTGTGGGAGTGGGTAATCTGGGCCGGGCCATCACCAATTATTTTCGGGGCAAGCGCACAAAACTCTCCATTGTGGCAGCCTTTGATAAAAATCCCGATAAGATAGGAAAGAAGTATTCAGGCGTTGAATGTTTTGATATCGCTGATCTGAAATCCCTCATTAAGCAAAAAGATATTTCGATCGGGATCATCACCGTAACGCCCGAGTCTGCGGCAGAAGCCTGTAAGGCCCTGGTGGAAGGCGGTATCAAGGGCATTCTCAATTATACCCCCAAACCCGTAAATGTTCCTCCTCATGTTTACCTGGAAGAGTATGACATGATCACCTCACTGGAGAAAGTGGCTTTTTTTGTGAAGACACACTGACTTAATAGTATGGAGTAAGGAGTAGGGAGTAAGGAATAAAGAAAGGAAATTTTTTTGATTTAACATCTAACCGTAATAAAAGGAGATACTATTCTATATTTTTTACCCCCCCCCTGTTTAAGAAAAACACCTTTTGATAAAGTATTTCCAAGTCTAAACAGGGAATTGTGGAATCCTATTAAATTCTGTGGTTGAAAACCGTGTTATAATTTAACATGCTTTGGTATCATCCGGCATGCACTCCCTCCCTACTTCCCTCACTTCACCCGTCTTGCCGATTCAATTCCCGGGATCTTCGTCAGCCTGTGCAAGAGTTGATCCAGGTGATCGATGTCGCGGACCTGCACTTTGATCCTGCCTTCGAATTTTTCCTTTTTCGAATTAACGTTCAGTGAAAGCATATTCACCTTCAGGTCGTTTGAGATGGCATTGGCTACATCGCCCATAATACCCATCTTGTCGAGGCCTTTCACGTTTATATAAGTTTGGTAGCAACTTTCATCTTCCCGTGCTTTCCATTTCACATCGATGATTCGATAACCGTATTTGGCCAATAGCCGTGTGGCATTCGGGCAATTGATGCGGTGGATGGTAATGCCTTTCCCGATGGTGATGAAACCAAAAACCGGATCGCCCCAAACCGGGTTACAGCATTTGGCCAGGTTGTAATTAACGTCTTTCAGTTTCTCGTCGATGATCAGGGTGTCGTCCGCCTCGGGCGATGCAAGGGTTTCCTGTTTAGGTCTGACGCCCTTTTTCGGCAGATGGTTCCCGTTGCCTTTTGTTTTGGATTCTTCCGTAAGCAGGGATTTGGCCTTCAACAGGTCTATCTTTTCCGTTGCAATAGCATAATACAAATCGATAGAGGATTTGAATTTGTAATGTTTGATAAGGCGATCGATGCTTTCCTCGTTGAAAGGTATTTTCCAGTTTTTGAATTTTCTTCTGATGATTTCGTTCCCGACTTCTGCTTCTTTGAATTTTTCCTCAAAAATGGCTCTTTTGATCTTTGATTTTGCTTTTGAAGTTACAACAAAATTAAGCCAGTCGTATTTAGGTTTTTGGTTGTTGGATGTGATGATCTGTACTTTATCGCCATTTTTTAGTTCATGTCGTATGGGTACGTTTTTAGCGTTCACGCTGGCGCCGCTGCATTTATCCCCGATGTCGGTATGGATTTCATAGGCGAAATCCAGGACGGTGCTGTGTCTTTCAAGTTTTTTGAGATCGCCTCCCGGGGTAAACACAAATATTTTATCCGATTTTGCGTTCAATTGCGATTTACTCATTTCGTCAAAATCAATCTGATTGGGATTTTCAAGGATATCCCTTACCTGGTTAACCCATTGTTCGGTTTCTTTTTTATTGCTGAAACCCTTGTAACGCCAGTGTGCGGCCTGTCCTTTTTCAGCCAGTTCGTCCATGCGTTTGCTGCGGATTTGCACCTCCACCCATTTTTCATTCGTGGCCTTTACCGTTGTGTGAAGGGATTCATATCCGCTTGCTTTGGGTGTTGAAATCCAATCGCGCAACCGTTTGGGATTGGGTTCGTAAAGATCGGTTACAATCGAGTAAATTCTCCAGCAATCGGCTTTTTCGTTTTTTTTATCTGAATTGGAAATGATGCGGATGGCAAACAGATCATAAAGCTCTTCAAATTGAAGGTTCTGTTTTTTCATCTTATTCCAGATGCTGTGGATGCTTTTGGGCCTTCCTTTGATATCCACATCAAAACCCTGCCTGATCAATTCCTTGCGGATAGGTTCGGTGAAATCATGAATAAAAACATTTCGTTTGGTCCGTGTTGCCTGAAGTTTCTCGGAAATTTCTTCGTAAATATCTTTATGCTCGAATCGCATCATCATTTCTTCAAGCTCTTCTTTTAGTGAGTAGAGGCCAAGCCTGTGAGCGATTGGAATATAAATATAGTTAACTTCAGCAAGGATCTTTTTTTGCTTTTCCTTTTGATGGGATTGAATAACGCGCATGTCGTGCAGACGGTGGGCCAATTTGATCAATACCACACGAATATCATCCACCAGGGAAAGATAGAGTCTTCTGAAATTTTCGGACTGATAGGATACTTTTTGTGTACTGATGCCGGATAACTTTCTAAAACCGTTGGCAATGGTGCTTACCGTTTTTCCGAATTTTTTTTCAACTTCAGCTGCAAATGCATCGTCTTTTTCGAGCAAATTATGGAGTAAAGTACATACGACCGAGGTGGTTCCCAGGCCGATCTTTTCAACACAAATGATAGCAACTTCAATGGAATGCTCTATATTGAGCCTTCCATTTTCGTTTTTTTCTTTCAGTTGGGCTTTTAAAGCAAACTCGTATGCTTTATTGATTTTTTGAAGATCACCTTTTTTTACAAAGGATTTGCAAACATCAATCAGGTGAAGGTATCTTTCAGTGATATGCCTTTTTTTCTCCTCCTCTGTCATTTCTGCATGCGTTTTTATAAAGGTAGCATTTTTTGAGAATACAAAAAAAGCGTTCTCAAAAAGAACGCTTTTTTTCGAAAATATTTTAATGTTTTGATATTATTTATTGGAAGAATCGCCTTTGTTGCGGTCTGATCTTTTACCTCCAGGCGAATCGGATATGGATTCTCTCATTTTCGTATCGGCTTTGATATTTTGAAATTTATAATAATCCAAAATGCCGAGATTGCCTGTACGGAAAGCTTCCGCGATGGCGCGCGGGATCTCCGCTTCTGCCTGGATCACATTGGCGCGGGCTTCCTGTGCGCGCGCTTTCATTTCCTGTTCCTCGGCTACAGCCATGGCTCTTCTTTCTTCAGCTTTCGCCTGGGCGATGTTTTTATCGGCATTGGCCTGATCCATTTGCAATACGGCACCGACATTTTTACCCACATCAATATCTGCGATATCGATAGAAAGGATTTCAAAAGCGGTTCCTGAGTCGAGTCCTTTTTCAAGTACAACCCTGGAAATGGAATCCGGGTTTTCCAAAACGGATTTGTGCGAATCGGCCGAACCGATAGAAGATACAACACCTTCTCCTACCCTGGCCAGCACGGTTTCTTCACCGGCCCCGCCAACCAGTTGCCTGATGTTGGCACGAACGGTAACCCTGGCGCGGCATATTAGCTGTATACCGTCCTTGGCCACTGCAGTAACAGGCGGTGTATCGATAACTTTCGGGTTAACCGACATTTGAACCGCCTCCAACACATCACGTCCGGCCAGGTCGATCGCCGTAGCTACCTTGAAGTCCAGGCTCATATTGGCCTTATCGGCGGATATCAAGGCATTAACAACTTCCTGCACATGGCCGCCGGCCAGGTAGTGGGCTTCAAGTGCGTTACGTGTAAGATTTAAACCGGCTTTGGTGGATGAAATCAGACTTCTTACGATAATTTGTGGTGCTATTTTTCTCCAGCGCATAAAAACTAGCTGTATCAAGCTGATGCGAACACCAGATAAAAGAGCTGTGAACCACAGGCCTACCGGGATAAAGTAAAAGATCAACCACAAGGCAAAAATGGCTCCAATGCCTATTGCTACTACAATCCAAACATTCTCCATGTCAATTTGTTTTTTGTTTTACATATATTTTATTGAATTCGATTTTGGTCACAATGATTTCCGTGCCCGGATCAATATAGTCGCCCTGTGTATGCACTTCAAAATAATCATCGTTGATCAGGGCCTTGCCCGCTGGGTTAAGCCGTGAAACAGTTTTTCCGGAATCGCCTTTTTTTATCTGTTCATCGCTCAGCAAATTGACTTTTCCATCGATGTTATCGCTAAGCATGCTATATTTCCAGGTTTTGGAGCGCAATGCAACGATAAGCAAGATCACACTTGCGCCAAGCGTGGAAGCCAGGGTGATATGACCCGCGGATGTACCTATATGAATATAGGTCTGCCAAATGGCGACAGTTATGATCACCAGTCCGATGATTCCGGCTACGGCCTGGCCCGGAAATACCAGAATTTCAAGTACCAGGAACAACAGCCCGATAAAAATGAGTATCGCTATCAAGGTCCATCCCATATTGTAAACTATTCTATGGAAACTGTTAGTTTCCTGTTGGTCATTTCAGTATATGCGGGTTTAAGCTCATAAAAGCTACCCGATTTAACTGCGCACTTTCCTTTGAAATGTGCCACCAGCGCGCATTGTTCAGCCTGTTCGCTATCATGTTCACATACTTCGATCAGGCTTTCGATCACAAAATCAAACGAATTTACATCATCGTTGAACAGGACGAGCTCTTTTAGTTCCTCTTCCAGTGATTTCGTATCCTTTACCGGGGATTGTTTTTCTCTTGTCATGATACGATAAAAACTTTTGTAGTTCGGGAGGTAAAGATAAATATTTATTAATATGAAAGCTATAATTTTGCATAAATTTCACGAATGAAAAATGAGCTGGAGCACCGAATGAACTTTAAGAACTTCATTAGAGAAATAAGCGTTCTTATGGAGGACAGACTACCGGGAGAAGCCGCGCAATTAAAAATGTCGCCGGCCTCAAGAAATGAGATGATGAAAGAGGGAAAGGATCTTGAAAAAGCCGGGCGAGCAGCAGTTCTTATTCTTTTCTATCCGGATGAAAGCAGGGTTATGCTTCCTTTTATCAAGCGACCCGAATATGAGGGAGTGCATAGCGGACAGGTGGCCTTTCCAGGAGGTCGTTTCGAAGCTGGTGATGCAAATATGGCTCATACCGCTTTGCGCGAGACAGAAGAGGAAGTTGGGGTTAAAATGAATAGCGTTAAGCTGATCGGCATGTTAAGCGAGCTTTATATCCCACCAAGCAATTATCTGGTTAGGCCGGTAGTAGGTTACCTGGAAAGAAAACCGGTTTTTAAGCTTCAACCCAGCGAGGTGGATTATCTTCTTGAAATAGACCTGTATGAATTGCTGCATGACAAAGCGCTCACCACCAAACCGGTTATGACTTCTCTTCAGCAAGAGATGCCCGTACCCTGTTATTATGTTCAGGATCATATAATATGGGGAGCCACGGCCATGATCCTGAGCGAACTCATTGAGCTTTTTAAAAAAGGGGGATTAGAAGCCTGATCTCACTCTACAATGATCTCGTGGGTGATCTCAGCCCTGGCACCTAACATATGACTTACTCCGCAATACTTATCCTGTGAGAGCTTAACGGCTTTTTCAAGCTTGTCTTTCGGAAGATCTTTTCCCTTAAATCTGTATGTGATGTGGATTTTGTCATAATGTTTTGGATGTTCATCGGTATTATGCCCACTGACCTGAATGTTGAAGGCTTCGGGCTCAACCCGCATTTTTCTTAGGATAGAGATCACATCCATGCCGGTACAACCGCCTAATGATACAAGTGACAAGGGCTTTGGCTGCGGTCCTTTGTTTTGTCCGCCAACCGCTTCTTTGGCGTCAAGCATGATCTGGTGATCGTTTACATTGGCTTCAAAAGCCATAGCGTCTTTCCAGCTAACTTCAATTTTGGTATCCATATGTATTTGAGTTTAGGGTTAAAACTAATCGCAAATTTAACTGTTTGTAGTGTTAAACTGAATCTTATAAAAATGCAAAACATTTTTCTGTTAGATTCAGTTATACCGATTTAAGCAGCAGGTCAATCATTGCAAACCTGTTCCAAATCAGTGTAACAACAACCGTACCCTGCATTGGTTCAACGAAAATAAATCTTTTTGTGTAGCTTTTGCACTTTTTGTTTAAGGAAGAACTTGTAAAATATTTATTTTTGCTTACTTTTACGAATTCTTATAAATGAAAAGCAGGAATGGTTATGTTTAAGCGTTTTAGAAAAACTTCCGTTACTTTACTTCTGATCGTTGTTGCAGCATTTACGCTGTCTGTAACTGTTTCATCCTGCGGTGCATCATCAAGAGCAGGATGTTATGAAGTTGCCAAATACCAGAAAAAATCCAGGAAAGCCAAAGGAGACGTTAAGTCTTACAAGCCATCAAAATACAGCCAAAACAGTCCGCTTGAAAAAAACTGGATCATTAGCAACAAGCGTAAAACTTTGCTGGGACATAAATAGTTCCGCAGCTTTCTATCTTTCTTCCATAAACGAATACTTATAATCTTCAGGCGGATTGAAATTTTCCTTTATTGCCCGTGGAGAAATCCATCTCAGCAGGTTTAACATCGAGCCCGACTTGTCATTGGTTCCGGATGCCCTGGCTCCACCGAAAGGTTGCTGACCGACCACAGCGCCCGTTGGTTTGTCATTAATATAAAAATTACCCGCTGCATTCACGAGTTTACGGCTTGCAAGCTCGATTGCAAACCTGTCCTGCGAAAACACAGCCCCGGTCAGGGCATAAGGAGATGTTTCATCCAGCAGTGTCAGTGTTTCATTGTATTTATTTTTATCATAGACATAAATGGTAAGAACCGGGCCGAAAATCTCTTCCTGCATGGATTCATATTTGGGATTGCTTGTGAGGATCACCGTTGGTTCAATGAAATAACCTTTGCTCCTATCATATCCTCCCCCTGCCAGTATCTCACACTCATCTGATTTTTTTGCCCGGTCGATATAACCGGTTATTTTTTCAAAGGCAGGCTTGTCGATCACGGCATTCATGAAATTGGTAAAATCTTCGGGGCTGCCCATTTTAATCGTTTTGATGTCTTGCAAAAGCAGGTCTTTTATATCTTTCCAAAGGTTGTTAGGCAGGTAAGCCCGGGAAGCAGCCGAACATTTTTGCCCCTGATATTCAAAGGCGCCTCTTGTTAAGGCAGTCACGAGTTTTTTCACATGTGCCGATTTATGGGCAATGATGAAATCTTTTCCGCCGGTTTCCCCTACGATTTTCGGATAGGTGTTGTGAATAGCGACATTATCTCCTATGGCTTTCCAAATCTTTTTAAACACCTCAGTGGATCCCGTAAAATGCACACCCACAAAATCAGGGTGTTGCGACATCACCTTTCCTCCAACAGGACCCGGAACAGTGATCATATTGATCACCCCCTCGGGAAGACCAGCAGCCCGGAAAATCTCCATAATGATATTGGCTGAGTAAAGCTGAGTAGTGGCAGGTTTCCACACCACAACATTACCCATCAAAGCGGGAGCTGAAGGCAGGTTGCCTGAGATGGAAGTGAAATTAAATGGTGTTAGTGCATATACGAATCCTTCCAGTGGGCGCTGCTCCATTTTATTCCAGACATTTTTGGTCGAGAACGGTTGCTGATCATAAATTTCCGCCATAAACTGAACATTGAATCTCAAAAAGTCAGCCAGTTCACAGGCTGCGTCAATTTCGGATTGATGCACTGTTTTGGATTGTCCCAGCATGGTTGCCGCATTGATCTTTGCACGGTATGGTCCTGTGATCAGGTCGGCCGCCCTTAAAAATATGGCCGCCCGTTGATGCCATGAAAGCGCCTGCCACTTGGGCCTGACCGACAAAGCTGCATCAATGGCCAACTCCACATGAGAAGCATCGCCCATATAATAATGACCAAGAACACGATCCAGTTCATGTGGTGGGAATATCTCGCGCTGATCGTTTGTTCTGACCTCCATGCCTCCCACTTGCATGGGGATATCCGTGAGAGCGGATTGCATTTCTTCCAAACTTTTTTTCAACCTACTTCTTTCGTTCGATCCCGGTGCATAACTGTAAACCGGTTCGTTTTCGGCGATGGGTACTTTAAATGATCCTTTTGGCATACTATTTTCAGTTTTCTTAATAATACAAAGATACAAAATTTGTTTAGACCGAATATAAATAAATGAATGCCGTAAGGCGCTGGTATACAGCCTTATGTATTTGTGTTACAATTAATTAATCTGAAAATCTTATCTTTGTCTGGCGAATTGATTATTGTTAAATTAAAACAGGATAAGGAATTGGTATGAGTTTTAGTCCCTTGATACATGATCAAATTATCGAAAACGAACGTGAGGTTATCAAACAACGGGATGATTATGATAAGCTTGATTTGAGAAAGGAAAGCAAGGAATTAAGCAAATTGCTGTTGGAGGAAAACCCACAATTGCAGCATCTTATCGATCGCTCCGAAACCAGGCAGGTTATGATGGAAGGCATACGCAAATGGGTGATCACCTATCTGGAAGAGAAACCTGATGTGTATAAGTTTGCCCAGGGAAAACTTAAAGGACGTAAACAATATGAATTGCTTGATTGGAAAGATATTGCTGCCATCAGACTTTATGATTACCTGGAAAATGAAGGAACAGAACTTGAAGATTTGAACCTACGTGGGGAAAAAGTGGTATCGAGGCCTTTTAAACTGTTATGGCTTGCATGCAAGGAAAACAAGGGAAGTGTCACTGCGGATTTTATTATTGATATGATTTATTTGTTCAGACAGTTTTTTGGAAAATCGGAACCTGAGAATCATTCTGCAAGCGATATAAGAAAATGGATGGAGCGGCATCCATCGGGTCTGGATCAGGAGATCGTGGAAATGCGGAAAAAGAACAAACAAAGAATACTCAGGGTTATTCTTAACCGCATGGAAAAGGGCCTGATTCAAAGTCAAAGATTTTATTTTGAAAATGAACAAACCAAGGCTGAAAAATTAGACACCCTTAACAAATGGTGGAATGATCGCTTGTTTCATTTACGTTTTGCTGTAAGAGATCCGGACCTGCTGAATGAAATGCTTGATCATACACTTGACCGCAAATCCCTGGAAGTAATGAACCGGGCCAGGGAAGCAGGTATTCCCTTTTTCGTGAATCCGTATTATCTCTCTCTTATCAATGTTCACGAACCTGAATTCGCAAAACATGCCGACCTGACCATACGGGATTATATTTTTTACAACCAACAGCTGGTTGATGAGTACGGACATATTGTTGCCTGGGAACGCGAAGATATTGTAGAGCCCGGCAAGCCAAATGCAGCCGGCTGGTTATTGCCTTCGGATCACAATGTACACAGGCGTTATCCCGAGGTGGCTATTCTGATACCCGATACCATCGGTAGGGCTTGCGGTGGATTGTGTGTTTCCTGCCAACGGATGTATGACTTTCAGCGCGGTAACCTCAATTTCGATCTGGATAAATTAAAACCCGGTGAACGCTGGCCGCATAAACTCAACCGTCTGATGACCTATTTTGAGAATGACTCACAATTACGCGACATTCTGATCACTGGAGGAGATGCATTGATGAGCACCGACCGATCGCTCAAAAGAATTTTGGACGCCGTTTATGGAATGGCAAAGCGGAAGATTGAAGCCAATGAGAAGCGTAGCATGGGTAAAAAATTTGCTGAAATGCTTCGGGTACGAATTGGCACACGTTTACCGGTTTATCTGCCTCAACGTATAACGGATGAATTGATTACTGTTTTGGCTGATTTTAAAGAGAAAGCCTCAAAGATCGGTATCCGTCAGTTTGTGATACAAACCCATTTCGAGAGCGCCATGGAGATGACACCTGAAGCACGTGAGGGACTGCGGAAACTGCTCTCAGCAGGCTGGATCATCACCAATCAGCAAGTTTTTACCACTGCCGCCTCCCGGCGCGGCCATACGGCCAAGTTAAGGGAAGTGCTGAATGAAGCCGGTGTGCTTCCTTATTATACTTTTTCAGTAAAGGGATATAAAGAGAACAGCCATAATTTCGCTACCAATGAACGCGCCGTTCAGGAACAACGCGAAGAGAAAGCGTTGGGAAAGATTGCTGGCGGGTATTTCGACAGGATCAGGAAATTTCCTGACGATCCCGAACATATGATTGACAATATTCATCAACTGATTGATGAAGCCAGGATCCCGTTCCTGGCAACGGATAGAAATGTGCTTAACCTGCCCGGAGTTGGGAAAAGCCTTACCTTCAGAACAATCGGGATCACCCACGATGGAAGAAGGATACTGGAGTTTGACCATGACAGCACACGTTGGCACAGTCCGATCATACATAAAATGGGCAAAGTGCGTATCATTGAATCCAAATCACTTGGCTCCTATCTTTGGCAGCTTAATAAAATGGGGGAAGATATCAATGAATACGAATCTATTTTCGGATATTCTATTGGTGAAACCGAACAGCGGATGCCTCTTTATGAATATCCCGATTATAAATACAATATAACCAATGAGATTACTAATTTTGAGATTTAGTTAAATGAAAACCGGCATGGACAGGAGTGAAACAGGTAAGAGAAGATCCTTCAGCCGGTACAGGGTTTATAAGTTATTTTTCTTTTTGATGTTAATTGGTGGATTGTTTTCATGCCACGTTGCACGATATGTTTACTGGAACTTTGCCGATGTTAAGGATTATCAAAAGTTTCCGGCAGATACCATTCACAGTGATGGTAGTCAGGGATATTTGTTCACGAAGCAGCAGGATGTTGATTTTCCTCTCCCGGTCAGTTATATGGATGATGAAAACCCCGATCTGGAAACTTTTTTGGGCAACAACAATACCACGGCCTTTTCAGTGATCAGAAACGATAGTATTCTTTCTGAATATTTTTTCGGGAGGTATAATTCCACTTCTATACTACCTTCTTTTTCAGTAGCCAAGGTCTACGTTAGCACATTGGTTGGGATTGCGTTTGAGGAGGGCGATATCAAAAGTTTACGTCAAACAGTTACGGATTATCTTGATGGCTTTAAGCATTCCGGTTTTGATAAAATCACCATTGAAGACCTGTTGAACATGCAAAGCGGTATCAAATTCAGTGAGGGCTATTACAATCCTTTTGGTGAAATGGCCAGATTTTACTATGGCAAAAACCTGAAGCACTATGTGTATCATTTAAAAACCGAAAGGCCTCCTGGTGAAACATACGAGTATCAAAGCGCCAATACCCAGATCCTTGCCATGATCCTCGAGAAAGCAACCGGTAAGTCTTTGCCCGTTTATCTGGAAGAAAAAATATGGAAACCTCTTCCAATGCATTACAATGCAAGCTGGAATTACGATTCCAGAGCGCATCATAACACCAAAGCCTTTTGTTGCATCAATGCCCGCTTATATGATTATGCCAGATTTGCAAAACTTTTTTTAAATGATGGCAGGTGGAAAGGCCAACAAATCATCCCATCCTCTTGGGTGGGGCGAATTCTAAATGCACAACCGGCATTTACAGACGACAGCGGATATCCCTATTGTTTTCACTGGCGGGTTATGGAAAACGGGGCCATTTTTGCAAAAGGAATACTCGGACAATACATTTACATCAGGCCCGATAAAAACATCATCATCTTAAGGTTCGGGGAAAAGAGCGGCAATGTGGAATGGCCCCGGTTATTCAACGCAATAGCCGACCAGTTGTGAGGTCCGTTTATTCATCTTCCTTAAAGAAATGATCGAAATCAGGATAGTGCAAGCGTCTTTTGGCTACTTTCTCGGGAAAAACAAAATACACCAGATCTGCTTCCGAACAGATACTGCCATCCTGTGAAAGGCTCACATAAATATCCGCAAAATTTTTCCTGATCCCTTTCAATTGTGCTTTGAGTTGTATAGTGCCTTTGGTGGTGTAGACAGGGCTTCGGTATTTAACATTCATTCTTGAGGTAACTCCGGCTGTCCGCAGTTTAACCTGCACACACCAACTGGCAATTTCATCCATAAGGGTACCCTGTATGCCGCCGTGCAATACGGTATGGTAACCTTCAAAGCGAGGGAGGGGTTCCCAGTCGCAAATCACCAGCTCGTCTTCCTCCTTAAACTTCATCTGTAAACCCGTTTCATTATCGGGTGAACAACCAAAACAATTGTATCCGGGGATTTTGGTGTAGGGATTATAAATCCTTCTCATTTTTCAATACATCCTTCCTGTATTTGAGCTCTTTGACGGGTGCCCCATTTTCGTTATAAAGGGTCCATTTGCCGTGCTTCATATTGTCTTTGAAAATGCCTTCTTTTTTGAGCTCGCCATTCTTGTAATATTCTTTGTAAGAGCCTTCCTTTATATTGTCAACATATGTTTCGATGGAAAGCAGCTCACCGCTGTTGTAATACGTCTTTTGTTCACTCTGCAACTTGCCGTTCTCATAATGGTATTCAGCGATCAGGTTGCCCTGCATATTGTACCATTTTGCGGATCCGTGCTTTTCTCCCATGCTGTATTCCGATTCTTCCTGTATATTGCCGTTGTCATAGTAGAGCCGTTTCATGCCGTCAATTTCTCCTGCTTTGTAATCGATCTTGGATCTCACTTTTCTACCAAAATCATATTCATAGAAAGTGCCGTCTTTCATATCATTCAGGTAGCTTCCCTGTCTGATCACAAAACCCCTGTAATTGTTTTCAATGTATACACCATTCTTTTCGCCCTCCATATAGTTTGTAATTTCAATCACAAGGCCATTGGGATGGTGTTTTTCCCAGGCTCCGGTTTTTTGGCCGTCCACATAAAATCCTTTAAGTGTATAGCGCCCTTCCTTTTCGGTAATATACCCGGTTTTCTTAGTCGTATCCGGCTGGGTGTTTCCGATTGTGGCTAAACTTAGTCCACAGATGATGAGCAATGGGATCAATCTTTTTAGATACATAACATATAGAATTTTTAACAATACAAAAGTACCAAAATAAGTGGGAGTGCAGGGCATAAAAAAGGAAAAGCCGGAAGAAACTTCCGGCTTTTTCCCAACCAAAACCAAATTTATTAATTATGAGAAAGTTGCCATCCTCAGAAGGGACGGCGGAGGGATTTCTGATTCTTAATCAAAAACCTAAATTCTCGATAAACTAACGTTCAAATCTTGTGCCATATTGTATAATTGGTTCAAAATCAATTCCGACATCAATGTTAAAATCTCTTGAAATTGCTGAAAGCCTCATATGCCAATGGATTTAATATCATACATATGTTTATATTTTTTTTCTTTTAATATGAGAGGGATTGTAAATTTTCCAACAATGGAAAAATAAATCCACAATTTGTCATGTTAATAGACGGGCTGTCAGGTCATAAGGATGGGCCGCTGTTGTAATGACTTCATAGAACCGACCTGTCTCCAGCATGCCGTTTTGTCGCGGGATCAAAACTTCATTATCCACTTCTGGTGAATCAAATTGGGTTCTGCCGACGTAGAAGTCGCCTTCAAACCTGTCAATAAGCACGTTTAACTTTTTACCGATCAGAGACTGGTTTTTCTCCAGTGAAATAGTTTCTTGCAACTGCATGATCCGTTCCAGTCGCTCCTGTTTTAATTCTTGCGGAATATTATCATTCAAACCGGCAGCTTGTGTTCCTTCCTCTTCCGAATAGGTGAAGGCGCCCAACCGCTCGAAGCGGAATGTTTCAATAAACTCGATCAATGCTTCGAAATCGCTCTCTGTTTCACCCGGATAGCCTGTGATCAGGGTTGTGCGAATTGCTGCTTCGGGCACTTCTTTTCTGATCCTGTTGAGCAACCCGATGGTTTCTTTTTGGCTAAAACCCCTGCGCATCGAACGCAGGATTTTATCACTGATATGCTGGATGGGAATGTCGATATACTTGCAGATCTTATTGTTTTCCTGCGTGATCTTTAATATTTCAAACGGGAAAGAGGCGGGATAAAGATATTGAAGTCTGATCCATTTGAGTTTTTCGATTTCAGCGAGTTTCCTGATCAGATCGGGAAGCTGATATCTCTTGTTCAGGTCATATCCATAAAAAGAAAGATCCTGGGAGATCAGTATGAGTTCTTTAACGCCCTGGTTGCTGAGATACTCAGCTTCCCTTATTATCTCATCCGAAGGGCGCGAACGGTGCTTTCCCCTGATCATGGGAATGGCGCAAAATGAACACTTTCTGTTGCAGCCTTCCGCAATTTTAAGATAGGCATAATGTGAAGGTGTGCTGATCTGTCGTTCGCCAATCAATGTTTTTTTGGGATCATCGAACAATTCCCGGGCAATTCGGGGGATATCGTCAAGGCCGTAAAAAGCGTCAACCTCAGGTATCTCCTTGCTCAATTCTTCTGCATACCGTTGCGAAAGGCAGCCCATTACGATCACCTTTCCAACTTTGTTTTCTGTTTTTGCCCGGATAAAATCAAGAATGGTGTCGATAGATTCTTCTTTGGCGTCCTGTATAAAACCGCAGGTGTTGACTATGGCAATATCAGAAAAGTCTCCCGAATCATATCTCACATCATATCCGGCACTATTTAGGTATCCGGCTAACTGCTCCGAATCAACCAGATTTTTGGAGCAACCCAGCGTAATGATGTTAACGGATTTGTTTTTTTTCAAAGGGTGCATTGGTATTAACTGAACAGGCTATCGACAAACTCAAAGCGATTGAATACCTGCAGCTGTTCTATTTTTTCGCCCACCCCGATGTATTTCACCGGGATCTTAAACTGGTCGGAAATGCCAAGTACTACGCCGCCTTTCGCGGTTCCATCTAGTTTTGTAAGGGCGATGGCATTCACTTCCGTGGCATTGATGAACTGCCTGGCCTGCTCAATGGCATTTTGGCCGGTGGATGCATCAAGTATAAGCAGGATCTCATGTGGCGCATCGGGAATGAGTTTCTGCATAACCCGTTGGATCTTCGAAAGCTCGCTCATCAGATTCACCTTGTTGTGTAATCTGCCCGCCGTATCAATGATGGCCACATCGCATTCCCTTGAAATGGCGGATTTAACAGTATCGTAAGCAACGCTTGCCGGATCGGTACCCATACCTTGTGATACCAGGGGGACGCCGGCCCGCTCCGACCAGATGGTGATCTGATCGACGGCTGCCGCGCGAAAAGTATCCGCCGCACCGAGGATCACCGACTTACCTGCATTTTTATATTGATGGGCCAGCTTGCCGATGGTAGTGGTTTTGCCCACTCCGTTCACTCCCACAACCAGGATAACATAAGGTTTCACGTTTTCGGGCGTACTGAAATCCACTTCATCCGATACGTTGTTTTCCTGCAGCAGCCCGGCTACTTCTTCTTTCAGAATCTGGTTCAATTCGGATGTGTTCAGGTACTTGTCCCTGGCCACCCTTTCCTCAAGTTTCTCTATGATTTTTAAGGTGGTGTGCACGCCTACATCAGATGTAACCAGCACTTCCTCAAGATTATCAAGTACTTCATCATCGACGCGTGATTTTCCCAGAACGGCTTTTGAAAGCTTGGAAAAGACACTTTTTTTTGTTTTTTCAAGCCCCTGGTCGAGATCCTGTTTTTTCTTTTTGGATAAAAATCCCAGTGCTGCCATATTTTTTCGGATATGAAAAAAGCTTCTTTCTGTTATCCAGAAAAAAGCTTCATGTTGTTGATGTTGAATGTCTTATTTCTTCTCCAGGAGGTCCTTAACCTTGTCGTTCGGAACAACATCCTCAACAAAAGTGTAAGCACCGCTTTTATCTGATTTTTTCATCCGGATCACTTTTGCGTAATCTTTACTTTTTGATTGCAGTGTTGCAACTACTTTCTTAGCCATATCTCAATTATTTAATTTCTTTATGAACAGTATACTTTTTCAAAATCGGATTGAATTTCTTCAACTCTATCCTTCCAGGTGTATTTTTCTTGTTCTTGGTGGTTATGTACCTGGATGTTCCCGGTACACCGCTGTTTTTATGCTCGGTACACTCAAGAATAACCTGAACTCGCTGATCTTTAGTCTTTTTGGCCATTTGCTTATAAATTTCACTAATTAGGCGTGCAAAGATACAAACAAGCAATGAATTAACAAATATTTATTGTGGGAAAATTTTTACCGGAATAAGCTTACCTTTGAATTATACCGATTCGGAACAGGTTTGCAATTTTAGGTTTTATTTTCCGATTACAACCATGGTATTGCTGAGCCTGGTTTTGAGCCTGATCGTTTACCTTGTCAGGAAATTTTTTTGATAAATTTTTGTTCCATCTTTTTAATCCTCACAAACCAGGATTTAACCGGTACATATCCGTTTTGAGTCTGAGGATTGATCAGTATGCAGCCATCGGATTTCCTGATCAGGCTCTTCTTCACACAACCAAATAGCGATTTTATACAGGCCAGGGCGTTTGAGTTTCCACGTATTTTGTTCTATCTTTTTTTTCCGGTTTGCTAATTAAAAACAAAATCTCCTGTCGGGCGTTGTAGTATTGATCACGGATGTAAAAATGCCTGGAGGAATGCTTGAGAGGATTGCAATTTGCCTGATTTTACTGTCCCGTGGTGAAAATTATAAACAAAAGGAAATTATTATGTTACTAAATAAAGCATGCGTTTTTAAGGATGAAAAAGTGGAGTTCCCGGTTGATTATCGAATCAAGGTGATCATGGATACATCCGTTAACGATGAAACCAACAGGTCGGCTCTGAATGCTGTGTTCAAAAAGCTTGATATACCGGCCAAAGAATGGAAAAGCAAACAAAGCAGTAAAGGAAATTACACCAGCTACACCATAAAAATTGAAGTCGACAGAAAAGAAACATTCGATGCTTTGTACAGGGAAATGCGCCTGATCGACAATGTTAAATGGGCGGTATAATTGATTGTGGAAAAAAGCAGGCTCAGCTGCTTGACATGATCCCTTGATTTATTTATAACTTTGTATGACCATGCATAATATTGAACCACATTATAACTGGCGGCACTTTTACATTGCTTCCGAGGATGAGCGCTCACCCTTCTATGGAAGGGAATACAATGAGTTCGAGTTCTCCAACTCAGTTTACGACCACTTTATTCATCCGCAATGGGATGAGATTGGTTCCTCCACCCTTTTCATAAAAATCCTGTATGCCAATTATTACGAAGGATATGCCATACTCGAAATGATGGGTGAGTGGAATGATTGTTTATATAATGACATCATGTACCTGAAAAGAAACATCATTGAGTCGCTTCAGGATAACGGCATCAACAAATTCATTCTGATCGGGGAAAACATACTGAATTTTCACGGAGGTGATACCGATTATTATGAAGAATGGAGCGATGACAATGAAGACGGCTGGATTGTCGGTTTAAATTTCCGGGATCATGTGGTTAAGGAATTTGAGAGCAGCAATGTGGACTACTATATCGGATTCGGAGGCCGGTTCGATAGTTTCAACTGGCGCACGCACGAACCCGGTCAGCTTTGTCATAAAATCGATGATTTGATTATAAAACGTTTAACGGCTTAGCAAATGAAAAAGAGCTTATCCATCAGGGTAAAGGGGAGGGTACAAAACGTTGGGTTCAGGTATCATACCAACAAAAATGCGAATGAACTTGGCATCAAAGGCTTTGTTCAAAACAAACCCGATGGGTCTGTATACCTTGAAGCAGAAGGCGAAGAAAGTGATCTTCAGAAACTGGTTGACTGGCTGCACCGGGGCCCGGGCTGGGCGGAAGTGAAAGAGGTTGATATTACGGAACAACCCTTACAGCAATATAATTGCTTCAAAGTAAGATGAAAGTTTTCTCATTTTTTGATGGCCCTTGTAATCTCCCTTTTGCCTTCGGGCCCCTCAAGCGATTCCACTAGAAATCCGCAGGCTTTTAAGCTCCTTCTGAATTTTCCACTGGCTGCATATGTGATAAAAATACCATCTTCCTGCATTGCACCGAAAATCTTTTTAAAAACAACCTCCTGCCAAACTTCTTCTTGTTTTGAAGGTGCGAAGGCATCGAAATATACCAACTTGTATCTTTTGTTTAGCGGTTGAAACGCTTCAATTGAATCATTGATCTTTGTCAAATCAAAGCTCTTTTTGATGCTTATTGTTCGTCCCCACGGAGCCTGGTGAAACCGATCGAAAAGGTCACGCTCCCCGAGCAGCTTAGGATAATTCAGCTTTTTCCATAAATCTTCCTCAAGTGGAAAAGTTTCAAGGGCGTCATAACTGATCTTAACTGCTGTGCGCTTTGCTTTAAGGCATGTAAGAAAAGCATTCAATCCGGTTCCAAATCCCATCTCAAGGATTTGAATTTCTTTGTTCTCGTTCAGCAAAGGTCCCAGGCCACGTTGGATAAAAATATGGTGTGATTCAGCAATGGCCCCGTTCACCGAATGGAAATGTTCGTTCATTTCAGGAAGGTATATGGTATGGCTTCCATCGGCGGTGATAATTAATTCTCTTTTCAAAAGTCGGGATTTTTATTGTAAAGAAAATCGATTTTTTTCACCTTTGAATTCCACTCCAAATCAACAACAACTTCAAAGGAAGGATAACCCAGCACTTGAATACGGTCATCGGTAGCCAGGATGATCCGCTGCTGAAGGGGCTCAAAAGTGATCTGTTTTATACCGGATTGGCTGATAACCGGATAAATCAAATGGCCTTCCGGCTCGTAGAGATATACCTTTTTATCCGTTGCCAGCAGAAAATGAGTTTCATCGATACGTGCAATGTAATTTATCCTGAAGTCAAACTGGTTTTGTTCGCTGATGATGTTTGATGAAGGTGTGTACCGGAAGGTGCCGCCGTGGGTTGAACCGGAAAAACAAAGTAACTGTTCTTCATACAGTGCATAAAAACCGAGCACGCTGTCCTGGATGAGTTTCCTGTGTATGAAAACACCTGTCTCCCTGTAATAAACCATGATATGATGGCTGCTGCCTAAACGTTTTCGGGAATCCGAGATCAGGAAATTGTTAAAAACAAAGATCTTTTCAGGAACCGTATCGGGATTGGTAAGAATGTTAAACTTTGGATTTTGATTAACATCCATACCGTAAATCTCACCATTTTCTGTTGACAGGTATATGATGTTTTCATGCAGTAGCAGGTCGGTAAAGAGAGGATATGGCTGATGCGCCTGTTCGCTCCAGTTTGTCAGGCCGGTGCTCAGATCGAGTGAGTAGGTATAAGAAGGATCGTTCAGGGCAATGAAAAACTGCCTGCCCGGAGAATAAATTGCCGATCCCACAAAATCTCCTTCATAATCCATGATGTGCTCTGTGTTATAATTTTTATCGAGGGTTTTAACCGACAGCAGGCCCGACGCCTCCAGGGTGCTTACAACAATTTTTTCCAGCTCCAGCGGTGCCTCGTTTACATAAACCTTAACAAAATCACTGGATACGTTTTCGGTATTGTAGGCAGTAGCTTTGATGTAGTAATTTCCCGTTGGAATATCATTGTCATAAACCACACTGTTGATATCGAAAATATACTCGGTTTGATTGTCAATTTCAGTTGAGAACAGCAAAACGGGATTTTGGAGATGTTCGTTTACAAGTTGAATCTTTAAGAAGTTAACCCCATTTTCATCAGTAACCTTTCCCCTGATGTTGATGGTATCGGGAATGCTGATCTGGTATTCCTGAGGAGGAAAGCTAATTTCGACAAGAGGCAATGAGTTGTTTTTGTCTTCACAGCTCATAAAAAACAAAAGCAATCCTGGAAAAATTAAGATTTTTAACAGCGATTTCATTCAAAAATGACGTATTAGATTTGAGAAATATACTAAATTTACACGAATTGTAATACATAACGAGAAAATCATGCTGGGACATATCAACATCGAAAGAATCGTATTTCTTGACATTGAAACCGTTCCCCAATTTCCTGATTACGACTTACTCTCTGAAAATTTCAAAAAGCTTTGGGATAGAAAATGTGAATTTATTCGGTCAGAAACGGGTGACACACCGGATATGCTTTATGAACGGGCGGGCATATATTCTGAATTCGGTAAGATCGTTTGCATTTCTGTCGGGATTATGAAAAACAATGAAGTACGCATTAAGTCCTATTTCGGTGATGATGAATCGGTTTTGTTAAAAGATTTTGCCTATTTGCTAAAAACCTATTACAACGCCAAGGATTACTTCCTTTGTGCACATAACGGAAAGGAATTCGATTATCCTTACATAGCCAGAAGAATGCTTGTCAATGGCATTAACATCCCTCCCATGCTCGAACTTGCAGGAAAAAAGCCCTGGGAAGTGCCGCATCTCGACACCATGGAACTATGGAAATTCGGTGATTTCAAAAATTATACATCCCTTGAGCTACTGGCAGCGATTTTTAATATCCCAACCCCCAAGGACGACATACGGGGCAGTGATGTTGCCCGTATTTACTGGAAGGAAAAGGACCTGGAACGCATCGCCGTCTACTGCCAGAAAGATGTGCTCACCATTATTCAACTGTTCCTGAAATACCAGCTCAGACCCTTGCTTAAAGCAGAACAGGTGGTTTATGTCGAATAAGATGTTTATTTAGATTGGTTATTAATTGGAGGCATGCAGGAAAGATCAATTGACTGTAGGAATCTTTTTGTTGATATATGTTTTATATTTGTGGCTCCAAAACCCTTTAAACACCGGCATTATGAATAAGAACCTGCTTCTGGCAATCGTTGTAGCGTTGCCAATGTTCCTGGTAGCTCAGGATGAAAAACCCAAATTTGGGATCACCTTCCATGGATTTGTTAAAACCGATATCTTTTACGATTCACGGCAAAGCGTGGCTGTTCGTGAGGGACATTTCTACCTGTACCCAAAACAGGATCTGCTTGACGCAGATGGAAACGACATCAATGCCAATCCGAGTTTCAATATTCTGTCGGTCCAAACCCGCTTAAAGGGGGTCATTAGCGGACCCGATGTGTTGGGTGCGAAAACTTCGGCAGTTATTGAAGGTGCTTTTTTCGGACATACCGAGATGGATGTAAACGGATTTCGCTTGCGTCATGCCTTTGCCAAATTGAACTGGACCTCCACCGAATTACTTGTCGGGCAATACTGGCATCCCATGTTCGTAACGGAATGCTTTCCGGGCACCGTGTCTTTCAATACGGGTGCGCCTTTTCAACCTTTTACAAGAAATCCACAAGTACGTCTGACAAAGTATTTCGGGAACTTCTCCGCAGCCTTGTCGGCACTTTCCCAAAGAGATTTTGCTGATGGAGGTCCGCAAGGCGCAAGTTCGGTTTATCTCAGGAACAATGTCATACCCGAATTGAACCTCATCCTGAAATATCACAATAAAAACGAAAATGGAAATGAATTTCTTTTCGGAATTGCAGGTAATTACAAAAGCCTCCGCCCCAGGCTCGAATCGATGATCAACCTGCCAGAGGCCACACTTAGGTATGAAACCGACGAAAAAGCACAGGGCTTTTCAGGTATGGCATTTATGAAAGTGAAAATCCCGGCCCTCACCTTTAAGGTTGAAGGCATTTACGGACAATGCACCTACGGTTGGACGATGCTTGGCGGTTATGCAGCCCACAGCATGCTGGACGAATCCAAAAACATTTATGACTACAGCCCGCTGGATGTGGTTTCTTTATGGACCGATATCCACACAAATGGGAAAAACTGGCAGTTCGGTATCTTTGGAGGATATACCAAAAATAACGGTTCGGCCGACGATATTATGACGCCCATTTATGCCAGAGGATATTCAACCGGCAGTTACATCGACTATGTGTACAGGATATCCCCGCGCGTGATCTATAATGTCGGCAAAATGCGGTTCGCCGCCGAACTGGAAAACACCACTGTTGGTTATGGAAAAAATATCGACAGTAAGGGACTGGTGATCGACCCTGAGGACGTTTCTAATTTCAGAGTACTGTTTGCTGTTTATTATTTCTTTTAGAACATTTTTTGAAACATATACTGGATCTTATTAAAAATGCAAAACATTTTTTTGTTAGATTCAGTTATACCGATTGGAGCAGGAGGCCAATCATTGCAAACCTGTTCCGAATCGGTATCGAATGCCAAAGCCTGCAATGTAAGTTGCAGGTTTTTTTTGGCCAAAAAGTATCAATGATTTAAATTTACAACTGTATGGAAAAACATGTATTATCAAAATCCACCTTCATCCGGGGTGCTCAGTGCCTTAAATCATTGTACCTTCATAAAAAGCGTCCTTTTTTGCGCGACAGGCTTTCCGCTGTCCAGCGTGCGAAATTCAAACGGGGGGCTGATGTTGGTGTGCTGGCTCAGCAATTGTTTCCTGGAGGGATAAACCTCAAACCAAAATCGCCTTCTCAATACCGAAAAGCTGTTGCTGCCACAGATGATGCAATAAAAGACAGAAGCATTAATGTTATCTATGAAGCAGGATTTCAGTATGATGGGGTGATCGTTTTTCTGGATGTTCTGGTTCGTGATGACAGCGGCTGGAGAGCCTACGAAGTTAAAAGCAGCAAAAAGATCAGCGAAACATATTTGACCGACGCTGCTTTGCAGTATTTTGTGATCAACAATTCCGGTCTTCATTTAAATGATATTTCAATCGTTTACATTGATGAAAATTACAGGCTTGATGAAATGCTTGAAATTTCTGCATTGTTTAAAACCGAAAGCGTTTTGACTGAAATATGCCAAAAACAGAATTACATAAGACAACAGATTCTTAAGGAAAAAGAGGTGCTGCAACTGAAGCATTCTCCCAGGATTGATATAGGACCTCATTGCTATCACCCTTATCCCTGTGATTTTATCGGACATTGCTGGAAGCATATCCCCAACCCCTCAATTTTCGACCTGTTGGGAACATGCAATAAACTTGCATATCAGCTACATGCAGAAGGTAAAACAAGTTATCAGTACGAGGAGATTATTTCAACACTTAGCCCTGAAGAACAAAAACTGGCCAGTCTGCTTCGAGTCAGTGCCGAGAAGATTGATTGCGATAGCATGCAAAAAGTAATTAAAGCGGAAAGTACAGGACGGTTATATTTTGTGCAGATTCTTATGAACCGGCCATCCATCCCCCATCAAAAGGGTTATCGTCCTTATCAGGCAATTCCTGCAGCGATTTCCGTACTTTTTTCAGATGGGGGTAATTCAGAAATCCGGACAAAGATTTTCCGTTTTGATGAAAATGTCGAGCGTGCTTTTCTGGAATTCTGCAACCTTATATTTAATCAACCCGGGACGATTTTTACTTATACCGAACATATCAGAGAATTCATGTACTGGTTTAGCGAGCATGCAAAGGTTGATCAGGAAGATTTTGAATTCTTTAATTTGATTGACATTCCCAACGAATACACTTACTTCCATCCGGAATTGTTCCCAGATCACACGATTGATAATCTTAAAAAGTTTTTAAACCGGGATTTGAAACCCAGTCATTCCGAAAATCTTTTACTTATGGATTACAACGCGGCATATTTCACCGATTCATTTAATAAAAATGAAATATTGCAAACCACTTTAAAGGATTATCTTGTATCTTGTGTTGAAACGCAAAGATTTTTTTATAACTTTATTCTTGCGAAATGCGGGACAGAGAGCTGGGATTAATACATAACTGACAACACCCCCAATGAATAAAATCATGCATAAAAGCATTCTTGGTTTGTTTTTTTTTGTGGCCTTTGGGTTATCCGATTGCCCGGGCCAACACAACAACATCAACTTCGAAAGCTTAACAAACAGGGATGGGCTATCACAAGGTACTATTTTTGCGATCCTGCAAGACAGCAGGGGATTCATGTGGTTTGGAACAAAGGACGGCCTGAACAAATATGATGGAAACCGGTTTGTGGTTTACAATTACGTTTTTAAAAACGAAAACAGCTTATCGAACAATCAGGTATTTTGTCTTGCGGAAGACGAAGATGAAAATCTTTGGATCGGGACCAACGGCGGAGGCCTGAACAAACTGGATCTGGAAACTGAAAAAATTACCAGAATTGAAAAGCAAAATGATTCCCTTTTTAACATACCCGGAGAAATCATTACCTCTCTTTTATTCGTTCCCCCGCATACTCTTTGGGTGGGAACGCTGGATAAAGGCACTGTTTTACTCAATACAAAGACCGGAGAAAGCCGGTTGTTCCTCCACGACGAAACCGATCAACATAGTATTTCCGGAAATACCTGCCGTGACATCGAGTTGGGAATGAACGGCCATGTTTATTTTGGGATGGATTTAAGCCTGTTTTGCGAATATGACCCGAAACGGGAAATGTTTTTTACGTATCGCCCCCATTCTTCTATGAATAAAGATATCCATATGAATATAATCATGACACTTGATCGCGATCAGGAGGGGAATATATGGATGGGTGATTTTGGAAAAGGATTGTACAGATTTGACCCGGGCACAAAAAGTTTTACCCACTACAAAACCAGGGAATTAGAGCGACCAGAGATAATAGGAGATTTTATCAGGGATATTTTAATATTGGATTCACTGATTTATCTGGCAAGCGAAGGCTGGGGGCTAGGTGTTTTTAACATTCACACCCATAAAACTATTTGGTATGATAGCAACAAGGCGGGCGGTAGCTCTTTACTTACCGACGGATTATTAAGCCTTTATGAGGATAAGAGTGGTATTGTCTGGATCGGGACCAACGGCAAAGGGATCAATCTGATTGCACCGCATACCAATAATTTCATATCCTTTGCTGATGAGAAAAGAACACAAAAAACAAAGGATTACATGAGCGTACGCGGTTTGCTTAAGCAAAACGATAGCCTTTGGGTTACGGGTTATGGTGGAATTCATTTATATCCCGGTAAAAACACCACTTCTGTTAAAAGGCACGAATCCACGCATATATACTGCCTCGAGCCTGATCCTGATGACCCTTCATTTTTGTGGGCCGGAGATGAGGGGGGCGGACTGATTAAATTGCATAAAGATAGATTCAGACTTGAATATCTGCCCAGCACAGAGAAGTTCGAGCCCGGCAAGATTTTCGGCGTGGCGGTTTTTGATTTGCTGATGGATGAGGATTTCCTTTGGATATGCACCAGCACAGCCTTAAACAAGTTAAACAGGAAAACAGGAGGGATTGAATATTTCAGGCATTTCAAGGCAGATCCCAAAAGCTTGAACAAGGGCAGGGTCATGTCGATCCTAAAGGACCATGATGGCAAATACTGGGTGGGGACCAATATCGGTGGCGTTGGTGTTTTTGACGGAGAAAACAACTATTTTGAAAAATATGTACACGAGAAATCCGATACTTCAGGCTTAAGCAACAACAACATAACAGCCATATTCGAAGATTCAAATCACAATATATGGATATGTACGCACGGAGGATTGAACAAATACCTGCCTGAGACTGGAACTTTTGAGCTTTACACCGAACAGGATGGCTTACCCAGCAATGTGGTGTATGCGGCGCTCGAAGATACAAAAGGGTACTTATGGCTCAGTACCAATATGGGTTTATCACGTTTTGATCCGCGTGAAGAAAAATTTAGGAATTTCGATCTTAACGACGGTTTGCAAGGCAATGAATTCAATACGGGCGCCTATCATAAAGCTAAGGATGGAGAATTGATTTTCGGGGGAGTGAACGGCTTTACAAGATTCTATCCCGGTCAGATCATGAACAATCCCTACAAGCCGCCTGTAGTTTTTACATATCTTGAAATAAAAGGAAAGAACACCACTCCAAACATACCCATTACAAACCATGATCGGATAGAACTCAATTATGATGAGGCGATTTTTTCGATCGGCTTTGCTGCCCTGAATTATTTTAAACCTCAAAAAAATCTTTACAAATACCGTATTAAAGGCATTGAGCGGGGTTCAACCGAATGGATCGATCTGCGGAACCAAAACAGCATTGATTTCATTGGGCTTGATCCGGGAAATTATGTATTACAATTGGCTGCAGCCAATAACGACGGCGTTTGGAATATGTCGGGCAAATCACTTCAAATCAACATTATCCCTCCTTTCTGGCAAATGTGGTGGTTTCGCATATTGATTATGGTCATGCTGATCTTTTCCGTGATCATGCTGGTACATATGCGGATAAAGCAGGTGCGTAAAAAGCAGTTTACCCTGCAAAACCTTGTTGATGAACGAACCAGAGAACTCAAGTTAGCCAATCAAAGCAAGGATAAGTTTTTTTCTATCATAGGCCATGATCTGAAAAGCCCTCTGAGCACCATCGTCAGCTTTTCCGATTTGCTGAACAAAGAATATGATCAGCTTGAAGACATTGAAAAACGAGAGTTTGTGACTGCAATATGCAAATCGTCTGAGAACCTGCTGAAATTAACGGACAACTTACTGAATTGGGCACGAGCACAAAGCGGCCGCATCAAGCCAGAAACTACATTAATCAATATTTCTAAGATCACCGAAGAAAACATTTCTCTGTTAAAACAACAGGCCGGAAACAAAAATATTATATTGGAAAACAGGATCGGTCATGATTGCAAAGTATATGCCGATGGCGACATGGTTAAAACCGTGATCCGAAATTTACTGTCCAATGCGGTGAAGTTTACCCCGGAAAATGGCGTCGTTTACATCACCTCCGAAAAAATTGGTGATGAAATGCAGGTTTGCGTTCATGACAATGGCATTGGAATCCATGAAGATGATCTTGCAGGATTGTTCGAATTAGGTGAATCGGTGAAAAAAAATGGAACCAATGATGAAAAAGGCACCGGCCTGGGTTTGATTCTAAGCAAAGAGTTTATTATACTTAACAAGGGTCGGATCTGGGCTGAAGGCATACCAGGAAAGGGAAGTAGCTTCTGTTTTACCCTTCCCCTGTCAAATAAGTAATGTTTATTTCGATATTGGAATTTCTTCCCAATTTGGATATTGGCCTATAGGTGTCTGTTTTTCAGGACAAATTTTGTTAAAAAATAAATGTTGTTAAATCCGACCTAAAGGATCCTTTTCGCTTTCGATTTTATTACTTTTGATTTCATGGATGAAGTCAATAGAAGTGAATCTGCCAACAGCCGCAGGAAACGTAAATCAACTATAAATCAGGTTTTTAGTGAACATGGGAAAGTGCCTCCCCAGGCCGTCGACCTGGAAGAAGCAGTGCTCGGCGCCATCATGCTTGAGAAAGACGCCCTTACTACTGTGATCGATATATTGAAACCGGATGTATTTTATAAAGATGCACATCAGATCATATTCTCTGCCATCACACGTTTGTTTTCCAAATCCGAACCTGTGGATATTCTAACCGTTACGGATGAACTCAAAAACACGGGCGAACTCGAAATCGCAGGCGGTCCGTATTATATTACCCAACTTACCAACCGCGTGGCATCTTCAGCCAATGTGGAATATCATGTGAGGATCATTTCCCAGAAGTTCATTCAGCGTGAGTTGATTCGAATCAGCTCGGACATCATAAAAGATGCTTACGAAGAAACAACGGACGTATTTGATTTGCTCGACAAAGCCGAGCAGGGTTTGTTTTCAGTAAGTGAAACCAATCTCCGAAGAAATTATGACGATATGCAGTCGATGGTTAAAGAAGCCCTGCGCGAGATAGAAATTGCCAGAGATTCCGAAACCCATCTGCGTGGAGTGCCATCCGGCTTCACCGAACTGGACAGGGTTACGGCAGGCTGGCAAAAGTCCGACCTGGTCATTATCGCCTCCAGACCGGGCATGGGTAAAACCGCTTTTACGCTCTCGATGGCAAGAAACATCGCAGTGGATTTCAAGCGGCCGGTTGCCATATTTTCACTTGAGATGTCCTCAATTCAGCTGGTTACCCGGCTGATCTCAAGCGAAACTCAGCTTTCTTCCGATAAGCTAAAAAAAGGCAGCCTTGAGAACTATGAATGGGAACAACTGAATGCCAAGATCAATAGCCTGGTTGACGCCAGGATATTCATTGACGACACCCCCGCACTGACCATATTTGAATTGCGCGCCAAATGCCGCAGGTTAAAAGCCCAGCACGAAGTCGAGATCATCTTTGTGGATTATCTTCAGCTGATGTCGGGTACAGCCGAAACCAAAGGAAACCGAGAGCAGGAGATCAGCAGCATTTCACGTTCGCTGAAAAGCCTGGCCAAAGAACTGGATGTGCCCATCATTGCATTGTCGCAGCTAAGCCGTGCCGTTGAAACGAGGGGCGGCTCAAAGAAACCCATCCTAAGTGACCTTAGGGAATCGGGCGCCATCGAGCAGGATGCCGACCTGGTTATCTTTCTGTACCGCCCCGAATATTACAAGATTGAAGAAGACGAAGAGGGCAACATTACCAAGGGAACAGCAGAAGTGCTGATTGCCAAGCATCGCAATGGACCGCTGAAGGATATCCGGCTGAAATTCATCGACCGCTTTGCACGTTTTGAAGACCTCGAAGCCGGCGATAACGAGTTCGATGGCTCGGTTTCCGATTATGATTATCCCAATGGTCAGAACTTCAAAACCATACCCTCGAAGATGAATGATATGGACGACGACGATCAACCCCCCTTCTGATGATGCCCGATTATGAGCTGGCAATCATACATCAACGGTTTTAGGTCTTTTCTGAAGCTCGAAAAATCCTTATCGGAGAATTCCGTTCAGGCTTATTTGCACGATGTGCATATGCTTGTCGATTACCTGAAGGAAGAAGGATTGGAGATCGGGCCGCAAAAAATCAGGCTTTCTCATCTACAGGATTTCATCAAAAAGATCAATGAGATCGGATTGAACCCCAACAGCCAGGCACGTATCATTTCGGGGCTCAAGGCATTTTATAAGTATTTATTGCTTGAAGACATCATTGAAGCAGACCCGACAGAATTGATTGACGCCCCGAAAACTGGTCGTAAACTCCCGGATACCTTAAGCACCAGTGAAATCGATGCAATCATAGCAACCATCGATCGTAGCACCCCTGAAGGTGAACGAAATGTAGCTATGCTCGAAACTCTATATAGTTGCGGCTTGCGTGTGTCCGAACTCACCGGTCTTAAAATTTCCGACCTCTATTTTACAGAGGGGTTTTTACGGATCATCGGAAAGGGAAACAAAGAAAGGTTGGTTCCCCTGGGAAAGCTTGCTGCCGATCGCATCAGGATATATATGGAACAGATCAGGGTTCATATTAAGGTGCGGAAAGAGGATGAGGATATTTTGTTCCTTAATAAGCGCGGGGGAAAGCTAAGCCGGGTTATGGTATTTCTGATCATTAAAAATGCGGCCGAAAAAGCAGGCATCCGAAAAACCATCAGTCCCCATACATTCAGGCATTCATTCGCAACCCATCTGATTGAAAACGGGGCCGACTTGCGGGCAGTACAGGAAATGCTCGGTCACATTTCAATCACCACGACCGAGATTTATACCCATTTGGAAAGATCATATCTTAGAAAAGCCATTGATAAATACCATCCGAGATACGGAAAGCCTAAAAAACAATAACGGCAAATGGAAAGTTGATTTGTTCAGACCGAATGCAATAGTTAGAATTCTTCGATTTCTCCTTTATCATTTACAAGGACGCCCCAGTTTACAGCAACGAGTTCTCCATCTTCAAAGAAAAAGTCGATCATGCCATCCTCGAAGGAAACACGTTTTTCGCCATTTTCTTCCATTTCCTTTTCAAGTTCTTTGAATCCTTTCTCTTTCATGAGCGAAATAATCTCGTCCTCTTTCATCTCAAATACCTTTTTGCCGTAAAGCGTTGCATCCGGATCGTCAACTTCAAAACAGGAAAGAACAGACTTTTCAACACCCTCGAAAAATGCCGAAATACCTTTTTCCCAGTAATTCAGGATCACGGTATTAAACTCGTCCTCGTCCTCGATATTTTCCATTTCTTCCGCTTCTCCGAGTATAGAGGTCAGTTTTTCCGAGCTATCTCCAAATTCGAGTTCACCAAGTCCTTCCTTAGGTTTTATCTCCATTGTTAATTTTTTCATAGTGATTTAATGTTTATTTTATTTAAAAGGTGAATCGGGTTCTTTTGCCATGTGATTGTAAACCATTTTATCAAGCATGCCGGGGAAAAATTTGTTCAGCAAAACAGTGGTTTTCCCCTGAGTTGTTAAAGTTAAGCTTCTTTTTCTTTTTTTCACTGCTTTCCTGATGTATTTTGCAACTTCTTCGGCGCTCATCATTTTGTCCTCATCTCTGGGCGATTCTCCCTGTATCTTGCCTTCTTTGTTGAGGGCTGTGTTGCGGATGTTGGTCGCGGTAAATCCCGGACAGGCAATAAGCACATGCAATCCCTTTTTGAGGTTTTCGATGCGCAAAGTTTCCAGAAAGCCATGCATGGCAAACTTGGAAGCCGAATAGCCGGTGCGGCCGGGCAGGCCTTTATAGCCGCCAATAGAAGACACGCCTACAACAGATCCCTTGCTTTTCAACAAATAAGGCAGGGCGTATTTGGTACAATAAACCGTTCCCCAAAAATTCACATCCATCAATTTTCTGATCACATCCAGCTCGCTGTCTTCAAAAAGGGCACGCATGGATATGCCGGCATTGTTGATTAAAACGTCAATTTTCCCAAAGGCTTCAATTGATTTCAGGATTAAGTTCTTACAGTCGTTTTCGACACTAACGTCTGTTTGCACGGCCAAAACCTGCTTTCCTTTCTTTTTGATTTCCGTACTTAGCTTTTCGAGCTTTTCCATATTTCTTGCAGCCAACACGATCCTGTTGGCTTCGCTTGCATATTCAAGTGCCAGCGCGCGGCCGATCCCTGAAGAAGCGCCTGTTATGACAATTACTTTTTCTTGCATAATACTCCCTTGCCTGCAAGTATAAATGAATTTTATTTATCAGGCCAAATATTTTTTCAACAATTTTTATGCTACGAATTGATAACTTTGTATTTCATTACACCTATGTTGAACAGCAGGGACATATTTTACAGGCATATGGGCCTCCCCTCCTCCGAACCTCTTGGTATTGAGATTGTAGAGGCTAATGGCATTTATCTGACGGATGCCACGGGTAAAAATTATATCGATGCAGTATCAGGTGTTGCTGTTAGCAACCTGGGGCATAACCATCCTGCAATAGTGGAAGCGATACGGGAACAAGCCGGAAAGTTTACCCATTTGATGGTTTATGGCGAATTGATCCAGTCTCCCCAAACCCTGTTTGCTGAAATGCTGTTAAGTAAGCTCCCGGAAGAATTAGACCGGGTTTATTTTGTGAACTCGGGAAGCGAAGCCATTGAAGGCGCCATGAAACTGAGCAAACGTTATACCGGCCGGACCAGGATCGTGTCTTTCAAAAATGCTTATCACGGCGGAACACAGGGCGCTTTGAGCATACTCGGGAATGAAGAAATGAAATATGCTTTCCGACCCTTATTGCCTGAAATTTACCAGATTGATTTCAATGCCTTTGATCAATTGGACATAATAGATGAGCAAATCGCATGTGTGATTATTGAACCCATTCAGGCAGAAGCAGGCATTATACTTCCTGAAAAAGGATATTTAAAAGAACTCAGGAAAAAGTGTGATGAAACGGGTGCTTTGCTTGTTTTTGATGAAATCCAAATGGGAATGGGACGCAGCGGGAAACTATTTGCTTTTGAAGATGAAGCGGTTGTTCCGGATATACTTTGCCTGGCAAAAGCTTTAGGCGGCGGGCTTCCGCTGGGAGCATTTATCGCTTCGAGTGAGATCATGTCTGCATTAACCCACAAACCAGCCCTGGGCCACATCACCACCTTCGGGGGGCATCCCCTGTCCTGTGCAGCCGGCCTGGCCGCCTTGAAAGTTATTTATAATGAAGACCTGATAAAACAAGCTGATTTACGGGGAAGCGAGATCGCCGAAAAACTTAAAAAACATGAGCTGATCAATTCGATCAGAAGACAGGGCCTGATGCTGGGGGTCGAATTGAAAAAAGGAATTGATCTCAGCATGCTCATGAAGCTGTTTGTAAAAAACGGTCTGCTCATCGACAGGTTTTTATTCAGCCATTCGGCTTTTCGAATTGCACCTCCTCTTGTTATCAACAAGCAGGAAACATACGAGCTATGTGAGCGCGTGATAAAGTCACTGAACATGTTGAACCGCTAAAAACCTTTCATATGGATTTCTTCAGAAAAATACTCGGTAGTTTTCTTTTGGTAGAAGGCATTTCCATCATAGTCATCTGGGGATTGCTGATCTTTTCCGGTGAGTTGCAACAAGCCGGGCAGCAACTCTTCAGTTTTGTCTTGCACTGGCTGTCCGAGTTATTGCTTGCAGCACTCGGAATCTATACCGGAATCAATCTGCTCAGAAACAAGCAGCGGGTTTTACGGATCGCATTCTTTGTTTTGGGATTGTCGATATGTTCCACCTACCTGGCAAGCGGATATTATCTTTTCAAGGCTCCTGACTATGCCATGGCCGGAGTGATTGGTTTTTTCTTCGGTTTGTCCCTTTTGTTTGCCCTGCTGTCGTTCAGATATATTAAAGTTCAGCAGCCAATCAGGTCCTTCGAATACAAATTTGGCTTGCTGGGACTTGGCCTGGCTGTATATCTCCTGATCAACCTTTGCGGCAAATACGGGCAAAACGGAGAATGGCTTGTTTTTGTATTGATGCTGTTCTTGTTATTGTCGGCTTGTTTTTTCACATATATTTTTTCTTTTAAAAGAACTTTCAGGATCAGATCGTCCTGATTCACAATTTATACTGAATCTTATTAAAAATGCAAATCATTTTTCTGTTAGATTCAGTTATACCGATAGAATAGAAGGTCAATCATTGCAATCCTGTTCCGGATCGGCATACCCCCGTAATATATATAGTATCCTTCAATTTATACGCCTTCTAAATTAATGCATAAGCTGCTAATTTAGACAAGCATTCTAATTTGGGAACGGGTAAATTTTGTTAATTTCGTAACATTAATTTAACGGACTTATATATAATCAAATGAAAATGTGAGCTATGGCAAAAGTAAAAGGAGCAATCGTTATTGATGTTGATAAATGTAAAGGCTGCGAGGTTTGCGTTGAAGCCTGTCCGACGGATGTGATTGGCATGGCGGATGAAGTAAATATCAAGGGCTATCATTTCGCAGAAGTAAAAAATCCTGAAGATTGCATTGGATGTGCAAACTGTGCGATTGTGTGCCCCGACGGCGTGATCACGGTTTACAGAAAAAAGGTTAAAGCATAGAATCATAAAAAAATACAGATAATGGGTGAATTAAGATTAATGAAAGGCAATGAAGCGATTGGCGAAGCGGCCATACGCGCGGGTGTGGACGCCTATTTCGGCTACCCGATCACCCCGCAATCGGAGGTGATCGAATATCTTACCGCTGAAAAACCCGAAGAACGCACGGGTATGGTCGTTTTACAAGCGGAGAGTGAGATCGCAGCCATCAATATGGTATATGGCGCTGCCGGATCAGGGAAGAAGGTCATGACCTCTTCTTCCAGCCCCGGTATTAGCCTCAAGATGGAAGGTATTTCTTATATGGCGGGAGCGGAGCTTCCCTGTGTTGTTTTGAACGTAGTACGCGGAGGCCCAGGCCTGGGAACCATACAGCCTTCACAGGCGGATTACTTTCAGGCAGTGAAAGGCGGAGGCCATGGTGATTACAAGATGATCGTGCTGGCGCCTGCCTCGGTGCAGGAAATGGCTGATTTTGTTCAAACCGGATTTGATCTGGCCTTTAAATACAAAACACCTGTAATGCTTCTTTCCGATGGCGTGATCGGGCAGATGATGGAAAAAGTGGAGTTAAACGATGCCGTCCCACGCTGGACCGAAGAGGAGATCGTAGAAAAGAGCTCCTGGGCCACAACGGGAAAGAAAGGAAGGGAGCGAAACATCATTACTTCTCTCGACCTGGACCCCTCAAGTCAGGAAAAACACAATCAAAAACTTCAGGCCAAATACAGGGAGATCATTGAAAAGGAAGTACGCTTCGAAGAATTTCAGTGCGACGACGCAGAATATCTTTTCATCGCATACGGATCCAGTTCCCGAATTGCACAGAAAGCCGTTAAGATCGCATGCGAAAGAGGACATAAGGTTGGCTTACTCAGGCCGATTACATTGTTCCCATTCCCCGAAAAGAAAATTCAGCAGATGATCGCGCAGCTTAAAGGCATACTCACACTTGAACTGAGTGCAGGACAAATGATTGAAGACGTACGTCTGGCAGTTGAAGGGAAAATACCTGTTAAACACTACGGCCGTATGGGAGGAATTATTTTTACGCCTGCTGAGATCGTTGAAGCACTTGAACAAAAAATTATCGGAGGTTAGCATGAAAGAAGAAAATATAACTACTACAGATATTATATCCGACGAAAACCTGGTCTATAAGAAAACAGACTTGATGACGGATAAAACGCTTAGCTATTGTCCGGGTTGCGGTCATGGCACCGCGCACCGTATCATCATGGAGGTGGTTGAGGAAATGGACATGACCGAAGACACCATCGGAATTGCACCGGTTGGATGTTCGGTACTTGCTTACGAATTTATGAACATCGACATGCAGCAGGCCGCTCATGGACGAGCTCCCGCACTTGCCACGGGCATCAAAAGAACCTGGCCCGACAAAATGATTTTTACCTACCAGGGCGACGGCGACCTGGCTGCCATTGGAACCGCTGAAACCATTCATGCCTGTAATCGCGGCGAAAACTTTTTGATCGTGTTTATCAACAACGGCATTTATGGTATGACCGGCGGGCAAATGGCTCCCACTACCCTGCCCGGTATGAAATCAAGCACTTCCCCCTACGGACGTGATGTGAAACTGATGGGCAACCCGCTCAAAATAACGGAACTGGTTGCCGAATTGCCCGGCACCTATTATGTGACAAGGCAGGCAGTGCATACACCGGCCAACGTGAGAAAAACAAAGAGAGCCATCAAAACCGCTTTTAAAAACCAAATGGAAAACAAAGGCGGCCTGAATTTCGTGGAAATCGTTTCCAATTGCAACTCAGGTTGGAAAATGTCGCCGGTTGACGCCAACAACTGGATGGTGGAAAACATGTTCCCATTTTATCCTTTGGGCGACATCAAGTTGGATGGTGAAAAAGTCAATAAAGAATAATAACGGTAAAATCCAGAACAGATATGACTGAAGAAATTATTATTGCAGGATTTGGCGGACAGGGTGTTCTTTCTATGGGTAAGATACTTTCCTATTCAGGGATCATGCAGGGACAGGAAGTTTCCTGGATGCCTTCATACGGCCCTGAGATGCGTGGTGGCACGGCCAATGTTACGGTGATTGTCAGCGATGAAAGGGTTAGTTCACCCATCCTGAACGAGTTCGATACCGCCATCATCCTCAACCAGCAATCGATGGATAAGTTTGAGAGCGCCGTAAAACCGGGCGGCTTTCTGCTTTATGATCCAAACGGCATCAGCCGTCATCCCGAAAGAAAAGACATCAATATATTCAGGATCACCGGCGCCAAACTGGCTTCCCAGATGGGAAACACCAAGGTGTTTAATATGGTGGTGCTGGGTGCCTATTTAAAAATGCGCCCCATCCTCGAATACGATAAAGTGGTGGAAGGCCTTAAAAAATCGCTTCCCGAAAGGTATCACAAACTGATCCCTTTAAATGAGGAAGCCATTAAAAAAGGCCTCGACAATCTTGAAGAAGTACACAAGTTGAATTAGTCCCAATATTCAGGCAGAAGAAAAACCCGCCCGATTTCGAAAGCCAGGGCGGGTTTTTTTTATTGCATCAAACGGGAATTTGATCAATAGATTTCAATGTTGTTGATCACCACACTGGCGCCGCCTTCGTATGCATTCTGCACAGCCATTTCACGCTCGGCGATGGTCTCAACCTCGCCGGATAGCGTAGCCACCCCCTGATCTACCGTTATCTTGATATCATCTTCATTAATGAAAGGCGACCACCAGAACTGGTTCTCAATGGATGCCTTTATTTCATCGTCACTTACGGGATGCGAATAAAGGGTAATGCCATAATCTTTCGGATAGGTAGTATTCCAGTTGTAATAATCATAATAGTAATCCCGGTTTTGCATGGTGTAAGCGTCTCTTACATTCAGATAGTTTTTCACGTCAACCACACCATAAACCCTGCTTGTAATATCCTCGGCCTGTGACTTTTCAAAATAACTGTCCACCTCTCCATCCAGGTAAACAATTCCGTTAACGGCGTCCACATCAATTTCGAAACGCTCAACATAGGGATCCATCAACAAGGCATGCGATACATCGTTGATTAGTTCCACATCGGCAGGTACCTCAGGCCTGACTTTGATCAGATTGGTCACCATTGTAACGCCCACTACATTTCTTGCTGTTCGCTTGGCTGCACGTTTTGCTTTCAGGTTATCGACCGTACCCTTTAGGGTGACATTTGCATCTTTAACAATAACTTTGATATCGAAGGAATTCACCCGTGGATCATACCAGAAAGCATCTTTCACCGCTTCTTCAATAGCTTCATCCGATTTTTCTGAATATTTGTCTTTTCTCAGATTGGGATTTCTGGCCCAGTATCTCACTTTTAAATCGGTAGTGTCAACATTTTCAACTCCTGTTGTATGGGCAATAACTGCCGCCTCATATTTTTCAGCAGCGCTTCCGACTATGCCGTCAAGTTCAACCACACCGTTTTTAACGCTTACATCAATCAGGGAGTTATCCACCATGATGCTGTTATCGAGTGCACGGATCACTCCCTTTTTGATTTCCGGATCGGGTCGGTTGACAGTGTATTCAAACGCAATGTTGTTTTCAACAGCTGTGACGCCTTTAACTTGTTTGACAACGTCTTCGGCCAGCTGTTTCTCATGCCAGGATTCCACTTTGCCAAATAAATCGATCACCCCGTTATTGGCTTCCACATCAACTTCGTACGAATCTGTTGCAGGATCGTTCAGCAGTGCTTCTTTTACCTGCTCTTTCAATTCATCATCCTCAACATCCGGCGTCCGAACGTCGATTTCATTCACAACCGCACGCACGCCTTTTATGGTGCGTGCAATTGCTGCGGCTCTGTCTTTCGCCAATATATTGGGCACGCTGCCTGCAAGGGTGACTACGCCTTCATATGTGGAAACATCGATCATATATGAAGGGACATCATCCCGGATGATCAATTCGGTTTCCACGGCAGTGGTGATCCTTTCATCGGAGATCTTCTCTTCCTCTTGCGCCATTGCGCCGGTTGCGCCAAGGGCTAGCAGTAAGATAAAAACTGTTTTGAAGATATTTTTCATTGTTTTCATGTAGTTCATCATTTCCTCCATTTATTTTTTTAATATGCTGCAATACCATAAATTATAACCGCTGCCAGCACAATAATGCTGACCCAGAAAAACATACCCACAATAGCCGGTTCTCTTTCGGGTTCCGGCTCGGGCTCGTTCACCACAATGCGTGTGGGTCGTTCGGGTGGGGTGGATGCGGCCATAATAATAGCGAGTACGATTCCCAGAATAATGATGGGAACCCAGGCCACATCAAGCCAGGTCGGTCCAATGGGCGTCAGCCAGAGTGCTCCCGCCCAGATCACCAGGAACATCACCAGGAAAAAGGTCCAAAAGTTTCCCCAGGGGCCTCTGCTCCTGAAGCCGTAGAAGAAAATCACCGTGATGATTAGAGCAATTAGAAATGAAATCAATGCGCTGTAAAAATCCATGTCTCTTTGTTTTTGGTTTTCTCTATGTTGTGAGAAAAGCATTCCAATTTGTTTGGTTTGTTATTGCCGGAAATCTCATACTTAGATAAGCGCCTGCCGACAGATGCTTTGAGCAATGTTGACGCTAGCGTCGGAAAGCTCAAATCAAAATATTTCGTGGAAGAAATTCCACAGCTTTCAACATATGATCTTTCAGCAGTTGCAACAAAATATTCATTAAAGAAAAGTTATTTTTGTATGAATCCAAATTTGGCAATTATGATACCATCTGATGTAATCGCTATGATCCGAAAAGGGAACCAAACCTTTCTTGAAAACAAACAGGCTGATTATTTTAAAAATCATGCCGGTGCACAATCACCTTTGATCACCTTGCTAACCTGCTCCGATTCAAGGGTGCAACCAACGACCATTTTACCCGATCCGGTCAACAAAATTTTCAGCATTCAAAACATCGGCAACCAGGTATCCAATTCGGAGGGCAGCCTGGATTACGGCATTCTTCATTTGAAAACCCCTGTGCTGCTGATCCTGGGTCATGCAGATTGCGGCGCCATTAAAGCCTACGCTGCCGGTTTTGATAAAGAACCCAGAACCATCCAAAGAGAACTCAATAATCTGCACCCCGCTTTTTTGAATGAAACGGAAGATATGGGCATCATCGAAAGGATCAGGAAAAACATCAATTACCAGGTGCAGGTGGCGCAGGCCAAGTATTCGGAACAGGTTAAAAAAGGCGAGCTTGCCATCGTGGGAGCCTTTTACGATTTTGCGAATAGCCTGGGTGAAGGACACGGGAAGTTGCATTTGCTAAACGCACTCTGATTTTAGCCTCGAATGCACGAATAAAAGGGAGTGGCAATTACACAAATAGTTTAGACACGAAAACACAAAATAAATTTTCACTACTGTCCGGGTAAATTTGGGGAGATTCCTCGCTTCGGAATGACAGTGTTTTCAGAGGCTTGGAAGGGGGTTGGGGGTAGTACGGCGGCTTTGCCGCTGTACTACCCCCAACCCCCTTTGTATCTCCCAAATAGCAGGTCATTCCGAGCGAAGCGAGGAATCCCGTTGCGTTTAACCGGATAGTAGTGATAAATTTTATTTGTTAGCCGACTGATTAACCGGCCTTCCTGCAACGATTATTCTTACAAAAAATAATTCGTGTAATTCCTGTAAAAGACTTATTCGTGCATTCGTGGCTACCTTCCAATAATAAAATCACAATTCCCCGTTTTTATTTTAACAATGAACAATCATTTCTCAAACAAGAACCTGAAGGACTTCCTGGAGTTCAAGTACCGGCAATACAACCGGCCTGAGTTTATTGAATGCGATCCTGTGAGTGTTCCGCATCAGTTCAAAAAAAAGGAAGACTTTGAGGTTGCCGGTTTTCTCACGGCCACCATTGCCTGGGGACAGCGTAAAACCATCATCAGAAATGCACTGTCTATGCTGGAAAGAATGGAATTTGAGCCGCATGATTTCATCCTGAACTCAACAGCCCCCGAAAAGATCAAATTCACCACCTTTGTTCACCGCACCTTCAATGGAATCGACTGCGTTTATTTTCTCACCTCTTTGCAAAACATCTATCAAAACCATAACGGACTTGAAAACTGTTTTAAAGGCAATAATGTAAAGAAAGCCATCCTCAATTTCAGGAAAGTCTTTTTTGAGCTCCCCCACCCTGCCCGCACCGAAAAGCATGTGGCCAACCCCACCGCCGGGTCCTCCGCCAAAAGGATCAATATGTTTTTGCGGTGGATGGTAAGGAAAGATAAGCAGGGAGTGGATTTTGGCCTCTGGAACCAAATCCGCCCATCGGAACTTTTCTGCCCGCTGGACGTCCACTCAGGCCGGGTAGCCCGCAAACTGGGCCTGCTCAGCAGAAAGCAAAACGACTGGAAAGCAGTTGAGGAACTAACCGCAAACCTCAGAAAGCTTGACGCCTGCGATCCCGTTAAATATGACTATGCTTTGTTTGGGCTGGGGGTGTTTGAAGGGTTTTAGCCTTATTTCAAAAACAACTATTCATTTTTGACGCATCTAATGCTAAGCGCATCTGTTTCCGGGGTAAGATAGCCTCCGGTTTCACCACTGTCATAACTTATCCAAAAGTTCAATTTCATGGTAATCCCCAATGTATTATAATGCCAGAATGAAGCACGATATCCCAGGTTTTGGTATGGACCTCCTACAGACATAGAACCGCCAGGCAGCGTGCTAAAACCGCTAATGTTTGTGGCATCGGTATTGGGATCATACCACAGACCGGTTCCCGCTTCTATCGTACCTGTCGTTTTCATCTTACCACCGGCTACAGAAGAACCACCAAGCGCGCTAACCAAATCAGTAAATTCATCATGGGAAGGAATGTGCCATCCGAGCGGACAAATGCCCTGGGAACCTTCGGTCATTGAATATTGCATCATTTCATTCCATTGATATAAGCCACCATATGTATTGCAACTATCTTCCACGTCACGATAACAATACTTCTCAATAACATTATTATCTGTTTGCATAACACTGCTGTCTATTCTTGTTCCGACATTAATATTTTGTGCCAACCAACACAGCCCACTTATAGATACGGTGGCATATTTTTGCTGATCTCTGATATCAGTCACCGAATCTCCGCAACTAAAGGGGGTTCCAATCGTACCCGATCCGAAGTCCAGTTGTTTCCAATCATAGTAATACGAGTTGAAGATATATAGACTGTGATCGTCTGTATTGTAAACGATCAATCCATCTACCGGATCACTTATTGAATCAATTTGGTTTTCAGTAAGCCGCGGAAACAATACACCTTTGTTGGTTGAACGCACATCAAGCAGGGCAGAGTTTTCAGGCGCTGTTGTTCCAATGCCAACCCTTCCGTCCGTCTCAATGGTGAGGCGGGCCGTGCTATTGGTGTTGAGTCTTATTTCTTCATAAGCTGATATGGAGTATTCATTCCCTGAGTTTTCATCTTCCATGATGATGGAAAGCAGGTTCTGATCATCTCCTGTTATTTTGATATTACCATAGTTAATATGCAGTTTCTCATCGGGTGTGGCCGTTCCAATGCCTACATTCCCATTATTTTCCAGTATGGTATTAGTACCTGATGTAGACCAGAGTTCTTCCCCTTTTTTAATCTCCTGCCAGCCATTTCCGTTAAAGAACCAGAAACTGCGGGTTTCATTGTCGTAAACCAGCAATCCTGTTGCCGGGTTTGATATTCCTGTTCTTTCTGAAGAACTCATCCTCGGCACCAACACACCTTTTTCTGTGGATTGGACATCCAGCATGGCGGAGGCATCGGGTGAACTGCCATCGATGTTGACTGAAATTCCCTGAGCAAGTGAATCAGAAGACAGTAAAAAAAACATTAGAATTGCAAGAATAAAACCCCGTATTGTTGCTGCTTTTTCCATAAGATTAATTTTTTTTGGTGAACATAATGAACCAGCTCCGTTTCATGGTGGTTCAACCAGAGGTTAAATATATGAATATAAATTTGTTTACGGAAGAAATGGCTTTCAAACGTCAATAAAAAACCACCGGCGCGGTTAGAAGCAACCAAAGCGCCAATGGTAAGGGGGATGGAAAGAAGCGGTCTGATAGAACCCATGCGTAATATCATAATGCTTTTAATATGAATTGCAAGACCCATGATTTAGGTTATTTTCTAATCTTTAATACAACGAACCGAAAATCCCTTCTCTTTATCTGTTTCAAGCCGGCTGACTTGATCACTTGACCAGCCAAGCAATCTTCGCCATGCATTATCAGCATCGAATGTGCTTGAAGTCCAAAAAAGGCCAGCTGCTTGTATTTCTGAGAAAGTCACGCCAATTCCTCCGGTTACACGCAATCCACCAGGTTCTGCAGAAAAATCATAAAGATCGTCACCATAGCCTCCGGAAGCCCAGATATTTTCTGATTTCAAATTCAGACCGACATCAAATCCGCGGTAAAGGGTATTGTCCCATTCCCCGTCGCCAACTTTATACTTACTGTCCACATAACCCTCAAGCGTTTTCCATTCCTCATCATCGGGCAAATGCCAGCCCATTGGGCAAATTCCCTGAGTTCCTTCCTCTGTCGTATACTGCATCATTTCATCCCATTGATACAAACCTCCATAGGTATCACAATTCGATTCAAGATTATCGTAACAATATTTTTCAATATTACCATTATCTGTCTGTTCATATTCTCCGTCAACCCGAGTTCCAATATTTAGGTTTTCAGCCAGCCAGCATTGCGTTCCGATAATCACCGTATTGTAGCTTTGCCCACCATATGAAATTGTGCCGCATGACATACCATCGTTATTCATGGTTGGTTTCCAGGATTCACCATTATAGCAGAAAAGCATGTTCACTGTTGTGTTGAACACCAGCAATCCTGCTGTTGGCGATGAAATTGAGTTCATTTGGTTGGTTGACATACGCGGAGGCAGCATGCCCTGGTTGGTTGAAGAGATTTCAAGGATAGCCGAAGATGCCGGATTGGTCGTCCCAATGCCAATTCTTCCGTCCGTCTCAATGGTGAGGCGGGCCGTGCTATTGGTGTTGAGTCTTATTTCTTCATAAGCTGATATGGAATATTCATTCCCTGAGTTTTCATCTTCCATTATGATGGAAAGCAGGTTCTGATCATCTCCGGTGATTTTGATATTACCATAGTTTACATGCAGTTTTTCATCAGGTGTAACTGTACCTATGCCCACATTATCCCCGTTATTTTCCAGGATGGTATTTGTGCTTGATTTAGTCCACAGTTCTTCCCCTTTTTTAATCTCCTGCCAGCCATTTCCGTTAAAGAACCAGAAACTGAGGGTTTCACTGTCGTAAACAAATAAGCCTGTTGCCGGATTTGAAATAGCTGTTCTTTGCGCAGTGTTCATCCTCGGCACCAACATGCCTTTTTCTGTGGATTGGACATCCAGCACTGCGGAGGCATCGGGTGAACTGCCATCATTATTTATGGCTACCTGGGCATAAAGTATTGAAATTGAAACAAAAAAGATGAAAGTGAACAGTGTTTTTTTCATGTCAATTTGGGATTTAAAAATGTTGTTTTGAGTTGTTAAATTTAGTAAAAATTGCTTTTAGAGAAATAACAAAGTCTAAAAACTATGAAATTAACACTTCACTTAATCCTTTATGCAACGAATAGAATAAGCCAGGTCCATGCTCCAACCACCATCATATCTATGAACCATATCAGAATCATAATACATTCTTCTTTCATATGCCGCACTATATTGATATGTTGAAGTCCAGAAATTTGCCGATTTTTCCCATTCCATGAACCCACTTGTTTTAACGTAACCCACCGGTAATGAAGTAAAACCAAAATCATCAGTACCATTTCCTTCTTCATACCAGTATTCATCAGATTTAAGTTTCTTGCCTGCATCTGGCGAAACATAACCCGTTAATTGAGTCCATTCATGATCAGTAGGAATGTGCCAACCCTCAGGACAAATACCCTGGGCTGCTGAGTCGGTAACATATTGCATAAGTTCATGCCATAAATACAACCCCCCGTAAATTTCGCACTGGTCGGCGTTATCATATTGGCAATACTTTTCAATTATTCCGTTGTCGGTTTGATCTTCATCATGGTTAATTTGCGTACCTATATTCAGGTTCTCTGCCATCCAGCACTGATCACCAATTATAACAGTACTATATGTTTGTCCCTCATAAGTGAAATCACCACAGGGATCACCATCATTGTTTGCGATTTGTTTCCAGTTTGCCCCATTGTAAATCATTAAAACGTTGAGTGTAGTATTAAAAACAATCAGGCCACTTTGAGGATTGTCTATTGATTTCATTTGAGTCATTGTTAGTCGCGGAGGTAACAGTCCGCTCGTAGTAGTATTGATTTCAAGCTTCCCGTTAACACTCAGCTCGTTATTATCAAACTCTCCATATATCAATGGGTTTGCTGTATCAGAATTGTCAACATAGAGTTTGTTACTGCCCGTTTCATTTTTTCCGGTCTGGTATCCGATAAACACATTGCCTGACTTATTGTGTAATGAACTTCCGGCGCCGGCTTCGTATCCCAGCATTGTATTGTTGTTCCCTGTTTGATTATAGAGGTTGGCCCGGTAGCCAACACCCGTGTTACCACTGCCGGTGGAATTAGCGTATAAAGCCTGTGATCCTAAAGCTGTGTTTTTACTGGCGGTATTGCTTAATAATGCATCATATCCAATTGCTGTATTGTTACTTCCACTAACATTGGTGTTAAGAGAAGTAAATCCAAGTGCCGTATTACGCTGGCCATCCACATTTGCTTTTAGTGCTTGAAAACCGATGGCGGTGTTTTGAATACCATCAAGATTAGCATTCATAGCATAATAACCAACGGCAGTATTTCTGTCGCCTATGGTATTGGTTAGGCCTGATCCTGATCCGATAAAAACATTCCGGTTGTCGCTAAGGTCATCATTCAGGCCTGCATCAATACCAAGAAATACCGAATTACCGGTTGAAGTCTGGGAGATACGCCCGGCAACATCCAGTTTGGCGCCCGGGGCGGTAGTTCCAATTCCAACTTCACCATTGGGTTCGATGGTAAGCCTTTCGGTTCCATTGGTTCTAAGTGTTAAATCTTCATACCCAACAATGGAAAACTCTTCTTCTGAATTTTCATCATCCCAGATCAGTGAAAGGAGGTATTCATCATCTCCGGTAATCTTAATATTACCGTAATTGATATGTAATTTCTCTTCAGGATTATTTAATCCTATCCCGACATTTCCATCGTTATAGTAAACCTTACTTCCGTTGCTAACCCACTGGCTGCTCATCACCTGCCAGTCGGGAGTGCCTGCCGTTCCTTTGTTCATATAAAAGTTGTTGTCATCCGTACAAAAGATCAGCAGGCCTTTTGCCGGATCGCTGATGGCATCCCGCTCGGCTTCGGTCATCCGCGGCACCAGCATGCCTTTTTCAGTGGATTGTACATCCAGCATGGCGGATGCATCGGGTTCGCTGCCGTCTTTATTTATGGCTACCTGGGCAAACAAACCGGTTCCGCCAATTAACAATGCTATAGTAAAGATGATCTTTTTCATTATTTAAGTTTCTATCCAATTTCGTTTGTTTAAATTTTTTTTTAATTCGCCTGCCGGCGGATCTGTTAAATTTCAAATTTCAAATCCTAATCCTTCAAGCAACGAACTGAAAAACCGTACTCCTGATCGTAGTTTTCACGGTAGACTTCATCGTTGTCATAATTCAGGAAGCGGTTGTAGGCACCTCCACCACTTCCTGTAGAGGACCAAAAGCTGGCGTAGTACTCTACGTAGATGATTAACCCATCAAATCTGCGCCAACCGCCCGGAAGGGCCGCGAAACCATAGGCGTCAGAACCATTTCCGCCTGAATGCCAGCCATTTGTGCTTTTCAATTTTTCACCTGCATCAAATCCACGGTATCCTCCATTATCCCATTCCGGATCCCCTATCCCATATTGACTGTCCACATGACCTTCCAGTCTTTTCCATTCTTCATCGGTAGGGATATGCCACCCCGAGGGGCAAATGCCCTGGGTACCCTGAGCTGATGTATACTGCATCATCTCATCCCACTGATAAAGTCCACCATAAACATCACAGCTATCCTGTTCATCATCATAGCAATACTTTTCAATGATACCGTTATTTGTCTGTCCTGAAGTGCCATCTATCCGTGTTCCCACATTCAGGTTTTCAGCCATCCAACATTGGGTGCCAATGATAACTGTGCTATACGTCTGGCCTTCATAAGTAAAGTCGGCACAGCTTTGCCCGTCTTTGTTTTGTACCTGTTCCCAGGATGAACCATTGAAAACCACCAATGCATGAATGCTGAGGTTGTATACCATCAATCCTTCTTCGGGGGAACTTAAGTTACCAATTTGTGTGGATGTTAAACGGGGAGGCAGAAAACCATCTGTAGTAGTACTCACTTCCAGTTTGCCATTCACTTTAACTTCATCATTATCAAACTCACCGTAAATTAAAGGGTCGGAACTGCTGGAGTTTTCAATATAAAGTTTATTGTTTCCTGTTTCATTTCTTCCGGATTGATACCCGATAAACACATTACCTGACTTATTATGTAAGGACGATCCTGCACCTGCTTCGTAACCAATCATGGTATTGTAGTTGCCCTCTTCATTGTACAAGTTGCTGCGATAACCGACGCCTACATTTCCACTCCCTGAGCTATTGTATTTTGACGCCCTGTATCCCAGGGCAACATTGTAGTTTCCGTTCAAGTTATCTTCCAGGGCCAACGATCCGATTGCAGTATTGTAACTACCGCTTGTGTTTAAGTTCAGCGCCATGGTGCCGCTTGCCGTATTGTGTTTTCCTTCATCATTTGTATATAGTGACCTGTATCCGTTGGCTGTATTATAATAACCGGTTGTATTTGAAAACAGTGTTTTTGATCCAACGGCCGTATTGTAGGTAGCATGATAGGCTTCGGTTGCCCCCTGCCCGTTGCTGTATAAAGAAGAATCCCCGACAGCGACCAGGTCGCTTTTAACTGTATTAGAATACAGGGCTTTACTTCCAACTGCAACATTGTTGCTACCGGTTGAGTTGGATCTCAAGGCTTTATATCCTCCGGCGAAATTCCCGTTTCCGGTATTGTTTGCATATAGCGCCTCTGAGCCTGTGGCTGTGTTAAGGGCACCTGTGCTGTTAAACAATAAGGCATCATAACCATAAGCGGTGTTATTGGTACCCGTGGTGTTATTGTTTAATGTAGTGAAACCCATCGCAGTATTCCGGTATCCGGTTGTATTGTTTCTCAATGCCTGGAAACCAAAGGCAGCATTTTGCTCGCCATCAACATTATTATACATGGCATAGTATCCTATAGCCGTGTTTCGATTTCCCGTGGTATTGCTCTGGCCTGCCGAAGTTCCGATAAACACATTCCGGTTGTCAGACAGATCATCATTCTCCCCAGCGTGGGATCCAAAAAAAACGGAATTTCCGAGACCACTTTGCCATATAGCCCCCTTCACTTCCAACAGCGCACCCGGAGCTGTGGTGCCAATTCCTATCTTGCCGTCAGTTTCAATGGTAAGTCGCTCATTGCCATTTGTTCTGAATGTCAACTCTTCATAGCCCACAATGGAAAACTCTTCTTCTGAATTTTCATCATCCCAAATCAGGGAAAGCAGATTTTCATCGTCTCCTGTAATTTTAATGTTGCCGTAACTCACATGCAATTTTTCCTCGGGTGTCGAGGTACCTAATCCCAGGTTATCTCCACTATTCTCAAGAAGAGTGTTTGTACCGGATCGACTCCACAATGACGCCCCCTGTCTTATTTCCTGCCAGGAGCTACCGTCATAAAACCAGAAACTACCGGTGCCGGTATCAAATACAAGCAAGCCTGTAGCCGGGTTGGCGATGAGGGTTCGTTCAGATGAGCTCATCCTCGGCACCAGCATACCTTTTTCAGTAGATTGTACATCCAGCATTGCGGAAGCATCGGGATCGTTGCCGTTGTTGTTTACGGCTACCTGGGAAAAGGCCGGGAAACAACCCATGCCCAAAATGATCAATACGGTAAATATGTTCTTCTTTATCATGCCAAGTAAAATTTGATTTTTTCGATTTATTGGTTGCTAAAACTAAATCTTCTATTAAGGTGCATCAAGCAGCATAAAGAATTCGGAAGGGTATTCATGTAAATTGGCTATGGTTATTTATTAAATGGTATGTATTTTTTTTTACTTTTAGACATACCGGCCCATTATATGAAAGAGTTTTTTATTTTTGCTTTAATCGCAACATAAACCTACGCATATGAGAATCCGCACTTTATTGCTTTGCTTCTTTTTGTCGACAGGATGGGCTTATGCACAACCCAACCAGCTGGATAGTTTAAAGGATTCATTGTCAGAGATGCCTGATGAAGATAAAGTCAGTGCCCTTTTACAATTGGGCTATAAGTATAAAAAGATATCAGCAGACAGTAGCATTCTTTATTATAAAAAGGCCATTGATCTGGCTGATGAAAAAGATCTCTTGAGGTCAAAAGTATACGGCTATCTGGAATTGGGAGAAGTTTACAGGCAGTATACAGGAGATATTGATAAGGCTTTGGAAAACTTTAGACTGGCCGATCAGTATAATCTTAAATTAAATGATTTATATGTTTATTCGAGAATCAGGCTTTTGCAGGGTACAATTGAGTTGGTAAATTTTGCTGATTACGAGAAAGCACTTGATTATTTTAAACAATCCCTGGATGTTTTGGATAGCATAGCAAGCGATACCGCCAGTGATGAAATCAAAAAATCACATATCGGTCTTTTGAACGCAATCGGAGTTGCTTATTTTGAAATTGAAGACCATGAAGCTGCCCTGAAATATTATAAAGAAACCATTCAAAAACTTGTGGAATATGGTTACAGCGATTACCTCTATGTTTACCTTGGCAATGTGGGAAGGGCGTTTAGTGAGATGGGCGAGTACGACAGCGCCCTGGTATACTTCAACCGGGTTTATGAACTGTCCCTTGAAAAGGGCGTCAGGCAAAAGGCGGCCAAAGCCACAGAAGACATGGGTATTGTGAGCAGGAAAAAAGGCGATTACAACAATATGCTGGAATATTGCAAAGTGGCTTTGGATCTGTATCATAAAGATGAAAACCCTGATGGAAAAGACATCTCTTTTATCAATCTGAAAATTGGTCAGGCTTACTATTTATTGCAGAAATACGATTCTGCCTATCCCTATTTTCTAAAAAGTCTTGAACTGGCAAAAAAAAATAACTGGACCCCAAAAATAATCGATGCCAAAAGATTCCTGGCTGAATATTACGCTGCAACCGGTAACTTTAAAAATGCTTATGAACACCAAAAAGCCATTCTTGGTTTTGTTGACACCACTTTCCAAAAGGAACTTGCCTCGGTTTCGAAAGAGATGCAGATCAAATACGAAACCGCCAAAAAGGAGAAGGAAATCGCTGAACAGTCTTTGTTGATTGAACAACAGCAATCCGACATCAGGACGCAATGGATCATCATCGGTGGCATCACTGCTTTGGCTTTGATCATCTTCCTTCTGTTTGTCATCCTGTTTAACCGCTACCGGTCAAAACAGAAACAACGCCAATCCGAATTGGAAAAGAAAGCCCTGGAACTGGAAAAAAGGTCCATCGAAACCGAACAGCGCCTGCTGCGATCACAAATGAACCCCCATTTTATTTTCAACTCTCTTTCCTCGGTTCAAAATTATATTTCGATAGACGATAAGATCGCTGCCATGAGCTTTTTGTCGAAGTTTGCCGAATTGATCAGAAATATCCTTATGAATTCCCGCGAAGCCACCATTCCCTTACAGGATGAAATTGATACATTAAGATTATATATGGAACTGGAACAGCTCCGGCTGAAAAATAAGTTTGATTTTGAAATTGAGGTGGATGAAAGGCTTGACGCTGAAGCTGTGTACATCCCCCCTATGCTCATACAACCTTTTGTGGAAAATGCCATAAAACACGGTTTGCGAAATATGGAAGGAAAAGGAACGCTTGAGATTTCATTCAGGAAGAATGCGCAGATGATCTATTGTAAGGTTAAGGATGATGGCATCGGACGGGATAAAGCCCGGCAGTTGCAGGAAGCGGATCACCGTTCGTTGGCCCTGCAGATCATCAGGGAGCGCCTGGAGGTATTAAAAAACGTTTACAATGCGGAACTGGAATTGAGCATCGAGGACCTGAGAACTGAGCAGGGGAATCCTGCCGGTACACAGGTGAAGATCAGCCTGCCGTTCGAAAAGGAATAATTTCATATCTTTACAACTATGATGAAAGCGGTTATAATAGACGATGAAAACGACTGTAGGCAAGTTGTTGAAACCTTGCTCAATGAACATTTCTCCGAAATACGGATATGCGGGCAGGCTGCTTCTGTTGCAGAGGGGAGGGAGCTGATCATGAATGAAAATCCCGATGTTCTGTTGCTGGATATTGAGCTGGGCGACGGAAACGCATTTGATCTGCTGGGCGGTTTAAATAAGCTCAGTTTTCAGGTGATCTTTATAACGGCTTACGAGCAGTATGCCATTCAAGCCATCCGGCACAGTGCAATCGATTACATCCTCAAACCTGTCGATCCGCAGGCATTTATTCAGGCAATCGACAAGGTGAAAAGGATGAGCGACAATATTGGATTGCTATCCAAGCAGATCAAGGTGCTACTGGAAAACCGAAGCGATTTCAACCGCATTGCCCTCCCGACTCTGGAAGGCTTCCGTTTTGTGAATATCGATGACATCATCCACTGCAAGGCAGAAAGCAACTATACCTGGTTTCATTTGAAGAACAATGAAAAAATCCTGGTCACCAAAACCTTGAAGGAATATGACGAAACCCTGTCGGAGAAATATTTTGTCAGGGTTCATCAATCCCACCTGATCAATATCAAATATGTTGAAAAATACATCAAGGGCGAAGGCGGCACCGTGGTGATGGTTGATGGCTCGGAGGTGATTGTTTCAAGACGGAGAAAGGATCGGTTTCTCAGAATGATGAAAGGAAGATTCTGATCCTTTTATCAGAGGACAAAATCATTACCCACAAACCTTTACCTGTTTCAACTGCCCGGATTTAGCAATGAATCCGTTTTGAAATAATTTGTAATTTTATCAAATGCCTAAAGAGAAAAGCTGGAAAAGGAAACTGCATATCGTAATTTTCGGGTCCAATACCCGGTTGGGCCGTTTGTTCGATATCATCCTTCTGATTTCCATCATCCTTAGCGTACTTGTCGTTTTTCTCGACAGTGTTGAGAAATACCACATCCTATACGGTACCGAGCTGTATATTGCGGAATGGTTTTTCACTGTTCTGTTCAGCATCGAATACACTCTCCGAATCATCAGTGTCAGGCATAAGTGGAAATACATCTTCAGTTTTTACGGCATTATCGATTTCCTGGCCATCTCGCCCACTTATATCAGCCTGTTGGTTGCCGGCACGCAATTCCTGCTGGTGATCCGGATTTTACGTTTGCTGCGCGTTTTCCGTATCCTTAAACTGGACCGCTTTATTGGTGCTTCGGGCTATTTGATGGAATCCCTGAAATCGAGCAAGCACAAGATCCTGGTTTTTCTGAGCACAGTTCTCAGCATCGTGGTGATCATGGGCGCCTTGATGTACCTGATCGAAGGCCCTGAAAACGGTTTTTCCAGCATCCCCAAAAGCATTTACTGGGCCATCGTCACCCTAACCACCGTTGGCTATGGTGATATTGCCCCGCAAACATTCTGGGGGCAGGCCATGGCATCCGTTATCATGATCATGGGTTATTCAATCATTGCTGTCCCTACCGGGATCATTACCGTGGAAATGGCCCGGCAAAAGGAAAGCAATACCAACGGCATCGTTTGCAGTTATTGCGGCCAATCCGGGCATCATGAGAATGCACATTATTGTCATCATTGCGGGGAGAAATTGTAAAACTGAAAGATTGTTTGTTAATTGTACTTTTGGCTTGATCCAAAAGTACCAAAAGATCAAGGCTGCGTCTTGCATTGCAACAAAACTACGCATGAAATTATCCCCGCCATTCGAGCCGTTCGCCAGCAAACCCTACTTCATTGATTACAGCTATTAGCGGCTCACTCGCGAATGGCTTAGCGCATGGCCCTCGCGATAATTCCATACTTGTTTTGTAAGCAATACAAGACAAGGCCAATCCATAACAGCATACATTTCCACAGTTAATATGTTGGTGACTATATCACTGTTAAATTATAGTTAAAGCAAGTTTCCGCCGGTGTTTTCACAACCTACTACCGTAAATTTGTATAAATCATTGATTATGGTATTGAAAAACAAAATAATACCGGCAACTAAGCGCAGCATGACAATCATTTTGCCGATGCTCATATTTATACTGCTGTCGTCATGCCGGTCAACTCCCGAAAAAAAGATGAATGAAAACATCCCCGTTTTAAACTTCGAACAACTTGAACCCTATTTGAACAAAGAAAGCGACAGCACCTACGTGGTCAATTTCTGGGCGACCTGGTGCAAACCCTGCGTGAAGGAAATGCCCGCCTTCCTCAAACTGGACAGCCTTTACAGGGATCAAAAAGTGAAGGTCCTGCTGGTCAGCCTCGACTTTCCCGAAAATATCGAATCTCAGGTAAAGCCTTTCATCCGTGAGAACAATGTGCATGCGGAAGTTGTTTTACTGGACGATCCCAATGCCAATGCATGGATCAACAAGGTGGACAGCAGCTGGAGCGGGGCCATCCCCGCCACGGTGATCTACAACAGCAAAGGCAGGGATTTTTATGAGAGAACTTTTGAATTTGAAGAACTGGAAGAAATTATTAAATCTAAAATCTAGAATCATGAAGAACACAGTTATATTTTTATTTTCATTGTTTGCAGGCTATTCGGCATCGGCCGGAGGTTACGAAGTAGGCGACAAAGCCACCGATTTCAAATTAAAAAATGTGGACGGCAGTTATGTTTCCCTGGAAGATTATCCCGGGGCCAAAGGCTTCATCGTGATCTTCACCTGCAACCATTGCCCCTACGCAGTGGCCTGGGAAGACCGCATCATCGCCCTCGATAAAGAATACAAGGAAAAAGGCTATCCGGTGATCGCCGTCAACCCGAACGACCCGGAGCTTTATCCTGAAGATTCTTTTGAAAAAATGAAGATCAGGGCCAAAGAAAAGGGGTTCACTTTTCCCTATCTGTTTGATGAAGATCAGAAAGTTTACCCGGTTTACGGAGCCAAGCGGACGCCGCACGTTTTCCTGCTGAATAAGGAAAAGGGCGACCTGATTGTAAAATACATCGGCGCCATAGACGATAACTACAAGGATGCCTCGGCGGTTCAGGAAACCTACCTGGCCGACGCCGTGGATGCGCTGCTGGATGGCGAAGATCCCGATCCGGATTTTACAAAAGCGATTGGATGCAGTATAAAGGCAAAATAAGCTTAAAGCACCAGTGCAAGCATCAAAACTCAAATAAATTCCAATTACCAAAATTCAAAATTTCAAACGTAACGATCAGCCTGGCTGGTTTTGGTCATTGAAAATTCGATAATTGGAATTTATTTGTAATTTGTGATTTGGTGCTTGTGATTTTTTTTCGTTTCTGATTTGGGATTTTCTTTGCCAATTTCAATCCCGGGCCTAACTTTGCCTCATGCCTGTTTATCAGTTGACAGAAGAGCTTGTTTTTCCTCATCCTGAACTTGCTGAAAAGGACGGCTTGCTTGCCATAGGCGGCGACCTGTCGCAGAAAAGGCTGGTACTCGCTTATGCCAATGGCATCTTCCCCTGGTATTCAAAAGGCTCGCCTGTTATATGGTGGTCGCCCGATCCCAGGATGGTCCTATTCCCGGGTGAAATGAAAGTTTCTAAAAGCCTGCACAACAAACTGAACAGGAACATATTTGAAATAAAAGCGGATACGGCTTTCGCGGAAGTGATCGAAAGATGTGCCTCCGTACCGAGAAAGGAACAGGACGACACCTGGATCACAAAGGAAATGAAAAGAGCGTATATCAGCCTGCATGAAAACGGATATGCCCACTCCATCGAAGCCTGGTACAAAGGAAAACTGGTCGGCGGACTGTATGGCGTATCGCTGGGCGGTGCCTTTTTCGGGGAAAGCATGTTCTACAATATGACGGACGCCTCAAAGGTTTGTTTATATCATTTGGTTGAAAAAGCTAAAGAAATGGATTTCAGTCTGATTGACGTACAACAGGATACTCCGCACCTCAGGTCGCTGGGTGCGCGTGATATTCCCCGAAAAAAGTTTTTATCTTTACTGAAAGATGCCATGAAGCATCCGACGCATAAAGGCAAATGGAGTTTGTAATATGGAAGAAAAGGAAAAATATATGCTGCGTGCCATTGAGTTGGCCAAAGAAAATGTATTGTCGGAAGATGGAGGGCCTTTCGGAGCGGTAGTGGTTAAAAACGGCAAGATCATTGCGGAAGGAAAAAACCTGGTAACCGCCAATGACGACCCAACAGCACATGCCGAGATTGTCGCCATACGCAAGGCCTGTGAGGCTTTAAAAAGCCACCAGCTGGCGGGCTGCGAGATTTACGCCAGTTGCGAACCCTGCCCCATGTGTCTGGGGGCCATTTACTGGGCACGTCCGGCAGCGGTTTATTATGCCGCCTCCCGGCAGGACGCCACCCGCGCCTATTTCGACGATTCATACATCTATCGCGAATGCAATACCGAACCTGAAAAAAGAAAAATCCCCTTCATTCAAATGCAACGCGACAAAGCCATCGAAGCTTTCCTGCGCTGGATGGAAAACGAACAACGAAATCCTTACTGAAAAGCTGATAGGATATTCTCTTTGAAGGGATATTCTTTTATGGAAGGATTGTACCTTTGTGGAATGGAAACCGGAAATTTGAAAATGGAAAATGGGAATTTGGAACTCTGTAAAAACGGCTTTTCCAACAGCCAGCATCCAAAATCAAGTATCAATTTTTCAAGGAAATAAAAAATCTATAGACGATTATGAGCTACGAGTTAACAGGCACTTTGTATGACAAGATGGACACACAGGAGATCAGCGACAAGTTCAGGAAAAGGGAATTTGTTATGGAAGTTAAAGATATGGTAGGTTCGAATGAATTCGTAAACCTGATCAAATTCCAGTTAACGCAGGACCGCTGCGAGCTGATCGACAATTACAATACAGGCGATCAGTTGAAAATCAGTTTCAACCTGCGCGGACGCAAATGGGAAAAAGGCGAAAAGGTTTCCTATTTTACCAACCTGGAGGCCTGGCGCATCGACAAAGTGGTTGAAGGCGGGGAAGAGCATCCTCCCCCACCCACGCATGAAGATCCTATCATGCCCGAAGGCATGGAACCGGACGATCTTCCCTTTTAATCAAAACAATACACCTTGACCCGCAACACAAACCTGAAAGCGCACAGCGCACTGCTGGGAGCCAACATCCTATACGGCCTCAACTATGTGATCGCCAAGGGCATCATGCCCGACTACCTGGCTCCGAGGGCCATTATCATGATCAGGGTTTTGGGGGCCGTGGTTTTCTTTTGGCTGTTGCACCAATTGTGGATCAAAGAAAAGGTGAAACGCAAGGACCTGATCCGGCTGGCAATTTGTGCATTGTTCGGGGTGGCCATCAACCAAATCCTGTTTTTCGAGGGACTGAACCTGAGTACGCCCATCAACGCCTCCCTCATCATGCTGATCGTTCCCATTGTGGTGCTGGTCTTTTCGGCCATACTGCTGCATGAAAAGGTTACGGGCAGCAAGGTGATCGGCATTGCTCTGGGACTGAGCGGGGCTTTCATGATCGTATTGAGCTCAGGCGCCATATCATTTGAATCGGAACACTTTGTGGGCAACCTGCTGTTGTTTATCAATGCTTCCTCATTTGGCTTTTACCTGGTGCTGGTCAAACCCATGATGATCAAATACCATCCGCTTACCGTGATGAAGTGGGTTTTCCTGTTCGGACTGGTTTACATTTTTCCGTTTTGCATCGGCCCTGCCAGTCAGGCAAGCTGGGCTTCCCTCCCATTCGACATCTGGATGTCGGTGCTTTATGTCATCATTGGCACCACCATCCTGGCTTACCTGCTCTTCAACTATTCTTTGAAATTTGTCAGCCCGGTGGTTTCCAGCATGTATATGTATCTGCAGCCTGTGCTGGCCGGCATCGTTTCCCTCATCCTCGGCATGGAAGGACTAACCTATATCGAAGCCATCGCGGCCGTGCTGGTGTTCAGCGGGGTGTATTTCGTGAGTATGAGGAGGAGGTAGTTGGTAGTTCGTAGTGGGTAGTTGGTAGTGCTGCGGTGCGAATTTGAATCCACCAGGCTGGATTGATCGGGTCACTTTCCCAATGGATCAATTGGAAGGGTCGATTGTCCGTTGCGGCGGTTTGTATCTCCAAATGGTGGGAGTGTTCAAAAAAGTGTGTCAGCCTCTGCATTGCAGTGCACAGCCCTGGAGCCGATAGGCGGAAGGGCTGTGCACTGCAAAATTAATTTTTTATAGGTATTTCTCATAGCGTTCTCCAAATTTATCAACTAGTTC
>JAIPBS010000056.1 GCA_021738625.1 Bacteroidales bacterium
AATGGGCACAGGCCGTCGGCATGTTCACCTTCAATAGGAACGTAATCCATTCCCGGCCAAAAGGAAGTTCCGTCATTTTTCCAGGCATAAAGTTTTCCAACAGTAAATAAAAGCACTTCGATATTGCCGTCTTCATCCAGATCGGCCAGTGAGATGGCGGGATATATATTGCGATCTCCATCAATGATATGCCCTGCATAACCCCAGTTTTGAATTTCGTTTCCAAGACGATCGAGGGCAAAGACGTGATATTTTTTGTTATCGGGTACCCATGACAAAAGAATTATCTCATATTCACCATCATTATTCAGGTCGCACGCGGCCGGGATGCAATCAAAATGATGGGGTATTGCACTGGTATTGGTATAAGTAAAAAAATCGTTACCCAGATAATCATAGGCATAAACCCCTCCCTCAAAGTCATCCGAGTCGCGAAATCCGTAAACGAACTCTTTGTTTCCGTTATTGTCCAGATCGAGTATCAGCGGCATCCCGTTTCCTTTTGCCTCAGGTATGCTTAAATTCAGGAATTCATTATTTGGGGCGGTATTGTTCAGGATGTAAAGCTGATCGCCCCATTCGTTTTTCACAAGGATTTCATCCCCACCAAGGCCGTCTATGTTATCAATAACCGCACCCCTGCTGAACAAGCCGGCGTTTTCTTTCTGCCATTCCAACACGGGAGGGTACCCCTCACCGGCCACAAAGCCACCCGGTGAATGAACAAATACCGATCTGCGGTCGGAGCTGCTTGTTCCTCCTCCGTTTGTGTTGGCGATGATCTCGATTTCATCGTTTCCCGGCACAATTTCGGCAAATGCAATATCCGACAGGTAATCACAATCGAACTCCACGAACCCGTTGTAATTATCCGGATCGGAATTGTAAACCTCATGCGATGTTAATCCGTCTTCAATGATATGGTTCAGGCCGATGATGGAGCCATGTTCATCATTGCCTCCCAGGCTCAGAAAGATTTCCTTATCGCCGTTGTTGTCGATGTCGTAGGTTTGAGTGGCACCCTTGTTGGTCCAACCAAGGACTTCTTTATTGTTGAGGTGGATAGGCCAGCCGTTTTCGTAGGGTTGAAGGCTTGCCTTGACGGCGTTGGTCCAATATCCAAAAGCTCCCCAATATGGATTACTAAAACCACCTTTTTTTATTGCTGCAATTTTATAGTAATATATTTTGTCTGCATCTACATCCTCATCAATGTAGTAATTATACTTATGAATGAAATCTGTAAGCCGGGTATAGTTCTCAATGTAGTGATGCTCGTTGTTTCCACTACCCCCGTCAGTTTCTTCATATCTGTATATTACATATCCAGCGTTTGAAGAACCGGGCTGGTCCCATGTTAGCTTGATTTGGTTAAACGTAGATGAGGTATAGATGTGATCGCTCTGAATCCTGGGTATACGATATAAGTCAATTGGAATAATCCATTCTGTTCCATCTACGTCCTTAAGAGTAAGGTCCATTTTAATACTTGTATTATCATAAGGTATCGGTTTTAATTCTATTACAAATGGATTTTTAGGTACAGATATTGATTTCGGGTCAGCACTTGGAAAAGATACATTTGTATAATCAATTGACTCAATATATGATACCTCGCCTGGGGGGGTGGCATCCTCCAAAATCATTTGAGAATCATCAAAGTCAATCTTGGTTTTTCCATTGTTGATGATCTCAACAAGAAAATGTACTATTTCACCACTCAAAGGATTGGATCCATAGGCAGAGTCCATTGGATTTGAGGGGAAACTGGTGTAGGTTATGTAATTTGCATTCATTTCTAATTGGGGCGGATGAATTTCAAAATGAATATTATCTTGATACCTGGACTGATCGACCTGATCTATCGCAGTGAGTTTAAAAATAACATCAGTATTCGGTGGGCTATTGTTGTGTGCATTGAGCGTAAAATCAGTTAGATTCCAGCCGGTGCCTTCACTTAGGATTTGATCATAAGTAGATGTTGATGATGTTAGATTTACGAATGCCGAACCAATTTTAACATGGTCAATATAAATATCATTTCCCCCATAACCCTTGGCAATAAATTTAAAGCTTGCTTCATTACCGGCCAAACCGGGTACCTGTAGTACTTCATGTTTCCATCCAATACTACCATCGTTACGCAAAAATGAACCTAAGTAAGAAGTGCCTGACCATAACTCTAGTTCGTCATTAGGGGTTTGATCATCATGATACATATAAAATGAAATGCTAAAGTCGTCGGTTGTAATTGGTACCGATGGAGTAGTGAGCGTTTGCCCCTCACCATTTTGGCCATCGGAAGTATTGCATCCGATAAATTTATACCCAGAAGGAGCCTCTATGCCAGGTGGATCAATCAATTGGTGTTGAGTCCACTCCATATTTACTACTTCTCCCTGGTCCCAACCAGCAGGCAGCCATTGATTCTCAAATGACTCTTCAAGACTCAGCGCTGCTATATCTGCGCTAAGATTACCTGCGGTTGCCTGACCTCCTGAGTTACTCAATTCAATTTTAAGATTATGCTCATGTCCGGCTTTTAAATAATTCCATCCAAATAAATCATGGTCGGAAATATAAAGATACGGATCAATGATATCAGTTACAGTTACCGACTGCGTGACCGGTTTGTGTTCAAATGCAGAAACTGTCACATGCATACTACCTGCGGTATTTGGAGAAATTGTGAAATCCACAGTAATAGCATTCCCATTACCGGTTATTTCCCTGTATGCATAAACATCCTGGTGTTTGTAGATTGTAACAATACCCCTACATCCATATTCCAGATTGGAAACTGTTATCTGCATTTGATTTTCACCAATCGGAATGCTACTGGCGCATGTTAACCCTAATGAACCCATATGATCCGGCGTATTGGTCCAGATTTTCATAGAGGGGTCTCCCAGAAGACTAAACAGTTTTTTTAACTCAAACTCAATCTCAGAATCAGTATATATGGATTCTGAAATTACATTCCCGATTTGTACATTAGTTCGATCATACTTATATAATGTTGTAATGAAGTCACCTGCCTTTTTATATGTATTACATGGTACAGCACTTGTTCCTCCAATATATGAAACACTCCCACCATTCGGATTCAAGACGAATTCTTCCCCGATGCAATCATTCCTGTGAAATTCATTAGAATTACAGCCTGAGGAAAAGATCACTTGTTGGTAATTTCCGTTTGATAAAGTTTTAACCCTGTCAACCTTAAGTGCCTCATTTTTCATCGTATTTGACGTACCAAGTGACCAGGGACCTGAATGGTCAAAATGATAGACTAAATGAAAATATTGACCAGGATAATTTATCACTCCCTGATCCAAAGTTAAACCAAAACTCTCAGAAGAAAGCTCGTCTCCATTCACCGGCTCAATATCAGGACAATTCTCGTCACATAGTTGATATTCAAATTGATTGTATTCGAACAATTCCTCTTCACAAGCGAACCTGTCTGCTAAATAATAGAAGTTAATGTTGTTGGATGCTTCCTGGTTATAAATGTTTATAAAACAATTTATTGGATTATATGAGAGCAATTTATTATTTATTAGGCTAGGATACAAAAAAGCTAATGCTTCAAGTGAATTGTTTACGTATTCCAGTTCACTCCCTTGCAACTGAGACATTTGCTCATAACCAATGAGTTTGTTGATAAAAATGCCAACTTCATTATCAGTATTCACCGGGGCTCTGCCGACAAAAAACACCTGGCTAATGTCATACCCTTCATCATCAATATCTTCATCTTCTCCAAAAACATCATCACGATCCAGGTTCCAGTTGCCACTTGTTGTGGCATAATAGAAGTCAGAGGGGCGTATTTCGTCTCCATAATTCAAAACCATTCTTTCCTGTATTATTTCTACATCACCCCCCAATAAAATATACAATCCGGGGCCCCAGTGTTGGTGTACATCTTTAAGGTAATTTCTTATTTGTTCGGCCTCGTCAACTCCAAAATAATTCTGGCTGATTTGCTCCTTGGTGACGATAACCGATGGATAACCCAGCTTACACTTCCATTCAGCCAGGGCTGAGAAGGAGCCAGCCAAAGCTTCGCTCGTTATTATGATGTGCTCAGGAATAATACCACTATTGGAAGGCAGGGGATTAATTTCTCCCGGAGAAACAACGCCATTGTCAACCAGATTAATTGCGCCTCCACCCGAGGTTGAAATGCTGTCAGGATTTTCAACCTGCCCGGCAAGCATATCACAAATCATGTTGTGGCTTTTAATGGTTTGCCTGTACGGCTTTTGAGGAGCATCCGGGTTTGGTACCAGGTTTATTGTAAAATCAATTGAATTGTTAAAAACAAGTAATTGATCAAGCGGTTTGTACTGGACCGGGAATATTTTTACCTCCACGATGTGATACCCAAAGGGATAAGGTTCCATCACTTTGTTTACCACTTGTGCAGGATACTCGGTCAATTCGTAATAGATCGGATCGGGCCCTTTGAAGCTTGTATCCGGTATGCTGTCCATCAGCAAAGGAGGTTGCTTGGGATACACATTGTATGTGCCGGCAAGCGTAGTGGTGGAGATGTTGTTTATGGTAATATCGTCCACCTTCATATCATAAGGTATTACATAGCGATAAACGAAAGTGGGTAGTTCGGGAGCACCAACCGGCACGGCATAGGATGCATCCGTGTATATCAGCCTGTCGTAGCTGCGGTCCTGTATAATGCTCAGTTCATTCTGGTCAAATGTTTTCTGATCGGTTATGTTTTGTGAAAACCCGCATACAGAAATTACCAGAAAAGCTAAAAGAAAGATTTTTGTTTTCATTTTGATTTTGATTTTGTTTGATTCGGTTTACTATAAAAGTTTGGTTTAAAATTAATGAACAGGCTGGAAAATTGGCCTGGTTTTAATGTGTTGGTTTTTACTTCCTTTCCTGGTTTAAGAAATTTTTTGAAAGCGTTTTTATTATGGAGTTTAAAAAAAGGTGAAACGTTACTGTTTTTTGGAAAGGAATTTTTATTATAAGTAAATCTCTCTCTCTCTCTCTCTCTCTGCGGATATGGGGATTTCACAGCAATCATAAAAACAGGTATTGTGGGATTGGTTAATTTACAGGTTAATTCCGTTTTATGATAAAAGGTAACCTTGAAAAGTGATTTAATTTTAAAAAGTTATCAACTGTTGGGATAGGATTTAATTTATCCAGCCCCTTTGGGGCTTCAGAATTGCTGCCGGCGGGAAACACAGGGCTACACCCTGTGCTAATGATTTCGGCCCTTTGGGCCTTAAAGAATACCATGTCGGAAACTCTTAACTTATTATCGAAAACAATCCTGAAATTGTAATCTTTTATTACGGCTAAAAAGAACAATCCTGCAAAGGCTATTCACCGCCCTATCCCTGATCTTCAACAAACCTCAGGCTATGCAGCACAGCTTCCATCTGCCGCATATAGTCGCGTTTTTCTTCGGCGGGGGCATAAACATAGGCTTCTACCGTATAAATCCGGTCGCCTTTGGCAAAGGTGTAGGAAACAAATGGTCCGCCCATAAAATCGTTCTCCACGATCCACAGTCCGCGGGTTTCAACTGCATACATCTTTTTAAAGTTCATTTCCTCGTGAACCGGTAAAACATACTTCATATCAGTGCTCATCCAGGAGCTGTCGGTCGGGCCGGGAACAAAGGCTTTGGTGATCAGGTTTCTTCTTTTAATGATGTAATCCGGGTTGAATTGGCCGGTGTCGGTATATGGTTCGGAATGGATCAGCAAACCCTGGCTGTAGGTTAAGGTTTCCTTCTTGATCCACATGAAGTTTTTTGCTGATTTGGCCACCTTAAAGCCACCTGGAATGGTCATATAAAAACCGAATTTCTTTTGTAGCTTGTTGATCACTTTGCTGTTTTCAGTTGAGCGAAACGCATTCAGTATTCTTTCATGCTCAACGGCAATGTATTTTTTCAGGAAGGATTCTTTGTATTTATTGAATTCCTCGAAAAAACTTTGTTTGTCCGGGGCTGTAATTTTGATCACCTGTTGCGGTTTGGCCCAAAGATCTTTTTTGCTTTCAATCAGCGGGTTTTTAAAACTGCTGTCGATGTCCACAATGAAAATACTCCTGTGTGATTTATACATTTTACTGAAGGCTTGTTGCGGGATGTTCACCAGGTTAAACATGGGTTCGGGTTGGGGCAGGGCTTCGATGTATTGATAGAAGAAGCTCATAATGGTATCGCCTATACTTGATTTCCAATGCTCTTTATTATCGGTTACCACCAGTATTTCGGAACTGGCTCCCTTAGAGTGTGAGATACCTCCTTCGCTCACTTCCCAGTCGCAGGAAGCCGTTGAAAAAAGAAATATAATAAGCAAAAAGAATCCGTTTGATGAAAGCCTTGTTTTTTTCATTTTGCAGGGTTTGATCATGATGTTTATTCTGATTTCAAAAACGCTTAAATATAGGAAAATATTTTCAACCGCTTTATCCTTTCACGGCGATCCTGAGTTTCTGTCCGGGTTTTAAGCGGTAGCTGTTGCTGATGCCGTTCAGTTGTTTGATGTCATCAATACTCACTCCTTCATATTCCCTGGCAATTTCCCAGAGGGTGTCGCCTTCTTTAATCACGTAATAAACAAATTGATCCCCTTCCTTTGATGGGCTTGCTATTTTTCCGACGATTAGTTTTTGCCCGGGATGGATGGTGTTGCTTTTCAGCTTGTTCCAGCGCTTCAGGTCGCTAACACCGCAATTGTATTTGTTGGCAAGGATTCCAAGGCTTTCGCCGCCACCAACAGTATGGATTTTATTCTCCCCTGTGTTTTGCACCGGTGAGGATGAATAATCCGGTTTGTAGTTATCATCAAGCGGGCTGTAAACGACCAGTTTCTGTCCGGCATAGATGGTATTGCCCCTCAGATTATTCCATTGCCGTAGCTGACTTACATAGCAATGATATCTTTCAGCGATCACCGATAAACTTTCACCGTATCTTACCGTATGGATTTTCCGGCTTTTGGCTTTTTCAATTTCTTTCAGAATTTTTTCCCTTTCGATGCCTTTGCATGATTTGAAGGCATAGAGTTCTTCTTCCCTCGACACGTACTCGCCGGCCAGTTCCCTGGGAAGCCTCAGCACAAAGCTTTTCCCTTTTCCTGCCGGGATGATGCCTGCTTTGTATTGCGGATTGAGCAGCTTCAGCTTTTCCATCGGGAAATCAAACATTTCGGAGATCTGGTCGAAGGCCAGCGGCTGGTTCACCATAACCGTATCGATCTCAGGGTAAAGATACTCGGGAGGAACGGGATAGAGATTGTGTTCGTCGGGATAGTTCATCACATAGGTAACGGCAAAAAATGCCGGTACATATCCCCTGGTTTCCCTGGGCAGGAAAGGCCAGATGGCCCAGTAGTTGTCCACCTTACCGGCCCGGCGTATGGCTTTATTAACATTGCCGGCACCTGAGTTGTATGCGGCCAGCACCAGGTTCCAGTCGCCATAAATATCATACAGGTCTTTCATCAGCCGGCATGCCGCAATGGTCGATTCGATCGGGTCGTAACGTTCGTCCAGCAGGGAGGTCACCTCCAGGTCGTATATTTTGCCTGTGTAATACATGAATTGCCACAGGCCTTTAGCTCCTTTGTGTGAGCCCGCCGTAGGATTCAGGGCGGATTCGACGATGGCCAAATATTTCAGTTCCAGCGGCAGGCCGTAGCGGTCGAGCTGTTCTTCAAACATCGGGAAATACATTTGGGAAAGCCCCAGCATTTTGGAGGTAAGTGCGCGCCGTTTGATGGCATACAAATCAATATATGCCTGAACGGTTGAATTGTAGCTGATCTCGATGGGGCTTTTGGCGTTGAGTTCCGCAATTCTGGCCTCATATACACTATCCGGGTAACGGGGAATGCTGTCGGCAGCAAAGCCGTATTCGTTCAGTAAAGCGGTATCTGTGATGAAGGTGGCGTCGGTGAAAAATTTCAGCCGCACCAGGCTGTCGAGTTGTGCAATGATATTTTTATTGGGAATGGTGTCGGGTTTTGCGTTTACACTGTCCTGCGCCTGTCCGAAACAGCTTGTTGTTGCAATCATCAAAACCAATAGAGCAGTTTTAGTCTTCAACATAGTTATTGTCTTTTTTCAGGATACTTAGGGATAACCGAAAATCAAGCGAAATCGTATGGTTATTCCAAACAAAATTAGTCCTAATCAATTGAGGCCTCAAGAAATTAAGATAATTTAACGCATTAGTTGAGTTTCACCAGTTTTCTCACAACTTGCTTTTGTCCGTCGCTTACCCGCAGGTAATAAATTCCCGGAAGCACCTGTCCCTCCCAGTGAAGGGTGTTTGCTCCTTTTTCAAGCTGTCCGCTGAAGATTTCCTTCACCAGTTGTCCTGATGTGTTGTATAATTCCGTTGTAAGCTCGCTGCGTTCATTCAGGAAAATCTTAATCTCCAGCCGGTTGTTAAAGGGATTGGGTTGTAGCCGGACATTTGAGATATTCCCCAATTGTTCTTCAACACCAACATAGGGGAGAACTTTAAGCTGGACTTCAACGGTATCGTAATTATAATAATTATGTGTGATCACCATATCGTGTTCATAGGTTCCCGGGATCAGCTCTTCAGGCAGAAAATAAACCGTCAGGCTGTCGCTTTCGTCTTCCTGCAGGCTGCCTTCATAACTGTTCAGTTCGAGCCATATGGGCAGGCTGTCGGGTTCTATGCTGTAGTTTAGGGTTGATCCTCCCGTGTTCGTGATCTCGATGTAGATGCTGTCGATTTCATCATAATGAAGTTGCACATTCAGTTGATGCGGGTTAACTGCCATTTCGGGAGGATTTTGCATGATAAGCAGGGATTTGTGCAGGTTAAGCCGTCCACCGCTAACCGTCACACCGTCGAGCGTAGGCAGAATGTCCACCCCGTCAAGGATATATTGTTTGATCTTCAGCGCCCAGGTGGAAGGATCATCCATATAGTTGTCCAGAAAATCCTGGTCGGCGGCGCTGAGCAGGTAAGCCGCCGCTCCGGCCACATGGGGTGAAGCCATGGAAGTACCTGTTTTATTTCCATAGGAGCCATTGTAACGGCACGACATAATGTTGGTGCCGGGGGCGCCCAGGTCGATGGTTGTGGCGCCATATCCGGCGCTTGAATTTTTGGCGTCGGTATTGGTGGTGTTGGTCACAGAGATCAGGTAATCGCTCGGAAAGGCCGTGGGCACGTCGCCCACTTCGTCGATGTTCCAGCTTGCATTGGCAGTTGCGCCGGCGCTCAAAACGCCTTCCAGTCCAAGCGAGTCGTACATGGCCCCCCAGATGGGATAATCTTCCGGGTCGCCCTGATTGACCCCGAAGCTGGCATTGGTCGCAATAACAAAGGCTCCCGAATCCCCCGCTGTTTCATTGTATTTGGCGCGCATTTCCAAAACGTACCCATAAGCTTCAACCACCGTTGCTTCCTGGCTGGAGCTGCCCGAAATGGGCATGATCTTAGCGTTCCAGCCGACACCTGAGATGCCTTCCTCGTTGTTCCCGATGGCTCCGGCAATTCCGCTGACGTGGGTGCCGTGGTCGTCGTTGCTCACGTAACCATTGTGGTAGTATGCGTTCCAGCCGTCGTAATCGTCCACATAGCCGTTGCTGTCATCGTCGATGGCGTTGGCCGGAATTTCATGCTCGTTCTTGAAAAGATTCAGATCGATATGGTCCAGGTAGCAACCCCCGTCCACAATGGCAACCACAAGGGTGTCGCCCTCAACAGTCACTCCGCCTGTATTGATCGACCAGGCGTCGGTGGCGTCGATGTCGGCGTCGGGTGTGCCTCCGTTCTGGCCGGTATTATACAGGCTCCATTGGGTGTCAAATATTTCATCGTTGGGGATCAGTTCTCTTACATCAACATAGTGGTTGAATTGTGCCAGGGAAACAAATGGGTGTTTCTTGATCTTGTCCAAAGCCTGCCTGTCATCCGTTTTATACTGATCGTAAGTAAACAGCCAAACGCCCATTCTCCTGGAAAGCAGGTGTTCCCTTTTCAGGTTTATGGAACTGAAATCCTGTTCGATGGTATTCAATGCGGTTTGAGGTGTGTAAGTATATTGCGGGATAAGTTGCAGCATCAGCTCTCCCGGGCGGGCTTCGCCCTGCCGGTCCTGTGCAAAGCCCGAAACGGATATCAGCAGGCCTGACAATATGAAAATGAGTAAATTGTTTTTCATGCTTAAATTTTTTACAAATGTAATGAATTATCTTATTTAGGATGATTCTGAATAAACTTTACCCGGATGTTTTCGTTTAAAAAAATCTCAGAACTGAAATAATACCAGAAAAAAAGCCTGCTCTCTTTAGAGGGCAGGCTTGGCATATTGTTGTTTATGATCTATTAGTTCAGGATAAGCTTGCTGCTGTGATTTGTTTCCTGCCCTTTCAGGCTGACGAAATACAATCCTTTGGGCAGCTCGCTGAAGTCGATTTCCTTCTGGCTTGCATTGCTTCCTGTTTCAATGCTCTCGCTGTGGATAAGTGTTCCTGTTGCATTGAAGATGGCTAGTTCGACCACTTCGTCCTTTGTTGCCGGTAGCTCAACAATAAAACGTCCGTTCGAAGGATTGGGATAAATGCTGATGGCTTCAATTTCCTGCTTGGGAATTTCAACCGTTGAGTTATCCACGATTACTTCAAATGCTTCGGAAAATTCACTGTCGCCACATTCGTTGAGTGCTTTTACACTGATATAGGCCATACCTGTATAGTCCGAATTCCAGGTGATGTCGGCCTTGCGTTCAACCGACTCGGTGGTTCCTGCATCTTCGGGTTCGATTTTCCACTGATATGTTTCAGCCCATTCGGCCTTTTCCGTATAATACCTGGTAGTGGGCATGGTGTAAACATCAACTGAATCGGGGCCTGTCGGCATTAATGGAATTCCGGGTCCGTCAACAAATGAGAGTACCATATAATCGGTGTCGGTATCGCCTTCCGAATCGGTTGCCATCATGCTAAGGTTTACGGTTCCGTTGTCGTAATCTTCCTGGCTGGGCGTATAAATGGGATCCAGGATATTGACATTGTCAAATTCACCTGTTCCGGAAGTTGACCATTCCACGGAAGAATAATTGGTAGCCACGCCCTTGCATTCAAAAACGCCGTCGTAACATGCGTAGTTGTCATGTCCTGCAAAAGCGGACAGTACGGGCATGGGTGGGAAGACGATGTAATCAAGCCATGCGCAGTCGTCACCCATCGACAACAGGTCGTCTTTTGCATAAACCCATTTAAATGTATGATTGCCACCGGTAACGGCATATGATTCATAGCTAAAGTCTTCCATCATACCGGACCATTCGCCTTTGAGGTTATCGTTGATATAAAAGCTGACAATGTCTCTTCCTGCTTCTGAGGAAGCCTTGATATAGAAAGAGATCGAATCGTAATGGCTGACGGTTGTTGTCATTTTGAGTATGGTTTGCTGATCGTTTCCGATATTACCAGAAACTGCACTGAAATCTCCCTGATAGGAGCTTGAGGAGACATACCAGTTTTTGTCGCCTTCAAGCACCCAGTCGAATTTATCGAAATCACCGCTTTCCCAGTCTTCTACCAAAGCCCCGATTTCTTCGTCAAATTGCTGGTGGGCATTGTAGTTGCCTGCATCCACATCATAGATGAAGTTGGCGACTGCCCCCGGAGGAGCTGCTGAATCAACGGTCATGGTAAATACTGCGTTTCCGCCTCCCAACACAGGAAGGTTGCCAAGCTCGTATTCGTTGTTTTCCACGAGAATATATGGGCTGATAACATCAAGCGAACCAACTGTGTTGTATGCAGCACAGTGGCCGGTATTTGAGTTGGAAATGATTACGTCAAAAGTTTCACCCGGATCGATCAGGCCATTGTTGTTACCATATTCGCTATCGTCGATGCTGAGCTGGCCAACCTTCAATACCGGGGCAAAGATGTTAAAGCTAAAGGTGCTTTCCCACACCTCGTCACCATTTGTTGATTCAACATCGATCTTAACCGACGTCATATCCGGTGCATCGTCGGCCACTTTAAAAGAATAACCGTTTTCAACAGTTTCTGTTCCGCCTGCGGGAACCAGGTCGAAAACCGTATCCGAATTGATCAGGGTAACATATGAGCTATAGGTGTTGATGGTAGTATTCAGGTCCACTCCGTCTTCGCTACCCAGGTTTTCAAGGGTGAGTGACAATTGAATGTTTTCACCGTAATCAACAGCGTTGTTTCCGTTTCCGCCTTCATCATCATTGAACTCATGTCCGTAGTAAATACAATATGGTCCGTCGGCCGGGATCACATCCAGGTTCACATCATACCTAAAGTAGTTGGTTTTGAAAATAACCAGCTTAACAACAGTTTCAGGATCCTGGGGAACGATCGGGATATCAACCGGACTTCCTGTTCCTGTTCCGCTTCCGATGATCTCATCACCAACCGTAAAGGTTATGGAAGCGCCTACATCTGCAGTAACGGTGAAATAATCAACACCTGCGATGATCACATCCTGGTGGTTTACTGTGAGGTCTTGCGGAACTTCTGAATACAATGTGGAGAATGACCCTCCGTGATGGTGGAACAGGTGATAAGTAACCTCTTTGTTGTTTGTATTGTAGGGCCAGTTAGATTGACGCAGAAAGTATTTTCCGGCGGAGTTTCCGAAGCAAGGAAGCAACCCTCTTGGCTCGGGATTGCTTATTTCTTCGGGCATAAACTCAGGCCACATATTATCAAAAACGCCCCAAACATAGGTGTCGTTCACAAATGAATAGGATGTTTCGGAAGCGGCCAGTAAACCAAGTGCACCGGAATTATTTCCATCATGCGTATAACGATGGAATTTTTCAGTGAAGCATTCACTTGATGCATTATATTTACCGGTGAGGCAGTTGATCGACATAATAAAAATCAAATCCTCATTTTCACATCCGTCGATATCATTAATGTCGTAGTCAGGTTCTCCCCATCCCGTAACACTGCCATGATCACGGTGTTGCATAATGAATGCGCCTGAATTGATGTCGTTGTTAACACGTGTTGCGTTACCGCCCCAGTCCGTGAGGTGTGCCGGCGTTGCCGGTATGTATCCCAATCCGTCAGGGCCGAAATAATCAACAACTGTACTGGTGTTCTGTGCAGTTGACCAGGTGCTTCCCGGTGAACCTTGATAAATGGCATTTTCCCGTACAGGTTCCTTACCCAATTCAAATTCGAAGAAGCCGTTGATGGTTTCCGAACAGATCTGGAACCAACGTGAGGTTTGCCATCCCATAGCCGTGATCGGCTCGTTGTAGAAATCAGGGTTTGTGGGAGGTGTGCGCTCGTGATTCAGGAATTTGGTGATCATCACTTCAAGTTCACTGGCGTTGCGCGCTGTGATCCTTGAAAACGACATGTCTGGCATATCATCATTGTCAACATCTGCATAAATATTATCCGAAACACAATAGTTATCCCAGATAGGTGATGTGATAGAGTTGGAAGGATCACTTCCGTAATCGGCTAATAAAAGAACAGCTGCAGGGGGAATGTCCCAGTTGTTGTATGCATTGTTGAAATAATTTTCAAGTGTGTTGGTGTTGTTGCCTCCAATTTCATCAAGCGTAACCACCTTGGTGATAATTCCCTGTTGGATCCTGAACCATCTGATGGAATCGGCCCAGTCCTGGAAATCTTCCCCGTTGGGAGTAACGATCAGGTATTCACATCCTTCATCATCCCTGTTGTTCATCATTTCTTTGTCATAGTCAACACTTGGCAGGCTTTTATAGTTAACAAGTGCATCGGAAAGGATGGGATCCCAGTATTTGCTTCTGAGCCTATCTTCGCCGAACTGTCCGTTTCCGCCTTCGAAAACGACTTCGACCTCAATGTCCCTGATCACTTTCAATTCTTTGCTTACGGGGTTATACTGGAAAGGTGTGATACCCAATGTAACCACATCCACACCTCTGATTTTCCAGACGTCTGAAAGCTGAATGGGTTCAGCGGGATAGAATGCATCCCTGTTGTAGATTTTTTTATCTTTTTCATATTCCAGTACCGGATCGGTATCCCATGGAATGCGGGGCGCCGGAGCAACCTCAACATTTTGAATGGTTTCCGTGCGCATATTCACAATGCGGAGCTCTGCCCTGGCTCCCTGTGGGATGGCAATATTTTCAGCGCTTCCCGGGAGGTTGGGTGCTCCTTCATTGTTTGGAAGAAAATGACCCGGAAGTGCAACGGTTTTCATGGCTTCCCCTTTGATATCAATATCTTCCAATGCAAATTTAGTGACTGAATACGTCATGTCGATTCCTGCCCTTGTTTGTTCTTCAGGGCTGAATCCTTGTTTACCCCAACTATCGCTGTAGGAGTATGTCTGCCCTATAGCAGCTGACATCGTAAGAAAAGCAGCAAGCATTAGTGCGAGTTGTGCGATAGATTTACGAATACGTAGATTTTTTGTTTTCATGGTTTCCTCTAAAGATTTGTTATTTGTGACTGATGATTTTAATTACAAAGATACAATAAATCAATTAATTAAATATGTAAGTGGGGGATTAACAACCCCTTCCTAAAGGCGCGCCAAGATAAGTTTTTATCTGGAAACATAGAAGGATTTGCTTGTGAATTACCTATTTATAATGTTTAAAAATTAATGATTATTTCACGAGCATAAGGGTTCCGTGCAGTGAGTTTAACAAATCCTCCCTGCTTAATTCCGAATATTCCAAACGCCAGATGTATGAACCGACAGGAACCATTTCTCCATTTGACTTACCGTCCCATCCTTCATCAATTTCAGTGGTTTCAAAGATGAGCTTTCCCCAGCGATCGTATATTTGTAAGTGATAGCTGGCAAACTGGCATTCGGAAACCACATTGAACATGTCATTTAAACCATCGCCATTGGGCGAAAAGGCATTGGGGCTTTGCGGAGTGCAAACGGGGATTTCAGGTTCAATATAATCCACCTTGATGGTATCCCAGGCTGTTCCACAAGTAACCGTAACCCCAACATAATAAACTCCTTCCTCCGTTACCAGGAAAGTTGAATCGGTTGAACCGTCATGCCACAGATAAGTGGCTTCGGGGAAAGTGGCAACCAGCAGCAGTTCGGCTTCCTCCGGCAGGAGGGTGTCATTGCCCAGATCGACCCGGGCTTGCGGCAAAACTTCAATAGTTGTCGTGATCAGGCTGTCGCAACCATGCATGCTTTGCAGGTCATCGTAATAGGTGCCCGCCTCGGTTTGCCAATCACCTCCGACATAAACGGATTCACCTTCACAAATGGTGGTATCAATCAGGCTGGAAAAATTATCATGTACCAGCAGGTATGTGGTATGTATGCTGTCGCAGCCTCCCACTGAAACTGTCGTGTCGTAGTACATGCCTTCCGATTGCTGCCATTCGCCACCGACAAACAGTGAATCACCATCGCACATTTCAGCTTCGGCAAAGCTGTGAATGACGTCTGTTACTTCCAGCTCTGTGATGATGGTGCTGTCGCAATCCTGGTACGTTGATAGATAATCATAATAGGTACCGCTTTCGTTTTGCCATTGCCCGCCGGCAAAAATCGAATCGCCCTCGCAAATCTCAAAATATCTTTCGGTGAGTGAAGTGTCGTGCACCATTAGTTCAATCTGATACACGCTGTCGCAACCATAAATGGTATTCAGCGAATCGTAATAAATTCCGGGTTCGTTAACGGTTTGCCCGCCGATTTGTATGGTTTCTCCGAAACAGATACTGGTGAGGCTGTCGAAATGATAAGTCGGTTTGGTTTCCAAAAGAATTGAGTCTTTGTTGGAACATCCTACGTTGGTAACCTCAACCCAGAATAAGCCTGCAGTGTCGGTGGCAAGGGTTTGAGTGGAATAGCCATTTTGCCACATGTACTGGTCATATCCTTCACCCGCATCGATCAGGAAGGTATCTCCTAGGCAAAAGGAAGTATCACTGCCCAGGTTGACATCCGGGATCAGATTCACGTTGATGATCCGGGTTACCGTAACGCTGTCAAGGCCTGAATATGCAGTCATTTTTACTGTGAAAAAGTCATCTGAAGTAAACAGATGTGTGGGATTCATCTGCCTGGAAATATTATTATTTCCCGAAGCAGGATCTCCGAAATTCCATAAAATGGAATCCGGTTCAAATTCGCAGGTTTCATAAAACTGTGTGGGAAGGGTGAAGCAAGGCGGATCATAGCCAAAGCTGGCTTCCTGGTTGAAGAAGGATTGCACAAAGGGTGGCAGACCCATACGGCATGTCCTTCCCGACAGGTGGACTGAATTAGGCACATAGTTACATGCTGTTCCTGCCTCATTGGGTTTTCTGATCACTCCAATGCGGGTATCATTATTATTGGCGGCATAGATCCGATTGTTCGGTCCGATCTGCAATGCCCCGTCCACATCTTCAGAAATCAATACCCGGGACTCAAGGATCTGCTGGTTGGAACCTGCCAGCAGATCATACTGGAATAGCCCTCCACCGTTGGCATCACTTTTCCAGGTGGCCACATAAAGATATCTGCCATCGGGAGAAAATTCGATGCCGTATGGTTGTTTATCTCCAAAATCATAATCCTGGAAGACGTTAGAGACCATCCCTGTCTGGGTATTGAAATTCCCGATCTGTATCATATGCAGTCCAACATGAGCCACCGCAAGCTTTTCGCCATTGGGTGAAACCTTGATGTACCCTTTGGCATTGTCGATATGACCTGTGGTAATAGTTGCACCGGCATGGCTAACTTCTGCGGGAGCCACACCAAAGGCATCCATGAGAAACGCATGAAATTCGTTGGTGCCGTACTTTTGGACGAGTATCCATGTGCCGTCGCCGGTCCAGTTACCCACGGCTGTGACTTTTTCGCAGTGGTCGTCCATCACCAGGGTGTTTTTAGAGGATTCAACCACATCCCCCAGCCCGCCCTCAAGGTCCATGTTCACCTTGGTGTAGCACATACCGTTTCCATTCGGCCAGCTGTCAACTGCATCTATGGTGAAAACATAATAAACCGGGCTGTTGTGTGAAACCGGTACAATGATGCCCGACTGGGTGCTGGAACTGTGCCCGAAAAGATCCTGCCCGTGAGGCATAAGCACATTGTTACTGTTCCATACCGAGCGCCCGTCGGTGTAAAACATCAGATTGCCGTTCAGATCGGAAATGGATGAACAGCCTTCCCCGGTTTCGAGCTGGCTGTTTGTTAGTGCAACCGGATCTCCTCCACTGAAATCGAGGCCTGCATAAACACCGAAATGCCAATAGTTTGCCTGTTTTTGTGAATAAGCGAGGAGCGTTGCAAGAGTAAGCGCGGTGAGTAAAGCTAGCCGTTTCATGTTCAGGTTTGAATAAGTTTCAATTAATCAGCTAATTTAATGAAAATACTTTTCAATGTAAAGCTATGAGTAAACCTTTTTTATTTCACCAGCATCAGGGATCCATGCAAGGCATTCATCAAATCGGGATCTCTTGATTCGGAATACTCCACCCGCCAGATGTAAGCGCCGATGGGTGCTTCCTTTCCGTTGGAAGTTCCATCCCAGCCTGCATCCAGGTCGGTGGCTTCAAAAATCAGTTTTCCCCATCTGTCGAAAATCCTTAGATTGAAATTGGTGTATTCACATTCGGAGATCAGTTTGAACTCATCATTCAAACCGTCGCCGTTGGGCGAAAATGCATTGGGGCTTTGCGGTGCACAGGGTGGGATTTCGGGTTGCTGGTAGGTGATTTCAATGGCGTCTTCAACGCTTCCGCATCCGGTGCTAACGGTAACGGAATAAGTTCCTTCTTCAGTAACCAGGAAAACCGAATCCATCGAGCCGTCCTGCCAAAGGTAATCCGCTCCGGGATAGGTCGCTTCAAGCAGCAGCTCCGCATCGATCGGCAAGAGGGTGTCGTTGCCCAGCTCCACCGTCGGAAGCGGCTCCACGTAAATGTTTGTCGTGATCAGGCTGTCGCAGCCATGCACGCTTTGCAGGTTGTCGTAATAGGTGCCTTCCTCACTCTGGTATTCGCCACCGGCATAAACCGATTCGCCCTCGCAGATGTTGGTGTCGATGGTTTTGGAATACAGTTCAAAAACCTCCAGCATGGTGGTGTGCACACTGTCGCAACCGCTTACCGAAACAGCCGTGTCATAATAAGTTCCTGCTGTGGTTTGATAATCTCCCGCCAGGAAGATCGAATCGCCTTCACATATATCGGCCTGTGCGTAGGTTTGAATGATATCGTCCACCGTGAGGTTTGTGATCACTGTGCTATCACATCCCTGGTAGGTATCCAGGTAATCGTAATAAGTACCGCTTTCGCTTTGCCATGCTCCGCCTGCAAAAACAGAATCCCCGGTGCAAATGCTGATGTTTTTTTCCAGCAGTGCCGTATCATTCACCAACAGTTCGATCTGGTAAATGCTGTCGCATCCGTACATGGTGTTCAGGGAGTCGTAGTAGGTGCCGGGTTCGGAAACGGTTTGTCCGCCGATCTGTATGCTTTCTCCATAGCAAATGCTTGTGAGGCTGTCGTAAAAATAATCCGGGCTGATGTCAAGCACAATGCTGTCGCGGTTGGTGCATCCCGCATTGGTTACCTCCACCCAAAAGGTGCCGGCCGTATCGGTTTCGAAGGTCTGGTTTGAATACCCGTTATGCCAGAGGTAATTGTCATAGCCTTCACCCGGATCGATCAGATAGGAGTATCCGTCACAAAAAGCGGTGTCGTTTCCAAGTTCCAGATCGGGGATCAAATTCACATTGATGATCTTTGAAACCTGTGCGCTGTCCAGACCGGAGTATGCAGTGAGGGTGACGGTAAAGAAGTCGTCTGAAGTAAACAAATGTGTTGGTTCTTCCAATCTGGAGATATTTTCATCGCCTGAGGCCGGATCGCCAAAGTTCCATAATACAGAATCCGGAATAAATCCACAATTTTGATAAAACTGAGTAGCAACGGAATAGCATGGTGGATCGTAAATAAAGCTGGCTTCCTGATTGAAAAATGATTGCACAAAAGGTGGTAATCCCCTGGTGCATGTTCTTCCACCCAGGGATTGGCCGGAGGGTACATAATTACATGAGGTGCCCGGTTCATTGGGTTTTCTTATAACGCCAATGACATTATTATCGGAACGGGCCGCATAAATTCGGTTATCAGAGCCTAACTGTAGGGCGCCGTTTACATCGGAGCTGATCAGTATTCTAGAATCCAAAATCTGTTGATTGGAACCGGCCAAAAGATCGTATTGATAGAGTCCACCAGGTAAGCTCCAGGGAGCATCGCTTTTCCATGTTGAAATGTATAGATATCTTCCGTCAGGTGAGAAAGAAACACCATAAGGCCTTTGAGTGCCAAAGTCATCATCTTGAAATGCATTGCTAACTACTCCAGTCTGAATATTAAAATTAGCTATTTGAATCATGTTATAGGCGGCATGGGCAGTAACCAGTTTTTCACCGGTTGGTGAAACTTTAATATAGCCTTTTGCGAAGTCAATATTATTATCAGGTATTACAACACCTGTAGTGTGAATAAATGGTCCACTGATGCCGAATGCGGTAAGTTCAAATACATAGTATTTATTTGTACCCCACTTATGTGTTAGAATCCATGTTCCATCCCCATCGAAATTGCCTACGGCTGTTACCTTTTCGACGTGATCGGGCATTAGCAATTCGTTTTTGGCAGTTACATCTCCTAAACCACCATCCAGCTCCATATTTACTTTGCTATAGCACATTCCATGATTACTGCCCTCCACGGCATCGATTGTGAAAATATAATATATATTACCATCATCGGTAATAGGTACGATTATACCTGATTGCGTACTGGAAGAATGTCCAAATAGCCCTTGACCATTTGGCATATATTGATGGTTTCTGTTCCAAACCTCACTCCCATCGGTATAAAAAAGCAAATTCCCGTTAATGTCAGAAATCGAAGAGCAACCCTCCCTGGTATTTAAAGCACCATCTGAAATTGGAACCGGATTCCCATTCGTAAAATCCAATCCGGCATTTTCACCGAAATACCAAAAGTTAGCTTGCTTTTGTCCACAGATAATTGTACTTGCGAGTGTAAGTAAGAGTATAAGATATATCCGCTTGTTCATCTTTATAAACTTATTGATCAGCATATTAAGTAAATATGAATGAGTTACGTTTTAAACAGTCCGTAAAGATATAATATCTGTTTGTAACAAAGGTGAGTGAATGGGAAGAATGTTGCCGCTCATGAGATTAGCCCCCGGATTCATCGGGGGATGGAATTGGAAAAGATTATTAATCAGCGGCTTTAGCCGCTTTCTTAGAAGAAATCGAAAAAGACGGGGATCTTGATATCATTGATTTCAAAAACATGAATTGATCGTTACCGATATCTCGGATCATCAATAATTAACAGCATACTAAATGGCAAGATTTTCCGACAGCCCACAAGTTGCAGTGAGGAAGGCAAAGTGACCCGATCACTCCTCAACCGCCCTTTCATCAGTCATTTGTCTATTCAAGCGATCGGTTCACTGGCAAGTTGCGGTGGGGAAGTGATATTTCAGCCCTTCAGGCTGGGGCATTGATGTTTTTTAGAAGGTTAGGAAATTTGGGTCTAAAGCCCCTTTTTTGTTTATATAGCTGCTTTCCCGTTGCTTAAAAGCAACGGCAATCCAAGGCTTTAATAAACCTCACCGGATAGTAACCCGATTATTTATCAACTGCCAATTCATCGATCAAATGTTTTTTAAGGATCGGTTCCTGATAACCTTAACAAACCGCAGTGGTAAAGTGGTCCGATTACTCAGCACCTGCTGTTTTGCTAATCAAATATCCTTCCAAAGTAATCGGATCACTGGAAAATCATTTATTTTGTTTTTGGCTTTGTAAATGCATGGTGGTGGACGAGTGACCCGACCTTCGAGTGATCGGACCACTTTCCAGCCAGTGCTTGTAGCGCACCTTATACCCATATACCCCTATAACTCTGCTGGCGCGGATTTGCAATCCGTGCCCCTATCGAAAGTTCGGGCTTCAGATCATTTTTATGTTAGCATATATTTAATAAAATAATTTTAAAGAACTGTATTATGTAAGTAATGGCACGGATTGCAAATCCGCGCCAGCCAATTGTTATCCTTATGCCAATGCATGGTATTTTATTTCTCAGGCACCAAAGGTCAATAAACAGGTCTCATGGAACGTTAACCACTTTCAAGCCGTTGTTTGGAGCGTACCTTATACCCTATCAATTTATACCACACCTTATTGCGCAGGTTAGAGGAAAACTTTTCTTAACTTTGTTATAAATACCAGCAACATGACTACGATCAAAATAAGAAAGAACGAAACAATCAATAAAACTGAATTTGACTCTTTTAAAGAACTATACTTATTTCTAAAAGATAAATTTTCACCGGTTGAAATCAACCTTGTGAACGATGAGGATGTTCCCTATGGAATTAAAACATCAATAGAAAAAATTGAAAAAGAAGGGGATATCGACATCATTGATTTCAAAGGATGAAGGTCAGGGAGCATAAGAAAGTAGCCGATTATTTAAAATCAAGGCAGATTGTAAAACCGTATTTGAAAGCCAAGCATTATATTGAAGAGGGGCTCTATGAAGTTGTTGACTTGAGAAAAAGGGAACCAAAAAACAAAACAAGTTTTATTTTCGGATTACAAAAAAATACAGGGCGTTTGGTTATATCAATGATAAACATGAATTGATCGTTACCGATATCTCGGATCATCAATAATTAGAAGCATATTAAAAGTCAAGATTTGCAACCCGATATCTATCGGGTCCGCGCCAGCGTGAGAAGATTACCGCAAATAAACAAACTGCTCCACAGTTTCAGGCAATAGTTGTTTAACATTATTCCTACATTAAACAAACCGCTCCGCGGTTAAATCATTTATTTTGTTTTTGGCTTTGTAAATGCATGGTGGTGGACGAGTGACCCGGCCTTCGGGGAGTGTTCAAAAAAGTGTGTCAGCCTCTGCATTGCAGTGCACAGCCCTGGAGCCGATAGGCGGAAGGGCTGTGCACTGCAAAATTAATTTTTTATAGGTATTTCTCATAGCGTTCTCCAAATTTATCAACTAGTTC
>JAIPBS010000057.1 GCA_021738625.1 Bacteroidales bacterium
ACAAAATTAACGTCATTTTAGCAAAATGTTCCCATCAAACACAAAAATCAATTAAATTTGACTGTGCAGAAATTTAGCACTGATAATTTTTGTAACCTTATGGCGAAAAATGGCGACTTTATGGACAGACTCTAATTAAGGTGTCCGGATCTGACTGGCTCAAAAGGTTTCTGTTTTTTTCTAAAATTTGAGATTTTGAAGAATCCGTCGTGGATTTGTCAATCAGTTTTAATAAACTGTCGATTTTGGATTGTTGTGAAAAGGATTCTTTAATTGAGGCAACAAGCAGGATAAAAACGAACAGGATTAAATAGATTCGACTTTGCATATATGGTTAATGTTGGTAAAACTTTGCATAATCATTATTTTTTCAAACTTTCCAGTAACTCATTAGATTCTCATAATTGATTTAGAATGGTTTTAAAACATGCTAAAGTTATTAAAAAAATTGGCTCGTAGAAATAATTTTGGAAAGAAAAGGCTATCAGAGATGTTGAAGAGGGTCGTACCTATGAGGCGAAAGATGTAAATGACTTGTTCAGGCAACTTGAAGAATAATGTTTACACCTCACTATACAACAGCTTTTTAAAAAGACTTTAAAAGGATGGTAAGCGCGGTTTTGATTTCGATAAGCTAAATAAGGTAGTTAGGCTATTAATTATTAGCGGATATGTACCTTCAGAATATAAAGCTCATCCGCTCAAAGGTCCCTTCAAAGGTTATATGGAATGCCATGTAATGTCAGATTGGTTGTTGATTTGGAAATTCGATCATTCCAAAAAAATTATCTATTTCATTCGGACAGGCACACATTCAGACTTATTTTAAGATAATTTAGAAAATTCAAAACTACAACCACTTCTTCTTCCTGAAAAAAGCCAACATGCCGCTGGCGATCAGGAGCATGCAACCCAACACGATCCAAAAGGAGTTGGGGTGGTTCTGGAAAGGGAGGCCCACGTTCATGCCGTAAAGGCCCGTGATAAAGGTTAGCGGAAGCAAAATGGAGGAGATCAGGGTGAGCACCTTTATGATCTCGTTGATGCGGTTGGCCTGCAATGAATCAAAAGTTTTGGAGAAACCTTCGATCAGCTCTTCGTAATCCTCGGTCATGTCCCACATTTTCTGATAGTAGTCGAGGATGTTGCCCCAGTAATCTTCCATGTTTTCTGCAAAGCCTTTGATGGCGCCGGTTTCAAATTTATGGAAGAGCCGGAGGGCAGGTTTGAAAATGGTATTGAGCAGGATGATGTTTTTGCGTGTAACGGAAATTTCCTCAATTGTTTTCACAGCCCTTTTGCTGAAAAGTTCCTGGCTGATGAAATCAAGTTCGCTGCCGATGCGGCGGATCATGGAAAGGGATTCTTGCATCAGTTTTTCCAGGATGCGGTAGAGCAAGGCATCGGAAGTACCCACTTCAAAAGGTTCTTTACGTTCCTGCTGTTCTTTGGCTTCGTCAAACATTTTGGCCACCACCCAGTGCGACTGCCCGATGGTGATCACATAATCCTCGCCCCAGAAAACCTTTACCTCTTTGGTAGTAAGAAAAGTATTGGTTCTGTCGAAATTGGGGAAATGCAGGATCATAAAATAATAATCGTCGTAAATATCGATCTTGGGTCGCTGGTTGGGGCTGCGGCAGTCTTCCAGGTCAAGGGGGTGGAAGTGAAAGTTCTCTCTTAAAAATTCGAGGTCACTATCATCAGGGCTAATCACATGGTGCCATCTTAAGGTCCCTATTTTTACGGTTTCAATCATATGCCCTCCCCTTTTTTTGGATAATCGACTGTTTTCTACATTCCGGTATTTATTTTTAAGGATGCCCAAAAGTACAGAAATCTCTGAAATAAACCAGAGTTGGGCATGAATTTTTATTGAGCAGACTGCGGGATTAAAAAAATGCACGCCTGTAAGCAGACGTGCATTTTCATACTGAATTTCTTTTTAACATCAATAAACCAGGAAATTTCCACTCTCTTTTTCGGCGCCTTCCAGCTTATAGAAATAGATACCGGGTACCCAGTCCTCAACATGGATATGTATGCGTTTCTGATCTGCTTCGATGATTTGTTTGTGAACAACTTTCCCCATCGCACTGTAAACAATAAATTGTTGTTCGTCTGCAGGGTGGTTCAGATCGAAATTGATGCTGTTGTTGGTTGGGTTGGGGTAGGGTTGGGAAATAATACCGTTTTTATCAAACTGTGTATTGTCCACTCCGGTATATTCACTGATCACTGCAACGGTCAGGTCGTCGAAGTAGAAACCGTCGCCGCGTATATAGGAATCCGAATCCAGTTTAAAACGAAGCCTGATGGATTCGCCTATGTAATCGCTCAGGTCGAAATATTCCTTCACCCACTCTTCTTGCTGTCCGTCGTAAACCGGTTCGCCTTCTGCCTGGTAGCCGGTGCCCACATCGGTGTATTTGCCTTCGAGCGGGGTCCAGTTGTAATTGTCGTCGGTAGATATCAGCAGTTGTACATAATCGTATCCGTTCTCAATATCCCATTTGGCCCAAAAGGTCATCTCGGCATAGGAAAGGTTTTCCAGGTCGATGTATTCCATAAGGGTCAGCATGTTTAGCTGGTTGTTGGAGTAATTGCCGTTGGGAGAATCGGTGATGGAGGTTTCGGGCGATACAAAGTCTTCATCCGTGATGTCCCATCCGCCGTTCCAGTGCTCCAGGTCATCGCCTTTATCCTTGAAAATTTCAACCGGCATTCCGTAAACTTTTGAGATAGTATCTTTTTCAACAAATTCACCGTTATCCAGTTTGATCAGGAATTCGATCCGTTCGCCGGCCACGATATCATCCTTCAGTTCAAAAGAAATGGAATCCAGCACCATTTCGAAAATTTCCAGACTGTTGTAGTTGTTGTCGTCGCCGAAACTCTGAACGGCGTCATTGAGCGCTTCGAAGCTCACGGTAAAGTCGGCTTCCGACTGTCCCATGCGTTTGATGGAATATTTGAAGGATCCTGTCGTTTCCGTAACGATCACCGGGCTTTTGTCTTCCACCATGGCATATTTTCCGGCAAGTTTTGCGGCAAGTATATTTTGCAACATGTTCTCCTGGCAAAGGGGAAGGATGCGGTCGATGGCCGGCCAGAAGCCGTCGTTGCCACCCCCCACCTCAGGGGTATATGAAAAGAACCTGTTTTTTTCTTCATCCTCGCCATACATCCAGTCGTCGGAACCGCCATTGGTAGGATAGATGGTTGAAGAACCGGCGCCGTAGGTATAGCCGTTGTCTTCGGTCATTAGTTCTGCATAGGCTTCCAGGATATCGTCGTCGGGACAGGGCACTTCGGTCCATCCCCAGGTATAAAGCAACAGGTCGCTGTAAGAGTGATAATTCAGTGCCATCTTGAATTCATGATCATTGCAAAACTCACGAATGGCTTGTGTTTCCGGTTCACTAAAGGGGGCCGTTCCACGATAGGTGTCGTCCCATGGATCGGGCGATGAGCCGTTGTTGTCGTAGCCCCATTGGTATCCGTAATTCCTGTTGATATCCACTCCGTAGCTGCCTCCATTGTCTCTTCTGTTTTTGCGCCACATGCCACCACCATTTGGATTCGTTGTTTCATTGTAAACATATCCATCGGGGTTGATCACAGGCACGAAATACATTTCCGTTGAATTCACAAGGTATTGCATTTCGGGATCATCCTCATAATGTTCGAGCAAATAATACATATAGTAAATCAGCAATTGCGGGCCGATCCCTTCCCGTGCATGATGCAATCCGGTGTAAAGCACTTCCGGCTCATCTTCATTCACATTGGGATTGTCCGATATCTTAACATAGTACATTGGCCTTCCCTCAATGGAAGTGCTGTCCATTTCATGCACAACCGTGATCAGATCGGGATAAAGCATATGCATGGTATCCAGTTCGGCTTTCACCTGATCAAAGGTGTACATGCCGCCCATGGTACCCAGCTCCCAACCTTCGGGTACGGGATAGTCGCCTGCATCTCTTGGAATTTTATAGTTTTCAAATTGTTTGTTTCTTTCCTGGTAAAACTTCTGCACATCCGGGATCAGCACTTCATAGGTGATGTTTTGCTGATCAATCAACTCGATCAGGCTTTCGGATAGATCGGTGATCAGATAGATATTTTTGCGGTATTCGCCTTCCAAAGGAATACCCAGTTCAGCCAGTTGCACCAGGGTTTGCTGGTCGGCATCAATACGAACTTTCGAGTATTTTTCTTCCTGGGCAAGAATAGCAAAGGAAAAAAGCAAACTGAAATTAAGGAGTAATATTTTTTTCATAACTAAATTTGTTTTCTAATAAGACAAACGTAAATGATTTTGGTTGCTTTCAATAGCATTTTTAACAATTTTTTTTATGTTACCGGTTTTAGTTTTCTTTCCAATGAAAAGTTTTGATCAGGTGATTGATGTCTTCTTTTAGAAATTCAATTACGGGCGACAAGCTGTCGTTGTTGGGTTTTACTCTGAAATACAGAGCTCCCCTTACAAAATGATCGGCGCTGTCGGTAACAAAAAACTGGTAGGGCGACGCCACCCCGATACCGTGTATGTTGTATTCCATCCCGAACAATTGCCTGTCGCGGTCAACGATCAGATCATGCCCGATGCTGCTGGCTTTGCTGATGTGCTTGTTGGCCAGGGTCCTGGCATCTTCAAGATAATTTACCAGGTTATCCTCTACTTTTTTATAACTCAGGTGCAGGCTTCCTTTCCATTGGGGAAATTCCAGATTGATCCAGTAGGGCTGATCCGGTGCATGCGGATCGGGGGTGATCTCTGAATAAACCGGATACTCAAACATGTAAGGGAAGGTAGAATCAAAAAGCTGATATTCTTTTTTAGGAAAGTCGATGCGAAAAAAGGCGCGTGGTTTGGGGGTGGGATTGTCTCGGCAGGAGACAAGTAAAATGGTCAGTATGAGAAATATGAAACTGGTCTTATTTTTCTTTATCATGATAATCCCGCTGAATATTAACGCGTATTTGCTTTATCCTTCTTTTATCGGACGCCAGTATTTTAAACGTAAAATTCCCGTAAATAATATTTGCTTCTTTGGGCGGTATATGGCCTTCAAGTTCCAGGATCAGCCCGGCGAGCGAATCCGAATCTCCTTTTACCTCGTCAAATACCTCTGGCTCAAGACCTGCGATCTTACAGAAATCATTCAGGGATACTTTCCCTTCGAAGATGAAATTGTCTTCATCGATTTTTGTGAAGGGGATTTCTTCGCTGGCGTCGTCAAATTCATCACTGATCTCCCCAACGATCTCTTCGAGAATATCTTCCAGTGTAACAATGCCTGATGTACCGCCGTATTCGTCAACGACGATGGCCAGGTGAACCTTTTTCTCCTGTATTTCTTTCAGCAGATCACTTATTTTTTTGTTTTCGGGCACAAAGAAGGCCGGCCTGAGCAGGCCCTGCCATTTGAAGTTGTCCCCCTCATCCAGGTAAGGCAAGAGGTCTTTAATATAAAGGATGCCTTCAATGTGATCGAATGATTCTTTATAAGCCGGAATCCTTGAATATCCCGAATCCAGTATCATGTCGAGAAGCTTCCTGAACTTCATATCGACATCCACCGCAGTGACGTCGGTACGGGATTTCATGATCTCGCGTACTTCCGTATCCCCGAACTTCACAATGCCTTTCAAAATTTGTTTTTCTTCTTTGGAACTGTCGCGATTTGTGGCGATGTCGATCGCTTCACTCAGTTCGCTCATGCTTATGGGGGAACCTTTTCGCGCAAGGCGTCTGTCGATGAAATTGGTGGATCTCACCAGGATGTTGCTTAGCGGAAAGAACAATCCTTTTAAAAACTGCAGGGGGCCGGCCATAAAACGCGCAAACCTGAGTGCATGCTGTGTGGCATATACTTTCGGCATGATCTCACCGATGAGCAAAATAAGAGATGTTACCACGATGATCTGTATCACAAATGCCAGCACCGGATAAGCTTCCAAATAAAACAGCTCTACCGTAATATAGGTAGACAGGATCACGATGGTTACATTCACAAAGTTGTTGGAAATAAGAATGGTAGCCAGCAAGCGTTTGGGTGACTCAAGAAGTTTCAGTATGAGTTTGTTTTTGCTGTTGCCGTTCAAGCGCAACTTATACAGATCAGGTGGATCGAGTGAAAAAAATGCCACTTCGGAACCTGAGATCAGTGCCGAGCAAAACAGCAAGAGCAGCATCACCATCATGCTGATCAATATGTTTAGGGTAAATGGCTGAAAAACAGGGGAAGCAAATATTCCCTGGATCAATAGCAAACTACTTTCCGGATCTTCCAAGGTTTTGTTGTTTTAGATTGAAACATTTTGTTCCTGCTGCAAAATTAAGCATAAATCAGCAGATGGGAAACCCGATTTTTATTAAAGTTCTGATAGCCAACAACCAACCTTGGAGTTTACTGTCCGGGCAAGCGGTTTAGAAGGGCAGGTCATCATCGGGTTTTGGTTCCTGCACATCGGGTTCTTCTGCTTTCGCACCCTGCTCGTTTTGTCCTTCAGCCCGGCGGCCTCCCAGCATGGTCATCTGATCTGCTACGATCTCGGTCATGTATTTGGTTTGCCCGTCCTTTTCGTAGGTTCGTGTTCTGATGCGACCTTCCAGGTATATCTGGTTGCCTTTATTCAGATATTTTTCAGCAACTTCAGCCAGACCTCTCCACATCACAATGTTGTGCCATTCGGTCTGCTCTACCCGTTCCCCGTTTTTGTTCTTGTAGGTTTCTGTTGTGGCAATGGAGAATGTAGCTACTTTAACACCTGATTCAAGTGTTCTTACTTCAGGGTCCCTGCCAAGATTTCCGATAAGAATTGCTTTGTTGATTCCACTCATTTTTGTTGTTTTTTAAAGGTTAAAATTACGAAAGATTAATTTCTTAATGGGATTGATTTCTGAAAATATATCCCATGAAAAGGGAAAAGGTTCCTATTTTTCTGCCATAAAGTTTATTTGTCGTCAGAATAATTCATCGCTTCACCATTTAAGTTTATGAATTATTCGGGCTAAAAAAGTTTTCAACAAAGCGATCGATCAATCTTGGCAGGGCCAGTTGGTCGATGGCTGAAATTTTTACTTTTTTAAAATGCCTGTTGAGGTATTGATTTGTTTGGTGGATGTGCACAACATGGAATGAAGCGTACAGGGTTCGGTGCGTGAGCTGATGTTTCAATGGCATATGCGATTCGATGTAACGAAAAGAAGTTTTTCCGAGGATGTCAGCGGTCAGGCCCTTGCGCAGGAGCGTTTTAAAGGAAACAGGGCTTTTGGTTTCAAGCAGGGGAAAATCATGCAGGTTTTTCCAGATGTCGTTTTCTGTGCGCAGTTTCATGAAAGTATAATCATCTTTTCCGGTTTTCAAAATCAAAACCAGGTAGTTGAGGTAGCGGTTTTTTTTTTGGGCCGGTTTTGAGGCAACAGGAAGCAAATCAACCTTTTCTTTCCGAAAAGCAAAACAGTCTTCTTTAATTGGACATTTATGGCAAAGCGGGTTTTTAGGAACACATATCATGGCGCCGAAATCCATAATGGCCTGGTTGTATGTGCCGGGAGCGTTTTGGTCGATTAGCTTATTTGCTTTTTTATGAATGGCTTGTTTGCCTTCCGGCCGGTCGTATGCTTTTTCAATGCCAAACAACCTCGACAATACCCGTATCACATTGCCATCGACCACGGCCGCGGGTTTGTCAAAAGCAATGGAGGCCACGGCGGCTGCTGTGTAAGGGCCGATCCCTTTGAGCTTTATCAGTTCGACGGCGTTTTCAGGGAACTTTCCCCTGTATTCCTTTACAAGCGTTTTTGCGGTTTCATGCATATTGTTTGCACGGGAGTAGTAGCCCAGGCCCTGCCATTGTTTCATCACCTCATCTCTCGAGGCATTGGCCAGAGAAAAAACATCAGGGAAAAACTTAACAAAGCGCAAGAAATAATCCCTGCCCTGTTCAATTCGTGTTTGCTGAAGGATGATTTCCGAAACCCAGATCTTGTACGGATCGCTCGTGCCGCGCCATGGAAGGTCGCGTTTGTGAACCTGATACCAACTGATCAATTTCTTCGTTAATGCAGTATCCTTCATCGAACAATTTATTAGTGAGTTATTTAGAATTAAAAAAAATTGTAAAACAACCGAATCATTCAAAAAAATTATATCTTTGTCGCCCGATTACAAATTTAGTATCAAATAATTAAAAAAATATTACACTATGACAAAAGCAGAAATCGTAGCTGAAATTGCTAACAAAACCGGAATCGAAAAAGTTGCTGTACAGGCAGTTGTGGAATCATTCATGGACACAGTAAAAAATTCTATGGTTAATGGTGAAAATGTTTATCTAAGAGGCTTCGGTAGTTTCATAATTAAAGAAAGAGCGGAAAAGACCGGAAGGAATATCTCGAAGAATACTACCATTATCATCCCCGCACACAATATCCCTGCTTTCAAGCCGGCAAAAACTTTTGTTAATGCTGTAAAAGACAACGTTAAGCTTTAATCTCCTAAATCATTACAATATGCCGAGTGGAAAAAAAAGGAAAAGACACAAGATGGCGACGCATAAGCGCAAAAAACGCCTGAGAAAAAACAGACATAAGAAGAAATAACTTCACGCATGATCCTGAAAACACTATCACATTCAATCACTCTGTGATAGTGTTTTCATTTCTGCAAGCCATTCACTCCTCAGCCGTGGGATCATTGAATACGATTCAATGATTATGAAGTAACAAAACACTTTTATTGTGAAAAAAGAACTCGTAATAGATGCCGAATCATCTGAGGTTAATATTGCTTTACTGGAAAATGAAACGTTGGTTGAGCTTCAAAAAGAGAAGACCAACAACAACTATTCAGTGGGCGATGTTTACCTGGGCAGGGTGAAAAAGATCATGACCGGTCTGAATGCGGCTTTCGTGGATGTAGGTTATGAAAAGGACGCTTTCCTGCATTACCTCGACCTGGGCCCGCAGGTGAAGTCACTGATTAAATACACCAACTTCGCCAGATCCAAAAAAGGGCCCTTGCCCAATATGAACCATTTCAGCCTGGAGAAGGATATCGAAAAGATGGGCAAGATCAACCAGGTGCTGAAAACCGGTATGCAGATCACCGTACAGATCGCCAAAGAACCTATCTCGACAAAAGGACCCCGGATCACCTCAGAGTTGACCTTCCCGGGTCGCTACCTGGTTTTGGTGCCCTTTTCCAGCAAGATATCCATTTCTCAGAAAATCAAGAGCGCTGAAGAAAGAAACCGCCTGAAAAGGTTGATACAGAGTATTAAACCAAAAAACTTTGGGGTGATCATTCGTACGGTAGCTGAAAATAAAAAGGTGGCCGACCTCGACAGCGACCTGCGCAACCTCACCAGCAAGTGGAACAACATGACCAAGAAGCTGGCCAACAGCCGGGCGCCGCAAAAAATCGTCAGCGAGCTGGACCGGACCTCTGCCTTGCTGCGCGATATCCTCACCAAATCGTTCAACAACATTCATGTGAATGATGCCACTGTGTATGAGGAGATCAAAAACTACATCGGTAGCTTTGATTCGGAAAAGTCGGATATTGTAAAACAATACAAAGGCCGTAAGCCCATCTTCGAACATTTTGGGGTGGATAAACAGATCAAGCAGAGCTTCGGGAAAACCGTGACCATCAAAAGCGGGATCTACCTGATCATCGAACATACGGAAGCTCTTCACGTGATCGACGTGAACAGCGGCCACCGGGTGAATAAGGAAATCTCACAGGAGCAAAACGCCCTGAACGTGAATAAAGAAGCTGCCGAAGAAATCGCACGGCAGCTCAGGCTGCGCGATATGGGAGGCATCATTGTCATCGACTTCATCGATATGAATGACGCCAAAAATCGCCGTGCACTCTTTCAAAAGCTCAGGGAAGAAATGTCGAAAGACCGGGCCAAGCACACCATACTGCCGCCAAGTAAATTCGGACTGGTACAGATCACCAGGCAGCGCGTTCGACCGGAGATGCACCTGGAAGTGCTGGAGCAATGCCCAACTTGTCAGGGAACCGGAAAAGTGCGGCCCAGTATCATCATACTCGACGAAATTGAAAACAATCTGAAATACCTTATCCACGATCAGAATGAGAAAAAACTTTCCCTGGCCGTACACCCATACATCCATGCTTTTATAACCAAAGGCATTTATTCTATCCGGTGGAAATGGTACCTGAAATACGGACAATGGATCAAACTCAAACCCATGAATAACTACCATCTGCTTGAATACAAATTCTTTAACAAGCAAAATGACGAGATAAAGATGTGATATTGGATGCTTGATGCTGGATGTCGGAGCGAAGCGGAGATCCCGATAGCGCAGCGTATCGGGACTGGATAACTGGATTCTGGATCCTGAATTCAGCAATCTTATTGAATGGTATAGGATTCTGGCTTATACCGATTCGGAACAGGTTTGCAATACTTGACCTTATACTCCAATCGGTATAACTGAATCTAAAAGAAAAGTGCTTTGCATTTTTAGTAAGATTCAGTATAGATTTCAAATGCGCCAGCAAATAGAACAACCATACATCCATGCAATCATACACCCATGCATCCATCATTTTTTCCTATTTTTGCACCCATGGAAAAAGTAGTAAGCGGTATACGGCCAACAGGTAAGCTTCACCTCGGCAATTATTTCGGGGCGATCAAAAATTTTCTGAGAATGCAGGAAGAAAACAATTGTTATTTCTTCATTGCCGATTTTCATTCACTCACCACCCATCCCACCCCGGAAGACCTGCACGGCAACGTGCGTCAGGTGCTGGCCGAATATCTGGCCACCGGCCTGGATCCCGAAAAGGCGGTCATTTACATCCAGAGCGATGTGCCGGAAATCACCGAGCTTTACCTTCTGCTCAATATGAACGCATACGTGGGTGAGCTGGAGCGCTGTACCTCTTTCAAGGAAAAAGTGCGCAAGCAACCCGATAACGTGAATGCCGGATTGCTTACCTACCCGACGCTGATGACCGCCGACGTGATCATTCACAAAGCCGCCAAAGTACCCGTGGGCAAAGACCAGGAACAAAACCTGGAAATGATGCGCACCTTTGCCCGCCGCTTCAACCGCATGTACCAGGTGGATATGTTCCCGATCCCCACGGCCTATAACTTCGGACAGGCGCTGGTGAAGATCCCCGGCCTGGACGGCAGCGGTAAAATGGGAAAGTCGGAAGGGGAAGGCAACGCCATCTTTTTGTCGGACGAGCCCAAAGCCGTCCGCAAAAAAGTAATGCGCGCGGTCACCGATGCCGGCCCTACTCAAATGAACCAGCAAAAACCCGAGGCCATTCAAAACCTCTTTACCTTGATGGATGTTGTTTCTGAAAAAGAAACCCTTGAATTTTTTGACGAACAATACAATAGCTGCAAGATCCGATACGGCGACATGAAGAAACAACTGGCCGAAGATATGATCAAATTCACCGAACCCTTCAGGGAAAAAATAAACCAGCTCAAAGCGGATGATAAATACCTGCACAAGGTGGCCGAAATGGGGGCCGAGAAAGCCCGTGCCAGCGCCGCCGCCACGTTGAAAGAGGTACGCGATGTTATCGGCTTCAGAAAATTCTGAACATTATGAAAATTCAAGAGATCCTTTCCTTTATTGCTCACTGGCTGCTACGCCTGGGTGTGATCGCATTTTTCGTTCCCGTGCTGATCGACTTGTGGCAGCACCCGGGATTTGAAGATGAATTCTGGTTTTGGTTTTTCAGGATATTTTATATCCTGGCATTTATCGGATTGGTTTTGATCGCCCTGCTGTTGCACACCCTGAAATTCTATAACTTCGGCTTTTCCTTCGTGTTCGTGTACAGCATCTTCAAGCTGACCGAGCTGTTTTTTAAATACGGCTGGCACCATGAACATGCGGTATATTTTTTGTTGCTGGTTACTTCCTTTTATTTCATGACAAAGTCCGAGCGTTTGAACAAAAGACAACGCCGGTTCGACTAAGGAGGAGCAACGATATAGATGAACATCCGAAACGAAAAGATCACCGAAGAACGCGCCATACTGGTTGGTTTGAGCACCGATCATGAAGAACGCGACCGCCTTGACGAATACCTCGACGAGTTGAGCTTTTTGCTCGACACCGCCGGTGGCGTTCCCGTGAAAAGGTTCAAGCAGAAGCTCAACGTACCCAACGCCCGCACCTTTGTGGGCAGCGGCAAGCTGGAAGAGATCAGTCAGTTTGTGAAAGCGGAACATATCGACCTGGCCGTGTTCGACGACGAGCTGTCGGGTTCGCAGATACGCAACATCGAGAAAAGCCTGCAATGCAAGGTGCTGGACCGCACCAACCTGATCCTCGACATCTTTGCCAAACGTGCCAAAACGGCACATGCCAAAACACAGGTGGAGCTGGCCCAGTACGAATACCTGTTGCCACGCCTGGCAGGGATGTGGACCCACCTGGAACGGCAGCGGGGAGGGATCGGACTGAGAGGACCCGGTGAGCGTGAGATCGAGACCGACCGCCGGATCATACGCGACCGCATCGCCCTGCTTAAGAAAAAGCTGGAGCAGATCGACAAGGTGAAGGCCACACAGCGCGGCAACCGCGGCAAAATGGTGCGCGTGGCACTGGTGGGCTACACCAACGTGGGCAAATCCACCCTGATGAACCTGCTGAGCAAATCGGAGGTGTTTGCCGAAAACAAACTGTTCGCCACCCTCGATACCACGGTGCGCAAGGTGGTGATCGACAATTTACCTTTCCTTACGGCCGATACCGTGGGCTTTATCCGCAAGCTGCCCCACAGCCTGGTGGAATCTTTCAAATCCACCCTGGACGAGGTGCGCGAGGCCGACCTGCTGATGCATATCGTCGATGTTTCCCATCCCGATTTCGAGGAACAGATCAATACCGTCAACCAGACACTGGCCGACATCAAGGTGATCGACAAGCCCGCCATCATGGTGTTCAACAAGATCGACGCCTATAAAAACGGAATGGATGAGTTGGATGAGGTCGATCTGCCCGATGAAGAAAGCGAACGGCCCGTTGGATTGGATGAACTGCGCAAAAGCTGGATGAACAAGCTTGACGAGCCCTGCATATTTATCTCCGCCAAAAGCCGCGAAAACTTCGACGAACTCAAAGACATCCTCTACGAAGAAGTGAAACGTATACACATCCAAAGGTATCCGTATAATGACTTTTTGTATTAAGGGGTGAGACTGGAAAGGAAAAGGGAAAAGGGAAAAGGGGAGGTGCGATAGCCGCGAATGCCACTAATAACAGAAGTTAATATCTCTAATCAACACTAATGTAATTTTTGAAGGAAAAAAATTACACCTGGGGTCTGCTTAAATGTGTAAAATTTTGCAATCCATCATCTTATCAGGATAATATAGCAGATTTTTTTAAAAAACGCTTTTGCTGAGTTAAAAAATCTATATATTTGGGAAACTAAGAAAGCGACCCCCAAATTAATGGAGACCGCTTCGTTACTTAATGCTATTTCGAACAAATCAAATGATGCTCATAAAACTGGAGAAAAAAATGCCCCTGTTAAGTACAAGGGCAAAACTTGTTGAGGCTATCCTCACTACGGAATAAATCCTTATTGTGAATTGCTTCATTACAAAAGTAATAAAAAAATGGAAAACAAAACAAAAAAAGTACTTGGATTAGATATCGGAACAAATTCCATAGGCGGTGCATTATTATCATTGCCCAAAGAATTTGTTAATTATGGTAATGAAGGTAAAATTGAATGGTTGGGTAGCAGAATCATTCCTTTAGATGGAGAGTATTTACAAAAGTTTGAAAGTGGAGCACAAGGAATAACAAAGGCTGCAAATAGACGCCAAAAGAGAGGGTCTCGAAGATTGAAGCACCGTTACAAACTCAGACGAACAAGACTTTTAAAAGTTTTTAAGTTACTAGATTGGATACCAGATGATTTTCTGCTTGATGATAGTAGAGAATATAAAAGTAGGATTAAATATGATGATGAGTTCAAACGATCACATCATATAAGTAAATTAATGCCCTTTTCAAATGATACTGTAAAAGAATTTGAGAGGGAATTTAAAATTGAGGGTAATAAAAGCAAGAAAGGAAAAAGCATTGTTCCCGAAGATTGGATAATTTACTATTTGAGAAAGAAAGCTTTATCTGAAAAAATTACCATCCCTGAATTGGTAAGAATAATTTACATGTTAAATCAACGAAGAGGTTTTAAGAGTAGCAGAAAAGATTTAGTGAAAAATGTTGATGTTTTATCTTTTGAAGATTTTGAAAAAATCAAAAATGATTTGGATAATGCGAAGTATCATGATAGAGAATTTGAAACGAAATTCGTATCAATAACCACAGTAAATTCAGTAAAAAGGGTTTCCGAGGAAAAAGATAAGAAAGGAAATATTAAATTTTCAATTAGTGTTGAGGATAGTCGGATACAGGATTTTGAAATACTGAGGAAAAAAGAACCAGACTGGAAAGGGAAAGAGTTTACTTTCCTTGTAGAACAGAAAATCAAAAAAGGGAAATTTAATCAGTTACAACCAAAGACACCAACAGAAAACGATTGGGGATTGTGTACAACTGCTTTGGATGAAAAAATTGATCATTACAGAACGCCCGGGGAGTATTTTTATGAACAAATAAAAGTAGCATATTTATCAAAACAAAATTTTAAAGCTCGTCAATTTCCGGTTTATCGATGGAGGTATGAAAAGGAACTGGAAGCAATCTGGAGAAAACAGTGTGAACTTAATCCGGAATTAGATAAACTTAATAAGGATAAGAATACCTTAACAAGACTTGCTGAAATTCTTTATCCAACTCAGGCAAAGTATAAAATGCCAAAACTGGCAGAGTTTCAAAATAATGATCTGTTGCATATCTTAAGTAAAGATATTATATACTATCAACGAGAATTAAAATCACAAAAAAATTCTATTGGGGAATGCCGCTATGAAAAACGCATTGGAAAAGAAAAAGATGAAAATGGAAAATGGATAGAATCGGGCATATATGGATTAAAATGCATTCCCCGTTCATCTCCTTTATTTCAGGAATTTCGAATTTGGCAAGACATTCATAACATCAGGATATTTAAAAAGGAGCAAAAGGTTGATGGTAAAACAAAAATTGATGTAGATGAAACCTCTCAGTTAATGGATGATCCGGTAAAAGATAAATTATTCGATTTATTTAATGCTAAATCTTCAATTTCTGAAAATGATATCTTGAAATTTATTCGAGAAAATAATGGAGACTGTGATATAGTGGTAGGTAAATCCACTGAAAAAACATCACACAGGATAAATCTTTTTGCCAATAGAGAAGCTTTAAAAGGTAATGAAATCAAGGCCCGTTATCGCAGCATATTTAAAAATTTGAGATTTGATGGGGAGCAGGTTTTAAGTGATAAAGAAAAATTATTAAGGCTATGGCATATTGATTACTCAATTACTTCTTCTGATAAGCAGAAATCAGAAAAAGGCATTATGAAGGCATTGGGATGGGAGAAAAAAAATGATCAATGGATCAAAAATGCAAAATGGGAATATTTTTCTTTTCCTAAAAATGTTGCTTTGGAATTAACTAACCTTCCCGAGTTGAAAAAAGAATATGGTTCATATTCTGCCCTTGCGATTAAAAAATTTTTACCTCTTATGCGGGCTGGCAAATACTGGCAGGAAAATGAGATCGAACCAAAAACAAAACGGAGGATTGAAAAAATTATAACAGGTGAATTTGATCAAGGCATAGATATCGAAACAAGAAAAAAAATACACAAATGGGAACGTAATAACTATAACCTCAGCTCCCTTGAAGATTTTCATAGTTTGCCCGTATGGCTTGCAGGTTATGTTGTTTATGGAATACATTCGGAAAAGGATAGAGAAAAAATAAAATCTGTTGAAGAATTTAGCAAATTCATTCTTAAAGAAATTCCAAATAACAGTTTAAGAAATCCTATTGTTGAGCAGGTAGTAAAAGAAACAATGTTTTTAGTCCGTGATATTTGGAAGAAATACGGTGCAATCGACGAAATCCATATAGAGTTAGGAAGAAACCTGAAAAATAATGTAAGTGAGAGGAAAAAGATTTCTGAGAGTCAAAAGGACAATCATAACGAAAAACAAAGAATTAAAAAGATACTGTATGAATTGATGAATGACGAATTCGAGCAGTATGTAGATGAAGATGAATCAAAGTCATTTGAGTTCATAGATGGAAAATTTAACTGGAAGTCAAAAATTAAAAATTCACACTTTGATGTTAGACCAAATCCTGAAAGTCCTGTGGATATTAATAAGTTCAGGATTTGGAAAAACTTGTCTAATAAATCTGACATGGAATGGGCAAAAAAAGTAAAGGACGAGAAAATTCCTACCGATAAGGAAATAAAGAAATATGCACTTTGGCTAAGTCAAAATTGCCGGTCACCCTATACTGGAAGAATCATCCCTTTAAGTAAGCTGTTCGATAAAAATCAGTATGAGATTGAGCATGTTATTCCTCGCGCTAGAATGAAAAATGATAGCTTTAATAATTTGATCATTTCAGAAGCTGCAATTAATCCGGAACCGTATAAAGGAAATAACCTTGCAAGAAACTTCATAACACAATTTGGTGGTAAGGAGGGAAGGGAGTATGTAATAAGCGGCAAAAAGTATTTTATTTTAGGTGAAAATCACTATGAAGCTTTTTGTAAAGAAACCTTTAAATATCAAAAGGCAAAATTGAAAAACTTGTTGGCTACAGAAGTTCCTAATGATTTTGTAGAGAGGCAACTCAATGATACCCGATATATTGGGCGTAAACTTGCGGAATTACTTGCACCTGTTGCAAAAAGTGAGAATGGTATTATCTTTACCGGAGGCGCAATAACTTCCGAACTCAAAAACAACTGGGGGCTTAATGATATCTGGAAAAAAATTATCAAGGAACGTTTTAAGCGTCTCGAAAAAATAACTGGTAATAGCTATATTGTTAGCGAAAAAGATGAATATGGAAACCCGGTCTTACATTTTAATGTCAAAGAAAACCCCGAATTAAACACTAAACGCATTGATCACCGTCATCACGCCCTCGATGCTTTGATTGTTGCTGCCACTACAAGAGAACACATCCGGTATTTAAACACACTTAATGCAGCTAATACGGATGAAGAAATTAAGAAAATAAAGCGATCGTTGGTTAAAGGTAAAATCCGGAAATTCAAAAAACCATGGGATGATTTTTCTAAAGATGCAAAGGAGGAATTGGAAAAATTGATCGTCAGTTTTAAAACCAATGATAAAATAATTTCAAAGCCACAGAATAGAACTGCCTATTATAAAGTAGTAAACGGAAAACCAAAAAAGGATTTCAAGCCACAAAAGGAAAATAAAAGATGGATGGCGGTTCGTAAGTCTATGTTCAAGGAGCCTTTAGGTATTGTTTGGATAAAAGAAATAAAAGAAGTGAGTGTGCTTGAAGCAATAAAAACTCACATAGATAAAAGAATAAAAGATATAGAAAAAGAAAATAGAAAAACAGCCTCCTATGTTTATGATAAGCAGGCGAGGCAAGTTATTGATGATCTAGTGAATAAATCTAACTTTTCTTTAGATGAAAAGGCCGCCCTCCTAAATGAAATTGAAAGTTACATTGAAAAGAATAGTCGAAAAATTCCTACTGGAAAAGTGAAAAAAAATGGCAGACTCCATTATTTAACTGCATATAACCTAAATGGAATTGACTATACAAAAATCAAAATTGCACGTTTTGTTCCGTACAAAACAAAAAAAATGGCGTTGACAAAAAAGGACTATGTTGAAAAACTGAATGTTGAAAAAATGAAAAATGATTTTCCATATTTTTATTTTGTTAGCAAAAAGTTTTTTGATTCATTATCAAGGGAAAAACAGACTATTTTGGAAAAAGCAGGTATAGAAATATCGAAAATGAGGAAGCCAAATGCATTTAATCAATTATTTCTTGAACATATTCTTGATTATTATAATGATGCAAAACAGGCATTTAGTACAGAAGGAATCGAGAAGCTCAATAAGAAGGCTGTTGAAAATCCGCACATTGGTAAAGAAATTAAATCTGTAACTCGGTTAGATGGAATAGTTGATACATCAGACATGTTTAATGGCGGATTTTATGAAACAGATAAAGGAAGCAACGTTTACTTTGTAATGTATGAAGATCAGCAGACAAAAATTAGAAATGATTTTATTTCTATTCCTACACATAAGGCAATTGAAAAAGTTGTAAACGGAGAATCTGTTGCAGAAGATAAAGAAGGCTTCGATAAAATAGTCCTTACACCCGGTGATTTGGTATATGTTCCTACCCCTGAAGAAAGGACTCAAATTCTGTCGGGTTTCATGATTGAGGCGGCAGTTGAATGGAGCAATAATAAAAATTTAACAGAAAGAATTTATAAAGTAGTAAGTTTCACTGGTAAAGAATTATTGTGCTTAAAAGCCAATATTGCAGATTATGTTTTCCCTTATAACAGAAAGAAAAAAAATAAAGGTGAAATCGGTTGGGATAATAAATCAGCCACTACAATGGAAGGTGATATGATTATTAAGGAGGCTTGTATTAAACTTAAAGTAGATAGATTGGGAAACATCGAAAGGGCCTAATTATGATCAAACGCACCCTTTACTTTGGAACTCCCTGCTATTTGAAGAAAAAGGACAATCAGCTTGTCCTTGAATACCCCGATAACCCAAACATGCAAAAATCGGTTCCAATTGAAGATATTGGTATCATGTTGATTGATCACCGGCAGATCAGTTTAACCCACAGCCTGATCAGCGCTTTAATGGAAAACAACACGGCAGTTATCAGTTGTGATAAAACGCGCAAACCGCAGGGATTGATGCTGCCGATGTATTCGCATCACGCCTACGTTGAAAAGCTCAATAAACAGCTTGATGCTTCTCAGCCGCTGAAGAAAAACCTCTGGCAGCAAACCGTGGCGGCCAAGATCAGGAACCAGGCCGTGCTCCTGTACAATATGGGCATTGATGTGGAAAAGATGGGCTACTGGATGAAAAGCGTGCGCAGCGGCGACCCGGACAACTACGAAGCCAGGGCGGCGTCCTTTTACTGGGATTGCATTTTTAAGCAACTTGAAGTTGACACTACCAGATACCGTTACGGCGCCCCGCCTAACAATTTGCTGAATTACGGGTACGCGATATTGCGGGCTTTGGTGGCCCGGTCGCTTGTCGGCAGTGGGATGCTGCCCGCCATCGGCATCCATCACCGCAATAAATACAATCCCTTTTGCCTGGCCGATGATGTGATGGAACCTTACCGACCTTTTGTGGACCGGATCATACTGGGCATTTGCGAAGAAGAAGACGATCTGGAAGAACTAAGTCCGGCATTGAAAAGGAAACTTTTGGCTATCCCAACTGCCGATGTAATGATTGATAAGCAGTCGAGCCCGCTTATGGTAGCGGTACAACGTACCACGGCTTCGCTGATGAGGTGTTTTGAAGGAAAACAAAAAAAGATATTGTATCCCGAAATGGAGGCCAATATCAGGCAAAGTGCTAACACGACTAAATAAATACAGGATTTTGTGGGTATTTGTATTTTTTGATCTGCCGACCGAAACCAAAAAGCACAGGAAGCATGCAGCCGGTTTCAGGAAAAATCTCCAGAAAGACGGCTTCAGCATGATGCAGTTTTCCATTTACACACGTCATTGCAATAGTCGCGAAAATGCGGATGTTCATATCAGAAGAGTAAAGAATTTCCTTCCTCCCGAAGGCGAAGTGATCATATTCACCCTCACAGACAAACAATTCGGCATGATGGAGTTTTTCAGGGGTAAAGACCCCACACAAAAACCGGATACGCCCCAACAGCTCGAACTCTTCTAACCTGCATTATTCATAAAATAGCTCAACGTACTCAAATAATGCAGGTTAGCCCCGACATAGAAAAGCTTGCAATTTGAAAACGAAGTGAATCAAATTGTTAGCTTTTCTTTGTCGTCAGGATAATTCAGCGTTTCACCTTTTAGGTTTATGAATTATCCGGGCTAAACAAAATTCCGTCCCGGATTGGTACCGGAACGGAATTATACAGCCATTTTTTTCAACCGTTGGATCTTTATAAAATGCTGATCTTTAAACGCTAAAAGCAAGGTCTGCTGTGTCAAAGATCGTCAATCTACAATTTGAAAGCAATTCACAACAACGTCCGCTGGTTTAAGAGGAGCCGAGGCGCTGTGTCAAAGATCGTCAATCTACAATTTGAAAGCAATTCACAACACAGTTACACCTATAAACTCATCCAATGGGGCTGTGTCAAAGATCGTCAATCTACAATTTGAAAGCAATTCACAACTATCTGTTCAGGTTGCTGCTTGAAACAGCGCTGTGTCAAAGATCGTCAATCTACAATTTGAAAGCAATTCACAACTGATTTGTCCGTCTGGATTGGAAGGTGCAAGCTGTGTCAAAGATCGTCAATCTACAATTTGAAAGCAATTCACAACTCAAATCCTTTATCCGCAAAATACGATACGGCTGTGTCAAAGATCGTCAATCTACAATTTGAAAGCAATTCACAACTTTTCCTTTGCAGTCCTGCCTTCAAGCGAGCTGTGTCAAAGATCGTCAATCTACAATTTGAAAGCAATTCACAACACAGCTTTTGAACGCTTTTCGCTTAGCTCTGCTGTGTCAAAGATCGTCAATCTACAATTTGAAAGCAATTCACAACTGATCTGCTCATCGGTGGCGTCGATCATATGCTGTGTCAAAGATCGTCAATCTACAATTTGAAAGCAATTCACAACTCTTCCGGTGATGTTACCCACCGACTTTGGCTGTGTCAAAGATCGTCAATCTACAATTTGAAAGCAATTCACAACAAGGCGCGAACTCAAGCGGGCCGCATTCGAGCTGTGTCAAAGATCGTCAATCTACAATTTGAAAGCAATTCACAACTAAACTTGATGGTCATGTTATCTTTTTTTAGCTGTGTCAAAGATCGTCAATCTACAATTTGAAAGCAATTCACAACTGGTTATTTTATCAACAATATTGATCACCGCTGTGTCAAAGATCGTCAATCTACAATTTGAAAGCAATTCATCCCGATAAGACGTTGTTGCAATTCGTAGATGTTTACTCATTCTGTTTACGATCCAGTGGGCAATTGCCTTATAAGTATCTATATCGGGATCAAAG
>JAIPBS010000014.1 GCA_021738625.1 Bacteroidales bacterium
CGCGCGAAGCGCGCCATTGCGCCCTCCCTCATTATAATCAAGAATACGTTGTCATATCGAGCGAAACGAGATATCCCTTGGTAAATATGTTTCTTCATCATTTTGTTAATATGACTTTAATCAGTCTGTTTCACGAAGGTAGATATCTTTCCACCTTATCTTCACATCTTCCCCCGAATGGATCTGCAAAGCGATCACGCCTTTTCCTTCGCCGATTTTTTCATCTTGCAGGTCGGTCATGAGTTCGTTGTTAAGCCAGACCATAACGTGCCCGCCTTCTACCTTAATCGTCATGTCATTCCACTCGCCGGGTTTGAGGATGTCTTCCTTTTCTTCCGGAATTTGGTACAGCCAGCCTCTGCCGCCGCTTTCATAAATGCCGCCGCTGTCTCTTCCCTGCGGGGCCACTTCCACCTGCCATCCTTTGATGTTGGTTCCGTCCAAAACCGAGCGGAAGAAAACACCGCTGTTCCCGTCGCTTTCCTGTTTGAATTTCAGGCGTAAGATGAAGTCATCATAAAGGCTATCTGTTGCCAGGTAACCGTATTGCTTGTCGGGACCGCTTTCGCAGACCAGCTTCCCATTTTCCACATACCATTTTTCCGTTCCATGGATCTTCCATCCCTCAAGGTCTTTTCCGTTGAAAAGCGCCTTGCCCTTTTCCGTTAAATCCTCGATCCGGATATTTCTGAATTTCACCACACTGCCGTGATCCTGCAGCCCGATATGTCCCCTACGCGCCAATCCGTAGGCAAGATAATCTTTCCATTTGGAGTTTTGAACCCGTTCTTTCCACTCATCCGTCCAGAGATCGTACTCCAATACTTTTTCACCGTTCAGCCAATGGGTTACGTGTTCGTCTTTCACACGTATGTGGGAGGTGTTGAACTGGCCTACCGGCATCAATTTCTTTTTATTTGTATCGGCATTGTGCATGGCATAGTTGGCGCCGGTTTTTTGCCATTCCTCAAGTTTATGGGGGAAGCCGATATCGTCAATCAATTGATATTCGGGGCCTGTGGCATAAACTGTCAGGTAGTCGTTTTCGAGTACATGAAAGAAAATGCCGCTGTTGCCGCCTTTGCTGATGGCCCATTCGAGGGAAAGATCGAAATCTTCATAGGTGTCTTTGGTGATGATGTCTCCACCGAGATCACCACCCTGTCCGAGGGTAACCAGGTTGCTGTCCTGCACCACCCAGTTGGCAGGCAAGTAATCGCTTTTAAAACTACGCCATTGATCCGCATTGGTGCCATCGAATAGATAAACAAAATTATCATCTTGTTCTTTTGCTGTCTTGTCAGGGAAACAAGAAGTTGCCAAAAAGATAACGCTGATTAGCAATAAGATAAAAGGATAATTTCTCATTCTAAATTATTTTCGGTAAACGGGGGTAAATTTAGTAAACTAAGCTTAAAAATCGGAGAATCCCTAAAATATTTGATACCCGTCAATTTCTTTTACAATGTATAATGAATCTTATTAAAAATGCAAAACATTTTTCTGTTAGATTCAGTAATATCGATTGGAGCAGGAGGTCAATCATTGCGAACCTGTTCCGTAAAAAATACAGTCGAAGCGACCTCAAAATATAATGGTATTAAAAATAGAGTCGAATTAATTTGCAACGTGATATACAATTGACTAACTTAGTATATTGATTGCTTGAATGTATTTTGATCCAAAATCTGAAATTATTAAATCATTGTGAGTAATTCCAAAACCAAAAATTCAAATCATGAAGAATATAAAAAAATTGTTACTGCTTTCAATCATATTTTTTATGACATTGCCTGACTATGGACAGGGGGTATCGGAGGCCATGGGCGCCATATACATGAAAGACTATGAAAAGGCCAAAGAAATAATCAATAGCGGAATTGATGTGAATGAAAGCGATCGTGGCAGCTATCTGCTTCACGTAGCCTGCTTTAGAGGAAATCCCGAAATTGTAAAATTATTGATCTACAAAGGCGCTGATATTCATCAGGTGGCTGGCGATGGAGCCACCCCGATCGTTCATGCAGGGCATGGTGATACAACAGGTGAAATTGTGCAATTATTAATTGATCAGGGCGCCAGTGTGGACCATGAGGACAAGAGCGGGGCCACGGCCTTCAGGAATGCGGTATATGGTATACTTTCATCCAAAGAAAACCGGTCTTTTGAACCCATGGAAATCCTGCTGGAAAATGGGGCCGATGTTGATCATCGCGTACCCGAAGGTGATGCCAAAGGATATACTACTTTAATGTCAGCAGTTGGTTGGAATAACAAGGATCTGACTGAATTCCTGATTGAGCATGGCGCAGATGTCAACAATGTTGCTGCCGATGGTATGACCCCTTTGATGGTGGCTGCAGATGAAGGGAATCTGGAATTGGTAAAGCTGCTTGTGGAAGAAGGAGCTAAAATTGATGTGGCCAACAAAAAGGATGAAACACCCATTCGGATTGCCATGCAGGACGGTCACACAGAAGTGGTTAATTATCTGGAAAGCATAAAAAATTAAATTGTCGGTATGTGATCAATTAAAAAATTTGTTGCTTATGAAAAAAGTAAAAATCACCATTTTATTGTTGTTGTTATCTACACTTACAAATGCACAGCTGCCACCTGATACTGCCTGGACCATGAAGTATGGAGGAAATGATCAGGAAGAAGCATATGCGGTGGAGCCAACCATGGATGGAGGTTTTATCATTGCCACAAATACAAAATCATTCGGTTCCGGTTTATGGGACGCCTGGCTGATCAAAACCGATGCACAGGGAAATCAGGAATGGGCGGAAACATACGGCGGGACTGGCATCGACAATGCCTATGATGTCAAACAAACCACTGACGGCGGATATATTGTCGCAGGCAGAACGGATCAGGACGGAAGCAGCTTTTCAAAGGTCTGGTTGATCAAAACAAATGCAATGGGGGATATGATGTGGGATATAACATTTGGTGAGAACGACCGGGCGGAACTGGCCAATTCAATTCAGCTAACTTATGACAGTTGTTTCATTATTGCGGGTATGAAGGAAGTGGAGCCCTATGATGATCCGCACCAGCAGTTCTGGCTCATCAAGACGGATGCCGGTGGAAATCTGCTTTGGGATCATACTTTCGGCGGGCCTGATTATGATGCGGCCTTTTCGGTCAGGCAAACCAGCGATTCCGGATTTGTCCTTGTGGGAACAACTGAAATGCCGGAAAGTTTGGAGGATATACGATTGGTGAAAACGGATAGGAATGGGAACCCGGTATGGGAAAAAACCTACGGAGGATTGCTCAATGACGCCGGAATGGATGTGATGCAAACTGGGGATGGCGGTTATCTGCTTACCGGTCAGTTTCAAAGCAACCCGACGGATCCTTCCGACATGTGGGTGATTAAGACTGATGCCGACGGTAACCAGATTTGGGACGATGTCTTTGGCGGCTTATCAATGGATGTGGGTTATGCTTTATTAGCAGCTCCTGAAAGCGGATATTTGCTTACGGGTATGACCGCTTCATTTGGTGCGGGCGGTGCTGACGGCTGGTTGATAAAAATTGATGAGGTTGGCAATGAAGAATGGTCAAAAACCATAGGTACATCCGGCAATGAGCGCTTCAGGGATATTGCGCTCACAGCAGCAAAAAACCCTATAGTTACAGGTCATGCCGGAACTTTTACCGATACGGATGCCTGGCTGGTAAAGCTTGAAAGCGGCGTGGGGATGGCCGATACTCCCAAGCAGGAGAATGAATTGAAGATTTTTCCCAACCCTGCAATAAATCAATGCAATGTTTGGTTTTCGCTACCTGAACGTTCTTCTGTTATACTGAAACTTTACGACGCCTGGGGAAAAATGATCAGGTCTGTCTATAATGGGGATCCTAAAGGAGAAATACTGATTTCCTTATCCCTGGAGGATTTATCCGAAGGTACATATTTCCTTTGTCTAAATGCCGATGATCAAATTATGGTATCAAGAAAAATTGTTGTGCTTAAAAAACAATAATCGTTTTAATCCAATCCTTATCGTACAATTTTATTTGCGAATGATGACTTTCTTGGTGAAGTTAATAAATTCATTTTCAAAAATCAAGTAATAAACCCCTGACTGCATGGCTGATAGGTCAATGCTTTGTTGTTGTTCAACTTGCAGGCTGATATCATTCTCATGATATACCAGGGTACCGTATGCGTTTACAACACGCAAATTGAATCTTTCCTGCATTTCAGTTTTTGGGATAATATAAATCAAGCCTTTCGACGGAACCGGGTAAACATCCACAAAATGTTCAGCCGATAACTCATCCACGCCGGCACATTCGGTGAAAGTTACAGTGATATAATCCACCTTTTCACATCCGTTTTCATGGGTTACTTTTACCCAAGCCTCTTTTTCTCCGATACCCACACCGGTTGAATCGATTTGCAGGCTGCTGCCTGTGCTGCCATCCGACCAAAGATATGCCACATAATGATCGGGTAACTCAATATCGAGTATGTGATTGCAGCATAAGCTGGTATCCGGTCCCAGGCTGATATCCGGTGAATCCAATACATTCACTACATAACTGCCTTCACCTATATTGTTGCAGCCACTTTGATCAGCGACATAAGTAATAGCGTAAGCCATTGAATCCTGTGGGGATACCTTAATTTCAAAAGGTGAACTGTCCGCCAGCAGGGTGTCGGTGGCATCATTCACTATAAGATGCCATGGTGCCATGCCTTCAAGCTCGATGCTCATAACGAGGCTGTCGCCACGACAGAGATCTGTTTCACCGCTCAGGCTGGCAGAGGGCGCCCTGGTGACCATCACTTCAAGGGCATCGGAAAAGGGTCCTGGTCCTGTTGCATTCATACCACATACTTTGACAACCGCACTGCCCTCAAAGGTTGCATTCCAATCGACAGTAGCCAGGGTATCGTTGCCAGTAATGATCCCGGCTTGTTCCGGTTCTATCACCCAAATGTAGTAATCGGTGTTTTCCAATGCCTCTACGCTATATTCGGAGCCGGTCTCACTGCTGCAAACTTCCCCATTTCCTTCGGGGATAGACGGTTGGGCCGGCACGCCCGTAAAACCGAAAAATTCAAGATATTTGGCCATCAGTTGGTCTTTGGTGTAAGTATCGTCATCCAGTCCGCCGAATTCAAAAGAAGATCCGATGGTCTTGTAGTCACCAGCATCATGGCCGATCACTGTTCCGAAATTCGGAGAATCATTTTCCATCAGCATAATAGCCGGTGAAATTGGTTCGAGATGGTCGATCCAGCTGTTCTCACCTGAATAGGTATAAGTCATACCTTCTGTAATTGTGCCCGAAATACCTTTGATCATATCCAGTTCTTCACCGTTGGTGCCGTCATCCGTTGCATTGATATTAAAGAAACTGTGTACGGCAGTCTGGTCGTCATAAAACCAGGTATCGCCGCCTTCCATGTACAGGTTGCCACCGTTTTCAACAAAATCGGCCAGGGCCTGTCCATTTGAACTACTCAGTACATGGTTGCTGCTGTATATCCCGAGACAAACAAAAACGGTATTGTACACATTCAGGCTCTGGCTGGGCATGCTGGTGGTATATTGCGCTGTAATGCCGAAGTTGTCGATGCATTCCTGCATGGCGGGTGCAGAAGAATGGTTTTGCTCCAGATCGATGATCAGGATAGGGATCTGACCGATCACTGTTGAAAAGCTGCCTTCCCCAATGTGGCCGGATGCGGAACCGATTGAAAATTCATAATCTGCCGTATGCCCTGCAGGTGTGAGCGAATTTGCCGTTACACTGAAGGATTGTTCAACGATTTCGTCGGCATCAACTTCACCATAATTCACCTCATCCGTATTTATTGTAACATATTGATCGAAAGAGCTTAATAGGCCGGCTACCTCAAATGCGGACGCTTTTCCTTCATTTTTAATGCTGATCAGCAGATCGGCTGTTTCGCCCGGGTCGAGCTTGCCGTTGTTGTTGCCCGTGGGATCATTTATACTGAAATCGACATAAGATAGCATCGGGGCAAATCCCTGTATGGTTATAGAGCTTTCCCAAACCTCTCTTTCGTTGTTTGCCTCAACTTTGATGACGGCAATGTGTTCGTTGGGATAATTTTCTGCCAGTTCGATGGTGAATCCGTTTTCAACCATCACCGTTCCTTGTGCTTCAATGGTTCCGTACGCTTCTTCGCTGTCGGTAATGTAGAGGTATTCATCTTCCGTACTGAGGTTGACAAGCACATCGTTGGCGGCTTCGTTCCCGACATTTTTCATGCTGAGCGACAGCGCAACTTCTTCGCCGTAATCCATTTGTCCGTTGCCGTTCTCATCCGTAAAATTATAGTCATCTTTGATCACGTATGGGCCATCGGGCGGGATCACCTGAACCGTTTCCGAGTAGCGGAAGTAATTGGTTTTGGTAATGGTGATCTCAACCATGGCGGGCGGGAACTGAGCTGTGATCGGAATATCAACCGGCCCGCCGGTGCCTTCTGTCAGTCCGATGATCTCATCACCAACAGTAAGTGCGATTGTTGAGCCTTCATCCGCCGTAACGGTGAAATAATCCAGGCCGGCCAGTAAAACATCGTTGTGGTTTACCGTGAGTTGTTGCGGTACTTCTGAATAAAGGGTGGAGAAAGCCCCTCCGTGATGATGGAAGAGATAGTAAGTTACTTCTTTGCTGCTGGTGTTATATGGCCAGTTGGATTCCAGCAGGAAATATTTACCGGCCACATTCCCGAACGCGGGAAGCAACCCCCTGGGTTCGGGTATGGTTTCGTAATCAGGCATGAAATCGGGCCACATATTATCGAACATGCCCCAAACATAAGTGTCATTTACAAAAGAATAGGAAACTTCTGAGGCAGCGATCAAACCCAATGCTCCCTGTTGATGGCGGTGAAAGGCTTCGGTAAAGCATTCTCCGGCTACATTGAACTTCCCGGTAAGGCAGTTGATGGAGAAAATAAAGGACAGATATTCATTGCTAAGCCCGGAAAGGTCGCTGGTGGTGTAATCGGGTTCTCCCCAGCCGTTCACGCCGCCATGGTCGCGGTGTTGCAAAATAAAGGCCCCGTCGTTGATGGCGTCGTTGATCATCTGCGCACTACCGCCCGACCAGTTCCCAAGTTCGGCAGGGGTGGCTGGTATATAACCCAAACCGTCCGGTCCGAAATAATCCACAACCATATGGGTGTTTTGATTGGATGACCAGACGCTGCCGGGTGTTCCTTGATAGATTTCATTGATCCTTACGGGATTTTTCCCGTGAACATTCTTAAAGTAACCTCCCACCGTTTCGGAACAAATCTGGAACCAGCGTTCGGTTTGCCAGCCTAAAGCCGTGATGGGATGATCATAAAAATTGGAGGCGGTAGGAGGATCGGACTCATAATCGATGATCTTGTTGATCATATTTTCCAGGTCGGCTTCATCCTGTGCGGTGATCCTGGCAAAAACAATATCCGCCATGTGATCGTCGTCCACATCTGCAAAAATGTGATCCGAAACACAATAGGAATTATAGATAGGGGAGATGATGTTGTTTCCGATGTTGCCAAAATCGGCCAGAAGCAAAACGGCGGCCGGTGGATTTTCCCAGCTATAATAGGCATTGTTTATCCAGCTTTCAACATCGTTTACGGTGTTTCCGCCGATTTCTTCAGTGGTGATCACCATGGTGGTGATGCCCTGCTTGATGCGCCAGCTTTTAAGTGTGTCGGCCCAGGCCAGGAAATCCTCATCATCCGGAACAATGATCACATATTCCGCTTCCGTATCCCTGTTGTGGTTATTGAGGGATTTGCTGTAATAGTCGATTTCAGGAAGGACTTGCGGGTTGAGAAGCGCATCCTTGACGACGGGATCCCAGTATTTGTTTCTAAGGCGATCCTCACCGTAACGGTCGTTCCCGCCTTCCCAGCTGATTTCGAGACGGATATTGCTGTAAACCTTTAACTCTTTTGTAACCGGGTTATACTGGAAGGGCGTTACGCCAAGCATAACCGCATCCACGCCCCTGATCTGCATGCTTTCGGAAATCCTGATGGGATCGGCGGGATAAAAGGCGTCCTTTGAGTATATCTTCTGATCCTTCTGGTATTTCAGTTCTCCATCTTCATTGTCTTTCGGGATAACAAAAGCCGGGACCAGGTTCACATCCTTAATGATTTCGGTATCCATGCTCAGGATATTGAGTGAAGCATTTGCTCCTTCCGGTATGGCAACAAATTTGCCGTCGCCGGGCAGATCGGGAGCGCCGGCGTCATTGGGCAGAAAATGCCCGGGCATGCTCAGCTTCTGCATCTGCTCGCCTTTGATATCCATTTCTTCCAGGCTGAACGAATTGATCAAATAGCTGATCAGGACTTTGTCGGATTTTTGTTCATTCAGCGATAGTCCCTGTTTGCCCTGATTGTAAGTAAACGTATGATTTTGCGTGTAAGCCCCAGTAGTAAGAATGATCAATGCTGCCAAAAGTACCTGCCGGATTTTGTTGATTGGAGGAGTAAAAGTCTTCATGTTTTAAATGATTTTTCGTTTTAAAAAAAGGATTGCAATATACTATTATTTTGGCAGACATGTAAAAGGATAGATGTATTTTGGTTGATGTGTGGAATTTGTATTGTATTCCAAACTACGAAAATTTAGGTCAGGTTGCTTTGATTGGTAAGGGTATAAAGGTATGGGGGAAATATGGGTATCATGGATGCGCTGTGTATTTCATTGAATCGGATATCATTGTAGAGACGCCCGACCCGGGCGTCTCTCTGCCCTTTTTTTACATTTTGCTGGTTGCTATGGGTTTGCCAATAATCGGCAATCAAATCCGTTATCTTTGTAAATATATTTCGATTGATAAAGACCTGTTACAACATATATATTTCCCTGCTTTTCGCTTTGCTGATATCCGGTTCTGCCGGCCTGCATGCGCAGAACTACGATACGGTCAGCCAGCTGATACCCGGCGGAAAGGAGCCCAACTACGACAGCGCCCTGGTCGAGCTGAAAGTGCTCGATCCCGAGCTGAAACCCCTGCGTGGCATCCCGCTTTACCTGGTGGATGAGCAGCAACAATTGGTTTATAAATCAAATACGGATGTTTACGGCATCGCTTTGTTTTTGCTTCCGGTGAGCAAGACCTATTTAATCGACATCCATAAAACAAAAGAATACAGCGAGATCGTGTTGCCCGATTATGCTTTCATGCATAAAAGCAAAACCCTGACCTACAATCCAGGGTTTTTTTCACAGGTGCCGGAAAAAAACAAGCCGGCCCCACAAGACACACTTTACCAGGATTATGAAAGCATACCCCGGCCAAAAAAACATTATAGCGCTCTTACGGTTTTTGTGCAGGATGGTGATGAGAATCCCGTCGCAAATACCAGATTCTACCTGCTCGACCACATACATGAAAAGTGCTATGCCGGCCTGACCAATGAGTTGGGAGAGGAATATTTCCTGTTGCCCCATAACAACACTTATCAGGTCAACTTTGAAGATTTTGAGAATCTTCACAGCATCAAGCTGCCCGATGTGGAATGGCTGCGCATGAAACAAACACTGAGTTATATCCCAACTGTTATCAGGGAGGAAAATCATAACGATACCATCATTCAGTTTTTCGATCGGCAGCCTTCGCCGGCCACGGCACGGGCGCTGGTGGAAGTTGAAGTGATGAGCTTCGAGGATGATCCTCTGGTCAACTATCCCGTGCTGATCAATGATACCGAAAGCGATACTGTTTATGTTTCTTATAGTGATGAACAGGGCAAAGCGTCTTTTCTACTTCCCAAAGGATACAATTACAGGCTTTCTTTTTTTAAGGAAACCTTCAGCGAAAAGCTTTTTTTCCCGATGCGTCCCGGCTTGCGAAAAGCCGAAATCCAGTACAAGACCAGCGGATTGATCCTGGATGAAGACAACTACCAGCGTGTCTCCAAAGTGCAGCCGCTGCCGGAGGAAGCATTCGAAAAACTGCCGAAATCCTTATCCAACAAAGCATACTGCCCGCCAGTGGAAGATCAGGGCCTGTTCGGCACCTGTGTGGGATGGGCCGCATCCTACTATGCTTTCGGAATGCAATATTTTATGGAGGACAGCCTGCTTAACAGATCCTTAGATCAGAATCACTTTTCACCAGGATGGATTTATGAGCAGATCAAATTCAGCTACGACCGCGACTGCGTGGTGGGCAGCAGCATCGAGCGCGCGCTCGGGATCATGAAAACAAAGGGAAACCTGCCATTACCCTTGCTGGAAGAGGAGTGTAATCCGGTGATAAGAACCCATCACCGGGACTCGGCGGCCAAATATAAAATTCATGATTACCGAAGGCTGTTCGACTGGGGCGCGGATGACAAAACCAAAGTAAACACCATCAAAAAATCCATTGCGGAGCATAAAGCTGTCGTTGTCGGCTTTAAGGTGCCGCCTTCATTTCATGATGCTGGCAGCATATGGAAACCGGCTAATGAAGATTACTTCTCCTCCTCCGTGAGCGGGCATGCTATGGTCGTGGTAGCATACAACGATGAGATTGGTGAGGAGGGCGCCTTTTTGCTTGTGAACAGCTGGGGCCGGAATTGGGGTAACAATGGATACAGCTGGGTTGAATATGATGACTTTGTCTTTTACTGCCGTTCAGCTTTTGAAATGTTCAGTTCAACAAGCCCGAGGCTGGCAAAAGGTACAAGTGGGAATATCAGCTTCCTGCAGAGTGGAAGTGATTCTGAACTCGATATTGATGATTTCAGTTTTGAGGAGGACAATGTTGCTTCCTACAAAATGAAAAAGGGACAGCTAAGGGATTCGCTTGAATTGCTGCTATCATTAAAAGGGAAGGCCTATCTGAACGTGCTTACGCTGAACGAGGATGACATGATCTACCGGCTTTTCCCACGGCAGGGCAGCCCGTTGAGTTCTTTTCTGGGTTATTCGGATAATATGATGAAGCTGACACTGGCAAAAACAACTTCCTTTAAAAAACTCATTTTTATTTTTACTGAGGATGAAATCGATCTTTCGCAGGACATTCAGGATTTGAATCAGAAACTGAATATCACCAACAAATGGATCTTCATTCAGTTCAGGGACTGGCTGAAAACCGGACTCAATTTCGATCCGAAAAAAGTTGCTTTCAAGCTGGATGAAGAAAGCGATGGAGAAATGGTGGTATTTACTGTTGAACTATAAAAAAGCAAAAGATGCGCTCCGGCACCTTTTGCTTTTTCATCCTTATTTAAGTTTTGATTATCTGATGATGATCTTTTTCATTTTCATCTGATCATCCTTTTCGATCAGGACCAGATAAATACCTGCCGGCTGATCGCTCAGGTCAAGTTCCTGTTTAAACCCTCCATAAACTTCCAGCTGTTGTGCTTTGAATACTTCATTACCAGAGGCATGGATCACGCGCAGGCTAAGCTCCTGCCTTGCCGGGCTGTTGAAGGAAACCACAAACCTGCCTTCGTTCGGGTTGGGATAGATTGTGAAGTTGGAGCCGGCGAAAACCTCATCTATATCGAAGGAACAATTCTTCAGCTCAACCGAAACGTCAGAAGAAGCCGTGCAGCTATGTTCATTGGTCACTTCCACCCAAAACTCATGCACACCAAAATCATAACTGTTGGTGTCGATGGTGATGGTTTGTGTGGTTTCGCCGGTCGACCACAAATAGGTTGATCCCGGGTTGCCTGCATCCAGCACAAGTGTTTCCTCTTCACAGATCATGGTATCCGGGCCGAGGTTTACAACGGGCAAAGGATTGACCGTGAGCTGGGCGGCGTCGGAATTCATGCAACCGAATTCGTTGGTCACTTCCACCGAATAATCACCCGATTCATTTACCGTGATGCTTTGCGAGGTAGCTCCCGTATTCCAGAGATAGCTGTCGAAGCCGGCTCCTGCATCAAATGTATATTCCCCGCCCTGGCAGATTTCGGCATCGGCGCCAAGGTCCACCTGCGGCAATGGGTTCACTGTGACACTTGCCGATGAGTTCACCTGGTTGAGGCCGTCATTAACCTCCACGCTGAAGGTGGTGGTTTCGGTGATGTTTTCAAAAACCGGGTTTTGCTCATTTGAGGCGTAACCGGCCGGATCGGACGTCCAGGAAAAGCTGTAGCTGCCTGATCCGCCTTCAACATCAACAAAGAGTTGGGCGCTTTCCCCGCTGCATATTTCGGTGGGTTCGGCATAGCTTTCCACCATCATCGGGATCACATTCAGATAATAGGGTATCTCATATTCAGGATTGTCACCATCATTGCTTTTGAAAATGAGTTTGTATTCCGTATTGCCCACTTCGGCCAGTTCTCCATCAACCGTGATATAGGTTGTTACCGAACTATCGGGACCGATGTTGCCCGAAATGGGAGATATGTTGATCCAGTCGATTACATTCACGGAATAATCTTCCACCTCACCATACTGGCTGTCGCCGCATGGCTGCAGTTGTCCGGTCTGAATGATGCGAATACGCATTCGGGCCTCGCCCGATTGGGCATAAGCCGGCGGGGTGATCAGGGCGGTGTAAGGGCCAAATCCCGGTGATCCGCTCACTTTAACAGGAAAATCATCCGTGAAGTCTTCGTTTTGGTTCCAGTCGATCCAGACCCCGCAAACATCAAAGGGGGAACCTGAACCATTGGTGATTGTCAGTTCATAGGGTTCGCCTATACGCACAATGGTACTTTGATCGCTGTAGTCGGCATAGCCGTCACAATCGGAAGTATTGAAAATGGCACCCATTTGAACTTGGCTGATATAGGGACCGCAACCACCGGAGGCCTCGCAATATTCCCGTTCCTCCCTTTCTTCAACCTTTTCGAAGAATATCCTGTAATCCAGTGGCAGCTGCCCGGTATCGCTTACAATTAAGCTGTCGATGCTGACTTCGCCAACCACCACTGTATCGTAAATGGCAACCGGGTCGAGTGCGATCTGGCTGCTGCCCCATTGTGCCGAGGTTTCCCTTATTTCTGAAGTCAAATTGCCATCATAAATGGCCTGCAATGAGTATTCGTAGATCCCGTAATCGGGCAACTGATCCTGGTAACTGGTGGTGGTAACTGTGGTAATCAACTGGCCGTCTCTCTTGATTCTGAAGTGTTTGAAACCGGGATTAAAGTTAAAGTCCCAGCTCAGATTTACTTTACCGTTAACCTGGTTCACTTCGGCCTCAAAATTATATGGCTGATTCACAACAATCAACTGATAAGGCGAGCAATAGGTCATGGCGGTTCCCGTGCGGTTATCCGTCCAGGTAGGATACACCATGCCTCCTCTTGCTGTAATCCCCAGGTAATCTCCGAAATATCCGAAGGCAAGTCCTGGAATTGGTGTCGGGGTGAAGGATACATCGCTCACTTTCATGTCCTCCCAGGTTTCGCCCTGGTCAAGGGAGTTGGAGCAATAAACCTCACATTCGGTGCTGCTCACATTTCTGTCGTCGTAATACACGATGCTCAGGTAACCGGTTTCGGGATCGCAGGTGATCCAGGGAAAGTAATGCTCTTTGCCCTGTCCGCTTAGGTCCTGATTTACCTTGATGGGATCAGACCAGGTGGTTCCGCCGTCTTCCGACTTGATCATATACACGTCGATGCCGGGTCCCTGGTTGGTTCCGGGAACGCCCACATTGGCCCAGGTAACATAGATGTTGCCTCTGCCGGAGCCATCGCTGATGTCCACATCCATGGAGGGGAATGAGTTTTCTCTCATGTTTTTGGAGGTTTCCGTATTTCTGATCCCCCGGATGTCCTCGATGATCCTTACGGCAGGTTCCCAGGTTTCGCCACCGTCTAGCGATTTGGCGAGGCCAATGGCATTTTCATCACCCGGCCATTGATCATATATAGCCCAAACGGCATATACTTCGCCATTGGGACCTGTTCCCAGGTTAACGCCCTGGTTATGGCTACCGGCATTCACAGCATCTGAAATGGACATGGGATCCGACCAGCTTTCGCCGTCATCATCCGAATAGCACAATTCGATCTCGTTGTTGTTGGGGTTGCCGCCGCTCATCGGGGTCCAGGCGCTATATAGATTTCCCATATAAGGACTGTCTTCACTATTATCGATCCACAGGTGGTTTTTATCCAGCAGAGATCCGCTTCCGCTTGAAATGCTAACGGCTGTCCAGGTTTCACCTTCATCATCTGAATAGGATACTCCCTGTCCGCTGTTGCTGGCAATGTATCCGACATACCAACGGCCATTGCGTCCAATGGCAGTGGCGGGGTCTCCGGAGTTGGATCCGCCTGCTCCCTGCAGCTCCCCATCCCAGGTCTCGCCGCTGTCGAAGGTATAGAAGTCGTTGGCACCGTATAATGAGCGGGCAGAAGCCGGATTTGTTGTGGAGTTGTTGGAATTCAGTACATTTTCATTGTCCAGGGGATTCACAAAAACAGAGTTTTCACTTTGGGTTGAATTCTCATTAGTAACAGGAACATCGGGTGAGTCCTCTGTGATCACCAACCTGCTTTTGAGTTTAGAACCCGTGTAAACAGCTTTTTTTACCTCTACGGGTGGATTGAGCTCTGCCAATCCTTTTTCCGCCATCTTGATCCAATAGCCGTTGTTATCGATGCGGGTGTCTACCTGATCGACGGATTCGAAAAAGTCTTTTTTGTCGTCACTGATTGCAAGATTGATGATTACCACCAGTCCTGCAAACAATGTAGTGTAGAGTAGTAACTTTTTGAGTTTCATGGCATATATGTTTTCAGGTTTTATTTAATAATGATTTTTTCGGAGTAAGATCTGTTTCCGTTTCTTATAAAGATACTATAGATTCCTGATGATTCTTTGCCCAGATCGATCTTTTGGCGGCGGACACCGCTGAAGCTTAATTCCCCGGAGCTAAAGACAAGCTTTCCGCTCACATTGAATACTTTTACTTCAACCATTGTTTTTTCCTTTGAATTCATATCGATAAAAAAGGTTCCGTTTGCCGGGTTCGGATGAATGTTATAGGCCACAGCTACATCCGTTTCATCAATTCCGGTGCAGTCTTTAAAGGTGATCTGAACACTGTCGATGGATGAGCAACCGGTGGCATTTGTAACAAGCACCCAAGCTTCAAGGCTGCCTAACCCAACGCCGCTTGAGTCCACAGTGATTTGCTGGGTGGTTTCGCCATTGTACCATTCAAAAGTTGAACCGGGTTGATTTCCGGCATTAAGTACAATGCCCGTATGGGCACAAATGGTGGTATCGGTTCCGAGCTTAACTTCAGGAGCGGGTAGATAGCTGATCTCAATAGTATCGGTTACCGTGGCGATCTCATCGGTTACGCTTGCTACAAAAGCATCGATGTTCTCGATGTTTTCAAATACCGGATTCTGTTCATCGGATTCAAATCCTTCAGGGATTGAATACCAGAAGAAAGCGGTATCCTGTCCCAACACACCGCTTGCAGTGGCTGAAAACCCGATGCTGCCTCCGGGGCAAATCTCGGTTTGAGAGGCCGTGGTTTCGACTCCCAGATCGGAAACAGCCAGGTTGAGCGGAACGATCACTTCCGGCTGGTCGGGATCATTGTTTGAAATCTTCAGTTCTGCAAAATAATTGCCGATGTCAAGACTTTCGGCATTAAACATCACATTGATAATGGTGGAATCGCCTGAATCCACATTACCTTCAAAGGGTGTTACATTAAACCAGTTGTTGACGTTCAGGGTATAGTCTTCCACTTCACCGTAGTCTGTTGTGCCGCATGGTTGGGGCGGGTCGCCGCTCCATTTGATGCGGATCCGCATTCTTGTGCTGCCTGTTGCTGCATCTGATGGCGCCCGGATAACGGCAGTATAAGGCCCGCCGCCTGGTGTGCCGGTTACTTCTACAAAGGCGTCGTCCGTGAAGTCCTCGTTCTGGTTCCAGTCGATCCAAACCCCACACTGGTCAGCCGGATAGGGGACGCCATTGGTGATGGTGAGTTCGTAATCCATTCCCGGATCAATTTGGGTGCCAAGTCCGGTGAAGTTCTGGTAACCCTCGCAATTGCTGGTGTTGCTGACGTCGCCGATCTCTACTTTCTGGATGTATTCATCACAACCGCCGCTGGCCTCACAATATTCTCTTGAATCCGTATTCTTAACAGGAATGAATGAAGTGATATAATATTCCAGCTCAAGTTCACCAACATTGTAGATGCTGATCTGATGCATGCTGGTTTCGCCGGGTTTGAGCAAGTCATTAACGATCATTGGATTGACGCTGATGTGCGCATCGCCCCATTGTATTTTGATGGTTGAGGCGGCCGATTCGGAACCGTCGCTGAAGCTGGCGGTAACTGCATAATCATAATATCCATAGTCGGGTAACATGTCGAGATAGGTGGTATCTGAAGTTGTAGTTACAAGAATATCATCACGGTATATATTGAAATGATCGAAATCTTCATGGCCTTCAAAACTCCAGTCGAGGCTTACTTCTCCGGTTTCGAAAGCAAGCAGCCCTGTCAGGTTTTCGGGAAAAGGAAGAATATTGATCTCATAAGGGGAGACATAGGTCATGGCATGGCCGTCGCGGTTGTCGGTCCATACCGGATAAACCTTACCTTGCAGCGCCTGTATGCCCAGGTAATCGCCAAAATAGCCTGAAGCCAGTCCCGAAATGGGTTGTGGTGTAAAAGCCACATCACTCACTTTAAAGTCTTCCCAGCTTTCGCCTCCGTCCAATGAATTGGCGCACCAGACTTCGCACTGGTTGCTGCTAAGGTTTCTGTCGTCATAAAAGATCACACTCAGGTAACCTGATACAGGGTCACAAGTGATCCAGGGGAAATAATGTTCTTTTCCAACGCCCGGTTCATCCTGGTTTACTTTCACGGGTTCCGACCAGGTATCGCCGTCGTCAGTCGATTTAATCATATAAACATCCATATCGGGTCCCTGGTTGACGCCCGGCACGCCCACATTGCTCCAAACAACATAAAGCGTTCCGCGGTTGGGGCCGTTGCTATTGTCTACGGTCATCACCGGGAAGGAATTTACACGCATGTTTTTCCCGGTTTCCGTGATGCGTATGCCACGTATATCATCGATGATTCTGGTGGCCGGATCCCAGGTTTCTCCACCGTCGTAGGAGCGGGCAAAGCCGATGGCGCTTTCATCCACCGGCCAGTTGTCGTAAATGGCCCAAATGGCATACACTTCCCCGTTGGGACCGGAGTTGATATTCACGCCCTGGTTGTGGCTGCCTGCGTTTACGGCGTCGCTGATGGTTTGCGGTGTGCTCCAGCTTTCGCCGCCATCCGACCAGGCGATCTCAATTTCTTCCAGGTTTGATCCGCTTCCGCCCAGTGGGGTCCAGGCATCATAAAGCCTGCCCTCGTATGGGCTGTCGAGGCTGTTGTCAATCCAGAGATGATTCTTGTCAAGGATTGATGCGGAACCCGATCCGGATACCAGTTTGGAAATCCAGGTCAGACCCTGGTTGTCGGAGTAAGAAACGCCCTGTCCGTATGAATTTGAGATATATCCTACAAAATATCTTCCGTTGGTGCCAATCAATGCTGCCGGATCGCCGGAATTGCTTCCGCCGGCTCCGAACAATTCTCCCATCCAGGTTTCACCGGCATCGAACGAATAAAAGTCGTTGGCCCCATAGAGGGTGCTGGCCGGATTGGAAGTTGAATTATTGGAGTTCAATACATTGTCGGGATCATTCGGATTGATGAATATAGAGTTCTCACTTTGTGTCGAGTTCTGCGTTGTAACAGGAACGTCAGGAGAGTCTTCCGTGATTACTGTACGAGCTTTGATCTTACTTCCTTTGTAGACCGCTTTTTCAGGAGTGGCATCCGGATTGAGCGTGGCCAGGCCTTTTTCAGCCATCTTGATCCAGTAGGAATTGTTATCCACACGGGTGTCGACCTGCTGGCGCTGCTCCCTGATCGGACGCTTGTCGTCGCTTATGGCCAGGTTGATGATGCCAAGGGATGCTATTACGGCAACCAGCATGATCACGATAAAGTATTTTTTTTTCATATTAAAAGTGATTTTTAAGTGGTTAATTGTTTTTAAATTTATTATAAAAATACCTCAAAAATGTCTTATAAAACATACTTGGTTCATTTTTTTCTGACATCTTTGAGGTATTCTTTTCTGAAAGCCGGATTAATAGATCAAACTGATCTTTTTACTCGTTACTTCATTTTCGGTTTTGAAGATATAAAAATACAAACCGGGGTCAACTTTTACTCCGGGGTCGTTAGTTCCGTCCCAGGTGAATTTGTGTGTTCCGGCGTTCAAATATTCATCTGCAATGGTACGGATCATCCTGCCTTGCAGATCGTAAATTGAGAGTTCTACTTTCTTGTTTTGTTCAAGGTTGAACTCAAATGTGATGCTATGGCTAAAAGGATTCGGATAGGCCGTCATCTCAGTTTTGCTGAGTTGCTCTGCTTCTGTTCCAACATATACATTGGTAGTTCCGAAGAAGTCGAGATATTCACGCATCAGGTTGGCTTTTGTAGATGGCATTGCGGCATCCGTCAAAGCGCCGAATTCAAAAGCCGAACCGATGGTTTTGTATCCGCCCGCATCATTTGCCACCGTGCTTCCATAGGATTCTTCTTCACTTCTCATAAGCACAAACGCACCCTTGCTTCCTTCCATATAATACGTATTATAATTGAAATCTGAAAACTCAGGATCAAACTCATACATCATGCCTTCGGTGCAGGTTCCTTCTTCACCATACATGGTATCGTAAGGGAACCAGCTTTCCATTTCCGTAACGATATTGAATTTGCTATGAACCGGATACTGCACATCGGCAAACCAGGTTCTGCGTCCTTCCAGGTAAAGATTTCCTCCCTTGTTGAGGTAATTATTCAGGGTCGTGGCTTCTTCTTCCGTAAGGGCATGATGTTCATCATAATTACCGAGTGTGACGAACATGGAGCCATAAAGAGCGAAATCATTATCGGGAAGTTCGGTCACGTATTCATAAACCAGGTTCAGATCTTCGATGGCCTGTACCATGGCAGGCCCGCTTTTTAGATTCGGGTCCAGATCGACCACGACAACAGGGAACTGCCCGATCAGAAACTCGAATTCCTCCGCCAGGCTGAGATCATAATCCGCATTCAGTTCAAATTCAATCATTGCATCATGTCCAATGGGTGTTGATGCTGAGGCAAACAGACTGTACGCATTCGCCAGTGTGTCTTCCGAATCAATGTTTCCGTAGGATAAATTATTCATCAGAATTTCAAGGTATTCATCTGTTGTAAACAGGTCGCCGGTGACATTGGTTGCCAGGGCGCCACCTGTGTTGGTAATGGTAATGTTGAGGTCGACTGTTTCTCCCGGATCAATCCTGCCGTTGTTGTTGCTGGCCGTATCGATGATCTCGTAAGAGATAAGTTCAAGAACGGGTGCGTAGAAAGTGTGCCCGAATTTGCTTTCCCAGGTTTCTTCACCGTTGGTGCAGATCACATCAAATGCAACATTGTGATCATTGGGAATTTCACTTGATACTTCAATCATAAATCCACTGTCGACCGAAACGATCTCCTGCGACAGGATGGTACCGTAATATTCCGTATTATCGCTGATGTTGACGTATTCATCCTCCGTTGTGATGGTCACCTCCACATTGTCCGTGTCGTCATTTCCAAGGTTTTCGATATACAGGCTTAAATAAACATTTTCGGCATATTCAAGCTTGCCGTTGTTGTTTTCATCAAAAGCATCATCGGAGTTGTAAACACAGTAGGGTCCTTCGGGAGAAATAACAGGCACATTTGCTTCATACCGGTAGTAGTTCGTTTTGGTAACGGTGACAATAACAGTGTCGCCGGGTGTTTGCACCGGGATGTTCATTTCGACAGGCGCCCCGGTACCATCAGCTGTTGCAAGGATTTCTCCATTGTTTGTTAAAGCGATGAATGATCCTTCATCGGCGGTTGCGGAAAAGGTTGTGCTACCACCAATGATAACCGGATTGTGAATAACCGTCAAATCCTGTGGTACTTCCGAATAGAGAGTCATAAAAGCATCGCCGTGATGATGGAACAGGTGATAGGTCACCACCTTCACACTGCTGTATCCGGGCCAGTTGGATTGTTGCAGGAAGTATTTCCCTGCAGCATTACCAAAAGCTGGCAGCAAACCCCTCGATTCGGGATTGGTTCCGTAATCCGGCATGAAATCGGGCCACATATTATCATATAATCCCCAAACATAAGTATCATTCACAAAGGAATAGGAAATTTCCGAGGCAGCGATCAGTCCGAGCGCTCCGGAATTTTGGCCATTGTATGTGTAACGGTGAAATTTTTCAGTGAAACATTCCCCGCTAGTGTTGTACTTGCCCGTGAGGCAGTTGATCGACATGATGAATGTAAGATCGGTATTGGTAAGCCCGTTGATGCTGTTATTGTTGTAGGCAGGTTCGCCCCATCCGGTCACTCCGCCATGGTCTCTGTGCTGCAAAAGGAACGAACCGTTGTTGATGGCATTGTTGATGTCGGTGGCATTTCCGCCGCTCCAGTTTCCAAGCTCTGAAGGGGAAGCCGGAAGATAATCGAGGCCGTTCGGGCCAAAATAATTCATGATGGTGTTGGTGTTGGAAGCTGTCGACCAGGGGTCAACTGCAGGATTTCCATCATAGATTTCGTTTATTCTGACCGGGTTCTTGCCGAGTTCATTCTTAAAAAACCCACCAACGGTTTCGGAGCATATCTGAAACCACCTTTCGGTTTGCCAGCCAAGCGCTGTGATAGGGTTGTCATAGAAATCAGGATTTGTGGGAGGGGTTCTTTCATAATTTAAAAACTTGGTCACCATCACTTCCAGCTGGGACTCATTCTGGGCGGTGATCCTGGCCAAAACGATGTCGGGCAGGTCGTCGTTGTCTACATCGGCGTAAATGTTATCCGAAACACAATAGCCATTCCAAACAGGCGACATGATGCGGTCGGCGGCGGAACTGCCGTAATCGCCAAGCAAAAGCACGGCTGCCGGTGGAATATCCCAATTGTTGTAAGCGTCGTTTAAATATTGCTCGATCAGATTGGAGTTGTTGCCACCGATGTCTTCCAGGGTAACCACATCGGTGAGGATCCCCTGTTTGATGCGGAATTGCTTGATGGAGTCGGCCCACTGCTGGAAAACGTCGTCATTGGGAGAAATGATCAGGTATTCGCAGCCCACATCATCCCTGTTGACATTGCTGAATTTCTTTGCATAGTCAACCTGAGGTATGCTGTTCACATTGAATACGGCATCCTGCAGGATGGGGTCGAACCAGCGGCTCCTGAGCCTTTCTTCGCCAAAAGTGCCATTGCCGCCTTCAAATTCAATCTCGATTTCGAGATCCCGGTAAACCAAAAGTTCTTTGGTAACGGGATTATACTGGAAAGGAGTAACCCCAAGCATGACCACATCCATCCCCCTGATCTTTGAGGGTTCGGAAAGCGCTACCGGGTTTTCAGGATAAAATGCGTTGGTGCTGTATGCTTCCTGATTTTTCTCATATTTTAGTTGCTGGTTATCCGTGCCTTTGGGGATTTCAGGAGCAGGTGCGATGCTGATGTTTTCGATAAGCTCTGTTCTGTAATCGGTGATTTTAAGCCTGGCTGTGGCGCCTTGCGGTATGGCAATGTAACGGCCTTTTCCCGGCAGGTCGGGCATGCCCTTATCGTTAAACAAAAAGTGGCCCGGCAAGGAGATGGCTTTCATTTCTTCCCGATCGACCGTCAGCTCATAAAAACTGAAGGATTCAATGCTGTAGCCGACTTCCACACCCTTTTGGCCTGATGAGGTCAGCTGCATGCCTTGCTCATTCCAGTTGTTATCGTACTGGATTTGCTGAGCTGATAAGTTGCATGCGAAAAACATGCTTAGTGATACAATTGCAAGTGTTCTTGCTGTTTTCAAAAACTTCATAATCGTTTAATTTGAATTTATAATAATGCCTATTGTCCTGAAAGAATTCCCGGCGGTGAGCCTGCACAGGTAAATCCCACCGGGGAGTTTGTTACCCGATTGGCCGGAGCCATCCCAGGGGAATTCATGTATGCCTTTTGTGAGCTTCCCTGAATAGAGCTTCCTAACCGGAATTCCTTTTTGATTATATATGGTTAAATCTACATTTGTTTCCAAATCGATATAAAAGCTGATGTTTCCTGACGAGTTAAATGGGTTGGGCCCGGAACGCAGCCATATTTTATCCGATTGCGTTGTCGGAGCTTTTACGGTTGTGTAAAGTCCGTCGAAGAAGTCGATGATGCGGGAAAAATAATCTGTTTTTGTTGAAGGCGCCAGGCCTTCTTCCAGCCCGCCAAATTCAAATGCACTGCCAATTGTTCGGTAAGCAACCGAATCGAATGCAATGGCTGCAAAATGTTCAGAAGATGTATTTTGCATGATCGCGAAAGCGCTTTTTCCCAAAACCCAAAGTTGATGGACGGGTGTTTCATTATATGAATATCCAAACAGCATATCATGTGTGAATGTGCCTTCCACCCCTTCGAAGCCGGTAGGCAGGTAGGTGCTGTCCGTTCCTTCTATTCTGAAATATCTGCTTCCGATACTATCGGGATTTCCCAGCCAGATGTTACCGCCTTCCATATATATGTTGCCACCGTCATCAAGGCATGCCTCAATCCAATCCGTTTCATTTAAGGTTAGTTGATGGGCGCTGTCGGCTGATCCAAGGCAGAGGAAAATATAATCGTAGTTTTTATGACTGTAAGGCAATTCGCTAACTCGATAATAACCCATTTCCGCATCAATACAGCAGTTTTCCAGTTCCGGGCCGGATTTCTGATCCATGCTCAGATCTGCGATCAATACAGCGGTTTGCCCGACCAGCAGCTCCATCTCAAAAGAAAAAACATAAGTGTTGCCATAGGAGTGAGCTTCAAGCTCAAGAATTATGGTTTCTCCTTCTGCCTGATCTTCATCCACTGTGATGGTATATTTTTGTGTGATGTATCCTTTGGGATCGATGTTGCCGTAATAGATGGAGTCCGTCTCTATGGTCATTTCTCCCGATAAGGGGTTAAGCAGGCCATAGGTATATTTCGCATAATGGGGTCTGATATTTACAAGCGGGACTTCGACTTCAACAGTTTCGCCCGGATCGATGATGCCGTTTCCATTCCCGGTTACGGAGTCAACAATTGAGATGCGTCCCATTTCCAGGGCAACGGCATCTTCGGGATCGGCCAGCAGGATGGCGTCCAGATCGAAACCGGCATTATCCGCCCAGAATGGGCCGTTGCCATCATCAACAATTTTCAGGTACCGGATGTCGGTAGGTGTGGTGTCGGGCAAATTGAAATATGTGGTGCCATCTCCTTCGCCAATCAATGTCCAGGGACCGTCCATCGTATTGGAATAATACAGGCTGAAACCTTCGGGGGAGTCGTCCCCTTCGTAAACGGTGATCTCGGGTACCGCCCCGATTTTGATGCTGTCCAGCATATCGAAAACTGCCCAGCCCCATCCGCCAATGGAATAATTCAGCTGGTCGGGTTCGCCGAATACCGCCGGTGTGTTGCCTTCGTCATATGGGTTGTTGTTGGGAATTCGGCTGCTGATAAATTTATAGATGTAATTTCCGTAGGCCGGTTGCAGCTCAATGTTTTGTTCAACAATGTCGGTATGATTTTCTATCTGGATTCCTTCAATTGTTTTCGATTCATAACCATTGGCTGTCACAGTGATATCATATGTTCCCGGTCCGAGGTATTTGTGATAATCTCCGACCAGCGGATCGCTATAAATCGGAAAGAAATCATCTACACGAATGATGGCCGGAACAGCTTCCCCGGTTTCCGCATCCGTTATCATTCCCTGAATGCCGTAGCCCGCATATTCGATCATGGCAAGCATGGAAGGCAGGTTGTAATTGTAATAGGTCATGATTTGAGATGCGGGAGGTTGCTTGTTGTAAGAAATTTCCATCGACCAGGTAACCGAGCCCATGCTTCCGTAATTGCCGTCTTTGGTGCTGCCATTGATGTCGTACATGCCGGTATTTCCCTGTCCAAAGGGAAGGTAGGCGTATCCGGATGTATCCGAATAAAGCTCTGCCAGAAAATCAAAATGCTCCTTGTCGGGGCATTCGTCGGCACGGTAGCTCCAGGGGTAAGATATGTACTCGATCCCACTGTGATAGGCTGTGTGAATAACAAACTGGTTATTCATCATACAGCTTCTCAATGCTTTGGATTCTTTTTGTGAATAAGCGGATGGACTGTTGCCCCAGCCATCCCACATATAGCCCCAGTCGCGGTTCAGGTCGACACCGTTGTTATTGTGCCGGGTCATGTTTTCCCGGCCATCCGGGTTTACCATGATGTAAAGCCAGATCTCCCTTTGGTTGATCAGATTTGTGATGGTGGTGTCCTCACCGTATCCGTAACAAAGTTGCCTGGCAAATCGGATCAGGTTTTCAGAGCATCCGATCTCATCCCCGTGTATGCCTCCATCAAACATCACTTCGGCTTCATTCTCATCAACCGAAACGTTGTCACTGATTTTCAAGGCGCGCAGTTTACGGTTTCCATAAGAATAACCGTACTCATAAATTTTACAAATATCGGGGTAAACATTGGCCAGACTGTCCATGATATAGATGATCTGGGAATATGTATGATAGCCGTCGCGCTGGTCCCAGAAACCCTGGTAGTGCCTGTTCAGGTCCTGAATCCGAATATCGTACACGACGCCTTTGTTTTCTAATTCCTTAATTTCTGAGGGAGTAACATAGAGAATGGCATGATCCGGGTAATAATCACCATTTAGCCGGAGTTCATTTAATACCCGGGCAATCTCCTGAGAGCTCAAATTAACTTTGATCTCCATTTCATCTTTTCTCCAGCCGGATTGAGCGACCAAAAGGAAGGATAAAAGGGAAAGCACAACAGTTGAGTAAAATTTCTTCATTCTTCTATTCCTCGATTGATCCGGGAAAGGGTAATTGTTGATACCAGCTCTTGTAGTTCAGACCCGTGACTTTGTAAGCAGTTATTTATGTATCTGAATATGCTCCTCCCGAATATAGCCCTCAAATGTATTAAAATATTTGAAAGCAGAAGCTTTTCTCCTAAAAATTCAATTGTTAAAAGCCTGTTAAATAATTGTGTAATGGTTCGGTTTATTTGATTGAAAAACCCTGTTCAGGTAATATTTGGTTTAGTACGTTTTCGGCTGTATTTCTCCTTTGATCACTCTGAGCACATTCATGGCCAGCGCTCTCATTTCATCTTCACCGGGGTAGATATGTACCGGTCCAAAGCGATGCACCCGCTCAACGATGCGGTTCACGAACCATTTGTCGTGGGCGATCCCGCCGGTGATCAGGATGCCGTCAACTTCACCATTCAACACGGCTGCCATTCCGCCGATCGCTTTAGAAACCTGGTATGACATGGCGTCATAGATCATTTCGGCTTCTTTGTCTCCCTTTTCAACGCGTTTTTCCACTTCATAGGCATTGTTGGTTTTCAGGTAGGCCACCATGCCGCCTTCTCCCTTAATCATTTTCATGATCTCTTTCTGGCTAAATTCTCCGCTGAAACACAATCTGACCAGATCTCCAACCGGCAGGGTCCCGCTGCGCTCGGGGGAGAAGGGTCCTTCTCCGTCCAGGCCCTGGTTCACGTCGATCACTCTTCCTTTGCGGTGGGCGCCCACAGTGATACCGCCGCCCAGGTGCACTACGATCAGGTTAAGGTCTTCATATTTTTTCAGGATGGATTTGGCATGTTCATGTGCTACTGCCTTCTGGTTTAGCGCATGAAAAATGGAAAGGCGTTTGAAACGGGGGTGGCCCGATATTCGTGCAATATCATCAAGTTCGTCCACCACCACTGGATTGGTGATGTAGGCTTTGCAATCGGGCAGCGATTGGGCAATATCATCGGCGATCAAACCACCCAGGTTGGAAGCATGTTCTCCAAGCGGGCTGTTTTGCAAATCGTGCTTCATTTTATCATTGACCATGTAAACGCCGGATTCGATGGGTCGGACTAAGCCACCCCGGCCTACAACGGCTTTCACATGATCTTCTGTTACGTCTGCATTATCCAGTTCACGGATGATGATGTGTTTACGAAACTGGAACTGATCGGTGATCTTTTCGAATTTGCTTAGCTCCTCGATTTTGTGCTTGATGTTTTTGATGAATATAGGTTCTTCATTCTGAAAAACAGCGATTTTGGTAGAGGTTGATCCGGGGTTTATTGCTAAGATTCGAATTATTTCCATCCTGCCAAAATTAACATTATCTGATGAATCCGCCTGAGGCGGACAAGGGTTCATTCCCCGCTCCTTGGTGCGTTTTTTAATATTTCATATAATACCCGCTGCTTTACGGCGGGGTAATTTATTATGTCCATCTGTTTGTTGTTACACACGTCTTTGTTCAGGATATAAAATTAAGAAAATCAGCTGATCGCGGCTGCCAGAGCAATGGATAAAAACTTGCTTTTTTCCGAATCGGCCCTGGAGGTTAAAACCACGGGTGCTTTGGCGCCCATGATCACGGCTGCTGAGTTGGCTCCGCCCAGGAAGTTCAGGGCCTTATAAAGAATATTGGCCCCGTCGATATTGGGCGCCAGGATGATATCCACATCTCCGGCTACATCGCTGATGATGTTTTTTTGCTCGGCCGACCTTCTGGAAACGGCATTGTCAATGGCCAACGGACCGTCGATTGTGCAGCCTGTGATCTGCCGCCTGTAATTCATCATGCTGATGGTGGCTGCATGCATGGTGGCTTCCATCTTGGGGTTGATGGTTTCGACCGATCCTACAATGGCTACTTTTGGGTTTTCATGTCCGAGCTTGTGAAATAATTCAACTGCGTTTTTAATAATCTCGATTTTTTCATGCAACTCGGGATACACGTTCATAGCAGCGTCGGTCACCCCGAGGAGCTTATGGTAGAAGGGGGATTCAAATACGGCTACATGACTCAGGGTATCCCCTTTGCGTAGTCCTTTTTCCTTATCAAGCACAGCCTTCAACAATTTACCGGTACTCACCATACCCTTCATCAGGATATCAGCTTTCCCCTCTTTAACCAACGAGGCAGCTTTAAATGAAGCCTCTCCGTGATCCGTGGTATGGATGAGTTCGACATCATCTATATTGAAGTTGATTTTTTTGCAGATGTTGTGGATCCTGTCTTTGTCGCCTACAAAAATGGGTTCGATGATGTTTTCTTTCCTCGCATTTTGAATGGCTTCCAGCACATCCTGATCCCCGGCCGCTGCCACAGCGATCTTCCTGGATTTCTTTTTTTTGGCGATTTCAACCAATTCGGTTAAGTGCTTGATCATTGTAAAATCCTATTGTTTAGATTAATACACAGTGATTTATAAGGAATTGCAAAAGTACAAATTAATCCCGAAAGGGGGGTAAGTCATTGTGAATATTTTCACAGAGGTTGAAAAAATCGCGAGCTAATCCGTGTAAAAGTCGATCATCTTTTGGATGTTGTACTTACAAACTTCGCAGAAATTATCCAAAAAGAAGGTGTTCATCAAACAATTGTAGGCCGGACGATAAACGCCTTCATTCTCGTAGCCACCACCTTCAAACACTCCGATCACATTTTGGTATTCGGGGCTGTTGGGTGTTGGTACGGGAACGGTATCAGCCAGCATACCTTTCCATTTGCTTTCGAAATCAACCAAAGTGGTCAGGTTGGGTTCCCAGGGTTCGACCTCCTCATTGTAGAAACCGTCATAAGCCACTTCCGAATTGTAATATTCATCGCCCAGTCCGGCAAAACCATGCCCGAATTCATGAATGAAAATTTTGGCTGCTTGCTGGTTGCTGTTCACGCTGAGGCAGTAAAAGTTGTAGATGCCTCCTCCTCCATATTTGGGATCATTCAACAGGATGTAGATCTGGTCGTAAGGAGCATTTGCCGCCAGATCGCGCACGGCTTTGTTGTCGAGCGTCATGCAGTAGCGTTCCGAATCGAAAGTGCTGTAGCTTGAACTCACAATGGTATGCTTCCAGATGCCTTCGGCCGGTTTGTCGCCTCCGCTTTGTTTACTGGGTACCAGCACACCGCGAATGTTAAATTTATCCTTGTTTTGATCATAGGGTGAAAAAGAGAATAGATGGTTTGCAAAATTATTGCAATCCAATTTGAATTGCTCCATTTCTTCTTCTGTATATCCGTCGGGCAGGATGATGATATCAACGCAATGAGAAGGGTCCCCTGCAATGTAGGCGTCATAGACCGGATGCTGCATTCTCAACTGCGGATTGATGAAGTAATTGTCGGGATCGACTTCGTATTCGAATTTCTTTTCAAGCTCACCGCTTTCATCGTTTCTACTAAAGAAATCCACACGAACATCATTTTTAGGATAGGGAAAAACCACAGATTCGGAAAAAGATTTGCGCCTGGTTTTGGCTTCTGCGGTTGTCTGCCATTCTCCGAACAGGGATGAATACCCGCGTGAATAGATTAAGCTATCGCTTTCAAGATCGAAAACTTCAAAATAATATTTCCCATATTGAAAGGTGTCGATAAGGTTTGTTCGGGAACCTCCCCAGTAGGGTTCTTCTCTTAATTCATCAACGGCATAAAACTCGGTGCTGTCGGTTCCGCTATGCTGGTAATCGATGCGTAGGGTTTTGTCTTCGAACCACCTGTCAAACTGTGCGAAAACTGAAAAAGAGAAAAAAACCAGAAAAACTGTTATAAGGGATTTTGTTTTCATATGATATGGAATTGCATGCACGAAATTAACAAAGATATTGTCAGGTTTATTATTTCGCCATAAAAAAAAGAGGCTGCTTTCATCCGAAACAGCCTCTCCATTATGCCTAATCAAACCAAACTAAAACTTCCCAAATTTGAAAGATATCCCATAATTGAATCCATCGAAAATATCCGAAGGGGTATCGTATAAATCAAGTTTAGATGTATATCTGTATGACGCCCCGATGCAAAGCCGCATAAACCTGACCATGTTGAATTCGATTTCCACACCGGGTTCCAGCACGAAAAATGCGTCGGAACTGTATACTTCTCCATCCCAATCATCATGATAATCGTCGTAATAGCTGCTAACATATGCCATGCCGCCTGCACCGATAATCACGGGAAAACTAACATGAACAGGATAGTTGGGTGCAAATACCGGTTCAAGTAAAAGGCCGCCGTAGCCGCCAACCAGGTTCACCGATTCAAAGGAATATTTATCGGGATATTTCAGATCGCTTGCAATGCCATATCCTGCCAGCCCTATGGTGAAGCGGTGGTCGATCAACCAGCCGCCTTTGGCGCCGATCAAAATGGCGTCCCTGTTGTCGATCTCCGTGTAGTTGATCATGAGTGCGCCGTATCCGCCATGCGAAATATTGTTGTCGGAACCGAAAATGGTTTTGTATTCATCAGGCCTTTCTGCCTGAGCGTTCAGGTTTCCGGCCCAAAGCAATGATATTGCAAGAAGTATCGGAGTTGTTGTACGTGTGATGTTTTTCATTCTTATTAACATAGCTGTAATGTTTAGTGAGTTTAATATTTTAAAATGTATAATGAATCGAAAACCCGACATCAAACAGATGCAGGTTAAAGAAATTCCTTCCGAAAATATCAAAGAAGGGTTTAATATTCAGGCCCAGCACCAGAGGTGTATTGTAGAAGCGGTATTCTAATCCGGCGGCAATATCCAGTCCGATCACCGGTGAAAAATTCCTGTTGAAGAAGCGTGTTCTGAAGAGCGGCAAAAAACTTGTCTGCCCCCGATGCCACGACGTATAACCGATATGTGCTCCAAGTCCCGTGTACATGTATAGTCTGTCGGTGTTTTTCAGATACAGGGGCTTGTAGGTTTCAATCAGGGCTGTGAACTGTATCCCGCCATCCCGGTAGGCCAGTAAGGCTTCCAGCGCCTTGACCTCGTTTTTGAACAGCTTGTAGGAGATGCCTGATGAAACCCCGCCGCGCAAACCGGCATACTGCCTGTATTCCTGTCCTCTCACAAACAAGCTTGATATGGTCAAAACGGTGATCAGTAAAAATAATCGCATAAGCAGCTTTGATTTTTTATTGATGAATAACTGAGCCTGAACCTGAAATATCGGTTATCACAGTAGGATTGCCCATGTAATAGACCGAACCGCTGCCCGAAATGACCACATCCAGCAAATCCGAAACATTCACATACATATTGCCCGAACCGGAAATGGTGGCATAACAGGTTTCGACCGGCAGGTTATAGGTCCTCACAGAACCTGAACCGCTTATAACATGATCGGCCACGATGCTGCTTCCCCATAGTTCGATGTTGCCCGAGCCTGAGATCCTGGTTTCGATGTTTTCGCAATAAGTTTCCATTTCGATGCTGCCTGAACCCACGATATGCAACCTAAGGCTAGGGGTGTTAAAATAATCGCATCCCAGGTAACCCGATCCTTCGATCACCGCCGATTCGATAAAGGGCGTGCGAACTGTAACCCGGATGGGATGATTGGTATTCACACAGGTGTTCTTCCGGAAATCGATCTCGAGGTTTGAACCGTAAACATTGGTTCTGATGTGATCCATAAGGTTGGATTCGGCTTCCACTTTCACTTCCGTTATGGTGTCCTGGATCAGGAAAACATCAAAGGAGCCCTGCGAAACAATGCTGGTAAAGGCAGGTACTTCCCTGTATTCATTCACCACCTGGTGGTTGCCCTCGATGCAATTGAGGCCGTCGTGGCAGGAAGTTCCTGCAATTAACATAATGAGGGTGATTAGTCCCAACAAGATATTTGTCTTTTTCATAGTTTAAAATTTTTTCATTTTGCTTTTAATGACAAACCAATTCATCCGGGGTTGCATTATCTAGTAATAAAATATGTTAATTATACCCGCGTTTTTTGCGATCTTGATCAGTCCGTTGTTTTCGTTTTCCTTTCCAATGGTTCCTTGTACCAAAAACGATTCACCTCCCGGATCAAGAGTTTTCTTTCTGAGATTGTCAAATGTTTCGGGAAGCATCAGGCTTACTTTATTATTGTAATTGATTTCCACATCGAATGATAAATCCCTGGGTATGCTCAAACTTACATCGGTATAGTCGGAAATCAGGTTGATATAGTTGAAAGCGGGATTGAGTTGGTCGAGGTTCATTTCGCCGTAATTGGTTCTGAGATATGCTTCCGAGCCAAGTTTTTTCACATTGATATAAGAGAATGATGTTTCGCCCGAAAGCTTTTCCACTTCATCAATGAAAAATTTATCTCTTTTCGAGTTTATGTTCACGCTTCTTGCCTTACCAAGCATCAGGGTGGAGGATTTAGAGACGATCTCCAGGCTGTCGCTTGTTTCAATTTCAAGGTCTCCGTATTCAATGTTGATGTTTGCTGTTTTTAGTTGATTGATGCTTCCTTTTCCAAAGCTGATATTGATGTCGGCCTGATCGCTTAGCTTATTGATCTTCAAATCCCCATTGGACAATAGCAGTTTGAATTGTCCCTGGTAAGTGCTGGCATAAACATTTCCAAATTTGTTTTCCACCCTCAGCTTAAGATGTCCGGGGAGATGAACTTTGTAATTGATCTGAGCCTGAGCACCGCCTTTAAAAATGATATTGGCAAAATCAGAGACATCTTTCCAAAACTGTCCCTTTCCGCTTTCAAATGCGGTGGCTGCGTAAATGATATCGCCTGTTTGGTCGAATTTTAGCCGGATGTTATCGAAGGTGCGGTCAACCTTGTTTTGCCGGTTGGCCGTAACCGTGATGGTAGCTTCAAATCGCACGGAATCTTTCTCCCAGCTCACCAGGTGTACGTTGCCGTATTTGTTGTAGACCTCCACCCGGGTGTCCTCCGACAAGTGAAAAGACCGGCTGAGCGTCTGGCTCTTTTCGTATGTTTGTGCATGGGCACAGAACGAAAAGCCGGCTAAAGCCCAGGCAAGCAGCAAGATTTTAAATTTCGTATCCATGGTTTTGCTCCTTTGTTTCGTTTTCGTTGTCGGTGTTTTTGAGTTGAGTCAGCATTTCTTCGAGTATCATGAGTTTTATCCTGTAGTTCTGTATCATGGCTTCGATCACTTCTTCGTTTGAAGCATTGTCGTTCATGTCTTGTTTGAGTTCCTTAAGGGCTTTGTCAAGATCGTCGAATTCCATGTTCACTTCCCTGACGAGTTCCCTGTTGCTGCCAGCCAGCCTGAAAACCTCCTGCTTGCGATTATCGATTTGTGAAGTATAATATGCCTCGGCTTCCATCAGCATCTCGGCTTTTTCAAGATCTTCGGAATCGATTTCCGTTTCCATGTAGGTTTGTTTCACAGATTTTTGATTTACAAGATCATGGAAGAAATAAGAACCGATGAAAATCACGATCATGGCCGCCGCTTTCCAAAGCATGCTGTTCCAATTGATTCGCCTGACGGGGCGGACATCCTTTTGGATGCTCTGCCAGACATCAGAAGAGGGAATCTGGTCATCAAATTCCGTTCTGTGGTTCCGGATAAAATTTTCAAGCATATCTTTTTTCATGATCCATATTTTTTAAAATTTCTTTAACTCGTTTTCTGGCGCGCATGTATTGCGATTTGGAGTTCGACTCGGAGGTGTTCAGGATTTGAGCGATTTCCCTGTGGTCATAGCCTTCGAGCAGATAGAGTGAGAATATCATCTGGCTTCCCGAGGGCAGTTGCTCCATGGCTTTCTTCACATTTTGCACGCTCATTGTGGCCTGATACGTTTCCTCCTGCAGGTCGGTGCTTTCATCCGCATCGTTTTCAAAGTTTCCAATGTCGTCAAAGAACTCCAGCTGGGCTTTTCTGCGCTTGATCTCGTTGATGCAACTGTTGATCACAATCCGTTTGATCCAGCTTCCGAAGGTAGATTCGTACCTGAACGAATCCAGCCTGTGAAAAGCCATGGTAAAAGATTCCTGCAACAAGTCTTCGGCTTCTTCGCGTCTGTTGTTCATCATGCGCATGCAGATGTTGAACATGGCGCCGGAGTAAAGCTGATACAGCTTGTACTGGGCTCTGGAACTGCCACGCTTGCACTGCTCGATCAATTCTTTGTGAATATCCGTCTGCACACCTGCCGTTTTCTTTTCTTTAGCTTTCACATCAAATGACAACATGGATTTTGAAGGGTTGCAAATTAGGAAAAATAAAGTATGTTTTGAAAAATTTATATATTTGAAACCGAATGAATAAGGCTATGGAAATCTCAATCAATTATTCGAGAGAACACAACTATCTCAACATAAAAGACCGGGATAGTTTTAGTTGATCACAATTTGATCCCTGTGACAACAGGTGATTATTGCATTTCTAAACATAAACCAATATCAATCCAATCAAATTGTTGAAATCATGAAGTTACCATATGCAGAGTCTTTTAAAATAAAGATGGTTGAAAACATCAGGAAGAGCACGCGACAGGAGCGCGAACAATGGATCAAAGACGCCCGTTATAATCTATTCAATCTTCGCAGTGATCAGGTATTTATCGACTTGCTTACCGACAGCGGCACTGGCGCCATGAGCGACGGGCAATGGTCTGAGTTGATGCTGGGCGACGAGAGCTATGCCGGCGCTTCTTCCTATTATAAAATGAAACAGGCCGTGAAAGATATTTGCGGCTTTGAGTATTTCTTGCCTACCCACCAGGGACGGGCGGCTGAAAATGTTCTTTTTTCCACCCTGGTAAAACAGGGGGATTTCATCCCGGGCAATTCACATTTCGATACCACCAAGGGGCATATCGAATTTCGCAAGGCGACGGCCATCGACTGTACCATCGACGAGGCCTTCAATACCACCCTGGATCATCCCTTCAAAGGCAATATCGACCTCGACAAGCTGGAATTTGTTTTACAAAGCAACCCGAAGGAGCATGTTCCCTTTATCGTGGTCACCATTACCTGCAACAGTTCGGGCGGGCAGCCGGTTTCCATGGAGAACATCAAGGATGTTCGCGCCCTGGCTGACAAATATGGGGTTAAAGTCCTTTTCGATTCGGCCAGATTTGCCGAGAATGCCTATTTTATAAAAACCCGTGAAGCAGCTTATCAGGATAAGAGCATCAAAGAGATCGTGAAGGAGATGTTCTCTTTTGCCGACATGATGACCATGAGCAGTAAAAAAGACGCCATCGTGAACATGGGTGGATTCATTGGCATGCGAGACCACGAGCTGTTCAGGGAAGCAAGTATGTACAATATCCTGTTCGAGGGATTCATCACATACGGCGGCATGTCAGGCAGGGACATGAACGCACTGGCAAAAGGCTTGTATGAAGGCACCGAATTCGATTACCTGGAATCCAGGATCGGGCAGGTGGCTTTCCTGGGTGAAAAACTGAAAAATTTTGGCGTACCGGTATTGCAACCATTCGGCGGTCATGCCATTTTCATCGACGCCAAAAAGTTTTTGCCCAACGTACCGAAGGAAGAATACCAGGCACAAACCCTTGCTGTTGAGCTCTATATAGAAGGCGGTGTGCGTGGTGTCGAGATCGGCACGCTATTGGCCGACCGCGATCCCCTCTCCCGCAAGAACCGTTATCCTGCGCTCGACCTTGTGCGACTGACCATCCCGCGTCGGGTTTATACGAATAATCATATGGAATATACGGCTGTGGCTTTGGCCAATGTGTATGAACGCAGGGACCGGATCACCAAAGGCATGAAAATCAAATGGGAGGCGCCCTTATTAAGACATTTCACAGTTGAGCTCGAAAGAGCTTAACAAGTCATTATGAACTTTTTGCAGGATTTGTTCTTATCTTTGAAGGCAGTTGCATAAACTGCCTTTTTAATTTTTAACACTATGAACAAGAAAAACAGATACGAAAGATTATATCAGCAAGTAAAGGAACAAATTGAGAAAAGCGACGATCTGATCGCCAAAATGGCCAGTGTGGTTGCGATCTTTCATCATAAGATGCCTTATTTTTTCTGGACCGGTTTTTACCGGCTGATCAAAGGGGAATTGATCGTAGGTCCTTACCAAGGACCGGTGGCCTGCATCCGCCTTGAAAAAAACAAAGGCGTTTGTTGGGCCGGCGTAAACAAGCAGGAATCCATAATCGTTCCCGATGTGGATAAATTTCCGGGTCATATTGCCTGCGATTCCAGGTCGAAATCGGAAATTGTTGTTCCTTTGAAAAACAAAAACGGAGAAGTGATTGGTGTTCTGGATGTTGACAGCAAGGAACTGAATGCATTCGATCCTGATGACGCCCGTGGCCTGGAAAAGATCATGAAACTGCTTCAAAAATAAATCTTATGAATTATTTTGAGATATTCTTGTTAACACTTGCCCTGTCGTTAGGTGTTTTTAAAATGCTGAGCGAAGCCGGTGTGGAATATTGTTTCACTTCCGGTGAACGCTTCAGGATTGCGATGGTGTTTGCTGTTTTCAAGGGAATCCTTATGTTGCTTGGTTTTTGGATCACGGGGCTTTTCCAGCAATGGCTCAGCGGTTCCGGCCATGTGATCATCATTGCCATTTTCCTCGTGCTTGGATTGAAGATCATCTTCGAATCCATTAAGCTCAAACCGGGTGAACGAACATACGATCTGAACAATGGCGTTATTCTTGTGCTGGCTGCACTGGCTGCAAATACGGATGGATTTATCGCGGGCATTGCATTTGCCTTTTCCGGTGTTGAAGCGGTAAATATTGCCGCATTGTTGTTTGGGTTTACCTTTTTGGTTTCCTGGAGTGGCCTGTATTATGGAAAAAAGAAAGGCAAAACATCGCAGTTTTCGCGCCCGGGTATTGCAGGTGGATTGCTGTTGCTGGGATATGCCTTATTTCTGTTGCTCGAACGAACGGGTAGCATCATTTAACTGCAAACAATCATGACTAAAATAAGACTTACAAAACAATTCAATTTTGAAATGGCCCACGCCCTGCTGGGTTACAACGGCCCCTGTAAAAATATACACGGTCATTCGTACGAGCTATTTGTTACGGTGATCGGCGAACCCATCGAATCCAAAAATTCACCCAAGAAAGGAATGGTGATTGATTTCAAGGATTTAAAAACCATCGTTAAAACTGAGGTCATCAGCCAGTTCGATCATGCCCTGGTGGTGAGCCATCATACCGATCAGCAACATATAAATGAGTTGAAAAGGAATTACGAAAAGGTGAACGTAACGCCTTATCAGCCGACCACCGAAAACTACCTTATTGATTTTGCCAGACGCATTGGCGAGAAACTCCCCCGCAATGTGAAGTTGCATAGCATGAAGCTGCGCGAAACCGTAACTTCCTATGCAGAATGGTATGCGGAGGATAACGAATAGATTCCAGATTTCAAATTCCGGATTCAGTTAATGAGAGATTAATTTGTGGAAAGAATGAGGTGAGGTTATATCTTCACCAGCTTTTCAACAAACGATCGTTTGTCTTCGGTGGTGATCCTGATAAAATAAATGCCTTTTTCGTAATTGGAGATATCCAGTGAGAGTTTCTTGTGTCCCTGGCCGGCAGTGTATTCCTGCCTGTAAACCTGACGACCTACCTGGTCGTAAACTTCCATTTGGAAGGTGGTGTGTTTTTTGATGTTCAGATCAAGATAAGCCTTTGAGTTTGCGGGGTTGGGGTAGGGGCTTGTGGTCAGGCTGAGATATCCCGAATGTTCATCAATATCAAAGGGCACCTGTTTGTATCTGATCTCAATGATCATATTGTTGTGATGCAGATTGCCTGCGGCAATTTCTATTTCGTGCTGTGTGGAGGTGGCTCCGGCCATTTCGGCGTACATCAGGTAGTTGCCTTCCAATACATTGGTAAAGTCAAACTCCCCGGTTTCGTTGGTCATGAAACAATAGAACTCATCATTATTTTGGTCCATCAGCATGATGGAGGCATCTATTGCCGGGGTGTTGCTGTCGGTTGAATCGACAATGATTGCACGGCCGTTGATGCTCCCGTTACCGTTCATAGCTCCACCTACGGGCATTAAATGAATATCATATACCCAACTGGTTGAATTGAGATTGATCATATTGGCATCTTCCCAGAACAAATTACTTTGATAATAGGTGGGGGCATAATCAAAGTAATGTACAGAGTTTTTGGACGGGCATGCCCTGACAATGTAATCACCTTCTTCAACTGCATAGAAATAATAGAAGCCGAGGGTGTCGATTTTTGTGGTATCGACGGGGATCAGATAATTGCTGTCGTATTTATAAAGATAAACCTTTGCAGAATCAGTTGGAAAGTTATCCGCAAAAATGTGTCCGCCAAAATGATAATAATCGGATACTCCAACGGTCAGCTGTTTGGTAATGGAATCTTTACAACCCATGTTGGGGTAAAAGGAATTGGAAACGGTCAGGGTGACATCATAAATGCCTTTTTCATAATAATTGTGATCGGGATTTTGTTCTACCGCTGTATCGCCATCACCGAAGTTCCAGTGCCAGGTGACAATCTCATCATTGAACTCATCATAGAACTTATACTTGTAGCGTTCGGGTTGAACCTCAACCAATTCGGCTCTAAAGTCCGGCTGGCAGTTGCCGTAGTCTTTCCGGCAAACGCTGAAATCCAGGGTGTAGTGGGTGTAGGCGATTTCATTGGCGAAAATTACCAGGTTGGTGTCAACCCTTTCATTATGGCAATCCTTGAGGTGAACAATAAAATGATTCTCGATATCATCCGTATGAATGGTCAGGTTATATATTCCCTGCTCATTGGTGTAAGTTTCCTGGTATATGTAATTTATAAAATTATGGTAGGCCGTATCCGATTCGATAATCACTTTCTTATAAGCAATGGGTGTATTGGTTTGATTGTCAATCACCATGCCTGTAACATGGATCGGTCTGATCTGAGCTTGCAGGGCAGAAACAACAAGCATCATTGCTGCCAGGAGGAGCATCCTGCCCGGAAGTCTTTTGATCTGCTTTAATATTTCTGTCTGTTTGTACATTTCCGTCTTATTTCAGTTTAAACAACAGCCCAGCTCTTACGCCTACGGAATAAGGATGTTTTGTTGTTATGATGTCGCCTTTATAAGCCGAGTTCAGATAATACCTCAGGGTCGGCTCAAGGGCAAATTCCATATTGTCGCTCAGTTTATATGAGATTCCGATGCCAACCAGCATCTGCCAGCTGGTATTGATCCTTTCCGGAACCTCTTTGTTGATGTTTACGATCGTGATATTGTCTTCAATCTCAGGTTCGGGTATGTTTTCACTCATCATCAGTGAAAGGTTTGGCCCGGCCATAAAGGAGTAGTTCAGTTTGCTACCGCGAATCTCATATCCTACCATCAGGGGCACCTGCAGATAAGTGTATGTATTCTTTTCTTTCCTGATTGTAACATGCTGCACTGAATCAAACACTTCAACGGTTTTGGTGTGATAAGTGGGGACAATGCCCTGCTCGGTGCTATCGAATGTTACATCATACACATCCTGGTAAGTGCCCAGGAATTCCCATTTCTTGTAGTCGATGGTGTATTTTCCTTCGTCTTTGGCGATGGTAAAATCCACTCCGGTTTTGATGAAGAAACTTGATTTGTAATATCTCAGGTCGATGCCGAAATTGTAGTTGCGGCTGCTGCTAACAGAGTCATCGGGATAGAAGGTGAATTCGGGATAAAGGAAAGCACCAAGTTTAAAGTTGGCAAGCGGATTGCTTTTAACCAATGGCTTTTCATCAAATTTAGCGTAGCTGATCCTGACGGGTTTTGTGTCGAGGTTTCGCGTGATCAGGGCCATGTTCCTTATAGAACTCAATCCCGGAAGGCTTATCTGCTGCAGTCCGCTGATGCGGTGTTCAAGATAGCGCTCGTTATAAAGCGGGTTTTCTTCTTTAATTTCAGTTTTTTCTGTTTCAGCTTTTTCTGCGATTTCTGTCTTTGGCGCATGGATGATTGGGTTGGAGTGCTCATCACCATTTGCAGGACCGGAACCAACAGGAGCCTCATTTGCCGTAATTGATTTCTCAGCAACGCTTTGCTGAGCGGCTTCGTTTTCTTCAATCCCGGAAACTGTTTCAGGATTATTTTGTTCAGGTATGCTTGTCTGGCTGATCAGGTTGTTATCGGTGATTTGCTCACTGGCAATCTGTTGGGTGGTATTATCCTGTAGCTGGTCGATTTGGTAAGAACTTCCTGTAAACAGGAACACAACCCCAAGTGAGATCAATACAATAGCAGAAAAGAAGACCATCTGAATAGAACCTGCTCCACCAAGGTTATCCGGCAGTCTGGTTTTAATTTTTTCCCAGAGTCCTTCCGGCGGATTTGGTTCGTAATCCTCGAACTTCTTTCTGAAAATCTCGTCAATATTTAAATATTGATCTTTCACTTTTTTACTTTATTAATCCTTTTAATTTCTTTTGCAATGTTTGTCTTGCCCTTGATAATTGCGACTTTGATGTATTTTCTGATATATCCAGCAATTTTCCGATTTCTTTGTGCGTATAACCCTCGGTCACATTCAGGTTGAAAATAACCCGGTATCCGTCGGGAAGTTCATTGATGCAATCCAGCAATTCTTCTGCTGAAAGCTTTTCAATGGCTGAGACTTCCTGGCTGTTGGGCACTTCAATATCTGCAATATCCATTTCCTGATTAAGCTTCAGGTTTTTTCTGTAAAAATTAATGGCAGTATTGACAATGGTACGTCTGATCCAGCCCTCAAAAGAGCCTTCATTCCTGTAATCCTTTAAATGGGTAAATACCTTAATGAATCCTTCCTGCATGATGTCCTCAGCTTCCATTGAGCTGCGGGCAAAGCGAAGACATACGCCAAACATTTTCGGCGCAAAGCGCGTGTACAATTCTTCCTGCGCTTTTTTGTCGTTTTTCAGACACCGTTTTATGAAGTCCCTGTCTGAACTCATTAATTATCTGCAGGTGTTGTCTTTATTCGATTCTTAAATAAAACTTTTACCACAAACTTACGGGTAAAGTTACAACAATTCCGTAATTCGTTGCAAAAAATAACAGAAATTTAACCCTGCAGCTACAAATTTGCTTAAAAAAGGGCATAATCCAACATTTCAAAGACCAATATTTGAATCAATCAATAGACACGAACTTGCCTTAAATGGTTGCATATAGTTGAAAATGGAAATTGTTTTTAACAATCCCTGGTTCAGGATTAGAAGTATTTCTCTTTTATTTTTATCGCTCTAACCTTTGTCATGTAAAGGATGTGGTACATCGAGGGAACGACGATCAGGGTGAGCAGGGTGGCAAAGGCCAGACCGAAAATGATGGTCCAGGACATGGGACCCCAGAAGGCCACAGTGTCGCCTCCCCAGTATATCTGCGGATCGAACTCTGTCAGCAAGGTGCTGAAGTTGATATTTAAACCAACAGCCAGAGGCAGCAAACCGAGAATGGTTGTGATGGCTGTAAGCAGCACCGGTCGCAACCTGGTTTTTCCTCCTTCCACAACACATTCGGTGGCGTCTTTCACAGGAAGCACTGCGTTTTCCTCATAATGCATTTCTTTGCGTTTTCTCTTTTTTAATAAGTCGATATAGTCGATCAACACAATGGCATTGTTTACCACAACTCCTGCTAGTGAAACGATTCCGATGCCTGTCATGATCACGACAAAACTCATCTGGAAGGTGGCCAGGCCGCCGAATACGCCAATGGTACTAAAAACCACACTGGCCATAATAATGAATGGTTTCACAACGGAATTGAATTGGGTAACCAGGATCACAATGATGATGCTCAGGGCGATCAGCATGGCTTTGGAAAGAAATGCCATGGCCTCGGCCTGCTCTTCCTGCTCCCCGGTGAATTCATAACGATACCCTTCGGGGAATTCAAAATTGGCCAAAAGCGATTTGAGCTGTTCGTTGATTTCATTGGCATTGAAGCCCTCTATCACATTTGAATAAATGGTAACCACTCTGTTAAGATCTTTTCGTTGAACTGCACCATAGGTTGTACTGTATTCAATATCGGCAACCGCACTGATGGGTACCTGTATGATCCGCCCTGTTGAGGGGCTTCTAAAGGTGATTCTCTGGTTGAGCAGTGAGGTCACATCATAACGATACTCATTTTGCATACGCAATTGAATGGGATACTCGTTCTCGCCTTGTTTGTAATCGGAGATATCTTTTCCGAAAAGCGCTGTCCGGATGGCCATAGCAATTTGAGCGGTGGAAAGGCCAAATCTTCTGGCACGGTCACGATCGACATGAACAATGATTTCGGGTTTACCCACTTCCAGATCGATGTTCAGGCCTTCGATACCCGGTATATTTTGCTTTTCAATATATGCCTGCACCGAGTCGGCCAGGGTGATGAGCTGGTCGAATTCCTTGCCCTGTATTTCCAGGTTGATGGGTTTGCCTGCCGGGGGGCCCTCGTTTTGTTTTTCCACGGAAACCTTTGCACCCGGAATGCTTCCAACAAAAGCATTGGTGAATTCCTTCATGATGTTAACGGTGTTTATTCCCTCACGGTATTCGTATTCAACAAAGCTCACGGTGGTCAATCCCCGGTTTGGACCGCCGCTTCGACCGCTGAATCCTTCGTTTTCCCCTACTGCTCCTTTTCCCACGATGGTTTGCACGGATTTGGTTATGCTAGTGTCTTCTCCCAGGATTCCGAATACCTCCTTCTCAATGTCCTTCATCAGAGAGTCAGTTACTTCAATATCGGTGCCGATGGGCAATTCCACCAAAATATTGATATACTCCGGGTCTGTAGAAGGAAAGAAGACCATTTTCGGATTGGTGCCGAAATAAAAACCAATGGTCAGTATCAATAGTAATATGGTGGTGCCAAATACCAGGTAGGGGTTTCGTTTTCTAAGCAAAAACCGCAATAATCCTGTATAGTAAAATTCAAGCTTTACCAGGAATACATCCTGGAACCATCTGGATAGATCATATAAAAACAGGATATTCATAAGTCCAATAAGGCCGAAAATGATCAGAAGGCTTGCAATCACGTTCACCCCGAGCAGGATCATCAGGCCGGCCATAGCCAGCATGGAAACGGCAATGGTGAAAAGTTTAGGTTTGTTGAGCTTACGGTTTTTATCCTCAACTTTTATGAAAGTGGATGAAAACACCGGGATGATCACCAGGGCAACGAACAGCGATGAGGTCAGCACAATGATCAGGGTCATAGGGAGGTATTTCATGAACTCACCCATCAGGCCTTCCCAGAAGATCAAAGGGAAAAATGCGGCCAGGGTGGTCATGGTGGAAGTTATAATGGGCATGGCAATTTCTCCGACAGCATTTTTTGCTGCTTCCCATTTGGTATAGCCTTTATCCACAAAGCGGTAAATGTTTTCGACCACCACAATGGCATTGTCGACCAGCATCCCCAGGGCCAGGATTAGAGAAAACAGCACGATCATATTCACCTGGAAATCCGACAGGCTCATGATCAGGAAGGAAATAAACATGGACATGGGAATGGCGCTGCCCACGAACAGGGCATTGCGTGTTCCGAGGAACAGGTACAGGATAAGGATCACAAAGATCACTCCCATGAAAATACTGTTCTCCAGGTTGCTCAGCTGTTTTCTGACCATATCCGACTGGTCGTTGGTGATGGTGATGTTGAGGTTTTCGGGCAGGGCATTCGATTTAACGGCCTCATCCTTGATTTGTAAAACTTTGTCGGTGGCTGATAAAAGGTTTTCGCCGCTTTTTTTGATGATCTGCAAGGTAACAACGGGGTCCTGGTTCAGACGGGCAAAACTTTCCGCTTCTTCAAAACCGTAAGTTACCTCTGCCAGATCTTTCAGGTGTACAATGTTGCCATTTTCATATTTCACAATGATGTTCCTGATCTCATCCATGTTGGTGAACTCCCCGATTGTTCTGATGGTTCGGCGGGTTCCGTCAAGTTTGACTTCTCCGCCCGAGATAGAGAGGTTTTCGGAGGTGATGGCTTGTTCAATGTCGTTGAAACTTAATTCGAAGGCGGCCATTTTGAAGGGATTAACGTGGATTTTCACCTCCCTTTCATTCAAGCCGGTGACCTCCACTTTTGAAACCTCGTACACCGTTTCCATTTCATCTTCCAGGTATTCTGCATAGGTCTTCAATTCATTAATGCTGTAGTCACCCGAAAGGTTAATATTCAGAATAGGAAATTCTGAAAGGTCTATGTCGGTCACCATGGGATCTTCCGGCAGGTCGTCGGGCAATTCACTCATGGCTTTGTCGACGGCATCTTTTACCTCACGTGTGGCGTCGTCGATGTCTGTGCCTGTGGTAAACTCGACAAAAATAACGGAAACATCCTGCTGCGAAGTAGAGGTGATCTCTTTTACTCCGCGTATGGTTTCGATTTCCTTCTCCAGGGGGCGTGTAACCAAGTTCTCCATATCCACCGGTGGATTGCCCGGATATAGTGTTTGCACTAAAATTGTAGGATAATAGATTTCGGGAAACAATTCCTTGGGCAGGGAGCGGTATGAATAGATTCCGAATGCGATTAAAACGATCGCGAAAAGAAATACCGTATTCTTGTTTTTCAATGCCCAGGTGGTAAGCTTAAATTCTCTTACCACTTTTTCATCATTCGTTTGATTTTCCATGAAAAGCCTGCATTATGCTTATTCAACATCCTCTTTAACATACACTTCCGAACCATTTGAAACCTGGTTGAATCCGGCTATGATCACTTCCATGCCCGGTCGCAAACCTTTTGTAATAAGCGTTTTATTGTTGTAGGACCGGCCTGTTTCAATATATTTTTTTTCGGCCACTGCAGTTTCGTTTTTATCATCAAGTACATAAAGGTATTTACCGGTCAGGTCTTCTTTAACAACAATAGAAGGTACGACAATAGCCGAATCAGCTGTGTAATCGTTGATCTTTGTGATGGCCACCATATTGGGTTTGTATCTTTCGTTCACGTTATCAATTTTCAGCTCCACCTTAAAGGTCCTGTTGTCCGGTTCGATTACATTTCCAATTCGGTGAATGGGCACGGTCATATGCTTTCCGGGGTATGAAGGAAAGCTCAGCCGCACGCTGTCCCCTTTGCTGATGTTTGGAAGGTATCTCTCCGATATGTCTATATTCACATATAACTTATCCAGGTTGATGACCTGCATCATTTGCATGCCGGGTGTTGCCAGTTCCCCTTCTTTCTGGAAAATCTGATCCACAATTCCGTGGATGGGGGAACGAATGATCGACATTTCCATTTGAGCCCGGAGAGTTTGCAATTTATTTTCCAGCGATTCCTTATTGGTTTTGGCTTCCAGGTACTGGATCTCGGAACCAATGTTTTTTTCCTTCCAAAGAGTTTTTTGTTTTTTATAAACCGTGGTCGCCAGTTCAAGAGAAGTTTCCACTTCTTCGATGGTGCTTTCGGTTACGCTGGTATTCAGCCTGGCAAGCAGTTGTCCTTGCTTTACCTGGTCGCCTTCATCAACATAGATCTCTTTGATTTGACCGCCCATTTCAGGGCTGATATATGCTTCTTCAACAGCTTCAACCACTCCGCTCGACTCAAAAAAGTGCCTGAAGGTTTGTGGTTTAAGTTTTTGTGTTTTTACCGGGATCAGGTCTTTCAAACTATCCTCTCCAACATATCCGGCCAGTTCATTTTCCAGCGTATGGATTTCTTTTTTCAGATTATTCAACTCTACCTTTTTGGCCTTGATCTCTTCCCTGATCTCGCTTTCGCTTTCGCTTCCGCTGCAGGAAACCATAAAGGCAACAACTAAAATGATCAATACTCTTTTCATTTCAACTAGAGGTTATACGTCAATTTTTTGATTGATTTATTTGCTTTAAATATTTTAATCCCTTTTCACTTGCGATGCCGTGCATATGATAGGTGAAAAGCTCATTAACAAAGTGATCGGAAATGAGCTCGTCCCTGCTGAACACATCATATTCAATCAGGTTCTCACATCTGAAGACGTGCAGCTTTGACAACAGGTCCACATCCAGCTCTTTCCTGTAAAGTCCTTCTGATATCCCCCTCTTTAAATTCTCTGAAATTGATTTGAACATCCTCTCGCGCTTGCGCCCTTTCACTTCCAGAAAGTACTCCGGGTAATATTTTTTGAGGTCGAACTCCATCCCGGGTTGGTATTCCTTAAATAATTTGTTGATGTATTTGTTTACTTCGAGCAGCTCATCAATGGCATTCAGGTTTTTGTCAAATATGGCGGTGAAGCCTTCATTTTTCATGGCCAGGTCATTCTCGATTACTTTTTTCACCAGTTCATTCTTGTCTTTAACAAACTGGTAAAGTGTTTTCTTGGAAATGCCCAGATGATTGGCCACATCGTCCATGGTGACGCTGCGTATACCATATTGTTTGTAAAGCTTGCGGGCTCCTTTCAATATTTTTATTTCTTTCTCCTGCATTTATTCTTCTCCTTCGGTTGCAAGTAGTTTTTCCAATGTAAGTTTGTTGTCGAGTAAAGTTAGTATGGCATTGATGTATTCGGATTCGGCATTCAGAAATTGATTGTTCATTTGCAACAGATCAATGCTTGAGCTCATGCCCTCCCTGAATTTTGCTTCCGTTTTTTTGTAGATGGTTTCAGCAAGCTGCAGGTTGTCAACCTTGTTTTTATAGATCAGGTAAGCATTCCTGAAGTCGTTTCTGGCAGTACTAACCTGTATGGTAAGTCCGCTTTTTAGCTTGTTGCCAATTTCGTTTATCTTTTTCAATTGTAGTTTTGCCTGTTGCAGTTTTGCTGCACGGTTTCCGCTGCTGAAAATGGGGATGTTCATTTCAAAGCCCCAAACCGTGGTGGGATACCAGGGTTCATCTTTATCGAAAAAGTTGTAATCGCTTCGCATGGCATTGGTCTGAGCCGAAAAGAAGGCATTGATGCTGGGCAGGTATGCCGCTCTTGCCCTGCTGACCTGGGCCATGGCAATTTCTTTTTGTTTGATGAGAATGCGAAAATCAATATTTTCGTTGTAATCAAAGGGATCCTGAAGCAGCAGTTCGTATTCCAGTTGTTTAAGCTGTGAGTCAAGGTCGTCCGTCAGTCGGATGCTGTCCTGCAATTGTAGCCCGAGTGAATGTTTCAGAGAGGAATAAGCAATTTTTGTTTGATTTTGAAGGCTGAGCAATTGTGCTTCGAGTCTGCCCACAAGGATATCTACCTGGTCGGCTTCGGTTTCTTCAATGAACCCGAGTTTGTATGTCTCCCTGGTTTGATCTGCCAGCTGGCGCAGGCTTTCCAGATTTTGCTTGAGTATTCTTTGATTTTCTTCGGCTATCAAAACAAAATAATACGATCTGGCTACAGCGTCTTCAACATCAAGTTCATTTTTAAGGTATTCTATTCTTGTTTTTTCCAGGAAAGTTCGGGCAGCTTTCACACCAATAATATACTCACCGCTAAAGATCAGCTGGGAAGCGCTTATACTGGCAGTTGCGTTGTATTTGGTACCGAATTGCGCAGGAAAAAACTGAGTCGGGCCCGGATCCTGCACCGGTGTTAGTCCGAAATACTGCTTATTGACCTGGAAGATGGTTGGTGTAATGAAATCCGGCAACAGGGTGGTGGGAATGTTGATATAGTTGTTGTTGGATATGCTGCCGTTGATCTGGGGTAGGCCAATGGCAAGGGTCTCATTCACCCTTTTACGGGCGATGGCCACATCGGTTTTGGCATTCTTGATGTCGTAATTGTTTTCCAGTGCAAACGATTTTGCTTCCTTTAGTGAAAACTCCTTTACTTCCTGTCCTGCAATTGAACTGCCGATGAACAGACCCAGCAGCAGTGCGATGAAATTTTTCATACTTTCCGCTAAAGTTTTAATTGTTTTTTTTCTGATTCAAATCGTTCCTCAAAATATGCAATGCCTTGCGGTTTTGCTATTCCTCTTATCCAGTTTTCAAACATGAAATTGAAAAGGGTTTGAAAAGAAAATTTTTCGCTGGGGAAAAGATCGCTGTTATGCAGATCGATCAGACGGCTGATGTACAGCCGGGCAGCCAGCTCGATGCTAAGATCCTCGCGGTACATGCCCTGTGCGATCCCTTTTTGCAGATTGATCTTGATCTTTTCAAAAATAAAAGCGGTGCGCTCATCAATATGTTTCTGATAAAGGTTAGGATAATACTTTTTAAGTTCAAATGTAATAGATGGGGTCACGTTTATAAAATTTCTTGATACTTCTTTGCTGACGGTAAGAAGTATATCTATTGCGTTTACGCCTTCGAAATTGTGTTCATCAAAGATTTTTTTAAAGCCCTCCCGTTCAAATTCAAGAATTTTCTCAACCAGATCCGTTTTGTTTTTAACATACTTGTAAAGTGTACTCTTGGAGATGCCAAGCTTACGGCTAATATCATCCATCGACATGCTGCGAATGCCATAAGTGAATGAAACATCTCGCGCTTTCTCAAGCAATTTGGTCAGTTTAGTTTCCATAAAAAAGCATATTACAATAGCTGACAATTAAATTTCAAATGGGTTGCAAAATTACGGGAATAAACGAAAGAAACAAAAAATATCTAAAATGTTTCCAAAAATTTAATGAAAACTTAATAGGGTTTGCAGGGAAACATTCGCCTAATCCGATATGATCATTTTTCTTTTGATCACTTTATCACGCTGTTGCAAGGTGATGAAATAAACCCCGGGGCCGGGATTTTGTTTTTCCACGTTGAAGTGTTCGACATATTTTCCGCGCTCAAGATATTCCCGATCATAAATGTAAGCGATTTTTCTGCCATGGATATCCGATACGTAAAGTGATATTTCCCCCGGCTCATATAGTTTAAACTTAATAAAGGTGCTTTCCCGGAAAGGGTTAGGAAAGTTTTGTTCCAGTGAAAACAGTTCAGGTATGTTGTTCTGGATATCAACGATGAGCGGATCGACAATGGCAGTCCAGATGCCGAGCTGTCCTTCATGCATTCTTGTCCAAACGGGCCTGACCACATCGTTGTGTGCCGACACGTTATTGTAGTCGCCAAAGAAGGCGCTGGTGCCGGGTAGGAAGGGAGACTCGCTTACTTTGAAATTGATAAAACTTTCTCCGCCATCACGCGATACAGCCATATATACATCCGTATTGTTATCTGTGTAATTGCGCCTGTCGTACCAAACAAACCACAAATACCCGGTAGCCTGGTCCACGTCCATCCAGGTGAAAAACTGATGTTTGCCCGGTGGGTCGTCATTCACTCTGACCGGCCCGGTCCAGCTGTTTCCGCCGTCTGTTGATTTTGCCAGCCACACATCCGTATCATCTATCCCCTTGCGCTGGTCCGACCAGTTTATATAAATGGTACCATGATAAGGTCCTTCGCTCAGATCGCATTTGGTGACAGGAAATCCGTTGCACCTGCTGATGCCCGGAATGCTGTAGTCCCATCCGCCGGGCAGGTCGCTCACAAAAATGTCTTCATCCAGCCAATTCTCTCCCTGGTCCGTCGAGCGGTCGAATACCAGCCCTTCAGGACCTGACCAGGATACGTATATTTCCCCGTTCGGCCCAACGGCCGGCACTGCGCCTTCAACGGTGTTGTCGCTGTCGATGCAATCACCCGGCACTTCGTTGATACTGATGGCCTCGCTCCAACTGGCGCCCCCGTCGGTGGATTTTGAAAAGCGAATGTCGCTTTTGTCGCTGGTATCACTGCTGCCGTATTCATCGAATTGCGACCATGTAACATAGATGTTGTTGTTGGTTCTGTCGACAACCGGCCATTGCTTATCCTGATTTTTGGTTCCGTTCAGGCCCATATAGCTTACCTGATCCCATTCACCTTCTATGGTTTCTGTTTTTTGTGAGATGATCCTGTCGATCCAGCTGCCCTGCCCTGCGGGTGGGTTGGCTAAGTGAAGGTAATAGTAAGCTCCGGATGTATCTACTGTGATTGTCGGATCGCCCCAAACACCCCAGGGAGAGGTCAGGCGATCCACATTCCAACTGTAACCGCCATTGGTGGAATAATAGACCCGGTCGAGAACCGCCCCCGCCACCATATGATCCGTATTCTTTGGATTGATGATGATAGAAGGTTCGCAGGCTTTGTATCCCGACTGATCATCATCAATCAAAATATTGGTATGCTGGCCTGAAAGATAAACCGGCGCAAATGCTAAGAGAAATAAGAGAAATATTGATTTCATGATGGCCTGAAATTTTTTGTAAAGGTAGTGCAAATTTCATATGGAGCATTTGTGAATAGAAATGAACCTTTTCTATTTTTATTAATTTAGGGCCTTCAAATAAGCGCAATATTGTATGATGAAAAAATTTCCGTTGCACTGGCAGATTATTACCGCACTCGTATTGGGGATTCTTTTCGGAACCTTTCTGCCAAATCAGGTTGGTTATGTAAGCTGGATGGGAGAGATTTTTATCCGTGCCCTGAAGATGATCATCATTCCCCTTATTTTGAGTTCGATTGTATCGGGTGTTACCAATATTGGAAATGCAGAGAACCTGGGACGGCTTGGGCTGAAAACCATCTTATACTATGTGATGACAAGCACCATAGCCATTATCACCGGACTGCTTTTTGTGAATCTTTTACAACCCGGGGTAGGCGCCGACCTTGGATTATCCAGGGATGTTGAGGAACTTGGAGTTCTTGAAAGGTCGTTCGGGCAAATGCTGATCAACATTATCCCGACAAATATTTTCAGGGCTTTTGTTGAAAATGAGATGCTTTCAGTGATTTTTTTCGCCATTCTATTCGGTTTCTTTATAACCAAAACCAGCAGAAATGCCCGGCACACGATGACCAATTTTTTCGATGCACTCTTTGAGGTAATGATGAAAGTTACTTTCTTCATCATTCGGTTCGCTCCTTTTGGTGTTTTCGGGATTGTTGCTTTGCAGGTTAGTGCCACTGATCTGGTGGAATTGGCCCAGAGCATGGGCAAATATATGCTTGCCGTATTGCTGGCTTTGGCGGTACATGCCGGGATCACGCTTCCCCTTATCACCCGTTTTATAGGCAAAGCTAGTCCGTTAAAGCATTTTAAAAATGTAACCACTCCACTGCTAACTGCCTGGTCAACCTCTTCTTCAAGTGCAACGCTTCCGCTTACCATACAGGCTGTTGAGGAAAACGATGGCGTGTCAAATAAGATTTCCAGTTTTACACTTCCATTGGGAGCCACCATTAATATGGACGGAACCGCACTCTATGAATGTGTGGCCGCCATGTTTATAGCCCAGGCTTATGGTGTGGATCTGAGTTTTGGGCAGCAGATCATAGTGGTTGTAACTGCTCTACTGGCTTCAATCGGAGCTGCCGGCATACCTATGGCCGGTATGGTAATGATCTCCGTGATTCTCTCGGCCGTCGGCCTTCCACTTGAGGGCGTCGGGTTGATCCTTTCGGTGGATCGTATCCTGGATATGTTCCGCACGGCTACCAACGTCTGGAGCGATAGCTGCGGTGCCGTGGTGATCGCCAAATCGGAAGGAGAGGAATTGAATGTATGAGCTGTCGTTTTCGTGTACTTGTTGATAATTCTTGAAAACAAATAGTCATTCAGGCATTGTAATGCCTTAGTTTTGTTTCATCATTTTCACAAACCTATGGCTTCAAAAACCAAGGGCATGCGTATCGGGATTCTGACAGCGGGCGGAGATTGCCCGGGGCTGAACGCAGCCATCAGAGGTGTGGGCAAAACCGCGATTGTTGAATACGGCATGGAGATCATTGGTATCTCCAGTGGTTTCCTGGGTTTGATCAACAAGGAATACCGGTTGCTGAAGGAAGAAGACCTGTCGGGCATTCTTACCCTGGGCGGTACTATCATCGGTACTTCACGTGAAAAGCCATTTAAGAAATCCAACGGCATCAATCAGATCGATAAACCAAAGCTGATCAAAAAACATTACCAGGAGCTGGGCCTCGATTGCCTGGTATGCATTGGTGGAAACGGAACCCAGAAAACAGCAAACAAGTTGGCGGAAGAAGGCCTGAATGTGATCGGCATCCCCAAGACCATCGATAACGACGTTTGGGGTACGGATGTGACGTTCGGCTTCGATTCGGCCATGTGGATCGCCACCGACGCCATCGACCGGCTGCACAGCACAGCCAACTCCCATAAGCGCGTGATGGTGATCGAGCTGATGGGGCATCATGCCGGATGGCTTGCTTTGTATTCCGGCGTGGCCGGCGGAGGTGATGTGATCCTGATCCCGGAGATCAAATATGATCTGGATGTTATTGGTGAATATCTTACCGAACGAGCCAATAAAAAAAAGCCATATTCAATTGTTGTGGTTGCCGAGGGGATTCAAAATCCAAAAGGCGGATCGGCTGCCAGGTATATTTGCAAAAAACTGAACAAGCTAATTGAACAGGAGACACGGGAAACCATACTGGGTTATATCCAGCGCGGCGGCTCGCCTTCTCCCATGGATCGCATCCTGGCCACTCGTTTTGGAGCTTCAGCCGTGAAACTCATTGCGGAGCGAAAATTCGGTCGGATGGTGATCAAAAATGGAGAAAATATTTCATCCCTGCCTTTGCATGAAGTTGCAGGAAAGCTCAGGAAAGTCCCGGTTGATTATGCTCTGGTCAAAAAAGCCAGGAGCATGGATATTTGTTTTGGCGATAGGGTATAAAAAAATCCTTACCAATTTAAATGATAAGGATTTTTGTTCGGGTTTCTTTAAGAAATTTATTTCTTGGAATATTGTTCTTTAAGCTTGTTGCCGGCCATCCATTCAGGGAGTGCATAAGCAAATCCGCGTCCTTTAAACCTGACTTTGACCAGGTCGCCCCGACGGTTGGCCAGTTTAACCAGACATTGATTCAGTTTTGCTTTTGCCTTTTCTTCACTTTGATACATATTCTTCTTTTTCAGATCTTCCCGGATATCTTCGAGGATTTCCTGGTTGATAAGAACTTCTTCGCGTTCTTTTAAGTTGTTAATGATCAATTTATCCCATTCGGAAAGAGGGAAGTTTCTCTTTAGTTTTCTGGGTCTTTCATAAGCATCGGCTGGTCCTTCCTCTTCCATTTCGCCCGCTTTGGACTCATAATCAATCAGTTGTTCTTCGCTAACACCTTTGCTTTTCAGGATGCTCTCAAATACCCGGATTTTGTTGGAAAGGTCTTCCTGTTGAAATTCCATTCTCCTTAGCTGAGATCTGTATTCTGAAAGCAATTGCAGAATATCCTGCTCTTTTAAATTGTTTAGGGTTTCCATAATTTAGAAATTAGTTAATTAATCTATTGTCAGTGATTCTCTTTTTAAAAACGAATACAAATTACTAAAAAAATCTTCTCTTAACAAGTTTTTTTAAAGAAAATTTGTGCACAAATATAATACTATTGCACAAAATAATAGAATATTTGGATGATAAATCTCAAACGAATACTTTTTCAATCATGCCTCAGCGCTTTGATGGGGTCAGTTCTGGCCGCTCTGGCCGCGGGATACAGGCCGGCAAGTAAGCTGATGAGCAAAGAGAAAATAATGGCGCCCACGATCAGCCACATCGGAAAATAAAACAGATCAACCACTGGTTGATCATCACCCAGAATGAAACGATTCATAACAAAATTTGCAATCTTTGTAAAAATCCAGCCCAGGATGAGGCCAAAAATTGCACCGATCAGACCGATCGCACCGGCTTCCACAAAAAATATCATTCGGATGTTGGCTTCGCTGCCTCCGATTGATTTCATGATCCCGATCTCACGTCTTCGTTCAATGATGGACATGATCATGGTATTGATAATGCCCAGGGCGGCGATCAGCAATGCAACCGTTCCTAAAGCCCCGAGTATGGAATCCATGATGAGAAATCCTCTTTTGATCTCACTGATTTGATCGGAAATGGAAAACACATTCAGTCCCATGTCCTCGACCTTTTTCCTGATCTTTTCAACCTCTCTGATGTCGTCCACCCGCACATAAATGGATGAATATTTTCCTTCTTGTTTGCCTTTTCCCAGCAGATCCCAGACACTGCTGAAGTTAAGGCGTGGTATGCTTTCGGCCGTTTGGGGAGGAAGCAGGCAACCACCCTTGTAACTTCCGGGTGAAAAAGGTCCTGGCTTTTTCAGAATCCCAATTACGGGCAATGGGATGACTTTTTCTTTGAACGCCTGCTTGGTGTCTCCCATCAATTGCATGGGATTGCTCATAACCCCCGAAACATCAAGTGAAGCTGAAACAATTTCAATTTCCATTCCCAAGACTTCTTCCGGGCCGACAATTCGCTTGCCTTCAACTGAGTCTTGCTTGCTAAGGCTGATCTTGCCTGAACCGTCATCCACAACCAGTCCAAGCTCATTTAGATAATTCCAGCTCACCACCATTCCCCGAACGGAATCATGCTGGTAAAAACGACCTGCCAGTAAGTCGTTATATGGTTTGAATTGTTGCACTGCCGAGGGCAAAACCTGTATGCGGGCTTCAGTTTCCATGCCGTCTTTTCTTAAATGGACCGGGATGATGATCTCTGGATAAGCAATGGCCACATGATCGAGTTCCCTGAGAAGATTCAAAATGCTGTCGTTCAAGGGTTGTTTGGGACGGTCTAGCAGGTTACGCACATTCTCCACACTCGGGTTTTCGATGTCGCTCAGGCTGATCTTTGTGGGGGTGATATACATGCTTGTGAACAGATCGTTCGACTCGAAGGCATCGGTAATGTTTTTCTGAATGCCAGATCCGAAAGAGATCATAGAAGAAAGGGCGCCAATGCCGATCACCACGCCCAGAATGGTGAGTATGGAACGCAGCTTTGTTTGCCAGAGGTTTTCAAAACCCAGTTTGATGAGGTCTCCCACTTTCATATCTGCACTTTTTTATCTTCAATTATTTGTCCGTCTTTAAGTCTGATCACCCTGTCGGATACCGTTGTTGCACTTTCCTGGTCGTGGGTGACCATGATGATACTAAGGCCCTGCTTATTAAGCCCAGTCAGCAAAGCCATGATCTCTTCCGCCGTCTGACTGTCGAGGTTACCGGTTGGTTCATCGGCCAGCAATAAGACGGGACGATTGGCGAGCGCCCTTGCGATGCCGGCTCGCTGGGCTTCCCCACCCGATAATTCGGTGGGTTTGTGATCCATGCGGTTTCCCAGGCCCACATCCGACAACAGCTCCATTGCACGTTTTTTTCGTTTCCCGCTGTTCACACCACCGAATGCCAGGGCAAGCATCACGTTTCCAAGTGCTGTCCGATGGTGGATGAGGTTGAAAGACTGGAAGATCATACCGACGGAAGTTCTCCGATGCAGGGCCATTTCCTTGCGATTGAATGAGCTCATGTCTTTGCCGTTGAATAGGATTCGCCCCGAATCCGCCTTGTCCAGTCCGCCAATCAGGTTTAGCAGGGTGGACTTACCCGAACCGGATTTTCCAATCACGCTGGTAAAGCTTCCCTTACCAATGCTGCAATCCAGCTCCCTGATGGCAGGAATTTGAATATCGCCCTTTTTATAAATTTTGTTCAGCGATTTGATCTCAATGATATTGGGAGATGATCTCATGTTTAAGTAAAATAAAAAAACGAAAGTAAGGAGATTTATACTGAATCTTATTAAAAATGCAAAACATTTTTCTATTAGATTCAGTTATACCGATTGGAGCAGGAGGTCAATCATTGTTAAACCTGTTCCGAATCGGTATCATTACATAAATCCCGGAAACTCCTTTACTACATTTGAATCTGTCTGTGGCGGGATAGTTATTCTGTATCTTTGCTGCCGGAGATAATTTATGGATCAAATGGAAAAATATTTATGGATCATATGTCTGTTACCTTTATTTGTTCAGGCTCAGGATAAAGCATGGCAAACATATTACGAAAAATCTGGCTATATGGCCACCCCCGATTACGAACAAACCATTGTCTTTTGCAAAAAACTGGATTCGGCCAGCCCCATGATGCATTACGCTACTTTTGGAAAAAGCCCGCAGGGGCATGATCTTCCGCTTATGATCATCGACCGGAACGGGAGTTTTATACCTGAAGAGGTCAGAGAATCCGGCAAAGCCGTCTTATTTATCGAGGCCGGCATTCATTCCGGTGAGATTGAAGGGAAAGACGCCATGTTTTTGTTGCTGAGAGATATGGTTATCCATGATCAATACCTGGATCTGTTGGATCATGTATCCATTGTTTTTATCCCTGTTTTCAATGTTGATGGGCATAAGCGAAGCAGTCCCTACAACCGCATCAACCAGAACGGCCCCGAGGAAATGGGCTGGCGGACCACTGCTACCAACCTGAACCTCAACCGTGATTTTTTAAAGATAGATGCTCCTGAGATGGCTGCCTGGCATCAATTGTTTCAAAAATGGCTGCCTGATTTTTTTATTGATATACATACCACCGACGGGGCCGATTATCAATACATGCTCACCTATGTGATGGAGATTCGCGGCAATATGGATGAAGGCCTCACTCAATGGGCTGAAAAAGAATATATACCCGAAATGATAAAAGGTATGGAAGAAGCGGGTTTCCCTGTTTTCGAATACGTGGCCTTCCGTCGCTGGTTCGATCCACGTAGCGGCCTGCGCACCGATGTTGCCCCGCCCCGCCTTTCGCAGGGCTATATGGCATTGCAAAACAGGCCCGGGCTGCTGGTGGAAACCCATATGCTGAAACCATACAAAGACAGGGTTTCATCCACCCTTGAACTGATCAAAACCACCCTGGAGTTCATAAATGAGGATTATGAAAAACTTCTGGAACTGAACCGCCTGGCCGATCAGCGAAGCGCCAACCTGGCCGGGAAGAAGCTGCCTGTGAAATTCACCCGCTCGGAAGAAGACAGCGTGATGGTGGATTTCCTGGGTGTGGAATACGACATCAAAAAGAGCGAGCTCACCGGAGGCGATTGGTTCATCTATCATTCCGACCGGCCGGCAACCTATACCCTGCCCTTCTTTAACAAAGTCGAAGCTGAAACGGAGATTAAACTGCCTTATGCCTATATCGTTCCGGTTCAATGGAAAGAAGTGATCGACCGCCTGAAACTGCATGGAGTTGAAATGGATACGCTGCCGGAGGAAGAATTCATCACCGTGGAAACATACAAGTTCAAAAACCCCCAGTGGCGTAATTTTCCTTATGAAGGTCGCCACGTTATGAGCAATATCGATTATGATGAGGTGACCAAAGAAATGATATTCCCGGCCGGTTCGGTGGTCGTGCCGGTGAACCAGCGGGCAGCACGCGTGGTCGCCCATGCCCTGGAGCCCAAAGCGGAAGATTCCTTTGTTTACTGGGGCTTTTTCGACCCCGTATTCGAACGCAAGGAATATTTTGAAACTTATGTGATGGAGCCTTTGGCCACGGAAATGATAAAGGAAAACCCCGAGCTTGAAAAAGAATTCAAAGCATATATGGAACAACATCCCGGGCTGAAAGACAACCAATGGGGCCAGCTTTGGTGGTTCTACGAACGCTCACCATATTATGATAAGATGAAGGATATTTATCCGGTCGGAAGGATTATACAGCCGTTGGATTATTGATGCGATTTTGTTGGTAGTTGACAGGACGTGCTACAAAATTTTTCCGGCCATTAAAAATTCGTCAAATTCATAACGATGGCCCTCTTTCAGGTACTTTACAGTGATTTCGACTTTTCAGGCTCATGATTTTTGATGAACACTGGAATGCGACAATCACAAGCTGTCAGAGAAAATAAAAAGATCAGTATGTATAAAGTTGTCTTCATTTGCTTTGTCTCAACAAATATACATGATCCCGGTCAATTGCGGTTATAGGTGAGAGGAAGGAGGGATAGCGGCTAAAGCTGCTGATTAATAATTTTTTTTCATCTCTACCCCCCGGATGAATCCAAGGGCTAATCTCATGAATCTAATTTCAATCAATTACCATATTTACAATAAATTACAATGAATTTTTGATAGCTTAATCCCTGCATTTAAATAAACATACATGAGGGGTCACGAATTGCACTGCTGCACTACCCAACTTCTCATTACCAACTTCCCTAATACCTGTAATGCTCCGATTTAAACGGGCCCTTCTTCGAAATTCCAAGATAGGCAGCCTGCTCCTGGCTCAATTCTGTGAGCTTTACGCCGATCTGCGCCAAATGCAAACGAGCCACTTCTTCGTCCAGGTGCTTGGGCAAACGGTACACATCCACATCATACCTGTTCTTCCACAGCTCTATTTGAGCAAGGGTTTGATTGGTGAAGGAGTTGCTCATCACAAATGAGGGATGGCCGGTGGCGCAACCCAGGTTCACCAGGCGTCCTTCTGCCAGCAGGTAAATGGAATGGCCGTCAGGGAAGGTGTATTTGTCGACCTGCGGTTTGATATTGGTCTTTTTCACCCCTTCCATGGCTTCCATTTTCTCCACCTGGATTTCATTATCAAAATGGCCGATATTACAAACGATAGCCTGGTCTTTCATTTTCGACATATGCCCAGCGTTGATCACGTCTTTGTTTCCGGTGGCTGTAACAAAGATATTCCCATCTTCCAGGGCGTCTTCAACGGTGGTCACCTCAAATCCTTCCATGGCTGCCTGCAGGGCGCAGATGGGATCGATCTCGGTCACTTTCACCCGGGCACCATATGAACGCATGGATTTGGCTGAACCCTTTCCAACATCTCCGTATCCGCACACCACAACCACTTTCCCGGCAAGCATCACATCTGTGGCACGCTTAATGCCGTCGGCCAGTGATTCGCGGCATCCATACAAGTTATCGAATTTGGATTTGGTTACCGAATCGTTTACGTTGATGGCAGGAGCCAACAACTTCCCGGCTTCCTTCATCTGGTAAAGCCTGTGCACGCCTGTGGTTGTTTCTTCGGATATGCCCACAAGATCCTTTGCTGTTCTCTGCCATTTTTCCTTATCTTCCACATAAATTTTCTTGAGCATTCGCAGCAAGGCTTTTTCATCGGAACTCTCGCCTTCATGCTCAAGCAGGGAAGGATCGTTTTCCAAATCATGCCCCGTATGGATCATCAGGGTGGCATCGCCACCGTCATCCACGATCATATTGGGACCTCTTCCACCAGGAAAGGATAAAGCCTGGTAGGTGCACCACCAGTACTCGTCCAGGGTTTCGCCCTTCCAGGCAAAAACCGGAACACCCGCTTTGGCCATGGCCGCGGCAGCATGGTCCTGCGTGGAAAAGATATTGCAACTTGCCCAGCGAACATCTGCTCCGAGGGCTTTAAGGGTTTCTATCAATACTGCTGTCTGCACGGTCATGTGCAGGGAACCCGTGATGCGGGCACCTTTCAAAGGCTGTTCTTTGTTGAATTTTTCCCTGAGTGACATCAGCCCGGGCATTTCTTTTTCGGCTATCTCAATCTCTTTGCGGCCGTATTCCGCAAGATTTATATCGGCTATTTTATAATCCAGTACTTGATCTACAGTCAGATTTTCCATTTTCTTTGAAGAGTTGATTTTTAATTGGGTTGCAAAGTTACGATAAATGCTGACAATCTCCAACAAACATACTTCTGAAGGCGTTTGCCTGATTGTAGGTTCTCAAATTCATAGCTCTTGCTTAACTTTGCCATATAAAAATAATAAACAACTTTATGCCTGTTTCGTTTACATTTCATCCGAATAAAAAAACCAGCCTGGGTGTTTGGAAGATTGATGAAGCGGTTGAGCAGCTCCAAAGCCTTATCCGTTTAAGCGAGGAAGAAAAAATGGTTTATAACTCTTTCCTAAACGAAAACAGGAGAAAACATTGGCTGGCTTACCGGGCATTGCTCTCCGATATGCTCGGGCATAAATTTCTGAACATCCAATACGATGTTAACGGAAAACCATACATAAGCAATTCAAGGAATCACATTTCTGTTTCACATGCCGGCGATTATGCCGCCGCGATCTATAATCCGGTACATCCGGTTGGTATCGATATAGAAAAGATCAGTCCGCGCATTGAAAAGATCACCTGTAAATTTCTGAATGAAGAGGAATTATCCTGTCTGCAGGGCGGTTATGAACTGTCACAGCTATATCTGTATTGGGGGGCCAAGGAAGCGCTATACAAATTGTATGGCAAAAGAAATCTCGATTTCAGAAAAAACATACAGATCGAAGCTTTTCAACCAGAAACCGAAGGCGCTTTCAACGGATCGCTCAAATTGTCGGATACCACAAAAAAATACCGTTTCCATTACAAGCTGTTTTCAAACTATTGTCTTGTATATGTTTTCGGTCAATTGAAAAATACCTAATTTTATCCCTTTATTTCCTCAAAGAACAATCTGCATGAGTATCTATTCAAGAATCGTTGAGAAAAAAGCGGCTGGCAAAAAGCAGTTTGCCGTGCTGGTTGACCCAGATAAACCGGATGATAAATCCATTGAGAAGGTGGCCCGGCTCGGTGAAAAATCCGGAGTGGATTATTTTTTTGTGGGCGGCAGCCTGCTGACCACCGACAGCCTTGACCATTGCATCAAGATCCTGAAAGCAAACAGCAATATACCTGTTGTTTTGTTTCCGGGCAACACCTTGCAGATGTCAGGCAAAGCAGACGCCTTTCTTTATTTGTCGCTCATCTCGGGCAGGAATGCAGAAATGCTCATCGGCCGGCACGTGATTTCAGCCCCTTACCTGAAATTGAGCAGCCTGGAAGTGATCTCGACCGGTTATATGCTGATCGACAGCGGCAAGCCTACCACGGTTTCCTACATGAGCAATTCATCACCCATCCCAGCCGATAAGGTGGACATTGCCGCCTGCACAGCCATGGCCGGTGAAATGTTGGGTATGAAGCTCATTTACATGGATGCCGGCAGCGGTGCAAAAAATCCGGTTTCGGCTGAAATGATCAATATGGTGCGGCTACATATTGAAATCCCCCTGATCATCGGAGGCGGGATCAAAAGCGCCGAAAAAGCCATCGGCAATGCAAAATCAGGGGCCGACCTGATCGTGGTGGGAAACAGCATCGAATCCGATCCGCAACTTATACCCGAAATATCCGAAGCACTGCATGCACTTTAAATCTTGCAGAAAGCAAACAATTAAAAATTTTATCGAAACGAATAAATGCTAATTACTATGAAAAAAGGGATGATCTTTTGTTTTTTAATTGCTTTTACAAGCTACACAACCCTCGCACAGGAAAAGGAACTGACCCTGAAGGATGCAGTTTACATGAACCCGGAGATATTCCCCGAACGCCTGTCGCAACTGCAATGGAAGGGCAATACTGAACATTTTACCTGGGTGGATGAAAATGTTGTGATACAGGGCAATGTTAGGAATAATGAACAAACCGAATTGCTTCAACTGGAAAAGCTGAACAAAACCTTTACCGAATTGACAGGAGATACCCTCAAGAGGTTTCCCGGAATGGAATGGGTGGACGACCATTCCTTTATGTTTGAAAACAACAACAAAGTATTCCTGTATTCCCTGGAAGACAATCAAATGAAGGAAACGAACAGCTATACCGAAAAAGCAGAAAATGCCGAAACCGAAAAAAACAATTTTGCCGTCGCTTACACCGTAGAAAACAATCTTTTCATTTCAGTTGAAGGAAAAGAAACACAGATCACCCATGATGAAGACAAAAACATCGTGAACGGCCAGGCCGTGCACCGCAGAGAGTTCGGCATACGGAACGGAACATTCTGGTCGCCGGATGGGAACTACCTGGCCTTCTATAAAAAGGATGAATCCATGGTAACTGAATATCCTTTGGTGGACATTACCACCCGCATCGCAACCCTTTCTCCCACAAAGTATCCTATGGCCGGGGAAACCAGCCATAAGGTGACCATCGGGGTTTATGGGCTAAAAACAGGCAACACCATTTTTTTGAATACCGAAGGGCCGGCCGATCAATATCTTACCAACATCAGCTGGGGTCCCGACGAAAAAAACATTTATGTGGCCGTGCTGAACCGCGACCAAAATCATTTAAAACTCAATCAATACGATGTTGAAACCGGGGCATTCAATAAAACCCTTTTCGAAGAAAAAAGCGATCAATACGTTGAACCTGAACATGGCATGTATTTCATGAACGAGCATCCCGACCGCTTTGTATGGTTCAGCGAACGCGACGGCTTCCAGCATCTTTACCTTTACAATACGGAGGGCGAGTTGCTCAGCCAGCTGACCAGCGGGCAATGGGTGGTGACCTCCTTTTTGGGTTTCGATCCCCGGGATGATTATGCCTTTTTCGAAGGCAACCGCGAAAATCCCATCAACCGGGATGTGTATGCCGTTAAAATCAAAAACGGCGATATCAGCAGGCTTAGCACGGAAAATGGCACAAACAACGCACTTTTCAGCCAAAATAAAAAATACTTTATCAATGTGTTCAGCGATACCCTGATCGCCAGAAAGTATGAACTTTTCAACAACAAAGGGAAAAAGCAATACATCCTGCTCGAAGATAAAAACCCCATGGAGGAATATGAACTCGGCGAAATGGATATTTTCACCCTTGAAAATGAAGATGAGATCGATCTGTTTTGCCGGCTTATCAAACCGGTTGATTTTGATCCTTCCAAAAAGTACCCGGCCATCGTCTATGTGTACGGAGGGCCGCACTCTCAATTGGTAACCAATAGCTGGCTGGGTGGCGGACAGCTGTTTATGTATTACCTCGCCCGGCAAGGATATGTAGTATTCACCCTCGACAACAGGGGTACGGCCAACCGCGGCTTCGAATTTGAAAGTGCTATTTTCAGAAAGCTGGGCCAATTGGAAGTGGAAGACCAGATGGTTGGGGTGAATTATCTGAAAAGGCTTCCTTATGTGGATTCGAATAAAATTGGTGTAGATGGCTGGAGTTATGGCGGCTTCATGACCATCACCATGCTGCTGAAACACCCGGAAGACTTTAAGGTCGGCGTGGCCGGCGGTCCGGTGATCGACTGGAAATACTACGAGGTCATGTACGGCGAACGCTATATGGACACGCCCCAGAGCAATCCGGAAGGATATGAAGCAGCCAATCTGCTGAACTATGTTGAAAACCTGAAAGCCAAACTACTTGTCCTGCACGGTACCAGCGACCCCACGGTCGTCTGGCAAAACAGCCTTGCATTCCTGCAAAAATGCGTTGAAAAAGGCGTGCAGGTGGATTATTTTGTTTATCCTGGCCACCCACATAACGTTCGTGGGAAAGACCGCATGCATATGTACCAGAAGATCACGAATTATTTTAATGATTACCTGAGATAATTTCCCAGTTTGGGATAGGCGTCCTGATACCGGAAGGTTTTATTGCGGCTTGCATTCACATATATGTCTGATTGCAAGCCGCTTTCGTTTTTGGCAAAGCCATTGAATGTAGTTAAGCTGAACCCAAAAACAGTAAGCATGGAAGCAATAGCTCAACAACATAATCCGGCCCTCACGCCAACGCCCGGGGAGATTAACTGGAGCAATAAAACAATTCTGATCGCCGATGATGTTAAGATCAACTATATCCTGCTAAAAGCTCTGCTCGGCAAAACAAAAGCAAAGATATTATGGGCGGAAGATGGTGAGAAAGCCATTGAATACTGCAAATCCCAAAACAACATCGACCTGGTGCTTATGGATTACAACATGCCAAAGATGGATGGATGCGAAGCCACACGCATAATCAAGGAATTCAGAAGCGATTTGCCGGTGATCTCACAAACTACATGCGCCCTGGGCACCCATGAGTTTGATGCAATGACAACCACCTGCGATGATTACATTTTGAAACCGATTGACAAAACCAAACTGATCCATACCATATCAAAGCATTTGAAGAAATAGTCATTTTTTGGGTTCTGTTTTTTTTATTGTGTTAGTTATTGTTTTCTGCACAATGTAGTTACGAAAATCCCCGCAAGCAATTCTCGCTTCGGGGATTTTTCTTTGGTGGTTATTTGAGCCTTCTACCGGACTCGAACCGGTGACCTGATCATTACGAGTGAACCGCTCTACCAACTGAGCTAAGAAGGCATTGCCTCGAATTTTCAGCTGCAAATTTAAAGATATATTTTAATATCCCGCACGTCCGTTAATTTGGATGGTCCATGTTATTTTTTGGTGAAATCTTATACAAACTTTATGCAGGCTTGATAATCCGCAAAAAAATCAATAAGTTTGACAGGCATTTTATTATGGAGTAAATGAACAAGAGCGAAATTCCGGGCGATTCTTTCGGCAGGAATTTAAAAACTTTAAAACATGAAGATTAGCTTAAATTTTTCAGGTGTTTCGATGCTGCTGCTCATGGCTTTGTTTATCGAAGCTTGCGGTCAACAAAATGAATCTACACCGGAAAGCACAGCAAAAGAACTGGTAAGCGCATTAAAATCCTCCAACATTGAAGCATTGAAGGATATGCGCATCAATATTCAAAAGGTGGTGACTGCTGACCTTGCCGCCGTCAAAGCCGACTCGGTGCCTTGCAGGAAAGAGCTTCTGGATTTTGCCGATCAAATGAATAAGCCGGTAGATAGTATACTCAAAAGAACCGAGACCAGCATGCAGTCATTTATCGACAACAAACTTTACGAACGGGAACAGGAAACCATTAACCGGGTGTTCGGGCGTTCCTTCGACCACATCCTGCAAACCGGAATAGAAGATCATCTCATTAACTGGGCTGAGGTGAAATATATTGAATTCAATTATGAAGTGGATGAATGCGATCCTCCCTTCACCTTTCAGCCCATGGTCAGGGAGGGGCGAATCATCATCGAACACAAAGATCAACGATTTGAGATCATCGCCAACCTGGTGAAGTATGAAAATACCTGGCATCTGATCGAAATGTTGCACCTCGGACCCGAACAAAAAGAAGAACCAACAACAAATAAATAAACAAAATCATGAAAAATTATTTCAATTACATCAAATTATTGGCCCTGGCGTTGATCGTCGGGATCATGAGCTCTTGCACCAAAAAAGCGGATGAGCTCGAACGCATTCCTAAAGAAGCCAAGCTCGTACTTGCCATGGATGCAGGCAGCCTTCACGAAAAAGGCAACTTTAAAGAGGTCACCGACCTGAAAATGTATAAATTCCTCGAAAAGGAAATGAAAAGCGAAAGCTCCGATATGGCCGATATGTTTGAAGATGCCGTAAACGACTATAAAGTCACCGGGCTCAATGCCCGGGGCGAAATGTTTTGGTTTATGGTGAACGAAAACAGCGATGAGGAATATTTCGGTTTTGTTTTCGATATGCTTGATCAGGCTGACTTTGAGAAATATATTAAGGATTTCTTTAAGGAGATAGGTGAGGAGATCAAGATTGAAGAAAAAGAAAACTACCGCTACTGGTCGCCCGACGATGACGCATGGTTCGGTTGGAACAACACAACCCTCGTATTGCTGGGCACTGAAGACTACAGCAGCAGAAAGCAGCTGGGCGATCACCTGGATGATATCTTTAAAATGGGAAAAGAAAAATCCATTCTGGAAGTGAAAGATTTCAACAATTTTTACAAGGCTCGCAAAGACATCAGCTTCTGGATGTCTTACGCCCTGCTGTCTGATATGGGCATGGATGATTTACCCGGTATGGGAAATATGGGAGGCATGGGCAATATGATGGACTTCGATTTCGACGATCTGTATCTGCATGCTTACCTGAGCTTTGAGAAAGACATGATCATGATGGAAGGCAAAATGTCACCCAAAGAGGTGGTGGACCAACAGTTCGATGAATATAAGTTTTTTAAGAACGGCGTTGACGACAAGGTGTTGTCATATCTGCCAGAAAAAGCATACATGGCAGTCGGCTTTGCCATGGTCCCTACCGAGTATTATAAGTGGATCAAGAGCATTTTCCCCATCGCAGCCATGGAGTCAGGCGTGAAGGAAGAAATGGGATTCGGCATCACCGAAGCCGTTGAAGCCATCGGAGGGGATTTTGTGTTCACCATCTCAGGCTTTGATATGAAAGAAGTGGAATACACCGATTGGGATCAGGAATGGAATCCAGAAAAATTCAGTAACTACAACTATAAAACCGGCAAATATGAATATACAGGCGGTTACGATTATGTTGAAGTTCAGGGCACCAAAGACGTGCTGCTGCCCGATATGGCCATGGTGGCTTCCATCAACAATTCAAAAATCTTTGACAAATTTGCCAAATTGCTCGAGAAAAGCATGGGTGAGGACGACTACGAAAAATTTGGCGACATCTACAAAATCGAGGCCGATAACATGAATATCTTCTTTGGCTGGAACGATGAAGTGATGATGATCGCCACCGATCTCGACCTCATCGAAGACGCCCTGGACAAGGAACTCGATAAAACCCTGGTGGGCACAGATATCGGCAAATCGCTTACAACAAATGCATCCTATTTCTATTTCGACCTTAACATGGAGGATTATCCCGGAGAGGTTGAGAATTATATCAAGGAAAAAATGGGCGGAGAGGAGTTTTATGTATTTTCCAACATCATGGAAACCTTCACCATGATGAGCATGGCAAGCGATGTGAATAACTACAGCTTCACCATGAAAGTAAAAACCAAAGACAAGGGGGAAAACAGTTTGTACACGCTGATCAAACTGATCGACGACAATCTTCCCTTTGACGATATGTAAAATATGAGGATTCAACTGATCGATGTAATTCCTGTTCCGCTTTCCGGGATGATCAATTCCGATTCCCAAATCTGGAACAGGAATTTACTTTTTGATGAAGCGAGGTATTACCTGATAACCGCCCCCTCCGGAAGGGGAAAGACCACTCTCTTATCTGTGATCTACGGCAACAGAAAGGACTATGAGGGACGTGTTTTGCTGGGAGGTGAAGTGGTTGCGGACATGTCCGCCAAGCATCTCACTGCCCTGTGGCAAAGCCAGTTTTCATTTGTTTTCCAGGATTTGCGTTTGTTCGACGAGCTGACCGCCCTGGAGAACATCGAGTTGAAAAACAAGCTGACGCATCATAAAAGTCCCGGTCAAATGCGGGAGATGGCCCAAAAACTCTCGGTCGATCCTTTGCTCGACAGGAAAGCGGCCCTGCTTTCCAGGGGCGAAAAGCAGCGGGTGTCCATCATCCGGGCACTTTGCCAGCCCTTCAACTGGCTGTTGCTCGACGAGCCTTTCAGCCACCTCGACCAGGACAATATCGAAAACGGAAAAGAACTGATTCTTGAAGAATGCCAAAGGCAAAATGCAGGCATCATCTTCAGTTCGCTGAAGGAAGATTATGGTATTGATTTTCATGAAAAACTAAGGATGTAAGGATGTTCAGAAAGATACTCTTAAGCAATATCAAAACGGGCCAACTGGCCGGGGCCTTCATCGGCATGGTGATCGGTATGTGCCTGCTGCTGGCTGCCATTCAATTTTACCGCGACGCCAACCACATCCTCAATCGCTCAGGCGATTTCATCAGCAACGACTTTCTCATCATAAACAAACCGGTTACGGCCATCAACACCTTGAGCGGTAAATCATTAAAATTTTCGGAGGAAGAGCTGGAAGACCTGCGGCAACAGGATTTTGTGAAAGACCTCTCTCCCCTTATCTCCAGCAAGTTTAAGGTGAGCGCCCACGGCAAGGAAGGTATGATGCTGCCCGATTTTTATACCGAATTGTTTTTTGAAGCCCTGCCCGACGAATACCTCGATATACAAACCGAAGAAAACTGGGAATGGCCCGGCAAGGATTCTGTGATTCCCATCGTGCTGCCCTCCGACTACCTGGCGCTTTACAACTTTGGATTTGCACAAACCCAGGGATTGCCCCAGCTTTCGGAAGCGCTCATCAGCCAGGTGCTGGTAGATGTGAGGTTGCAGGGACAGGGCAAAAGAGATTATTACGACGGGCGCATAGCCGGCTTCTCCAAACGGATCAACTCCATCCTGGTGCCCTGGGATTTTTTGAAGTGGGCCAATAAAAAATACGGGCACAGCCAGGACGACAGGCCCTCGCGCGTGATCGTCAAAACTGGCGACATCAGCAATCCGGAGATTTACGAGTATTTTGAAAAACACAATATCGAAACCACCTCACGCCAAAGCCAGGCCAACATCTTTCTGAAATATGTTTTCTGGGCCGAAACCATTACGGCTTCCATTATTATCGTGCTGTCGTTGATGGTGTTCGTGGTCAGCTTCCAGCTGATCCTCACCCGCAACCGCGACAAGATCGGACTACTGTTTCAGCTGGGCTACAAATGGCCGAAGATCAGGGATTTTTATATCTATTTTGTGATCATCCAAATGCTGCTGGTCGACCTGGTAAGCATCGCCATCTTTTACATCCTCAAATCCCGTATCTCGGAATGGCTGGCCGAAAAAGGCTTCGGCACCGACTATGAAGTACAAATACACATACTGTTTTATGTACTCTTCCTGAACCTCTTTATCATTGTGCTGAACGCCCTGCTGATACAAAGGCAGGTAAAGAGGATTGTGGGGAGGTAGGATTTTTCCAATTTCATTTTTATCAGCACAAACCCGACAGGCTGAAAGCCTCTGGCCATCTGCCAGGATAGTGATCCGTTCACTCAGATTCGGCTGTTTCATTTATCCACCAAAACTCACAAGTGAATGGATCACTTTTCTAACTAACGAATAATAATTGTTTAATTCCCGACAGGCTGATAGCCTGAAAGAACAAAGCGCAGGGCAACGCCCTGTGTTTGGGGCCTCCCCGTATGCAGCCAGGCTGAAAGCCTGGGAGAATTTTTTAGGTAGGGCTTGGCTGGCGCGGATTTGAAATCCGGGCCTCTTGCAAAGTTTATTTTGCTTTGGGATAGAAATATGTTATTTAGTAACGCGCTTCAAAAAAGCCGGGGGATGCCTCGCTGCGCTCGGCATGACAGCCGGTTGGACGGAGATGGAGGCTATGGGCGGGGCGGCATGCCGCCCCGCCCATAGCCTCTCTCCACATAACTTTGCGCCTTCTTAATGGTCCTTTGCGGTGAAAAACTACATAGGCAGAATAAGCCCTTCCATTTAGACCCTCTCTAAATTAGCCTGAAATAAAAGACTTAACACATGGGTAAGTTTGAAATATATAATTTTACAAGCAGTTAAACCAAAACCTGCTCTATGAAATCCGGTATCATTACCCCCATGCTCCTCATTGCTTTTGTTTTTCAAATGACCAGCGCTCAGGCATTTGCGCCTGCGAAAAAAGATATGGTCGTATCCGGGATCCCGCCCAAAAAGGTATGGTCCATCGTGCGCTATGCCCTGGATGAAGAAGGCATAGCCGTGGGCAAATTCGATGAGAAAAACAACATGCTTTGGTCGCGGCCTTTCGATTATAAATTTCTGGCTTCCGACTACCGGGCGAAATTTGTATTCACCTATCAGGATGGCGACCTCATTATTGATATGGACGATTTCTATTACAAGAACAATGGCCGTTGGGAAACGGCCGAACTCAACACCAGCTTTGTAAAAGCCAACAAACTGAAAAAAAACATGGGCAAACGCATCGAAGAGTTGTTTACTCAACCCGAACTGATGGACAAGGTGATGGCCAAATATCCTGAAAAGAAAGAGGAGCCGGTTGATTTCTTTATAGAAGGGAAAACAGCCGGGATGTTCATGAAGCTAACCAATGAAAAGAATACGTTCATGGTTTTGCAAAGCGACGGTGCCGTGGTTACCTATAAGCTGAATAATGCCGGCACAACCCTTCTTTGGATGGCTTACCAAAAGGAAAGGGATGGTGAGACATTTGTGTTGGGACTGAACGATCAGGGTCAACCCGATTGGGCGGTTGTTGGAGAATATATGGCCTTTTATAATAAAGTGAGCGAGGATGTTACAAATCTGGTACTGGTTGATCCGGATGGAACATACGAGCTGGCACATATGGAATCCATAACAGGTGACTATGTTGACGGTCCGGTCATTGAAATTGAGAGTACCGGCAAAGGGCCCTCAATGACATTGCTAACTGCCGCATCATTGCCTGATTTAAAGGACATTTTCAATCAATCCAACTGGAAGCTCGGAGGGCGTTTGCTCAACTATACCAGTTGCGGCCTTTCTTTACTGGGAGGACCGGTTGCCGCGATACTCCCTTGCGGATCTCTTGCCATAGGCGAATTCCTTGAGTTTAAAAGGGACGATTTGGATCCCAAAACAGTGGAGTTGCTTACGGCGGTGCAAAAAGTTTGTGATGTTCTTGGTGGGATTAATTTTAAAAATCTTGCAAAGCTAAAGAATTTTCAAGGTATGGGAGACCTCTTTAAAAAGCTGTTTGCCGCTATTGAAAAACCATTTTCAAAGAAGAATCCCGACCTGGAAGACATTGCTGGTGATATTATAAGTGTGGTTAGCTCTCTACATTCCGGCATCGACAATACTTACAACACATCAAAAAAACAAATAGAGGATTTCAAAAACAGCCTTGATTTTGAACAAATACGCATTGATCTTGAAAGAAAACCGGTTTACGACGCTACCCCCCTTCCCGAATTCGAGGAGGAAGAAGAAGAGGTTGAAACCGGCCCGACCGAAGAAGAAATTAATGCACAGATTGAAGAAAACACCGGCGATCCGGAATCAAAGCTTTGCGAAGTGCTCAACGATCCTTCGCTGGGTGCCTGGGAATTCGCCAGGGAATACATCAAAGCATTTTACGATTCGGCTAAGATCGATTGCTTCACAAAGGCTTTTTATCAGTTTGATGAAGCCCCAGAGGAAGAAAAAGAGTTTGCCAGACTGTTCCTGAAAGAAATGCAAAAGGACGTAAACAAACGCCTTGATGGTCTTCGTGGGATATACAAAATGAAACTGCTGGAAGACAAAGGAAGTGAAGTGGAATATGACATCTGGGTGATCTACAACAACGGCAAAAAAGACAACTTTGAAGTAACCGTCATCAAGGTTGGCGACCTGTGGCGCGGCAAAGAGATAAATCTTGATTTGTTTTAGCCCGAATATTTCATAAACTTAAATGTTGAAGCGGTGAATTATCCTGACGACAAAGAAAAGCTAACAATTTGATACACTTCGTTTTCGAATTATAAGCTTTTCTATGTCGGGGCTAACCTGCATTATTTAAGTGCTTCAGCTAATTTATAAATAATGCAGGTTGGATTTCAGGTAAGTCAGTATCCGTAATCGGTAAGTCAGTGATCAGTGATCTATCATTGGTTATTGACCTACCTGCCAATACTCTCTGCTCTTTGCTCCATGCCCTATGCTCCACGCTCCATGCCCCATGCCTCACGCCCCACGCCATCCCTTTCTTTTCGCACCATTTTTTTGTATCTTAGTGCTTTCGATCATCCCGGTTGATTCCTCCCAGGACTTTGCGAACAGGGAAGATCGGTACATGAATCATCATAAGCACAAAAACCCAGAACCATGAACAAACAAAGAAAAAGCGGAGCCACCCTCAGATGGGTAGCCGGCATTGCCGCCACGGTGATCGCGGCCGTTTCCATCTGGTGGTTGACCGGTGAGGGCGGTTTGCTGAACCCCGGGCCCAAACAAATCGATGTGGCTGGCATCTGGAAAACACCCTTCGAAAACCTCAGCTACCGGATCACGCAGGATGACGACAGTTTCACCTGGCTGATCCGTGAAAACGGTATCAGCGGTCAGGGTACCGTCGACGGCCTGAGACTGGAAATGGAGGTCAATGGCGAGGAAGTGATCTATGAGGCCCATCGCATCAACCGGCAGGACGAGCCTATGGCCCTCTATACCACCCACCCCAAATATGCAGGCGTGGTGCTCTTTAAAAATTGTGACGATTTCGAGCAATTTGTGGATGACCTGGTAAACGATCTGCCCGAGCTGGAGAACGCCATCCTGAGCGCATTGCGTAATGTCCAAAATCCGACCTGCCCGGGTGCGGTGGATTGAGCTGCCGGTGTTCGGTAGGTCAGTTATCCCATTTTGCTCGGTTGGGTTATTTGTGAATTATCTTCACTGTATAGACTTGCTCATTTATATTTACCAGACAAAAGTAGATGCCGGAAGCTGTTTCCTTCGCATTCCATTTCACTCTTCGGATACCTGTAGGTTGATAAGATGACTCGCAAACTGTTTCGATATGCCGACCCGTTTGATCAAAGATTTTTATGGAAACCAGGGAAGGTTCTGTTAAACGATATTGAATAATTGTGAATTCGGCTGCCGGGTTGGGGAAAATGATAATGGGATTGGGCTGGCCCCCACTGTCCGGCCTTTCTATTTCAGTATATAACTGATGGTAAGAAAGAATAGAACCGTATCTACCGCAAAAATAACCGCTATCAGGACTTACAAAAAAAAGTCCATTAAATTATTGTTTGTAACCTGTTCATATTGAGTCCATGAAATTCCTCCATCTGTGGTTTTCAGAAAACCCTCATCACCCGCATGCAAAAAGCCGGTATACTGATCTAAAAAATGCATTTTCCGGATACGTATATTATAATTCACAGGAATCGAAATCCAACTATTTCCACCATCTAATGTTTTGTGTAAATAGAAAGCATTTGTATGTTTAAGTATGAAACCAATTTCTTCGTTCACAAAAAACATTATTGGAGGATATCCCCCAGCTAATTGTAAAACGGACTCCCAGCTTTCACCCGAATCTGTTGTTTTAAATATCTCCGATATGGTAGATTTTTCAGTTTCCGAGCTGATTACTAAATATCCAGTATTTTTTGAAGGGAAAATAACCTGGTGTACTTTATATTCCGTAAACAGCGAATCGACATATATCTTCTCCCAGTTCATACACGAATCGGTTGACCTGTAGCAATTATATATATCAGTGACAAAACAGGTGCTTTGATGGGGATATGAGATTGAATTGATAAAGTAACCATCATCTGGTTCCCCTACCTTGGTTGTTGTCCATGTTTGACCTCCGTTAGAGGTCTTGTATATCATTTTCTGATTTAGAAATGGATAATCTGCCTTAACGGATAATCCGACTACACCATGGTTCTCATCCAGGAAATTTAATTTTGAAAAACCGGTATCTGTTTGAAACTCGAGTATTTTAAACCAGTTTTCTCCGTCATTTGTTTTAAGAAGAATACCACTGGCATTCAGATGTGCATCTGCTGCATAACCGGTTTTCAAAGATGGAAATTCCAAATCGTCCAGCTCACTTAATGTTGAATAAGAAATAAAATCGTTCCAGGTATCTCCATTGTCGTTGGTTCTTCTGATCCGAGGACCTCCATAATATACCGAATTACCATCGATGCGATATGCCCGGTTAAAATCCCAGAAATCAATCTTTCCGCCGGAATACAAAAAAATAGTGTTGTCATATTGCCAGCTTTGTCCGCCGTCGTAGGTTCTTATTGCATCACCATATCCAAAAACAAAACCTGTATCACAATTTATAAAATCCAGGTAAGTCATGGTCGTCAGTTTTGAGCCACCATTGATAATGAACCAATCCTCTCCCGCATTTTCTGTTTTCAATATGGTATTATCACCCCAATGATTATGAGCCAGTAAATATCCAATTTGATCATTGGGGAAACTGGTGCAAAGAAATGTTCCTACCGGGGCTGGCGTTGAAATATTTTTCCAGCTGTTGCCTCCATCAGTGGTTCTTATCAATGTGTTCTCAGCACCTATAGCTATGCCGGTATCAGCATTGGTAAAGGTTATTTGCCTCAATTCTTTTGTGGTATTACCGTCTAAAGTTATCCAGGAGTTGCCGCCATCAGTCGATTTCAGGATTAGCCCATCGTAGCCGGCAATGAAACCGGTATCCTTATCAAAAAAGAAAATGGAGCTCGCCAATCCCTTATCATCAGCAAATACTTTGGTCCAGCTTTCTCCGACGTTTGTGGTCTTATACACAACCAATGAATCATATCCGCTATAAGCACCTGTACCACACACAGCATATCCTGTATGACTGTCAGGGAAATGCACCGACTTAAAATTAAGACGCGTACCACATTGATAAACATCCAAGCTTTCACAGCCATCGGTAGTTTTAATTATTGTTCCACAGTCGCCCACGAAAATAGCCGTGTCCATACTGATCAGATGCAAATCAACAATCGGGTTCCCCTGGGGTAAAGGGTTCTGCCATTCCCACTGGGCCAGGCCGGTATTGGCAATCATGAAAAGGGACACAAGGAGTTTGAAGTGAATGAGATGCTTCAGCATATCCATTTGTGTTTAAATTAGTTTGTACGAAGCAATTATATTCTCAAATATAAGGAAAAAATTCAATGTGAGTTTTTGGTAACCACAAAATGAGAATACCTGCCAGAAATAAAGTCTGAGGGCACCAATTAAAAAAAGCCCAAACAACCTGAGGGTTAAAAGGGCTTTTATCTTTTGTCGGGATGGGGAGATTCGAACTCCCGACCTCCACGTCCCGAACGTGGCGCGCTAACCGGGCTGCGCTACATCCCGAAAATTTTGCAGCTGCAAAGGTAATACTTTCCTGTGAGATTGAGAAATACAAACTGAATCTCAGCGCTATCAAAATGAATTTGGCCACCAAGGAAATCGCCAACCTTTTGAATGTTCAGGATACCAGCATTCAACGATCAAGAGTCAGGCTGAAAAAGAAAATGGGACTCGGAGAAGAAGACAGCCTGATTCGGTTCATTCATAACATCTGATAAATAATTGATTCAAATCAAATTACAGAGCCCAATTCTTTTGGCTATGCCGAAGCAGGATTGCAATTCAATGAAGACGGCAGCAAGATCATCTTCCTCACCACCGAATGGGTGGGATACGACAATGGCAGCGACCTGGTGATGGCCGATTCGGACGGAAGCAACTGGACCCGACTGACGCATTCCGAGAATGGAGAATATTTTTATTTCGGTACCTTCAACAAATTCGATGATAAAATTTACTACGCCTACCGGGAATACAACGGCAAGTTCGGAATCTATAAAATGGATATGGACGGCAGCAACAGCGTGCAAATCTCGAATTGTTCGGGAGTGGGCATAGATGAAAACCAGGAGGCCGGTATCGGGTTCATTTACCCGAATCCGGTATCCGCACAACTGAAAGTGAACTACGAAGATGACTTCATGATCGAGATATTCAACCTGACCGGGCAGATCGTGCTGACTTCGGAAGAATCCGTTATTGATGTATCCATGCTGAAAAGCGGGCTGTATTTTATTGTGCTGAAGGATTACCTGGGGAACCCGGTATTTCATCAAAAAATTGTAAAGGAATAGAAGCGGGTTTTTCCCGGCAGGGTAATTTTATCAACTATATAATTCAGGGATATCTGTTTTTAAGAAACAATATTCACAGACCCTGCCAATGTCTGTCCGCCGCTTTTTTTTGTGCCTGCGCTCTTCTCTATTAAAGGTTTATACATGAATAACTCCAAGTATGTTGAATCAACGGCTGAATGGCTGCTGCAAAGGGCAACTTATATTTTTACAGGGGTATCAATGCGCTGTGCTTTACTTTCAGGTAACTTCTTAATATCTGACGGATATCTTTATTGTCGGGATAAGCTTTGATGCAATCGTGCAGCAGTTCAATAGCCGGCTCTTCACCGTTGCAGCCCACATAGCCAAAGCCGATGTATTTTCCGTTCTCGATCTTCACCACGGCTTTCTCATCGGGATTTCTTCCGTGATCAAGCAAAAAGAAATCCCTGCAGGGATACGAATAGTCTTCGATGGCCTGCACAACCCGGCTGTTGTATGCATCAGGGGTTTCTTCACCCACACAGGCGCCCAGGCATTCCCTGATCTGGTAATGAAAACAGCTTCCCTGCGAATCGTATAAACCACAAAGCTTCTGGCAGAGCCGGTGTTCCTCAACCAGCTTAAAAAGGTGGTTGCGCGCTTCCATCTTTGAACCGTAACAATTGATCGGCGTGGCGCCTTCAACGATGCGGGTGATTTTCAGGTTGACATAGCCCTGATCGTCTTCAAATGAATACAGCCCGTAGTTGTATCTCGATCTTCTCTGGGCACGGTTGTAAAGTGGCTTGTATTTTTTAATCTCATGCGATTCGAGCAGCAGAGCGATCAGCTCGCTGCCGGTCAGCTCGCAGGAAATGTCGGCAATGGCGTCGCGCATTTCCACAGCCCGTTTGTTCATGTTGTTGCTCAAATGCGACAACACCCGGGATTTGATGTCGGTACTCTTGCCCACATAAATTATATCTCCTTTATCGTTAAAAAAGTAATACACGCCGGTTTGCTCAGGCAGCTTATCGATGAGCGAGCGGTTCAGGTTGGTGTTGAGCGTCCGGGGCGGCTTGCCGGCCAGTTCGGGATCCACCGCCCGGATCATTTCAAAAAGCCTGGTCGTTGCAAGGGCGTCGCCGGCGGCCCGGTGCCGGGCATGATTGCTGATGTTCAGCTCTCGGCAAAGCTTGCCCAGGCCATACGAACGACGGCCCGGAAAAGCTTTCTTGCTCATGCGGCAGGTACAAAAGGTTTTTCTTTTATACTCGTATCCCAAGCGCTTGAATTCGTGACGGATGAAGTTGTAATCAAAATTCACATTGTGTCCCACGACCACTTTGCCGTCGGTCAGCTCAACGATCTGTTTGGCGATCTCATAAAACCTCGGGGCCTCTTCAACCATTTTGTTGCTGATGCCGGTTATGGCGGTGATCCGGTACGGGATTTTCTTCTCCGGATTGATCAGTGAGCTGAACTCATCCACCACCTGTTTTCCGTCATGGATATAGATGGCGATCTCGGTGATCTTCTCCGATCGTGGACTGAGGCCGGTGGTTTCTACGTCGATTACTGCAAACATCTGAGTGATTTGTTTAACCGCAGAGACGCAAAGGTTTTGCGCAAGGGGTGCAAAGCTTGATGTGCAGATTTAATTCTTTGCGTTCTTTGCATAATCATTGCGTCTTTGCGGTTTGATTACAAATTTAGTTTTGTTTGAATAGCCTCCACTTTTTTCTGCAACTGTTGAACCGTTCTTGCAAGATCGCTCTTTTCCTGATTGGGTTCGGGCATTTCGTCGGTGATGTAGTTGATGAACTTCCAGACCTCCTTCACTTCCGAAACAGGTATGGAGTATGGTTCGTAAAGCGAGTTCAGGGAATGCAGTGTGAGCTTGCCTTCCTCCTGGATCTTGCTTTCCACCACCTTGAACACCACCCCGTCTTCCAGGGTCAGGATGATGTAGGCCTGCCCGTCGCGTAAGGAGTTCCAGTCGAGGACGTATTCACCCGTCACATACGAACCGTCGGGGATGGGCAACATGGAGTCGCCGCTGATCTGGAAGGTTCGGTATTTCTTTTGCTTCGACAAAAAAGGAAGCTGAAAAGTGGGCAGCACCCGGATGTATTCCGGATCGGCGAAACCGCTTTTATAACCCGCCTTGGCCTTTTCCGAAACCAGCTCGATGTTTTCTTCGTTTTCCTGGTCCACCGTGGAGGCCAGCACCCGCAGGTTGCTTCCCTTGAGGTACACGTCGTAGCCTCGTTCCAGCTGCCGCAGCTGGCTTTCGGGTAGCACCGACAGGTTCACCTTCACCAGGGTGTCGATGGCCACGTTGAAATAATCCGAAAAAGCCATCAGCACAGGCACGCTGGGCTGAGCCACTTCGTTTTCGTATCCGCTCAGGGTAGAGCGCTTCATCTCCAGTGCGTGGGCTACATCGTCCTGCGTGCGGCCCAGGCGTTTACGGAGAAATTTGATGTTTTTGCTGAAGATCATAATATTTGAACTCTTAATTGGCAAAAATATTTAACCGCAAAGACGCAAAGTTTTTTCGCAAAGGCCGCAATGCTTATAAATTGTTGACCACTCGTCGGAAACCATTTTTCAGCAAGGCAACATTGAAGTTAATCAATAACCCGAGTTTACAACCTGAAAGTTTCAGATAAGTTAACACCTGTGCAAGATGAACTTTGTCAAGTGCTTCTACGGATTTTACTTCAATAATCACCTTGCTTTCTACTAAAAGATCTATTCTGTAACCGGCTTCAAGCCTTATTTTCTCATAAACCAGAGGCAATGCTTTCTGAAGTTCAACTTTCAGTCCCCTTTTTTTAAGTTCATAAGCCAGGCATTTTTCATAAGAAGATTCCAGTAAGCCCGGTCCCAACTCCCTATGTACTTTTAATGAAGCTTCTAAAATAAACTTAGACAACATATTTTCAGAATATTTCTTTGCGATCATGGCGAAAAAACTTTGCGTCTTTTGCGGTTAGGCTTAAAATGTTTAAATTATAAGCACAAAAATGATCATTTTTTAATCAAAAAGCAAACAAAAGACAAAAATTTTTTTTGAAATGATATGGGATGATGATAAGAGAACGATTGTGCACCTTGACCTGGACACCTTTTTCGTGTCGGTTGAAAGATTGAAGAACAGCAGCCTGAACGGCCGGCCGGTGATGATCGGCGGCCTGTCGGACCGTAGCGTGGTGGCCAGCTGCAGCTACGAAACCCGCAAGTTCGGCGTGCACTCGGGCATGCCTATGAAGCTGGCTCGCCGGCTGTGTAGCCAGGCCATCGTGATACGGGGTGATATGGAAAGCTACAGCAATTTTTCGCGCATGGTGAGCGAGGTGATCCGCGAAAAAGCGCCCTTATATGAAAAGGCGTCCATCGACGAGCATTACCTCGACATCACGGGTATGGACCGTTTCTTCGGCAGCCTGAAATGGACGAAGGAGCTGCGGGAAAGCATCACGGAGCATACCGGCCTGCCGATCTCTTTCGGCCTGTCGGTGAACAAGACCGTGTCGAAGATCGCCACCAACGAGGCCAAGCCCAACGGACTGCTGGAAGTGCAGCGGACGCAGGTACCCTGGTTCCTGGCGCCGCTGTCGATACGCAAGATCCCCATGTTGGGGCAGAAGAGCTATCAACTGCTGCGTTCCATGGGAGTGACTACCATCAAGGTGCTGCGGGAGATCCCGCCCGAGATGGTGGAGCGGGTGCTGGGCAAGAACGGCGTCATGATCTGGAAAAAAGCCAACGGCATCGACCATGCCCCCGTGGCGCCTTATTCGGAACGGAAGTCCATGAGCACCGAAAGGACTTTTGAGCAAGACACCATCGACGTGCTGATGCTGAAGCAAAAGCTGATCACCATGGTGGAGAAGCTGGCCTTCCAGCTGCGCGAACAACAAAAGCTGACCGGATGCATCACGGTGAAGATCCGTTACTCGAACTTCGACACGCACACCCGGCAAATGCAGATCGCCTACACGGCCTTCGATCACATTCTGCTGAAGGAGGCCACTGACATGTTCGACAAGCTCTACAACCGCCGCATGCTGATCCGCCTGATCGGGGTGCGCTTCAGCCACCTGGTGCAGGGCTCCCAGCAACTTAACATGTTCGAAGACAGCCAGGAAATGGTCAGCCTTTACCAGGCCATGGATAAGGTGAGGATGAGGTTTGGGCAGAAGTACTTGCGGAGAGCGGTGGGGGTGTGAGGCGCGAAACGCAAACTGCTTGCGTAATGGACGATGTTGCAGGTTCCAGGTTGCAGGTTGACCGAAGGAAAAACCAGGATGAAATCGGGATTACAAGTTAGAGTTACACAAGTCATTAGAAGATAAAAAACGAACATTATGAAAAGTTACAGAGATCTTGACATTTATACGGACGCTTATCAACTGACAATAAGCATACACAAAATGACAATGAAACTTCCGCAGTATGAACTGTATGAGCTGGGAAGCCGGGTGCGCCGATCTTCAAAAAGGATTTCCGCGAGTATTGTGGAAGGATATGGCAGAAAGCGATACAAACCTAAATTCGCCCGGTTCCTGCATCAGCTCTAACAAACGACTCTGACTAAATGTACCTGAACAGCCACACATACTACAGCCTCCGCTACGGCACCATGCCGGTGGATGAGCTTGTTGCCCGGGCCGGGCAGCAGGGTGCGGAAGCTTTGTGCCTGACCGATATCAATAACTCCACGGGGATGATCGACTTTGTGAAAGCCTGCCGGGAGAAAGACATCAAGCCCATGGCGGGCATCGAGTTCAGGCATAAGGACGAGCTGCTGTTTACGGGCATCGCTCGCAACAATGAGGGTTTCCAGGAACTGAACGAGTTTCTTTCATTTCATAACCTCAATAAAGAAAAACTGTCCGCCGATCCCTGGCCCTTCAAAAACGCCTATGTGGTGTATCCTTTCCGGAAGAGGTCATTAAGCGATTTGAAAGAAAACGAATTCACAGGCATTCGGCCGGGGCAGCTCAGCAGGCTGGTTTCTTCGGAATTCAAAAACGATCATTCCAGGCTGCTGATGTGGCAACCGGTGACTTTCCAGGATGAAAAAGCCTGGTACCTGCACCGCAACTTGCGGGCCATCGGTCACAACACCCTGATCACCAAACTGAAGCCCGAACAGCTGGCACAGCCCGATGAAATGTTTGTGCCGCGTGAGCAGCTGATCGCACACTACAAAGACCATCCGCAGATCATCCGAAACACCGAGCAGCTGATCGCAGACTGCGACATCCGTTTCGACTACAAATCCATTAAAAACAAAGCCACTTTCACCGGCAGCCGCTACGACGACAAGATCCTGCTGGAAAAGCTAGCCCTCGACGGCTTGGAATACCGCTACGGAAAACACAACAAAAAAGCCAGGCAAAGACTGTTGCATGAGCTGGAGGTGATCGACAAGCTGGGCTTCTCGGCCTACTTCCTCATCACCTGGGATATCATCCGTTACTCCATGAGCCGCGGTTTTTACCATGTGGGTCGGGGCAGCGGCGCCAACAGCATCGTGGCATTTTGCCTCAAGATCACCGATGTGGACCCCATGGAGCTTGACCTCTACTTCGAGCGTTTCATCAACCCGCACCGCAGCAGTCCGCCCGATTTCGACATCGACTATTCCTGGCGCGACCGCGACGCCGTGCAGGATTATATCTTCAAGCGCTACGGAAGGGAACATACCGCTCTGCTGGGCACCATCACCACTTTCCGGGGCAAGTCCATTTACCGGGAACTGGGTAAAGTGTACGGCCTGCCCAAGGTGGAGATCGACGATTTGGCCAACGAACCGCAAAAGCACATACACGACAACCACATCACCAAAACCATCCATGGTTTTGCACAAATGATGGTCGACTTTCCCAATATGCGCAGCATCCATGCCGGGGGCATTCTCATCTCCGAGAAACCCATCAACTACTACACCGCCCTGGACCTGCCGCCCAAGGGCCTGCCCACCACACAATGGGATATGTACGTAGCAGAAGACATCGGCTTCGAGAAGCTCGACATCCTCAGCCAGCGGGGCATCGGGCACATCAACGAAAGCGTGGAGATCATCAAACGCAACAAAGGGGTCGATATCGACGTGCACCAGGTGGGCCTCTTCAAAAAGGACCCGCAGGTGAAGCGGCAGCTGAAAACCGCCGAAACCAACGGATGCTTTTACATCGAAAGCCCGGCCATGCGCGGACTGCTGCGCAAGCTTAAATGCGATAACTACCTCACCCTGGTGGCGGCCAGTTCCATCATACGCCCCGGCGTGGCCAAGTCGGGCATGATGCGGGAATACATCCACCGCTTTCACAACCCCGACGAGTTCAGATACCTCCACCCGGTGATGGAAGAGCAGCTGAAGGAAACCTACGGGGTGATGGTGTACCAGGAAGATGTGATCAAGGTATGCCATCACTATGCCGGCCTCGACCTGGCCGATGCCGACGTGCTGCGGCGGGCCATGAGCGGCAAGCACCGCAATAAAAAAGAGTTTCAAAAGATCGTGGAGAAGTTTTTCAGGCTCAGCCGCGAAAAAGGACGGCCCGAAGAGATAACCAAAGAAGTGTGGCGACAGATCGAAAGTTTTGCCGGCTACTCCTTTTCCAAGGCGCATTCGGCTTCCTATGCCGTGGAAAGCTTCCAGAGCCTCTACCTGAAAGCGCATTTCCCCCTGGAATTCATGACGGCCGTGATCAACAACTTCGGGGGCTTTTACAGCTCGTGGGTGTATTTCAACGAGGCACGCCGGCAGGGCGCCCGCATCAACCTGCCCTGCGCAAACCGCAGCGAACACCAAACAGTGATCTACGGCAACGACATCTACATCGGTTTTGTGCACATCGCCAAGCTCGACAACAAAAACGGGCATGCCATCGTGGAGGAACGGCAGGCACGAGGCGATTTTCTCGACCTGGAGGACTTCGTGAAACGGGTGCCCACCGGCATCGAGCAGCTGGTGATCCTGATCCGCACCGGCGCCCTGCGCTTCACCGGAAAAGCCAAAAGCAAATTGCTGTGGGAAGCCCATATGATGATCAACAAGGAAGTGAAAAGGCCGAAAAACCATTCCCTTTTCTTTTCGCCCACCCGGCGGTTCAAATTGCCGCAACTGGCTTACGACGCCGTTGAGGACGCCTACGACGAGATCGAGTACATCGGCTTCCCCGTTAGCATAACCCATTTCGATCTGCTGGAGACAAAGTTCCGCGGGGAGGTGTCGGCCAACAGCCTCATCCATAAGCTGGGGCAAAGTGTGCGCATGGTGGGGCAACTGGTGACCATCAAAAAAGTGATCACGGTGAAAAAGGAATGGATGGCCTTCGGCACCTTCATCGACCAGCAGGGGGAGTTTTTCGATTGCACCCATTTTTCACAATCCCTCAAAAGATATCCTTTCCTGGGCTCCGGCCTTTACCTCATCAAAGGCAAGGTAACCGAAGAGTTCGGCTATGCCACCATTGAAGTGGAGAAAATGGCGAAGCTGCCGATCCGGAAGGACCCGAGGGGGGAGTGAGTTGGGGGCCGGGATATAGAGCTTGAGAGAATGATTTACAATTTTGTCTTTTTTTGATAGGTGTATTTGACATCCGGGAACAGATGCACTATATTTGCATCTTTGTAGAATTTATACTGCATAATAAATGAAGCTTAAAGACATCGCAAAAATAACAACAGGAATATACCGTAAGGCTTCTTCTGCCGGCGATGTCTTTAATTTAATAGCCAGGGATTTTGATAAATACGGCAAATTGAAGCCCGACAGAGAGCCGAGTATTATCTTGAATGAGAGCATCGAAAAACACTTCCTCAGCAAAGGCGATATCCTTTTTGCTGCTAAAGGTTTCGACAATTTCGCTTATGTGTTTAATGAGGAGGTGAAACCGGCGGTGGCCAGTTCAATGTTTCTTGTTCTGAAGAATCTTAACCGGCACCTTATTCTCCCGGATTACTTGGCCTGGTTGCTTAATCACCCAAATACACAGAAAAAGTTTAAAAGCATGGCGAGGGGTACCAACCTTCCATCTATCAGCAAGCAAAGCTTAGGAGACTTGGAAATCCCCATCCCAAATATTGAAAAACAAAAGCTGATCATTAAAATTTCTGATCTTTACAAAAAGGAATTGCAGTTGAAAGATGAGATCAGGAAGCTGAAAGATAAACTGATAAACCAAAAATTGTATAATACTATAAAAGAATGAATATGAGCAAGGTTGTGAACGAGAACGATATTTACAGAATTGTATGGAAAGCATGTGATACCTTTCGGGGCGTCATCGATCCAAGTCAGTACAAGGATTACGTGTTGACGATGCTTTTCCTGAAATATGTGAGCGATGTGAATAAGGAAAAAAGACGGCAATACCTCGAAAAATATAAGGGAGATGAAAAGCGTGCCGAACGCGCCATGAGCATGGAACGTTTCGTTCTTCCCGAAAACAGCTATTTCGATTATTTGTATGAAAGACGTACGGAAGCCAACATCGGCGAACTGATCGATATTGCCCTGGTCGACCTGGAAGAAGCCAACCGGGAAAAATTGACCAGCGAAGACGGCTCGGGAATTTTCAGGAATATTTCTTTCAATAGCAGCAATCTTGGCGATGCTAAAGACAAAAACAAACGCCTGAAAAATCTCTTGGCTGATTTTAAGGAACTCAACCTGAGTCCGTCCCACCTCGAAAAAAACGATGTGATCGGGGATGCCTACGAATACCTGATTGAAAAATTTGCCAGCGATGCCGGGAAAAAAGCTGGTGAGTTTTTTACACCTTCTGAAGTATCCACCCTCATTGCGAAACTAACTAAAAGCAAAAAAGGTGCGAGGATATACGACCCCACTTGCGGCTCTGGTTCTTTATTAATCAAAGCAGGGGAACAGGTTGATTCGGATAATTTTTCACTCTACGGACAGGAAGCCAATGGCAGTACCTGGGCGCTGGCCGTGATGAATATGTTTTTGCATGGCCACGATGACGCCTCCATACGCTGGGGAGATACCATCCGGAATCCCAAACACAAGGAAGGTGATGTGCTGATGAAATTTGATACCGTGGTGGCTAATCCCCCATTCTCCCTTGATAAGTGGGGGGCCGACGACGCAGCAGAAGATCAGTACGCTCGTTTCTGGCGTGGTGTGCCACCCAAGAGCAAAGGCGACTGGGCGTTTATCACACACATGATAGAATCGGCTTATGAAAAAACAGGGAAAGTGGGCGTGGTGGTTCCCCATGGAGTTTTGTTCCGAGGAAGCAGCGAAGGCAAAATACGCCAAAAGGTGATTGAAGAAAATTTGTTAGAGGCTGTGATCGGTTTGCCGGCCAATTTGTTTTATGGTACGGGCATTCCGGCGGCAATATTGGTTTTCAACAAGGGCAAGGACGAAAACACCAATGTGCTCTTTATTGACTCAAGCAAACATTATGATAGCGGGAAAAACCGCAACCGACTGCGTGAAAAAGATGTGAAGAAGGTTGTTGACACCTATAAGAAGTTCAACAAGGGAAACCTTGAAACGGGCGTGGCAGAAGAAAAATACAGCTATGTAGTCACTTTCGGGGAAATCGAAGAAAACGAGTTCAACCTGAATATCCCCAGATACGTGGATACTTTTGAAGAAGAACCGGAGGTGGATATTGAGGCGGTTGAAAAAGAAATTACCAAACTGGAAGGAGAACTAAAGGATGTACAGGGGGAGATGAAGAAATATTTGAAAGAATTAGGAGTAAACAATTAATTTAATGAATTTTAATGTTTTATCAAGCATCTTGCAAATTATCAACTGTGTTTTAAACTGTGCAATTAGGATGATTATAACACTAGTGTCCGATTAAAATGATGTAACGTTCTTTGAAATCATTGGTATATCTGATTTACAGTGTTTTTTTGGTGCGTGACGATTTGAATTGAATCTATGGATAGCTTTGTAAAAAGCTGAAATTCATGAATCAAGGCA
>JAIPBS010000058.1 GCA_021738625.1 Bacteroidales bacterium
AGGATTGTGCCTTTATGTTTTGATAATCCTCTGCAAATCAAACAAAAAGTAAAATCCCATCAGAATAAAAGCCTGTTTTTGATTTTAAGCGGTCAATTTTTATAGTAATTTTGATTTTGTGAATTATTCAGGCTAAAGACATTTAATGATGATTCGGGTGCTTTATTATTACTACTTTCTTTTTTACACAAAAGTATTGCCGGATAGCCAACCCCATTCGACGGTTGTTTTCACTTTGAGCTTTTCCTTATCGCTTTTGATAAATGGATTGCTAAGTTTGATTTTAGCTTATTTTGCCGGTTACAATATGTCTAACTATGTCATGGTAGGAGTGTTTATTGCGGTGATGGTTGTGAATTATATGGTATTTTATAGAAGGGGAAAAGGAAAACAACTTGTAAAAGAAAAGCCTCAGCTTTTCAACAATCATAAATTGTCGATGTTATTTACTTCTATTTTTTTCTCAATCACAACGTCCTGGCTTTTTTGGGGACCAATCTTGATTAAAGACATATTAGCGAAGTGAAGAAGATCATGGAACGAAATAAAAAAATATTAAGCCTCCTGCTAATTCTTCTGGTCATTTCCTGTAATAATTTAGAAAAAGAAAAAATCTTTAAAAAGCATTATTTCGAACGTGTCTTTCAGCACGATAGTTTGTTTAATCATTTTCCTGAAGAAATTTGCAACAATCATATTAGTTATTTTTATGCCACACCATGTGCTGATTACGATTGTATTCGAGGATTCGCTTATTTATTATGCAAATCACCTAACCCCACCAATTACAGGACTACATATGATTACTTACAATCATGCATGTATAAACCTTCAATATGTTTTAGCATTGAATGGCTGTTTGCAGATGACCCGGTAGGCCGCTACCCCTATGCCAACCGTTATATCCCGGGGCAGCTGCCCGTGCCGCGCATGGAGTCCTTTGATTTTGGTTTGGGCTACAGGGAACATGAAGATCCCAATTATCCCGAATTACCGGTACGAACATACAATCTACCTGAAGATCTGGAAGTGCATGTGATCGAAGCCGATTCGGGTTATTTCTGGAAAGAAAAGATTGAGGTATTCCGCCCGCAGGAACTCGGCCCGTGGAAACACGGATTTTCGCGGGGCGTTGCCCTGTCGGAGAAAGAACAAATGGTGGGATACTGGGTGATGGTTTGGTGACGGTCTTCTATGGATCATAAAATGGGTCAACGAAGGAAGAGACGCCCAATTTGGGCGTCTCTGCAACGGTATCCAATAATTTCCTGCAATCCGTTTAAACAAATCTCCCCATATACCTTTATAACCCTATACCCTCACAACCCTTTATCCACAGAGGGGTGCGGGTGATACCGTCAGCAGGATTAAACCGGGATAGAGACGCCCAGGTTGGTCGTCTCTACGGTTGTTATTCGTCTCCCTTATAATGTCCGTTCCAGAACTCCCGCATTTCGCGTATGGTATGGTATATCTTGGGTACGCCCCATCCGTGCCGTCCTTTGGGATAGATCATCATTTCGAAATCCTTGTTCAGGTCGGTTAACCTGTCCACCAGCTGGATCATGTTCTGCATATGCACATTGTCGTCCATGGTGCCGTGGGTGATGAACAGTTCGCCTTCCAGTTGCCCGGCATATTTCAGGGTGGAGGTGGTATCGTATCCTTCCGGGTTGTCCTGCGGGCGGTCCATATATCTTTCGGTGTACACATTGTCGTACAGTCGCCAGTCGGTTACGGCCGATTGCCCGAAACCGTGAGTGAAATATTCATGTCCCCTGGTCAGGGCCAGGATGCTCATATACCCGCCATAGCTGCCGCCGGTGATGCCGATCTTTGTGCTGTCGATAAAAGCTTGTTGTTTGAGCCATTTCACGGCTTCTATGTAGTCGTTCAGCTCCCATGAGCCGAGGGTGCGGTGCAGGTAGTTGAGCCCTTCCTTGCCGAAATGCCCCGAGCCGCGGTGGTCCACTTTAAAAACGATATGCCCGTCGCGGGTGTAAAGGTTGCCTTTCGGGTTTACATAGCTGTTCGACACGCCCCTGTAGTTCGGTCCGCCATAGATGGTAAAGATCACGCCATACTTCTTTTCGGGATCGAAGTCGGGTGGCAACACCCAGTAGGCCGGAAGCTCAAAGCCGTCTTCGGTGGCAATGGTGAACAGTTCCACTTTTCCAACTCCCTCATCCTCGGGATCGGGAGCTTTCCTTGCCGCGATCTCACGCACGTGCCTGCCGTCGGTTTCATACACGGCCATGCGGGTGGGTGTGTTGATGTTGTTGTATTCTGAAATGAAGTACTCGTAAGCCGGAGAGAAATCGGGTTTGTGGCTCCCGGCATTTTCGCTCAGCTGCTCCCATTGGCTGCCGTTGAGTTTTACGCGAAATATGTGGTTGTCGGTGGAGGTTTCGCCCGTGCCTTCAAAATACACCCAGCCGTCTTCTTCGTCCACACCGGTCAGTTCTTTCACCCGCCAGTCGAAATCCGTCAGTTGGGCTTTCAGGCCGCCGTCCAGGTCGTAATAGTACAGGTTTCTCCAGCCGCTCTTATCGCTTCTCAGGATAAAACCGCTTCCGTCTTCCAACAAATAAATGTCTTCAAAAAAGTCGATCCAGGTCTTCTGTTCTTCATCATAGATTTCCTGTTTTTCACCGGTTTTAGGATCGGCCTTGTAGATTTCCAGGTGGTCCTGGTCGCGGTTCAGTTTCTGGTACAGCAGGTATTCCGAATCTTTCGTCCACATGGGAAACGCGATATAAACGTCTTTCTCACTGTTGTCGGCGATCCAGATGGTTTCGCCATCTTGCAGGTCAATCACGCCCAGTTTCACCCCCGGGTTGGGGTCGCCTGCCTTGGGGTATCTCTGCTTCTCCCATTCGCCCCGCACGCCGTCGGGATTGTAAACCATGAACTCGGGAACCGGTTCGTCGTCGAATCGCTCGTATGCAATCATTTCGCTGTTGGGCGCCCACCAGAAGGTTTTATAGTTGGTGGCCCGGCCATGGATCTCTTCCCAGTAAACCCAGGAGGAATAACCGTTCAGGATCAGGTCCGAACCGTCGAAGGTGAGCTGGGTTTCTGTGCCGCTTTCCAGGTCAATTACAAAGAGGTTGTTGTTTTTGGTAAATGCGATCTTGCTTTCATCGGGCGAGAAGGTTGCGTTCATCTCCTCGTCCTCATCATTTGTCAGGCGCAGCATCTCTTCCCCGTTCCAGTAGTAAAGGTCCTGTTCTTTGTTGAAAATCGCTTTTTCATGATCTTCCGTATGGATATAACTGCCTGTTACTGAGAATTCGGCTGGAATTTTCTCGGCCAGCATGTCTTTCGGAAGTTTTTCCTGGTAAAGCTTGTCCCTGCCGGTTTTGGCATTCACCTTCCAGAGCTGGGGGTTGCCTTCCTCGTCGTAGCGTTGCTCAAGGTAATATTTGTCGTCGAGCCAGCCTTTGAGTTCGGGCAGCTCGTCCTGCGCGCAGAGGTTCCAGCTTAACATCAGCGCAAACGTCAAAAGTGTAAGGGTTTTGAATGTTGATTTCATTTTATTGTTTTTTTAAAATTTTCGTAAAAATAAGAAGAATAAAATACCGATTCGGAACAGGTTTGCAATAATTGATCTTAGGCTCCAATCGGTATAACTGAATATAACAGAAAAATGCATTGCATTTTTTGTAAGTTTCAATAAATTCCACGGACGGACCCTGAAGATATGCGCCATTTCACCGGAAAATTTATTTATATGGAGTATAAATTGAACCGCTTCACATCACAGCGGCCTATATATCTTTATGATTTTAATAACTTAGGCGCCGTTTATAAAAACAAAAAATTAAATTAACCATGAAAAAGATTTTATCCTCTATTTTGATGCTGCTTTTCGCCACAGGATTTGCAGCGGCACAAACCATCAACATGAGCTATACCTTCGATAAACCGGTATTCATTACCGATGAAGAAGGATACACCGAGCTGATCTTCGAAAATGCAGCCAACTTCAATGAAGAGGGTCATCCCCTGATCCCTCACTTTGGCTGCAAGATTTTGTTGCCCCAGGGCGCCGAGATCAGCAATGTGGAAGTAGTTGAAGCGGTTTATTCTGAAACACTTGGCGGTATAAAGATCAAACCGGCTTCGAGAGAATTCCCGATTTCCGAGGGCGCTCCCGACAATTACAAGGTCGAGCCGGATGAGGCCGTTTACACAAGCGACAAACCATATCCCGAAAATCCCGTTCTCAACATGAACACCCAGTATCTGAACGGTCATTCCATCGGACAGGTTTCCGTTTGTCCTGTTATATATTACCCGGCTGCTTCGGAAATTAAAATTCTGCAGGAGATCAGCCTGAAGATTGAGTATAATATTTCTTCTCGCCCGGAAGAAGTTATTGCAAATCTCAGGCATTCGCCTGCCATCGAAAAACGGGTCAAAGCTTTGGTTGACAACCCCGGATTGCTTACCGGATATACCTATGCTGAAAATCGCGACACCGATGAGGTCGACATCCTTTTGATCACCAATGAAGCCCTTGATTCAGCCTTTATGGAATACGTGGAGTTTAAGGAATCGACCGGTTTTATCGTGACTATCGAGACCGTTGGAGACATTTACATCAATTACACCGGCGCCGACGAGCAGGAGCAGATCAGGAATTGCATCATCGATTATTACCAGAATCATGGCATCTCTTATGTGATCCTGGGCGGCGACAGCGATCCTTCCGATCCGGCCGAAGACGTTATACCGCACAGGGGATTCTATGCAAATGATGAATATGACATCCCTTCAAACATGTATTACTCCTGCCTGGACGGCAACTGGAACGACGACAGCGACAACCGCTGGGGCGAAGTAGGAGAATACGACGCCTATGCAGAGGTTGCTATCGGAAACATTTGCGTGGATAATGAAACGGAAATCACCAATTTCACCAACAAGTTAAAAATGTATCAGGACCAACCTGTGCTTGAAGATATTGAAAAAACCACCATGGTTGGTGAAATGCTGAATAACAACCCGCTCACATGGGGAGGAACCTACAAGGATCAAATCGCGGAAGGCAGTTCGGCACATGGCTTTACAACGGAAGGTGTGAGTGATAACTTTTATATCACTTATATTTACGACCGCGATATGTCGTGGAACAAATATGATATCTATGAGCTGTTTAACGATACCGGCGTCAACTTGCTGAACCACCTGGGCCATTCCAACGTGACCTACAACATGAAGCTCTATAACAGTGACGTTACCACCAGCAACTTCACCAACAACGGTATCACAAGAGGTTTTCCGATCGGCTACTCCCAGGGGTGCTACAACGGATCATTCGACAACAGGACAACAGGTGGCAGCTATATCGAAGATTGCTTTGCAGAAAAGATCACTACCCTGCAGACTGGTTATGTGGCCTGTATTTCCAACTCACGCTACGGCTGGTATTCACCAGCCAACACCAACAGCTCTTCTCAGTTCCACGACAGGCAGTTCTTCGACGCCATATTCGGGGAAGATATTACAGAGATCGGATATGTGAACACCGACGCCGTTGCCGATAATGCCGATTATATGGACGAATGGGGATTGATGCGCTGGGTTGCTTATACGGCCAACCTCTTTGGCGATCCTTCTATGGACATCTGGACGGCGCAACCGGAAGATATCATGGCAAACTATCCGGCCAGCGTGCCTTTGGGCATTTCATCCATCATGGTTCAGACCAATGTTGCCGGTGCGCGCGTAGGACTTTGCCAGGAAGGCGAACTGATCGGACGTGGCATTACCGACAGCCTGGGCGACGTGAATGTATTGCTGTTCGAACCCCTCATTTCAAATGAAAATATTGCCCTTTCGATTATCGCGCACAACCACAACCGTCTGCAGGATACCATTGTGGTTGTGAATGATGAACCTTACGTGATGTATGAAGATCATCTTTACATTGACGAGAGCGGAAACGGAAACGGCATGCTGGATTGCGGCGAAAGCATTTTGATGAGCCTCGACATGAAAAATGTCGGCAACCAGCCCGCTACCGATGTAACGGTTACCATCAGAAGCACGGACGAATATCTTACATTAACGGACACAACAGAGTTTTACGGGGATTTTGAAGCCGGAGAAATTATTTCAAAAATGGATGCTTTTGCCTTCGAGATCGCCGATTCGGTGCCTGACGGACATACTTATACCTTCACCATCATTGCTGAAGGGGAAAACCTCTGGAACAGTTATCTGAACTGCAATATAAATGCACCCTTGCTGGCTCTTGAAAATGTGAGCGTGGATGATACCGACGGCAACGACAACGGATATATGGACCCGGGTGAAACCGTCATCCTGAAAATCAGGGCCAGTAATATCGGCCATTGCAACAGCGGAAACGCCGTAGTGAATATCACTTCTTTCGGCGAATATCTCGATATTGAAACAACCATCGACAGTGTGGGCATTATTGATGCAGGCGATTATCAGGAGGCCGAATACAGCGTGGTGGTTGCCGACGACGCACCCATCGGGACCTTCACCGACATGGAGTTTATGGTCGAAGCTATTCCTTTTCAAGCGGAAATGGCTACCAGTCTGAAGATAGGCGTGGTGATCGAGGACTTTGAAAGCGGTGATTTCGCAACCTTCGATTGGCTGGGTTCCGGTGATGCTTACTGGGAGATTTGCGATGCAAGTCCTTTCGAAGGTACTTTCTGCGCCAGATCGGGAGAGATCGATGACAACGACATGACCCGCTTGTTCATGCTGGTAGATGTGATGGTGCCCGACAGCATTTCATTCTTCAGAAAAGTTTCTACGGAAGCAGATTACGATTACCTGAAATTTTATATTGACAATACGGTGATCGATCAGTGGGCCGGTGAACAGGACTGGGAACGTGTTGCTTATGCCGTGGGCGGTGGCGAACATCTTTTCCAGTGGATATACAAAAAAGACCAGTATGAATCCGGTGGTGACGACTGCGGCTGGGTAGATTATATTTGCCTGCCGGCATCGGAAACCTATTTCGTTGGTGTTGACGAGGAAGACGCCATTTCAAAATTATCCGGTGTGAAAGCCTATCCGAATCCATTCAGTGATCAGCTAAATCTGGTGATCTATCTGGACAATGAGCAGGCTCTTGGCATGGAAGTATACAACATGAATGGTCAGCTGATCAAAACGCTGGCGAAGGAACAAAACTTCGCAAGCGGATTGCATCGTTTTGCATGGAATGGTACGAATGAAAGCGGGCAAAAACTAAGTTCAGGGATTTATTATGTCAGAACGGTTGCCGGTTCGCAAGTGCACGTCAACAAGATCATCCTGACAGAATAAAAAAAGATCAAGCCTCAAGGGGTTAATTGATTAAATATAAAGGTGCAGTGCTTTCCGGCATTGCACCTTTTTTATTCCTGCCGGTAAACAAACTCCCATGCCTTGTCGTTTTGTGCAATGCATGAGTCAAAATAATTTAAATACTTTAATCCTGTTATGATTACAAAACAAGAAGTCATTTCTCTCTTGTCTGCCAAACAGGTATGAAATCCACCCGTATGTTTTTTGACACTCAAGAGTTCCGTTTTCTTAACGGCGATTCTTGCCAGGCCGATCATCAGGATAATTGACTGCTTTGGGAGAATGGCCTTGTGCTGAATTGCTTAGAAAACAAGCCCGGAATTTTTGCGCAGGCATGTGTAAGCAATTCGCGAGTGAGCCTATAAATATTATAATCTTAGTGAAAAAGTTAGCTGGCGAACGGCTCGAATTGCGCGGAAAATTTCGGGTGTAGTTTTCTTGCAATTCAGGACGCAGCCTTGATTTTTTGTTACTTTTTCATCAAGGAAAAAGTAAGGCAGGTTTAACCTATGTTATTTTATCTATACCGATTAGGAACAGATTTGCAATGATTGACCTTATGCTCCAATCGGTATAACTGAATCTAACAGAAAAAGGCTTTGCATTTTTTGTAAGATTCAGTATAATAATGATGTTCTTTGTCTTTAATGCCCCGAGGCTTCAGTGTTTTAGCACGCGGCATCTCAGTATTCTAATTCTACCGGGTTTTTCTCCCGGTGCATTTTCCAGAAAAGATCTGCGATATCCTTTGGATTGTATTTTTCTTTGTCATGTGAAACGAAACCGCGTATGATGATTGTACTCACATAAATATCCGTGTTCTTGAGCGAACGGGCTAAAGTATGGGTAAAATTCCTGATGCCGGCCTTACCGATCGAAAGTGAGCCATATTCGGGATGCGGGTCAACGGAAAGCCCGCCTCCGGTGATCAGAATGCTGCCTTCATTTTTCTGTCTCATGGCAGGCAACACCGCTTTCACAGCCGATAAGGCCCCCGCAACATTCACCCTGAAATCTTCGGTGAGACTGCTGGCCGTTTCTTCAAGCAAATTGCTTCGCTTGATCTTTGCTGCATTATAATGAAGAACGTCCGGGTCTCCCATTTTCGATTGAATCTGGGCAAATGCTTTCCGAAGGCTGGTTTCGGAGCTGGCGTCCCCTGTGAAATAATCCGCTTCAAAACCCTGCCTGCTCAGGTGTTCCTTTAGTTCTTTCAGTTTCTCATCATGCCTGGCGATCATGGCCACCCGGTAACCTTCCCTCGCAAATCTTTCCGCAACGGAAAGGCTGATCAAGGGTCCCATACCAACTATAGCGATCAATTTTTTGCTCATAATCTTTTTATTTCTTGTTCCAACAACTTCCATTCCTAATGGTTCAATTAATCCCATGAATGATGTTGTTATTTCTTAATAAAAAATTTATTTCAGGATGCCGGGAAATCAATACTTTTACCCCTGCATTTTTCAAATATTTCAGCTTTGAACGGGAAAAAAGTCATCCAGGCAGATCAACTTACCAAGTTTTATGGCCAGTCGCGCGGTATCGACAACATATCCTTTGATGTGGAACAGGGAGAGATTTTCGGATTTCTCGGTCCGAACGGAGCCGGAAAAACCACAACAATCCGGATTTTGCTGGATTTATTGCGCCCAAGCTCGGGTGAGGTGCGAATATTTGATAGGGATGTCAGGATGAATTCCTTCGGGATCAGACAGCGTTGCGGCTATTTGCCCGGCAAATTTTCCGCCTACCACAACTTAACCGGTAACCAGTTTCTGAAACTGGTTAGCAAAATCAAGAACATCCCCTATCAAAACAACGCGGAATTGTTCCGCCGCCTTGAACTGAGCGAAAGCGACCTGAACAAAAAAACCAAGGAGTTATCGCATGGTATGCTGCAGAAGATTGGCATCATACAGGCTATGATGCATCAACCCGGATTGTTGATCCTGGATGAACCCACCACCGGCCTCGATCCGCTGATGAAGGAAGTTTTTTACGAATTGTTGCTGGAAGAGCAACAAAAGGGAACCACCATCTTCTTCTCTTCCCACAACCTATCGGAAGTGGAAAAACTTTGTACACGGGTGGCCATCATCCGGCAGGGGAAGGTTGTTGGACTGGAAACCACTGAAGAATTGAAAAGGAAGGCCGGGCAGATGATGGAATTTCAACTCGACCGAAACCATGGCGAACTGGAGATCCCCGGAGCGGAGGCTACCCTGCATCGCGATCAACTTTATCTGTTCAGATTGACCGGGGATATTGCCCCTGTTTTAAAGCGGCTGGCTGAGCTGCCCGTGAAAAGCATGTCGCTTGAGAAACCGGGTTTGGAGGATATATTTATGAATTATTATAAAGATCAAAAGGCAAAATAAATGTCCTATTTCAGGTTCATATGGAAAAGCAACAGCGGCTTCACCTTTTTCAGCATGGTGTTTATCGCCCTTTTCCAGGTCATGATCCTTTACCTGGTCACCACTTTTGATACCCAGGCCATGCTGAAATCCGTGTTGGAGCAAATGCCGCCCAGGCTGAAAATTTTCCTGGACGATGCCTTTTTCAGCACCCTGACTTTTGACGGGGCTGCCGCTTTCGGCTTTAACCATCCCATTGTTCTTGCCTTGCTGGCCATTGTTGCCATTACCATCCCCGTGAAACACATCAGCCGGGAAATTGAGAGCGGTACCATGGAACTCATGCTTTCTCAGCCTTTCAGTCGCAAATCCCTGGTATGGAAACTATGGCTCTCGGCTTGTGTTATCCTGGGTATGATCATCCTAGTGGCTTCTCTTTCTTCCATCCTGGCCGTTCAGATATTCCACCAGTTGCATGTCGACGTGCTGATCAAGATTATCTATATCAGCCTGAATATCTTTTTGCTTTTTATACTGGTTATGACTTATACCCTGTTTGCCGCTGTTTCGACCAAAGGCGGCGGTTTTTCGGGCAGCCTGAGCGCGATGATCACCCTCATCCTTTACCTTTTGTTTTTCGTTGGGAAACTCTGGGACCCGATGGAGGTGACGCTTCATTTCAATATATTCAACTACTATCAGCCGCAGAACATCATGTTGGGCAACGGAAGCATTTTCAGGGATACCGGGATTTTGACCGGGCTTACAATCATACTTTTAGTGCTGAGCTGGCACAGGTTCGACAGAAGAGATATTCCATGATGTGTTCAGGTTTTCATGATCTCGCGATAAATTAAATCTTTATTCAACCGGACTGAAAACCGTTTAATACGCATATCAGAACATAGTTTTTCAAAATCGATTTTACGCATTCGACCTGCTTTAAAACTGTCTTTACAAACGATCACATCCTGTCCGCTTGCCGCCTCATACACCTTTTTGAGCTGCTCACCCGATAAGTTTTTGGCATAGTAGGACATGGCTTTATATCAAATGGTCGAGATAAAATTACCAATTTTCATTTTCTGTTAACTTTGTTCATCCATTAATAACAGAAAAGATGAAAAAGTTATTTCTCTTGGCAGCTTTGATTTTTTCAGTGACCTCACAGTCACAGGACCTTCAGTTTTATCAATACTTTCAGGACAGCACCATGCGCCTGGATTATTTTCATATTGGTACGGCAGGTGAGGAGCACTTTGCCACCGACCGGATACTGAACGATGGTCCCTGGCCCGGAAGCAAAATCCGGTTAACAGATGATTTGGAATATGGTTTGTACCTCTTTGAGGTCAGGGAGCTGGTAACCGGTCAGTTGCTCTACAGCCGTGGCTTCGCCAGTATATTTGGCGAATGGCAGACCATCCCCGAAGCAAGGGAAATATGGGGTACATTTCATGAATCCGTGAGATTTCCCTGGCCAAAAAAGCCGGTTGGTCTTGTTATGAAAAAACGAAATGAAATGAATGAGTTTACCACCATTTGGGAAATCAAAATCGATCCGTCCAGCAGGCAAGTCAATCCGTCGTCCAAACCTATTCAGTTTAAAACCTGGGATTATATGGTCAACGGTCCGGCTGAAAAGAAAGTTGATATTGTTGTTCTGGGAGATGGCTATATGGCTGAAGAAATGCCCAAATTTTATGCGGATATCCAAAGGCTGATGGGGGAGTTGTTTATGGTTGAACCCTTCAAGTCGCGAAAGCAGGATTTCAATGTGCGGGCGGTAGTAACACCGGCTTTTGAGTCGGGTGTGAACAAACCCCACCCGGGCATTTTCAAGAGAACGCCACTTTCGATGAGCTACAGCGCTTTCGATTCGGAACGTTATGCCCTGACCTATGACAATCGCTCGGTAAGGGATGCCGCCTCGGAAGTCCCCTATGATTTTATGTTTATCCTCATCAATGAAGAAACATACGGCGGTGGGGGTATTTACCGTTTATACGCTTCCGTTGCTTCCGACAATGCTTTCTCTGATTATATCTTCATCCATGAATTCGGGCATCACTTTGCCGCCCTGGCCGATGAGTATTATTCTTCTGATGTTTCTTATGAAATCGGGGAGCTTACCGTAGAACCCTGGGAGGCCAATGTTACTGCTCTGCTTGACCCCGGTAATTTGAAATGGAAAGAACTGGTGGATGAAAACACCCCCTTACCCACTCCCTGGCCCAAAAAGGAGTTTGATGAGTTTAGTTACCAGATCCAAAAGGAGCGAAAGGAACTGCGGGCTGAAAAAGCCCCGGAAAAAGAACTCGAGGCCTTGTTTGAAAAACAACGAGAACATGAAACCCATATGTTGGAGAACTTTGAATATGCCGGTATGGTGGGCGCTTTCGAAGGAGCAAACTATATGCAATACGGCATGTATCGTTCATTTCCGGATTGTATCATGTTCACCCGCAATAAAAATGATTTCTGCCCCGTCTGCCGGCAAGCCATCAGCCGGGTGATCGACCAGTACATCAGGTAAGTCCGGAACCGGTTTAAGACCTTTATAATTTCAATTGTTGAGTTTGAGGTCACAGTTTGTGATCTCAAAATCATTTACATATTATCTTTGCCCAAAACAGTGATACATTGAGATTCTCTTTATTGCTCATATTTGTTGTAAGTTTTGCTTTCGGTGTTTCAGGCCAGGTGCAGGTCATGTTGCCAACAGATGTAACTCTCCTGCAAAAGGATTTCTATGTTGTCCGTGTGTTTGACGCCCGCGAGCAACCGGATTCCCATTTTGGTTATTACACAGATGTAAATGAAAAGATCAGAGAAAAGATCATCATTTATAAAGGTCTGATACCGGAAACGGAGCATTATTTCCAAAATCTCCTGCCGCATCAGGCAGGGAAATATCCCATCATCATCATGATCGAAAAACTGAAGATGGACGCCATGGTGAAAGATTCAGGCAAATTTGTGACGGCAATGGTTGGCATGGGATTTTATACGGAAAAGGGAGGTGCACTGGTGGAACTTTATAAAACCAGTGCATTCAATAAAGTGCAGGTGTATGAAGTCAACAAAGGACTCACCTATAACCTGGCGGAAGTTTTGAACAGAAGCATTGAGGATTTTTCAAAGACTGACTGGAAACAACATCCTATTTTCATGGCTATTGAAGAAGAGGAAGAAACCATCAGGGATACCACTAAAAACACTACGGATTATATTGACAGAACAAGTATGAACCAATACCGCCCCAACCGGATCCTGTTCACCGAATTTCAATTTAAAATAGAAGGCGGATACTCACTATGGCTGGAGGATATCCCTGAAGATTACAGTGATGATGAGAAGGATTTAATGGAAGAACTCCATCCGGGATCGGGGTTTTTCCTGGACGCTGTTTATTACCCAGATAAAGATTACGGCTTTGGTATTAGCTTCGGCAACATGAACCACAAGGCGGAAACTTCCCAATTGAAATACTATGACGATGACGACAGCTTGCTGGGCATTTATCCCTTCGAGATGAACACCAAGTTCAGGATGGTGGGCGGGGTGCTTTACGGCCGCTCGATGCTGATCCATGATTTGTTGTTGCTGACCGGAAACATCTCACCTTCTTATATATGGATGACGGAAAGCCAGTTCGGGGTATTTGGCAATTCGGAAACCAAAGGATCGGGCTTTGCCCTGCAAGGCGGTGTGAGCCTGGATTTTCTGGCAGGCGACAACATGACCATCGGTCTGTCGGTATCTTACCTCACTTCCAAACTGGATGAAGTGGAATACCAGGGCATAAGGGTGCCCTGGGAATACGACCTGGACCATATCACTTTTGGCGTAAATCTAAAGATATTCAGATAAGGTTGATTGATTGCCAATAAAAACATCCCGGGAAACATCCGGCACCAGCTGCACCTGATCAACGATCCTGCGAATCCATTGAATTTTATTATTTAGATTGTTTATAAATCAAGCATCAATAGTTTATTTCTGTATACTCGCCTTCTGTATCTGCTCATAAATCGTTAAATTTGAATGAATCAAAATTTTCCACCATGACTTCACGAGCCAAAATACTTTTCATAACCATAGCCATACTTTTTACCGGAACCGCATTCAAATTGATACAGGAAGCGGATGAACGCTTTGGCAAATATAAGTACAAGGATTTCGAAACGCCCAAATACTGCGGTTCTTCCTGTCATGTACAGTTTTACCAACAATGGGACCAGGCCATGATGTCGAAAGCCTATACGCACGAATGGGACGAGATCGAATATTTCAAGCTGGCCGTAGCCCATTCCGAAAATGATCCGGATATGAAGGGAGTACACGATGGTTGCAACGGTTGCCACACGCCCATGGCATACCTGACCGGAGATGTTCCTCCGCCAAGGCCGGAAGAAGGCAGCCGCGCCAACGAAAGCGTCAATTGCGACATCTGTCATGTGATCACCGGTTACGAGGGAGACACACCTTATAATTTCAATTATACGGTTGATCCCGGCCAGACAAAATACAGCTCCAGGATCGGGGAAAAAGAATCGCCCAACCACGAAATCAAACTTTCAGAACTGCATTCCAAAGCCGAGTTCTGTGGTATCTGCCACAACGAAAAAAGCCCCTTCGACGTATGGGTAAAATCAACCCACCTGGAATGGAAAAAAGGGCCTTATTCAAAAGAGGGCGTTCAGTGCCAGGATTGTCACATGCCGAAAGCGAAATTCAAAACGGCTGAAATGGGCGCCACATACGACAACACCCGTTTGCATCTGTTTCACGGTGCACACAGCCCGACCAAAATCGCCGGCGTGATCGAATTGCGTATGAATCCGGATATACAGGAGGCAGTACCCGGCGAACCTGTGGTATTCACTTTGGCCCTCTTCAATCAAAAAACCGGGCATAAATTCCCGACAGGATCGGTGGAAGACCGCATCGCATGGGTACATGTTGAAGCTGAGGATGCAGATGGCAACATCTATCATCTTAAAGTGGATGAGAAAGGTTTTGAAGGAGAAGAATACACCATTGCCGGAACCGACACCGCCTATGAGGATATGGCTGTACCGCTTGACGATCCAGGTTTTAAAGGCGTCAGAAGGGAAGATGTGCCGGTGGGCGACCGGATTTTCCGAATGCCTTATTTTGATCCGCAGGGACGGATGACCATCATGCAATGGAACACCGACTCGTTAGGCACGGATTACCGCATCGGGCCCAGGGAAACCAAAATGGAGACCTATACATTTAATATCCCTTACGATGTGTCACCCGGTAAAATGAAAGTGCGGGCGGTGATGAATTACCGTTTGCTGGTGAAACCTGTTGCAGTACTGCTGAATGTACCCGAAGAAGAATACGCCATTCACAAGATCAATGAAACCGAAACCGAAATAGAGATATTTCCATAAATCATAAAGGAGGAATTTTTTATGAAAAAAGTACTACGATTTCTGATCCTACTCCTGATCCTATTTTCCATGACGGAAGCGGCAAAAGCCATTCCGGCCTTTGCCCGCAAATACCGGATGAGCTGCATGACCTGTCATGCGCCATTTCCCAAGTTAAAAGCATATGGCGACAGCTTTGCCGGCAGCGGTTTTAAGCTGGAAGATCAGGATGCACCGCGCTACTTCATGGAAACCGGCGACAACATCCTGAGCCTGATCCGCGACTTCCCGCTGGCCGTGCGCATGGATGGCTATGTGATGATGGAAAACCGCAAGGAAGGCAATAAAACCGTTACCGATTTCAGCGCACCCTTCCTGATCAAATTGCTTTCGGGCGGGCAGCTTTCCGACCGGCTGGCTTATTACTTTTACTTTTATATGGACGAACGCGGCGAGGTCGCCGGGGTGGAAGACGCCTTCCTGATGTACGACAACCTGTTCAATATCGATCTGGATGTTTACCTGGGGCAGTTCCAGGTTTCCGATCCGCTATTTAAGCGGGAACTGCGCCTGGAACTTGAAGATTATCACATCTACACCGTCACTCCACCCAACTCCAACATCAACCTGAAATACGACAAAGGTGTGATGTTCACACTGGGAACCGAATTCGGTACCACCATCGCGGCTGAGGTAATTAACGGCGACGGCATAGGCGAAGCCAACGAACGCTGGCAGTTTGATAAAGACAAGTACAAAAACGTGGTGGGAAGGATTTCACAGGATATCGGCGGATTTCTGCGTGTGGGCGCTTTTGCCTATTCCGGCAAGGAAGATCTGATCGTCGAAAACACAGGGCAAGGCGTGAATGAAGTGTTTCTGTGGGGCCCCGATATGACATTGAATTATAATGATATCCTTGAGTTGAACGTCCAATACCTGATGCGTTCCGACAATAAAGTAGTTAAATACAACCCCGATGGTACGCCGGCCCCATTTTTCGAAACCTATAAAGATGTGGAAACCAACGGGGGTTTTGCCGAACTGATCTTTATGCCCCAGGCCGACAAAAGCCGGTGGTATTTGCTGGGCATGTACAACTGGACCGATTCCAACATGAACGAACTGGATTATCAGAGCGCAACCTTTCATGCCGGGTACCTGCTACGCCGAAACGTCAGGTTGGTGGGCGAAATCACCTATAACTTTTCTCATGAAGATGCCGAATACTGGCGCAACAGCATCGGCTTTGTGGCGGCGTTTTAAAAATGACAATTTCCCGAATCAAATGAGATTAGCCCCGTCCTTTAGGGCGGGGTTTTGTTTTCAAGCCAACACCCTCTCCAACTTCTCCTTCCACTTCTCCCAATCCGGCATTTCTCTGCCTTGGAGTTCAAAGAACTTACTTGTATGATCCCGATATTTCAAGTGGCAAAGTTCATGGACGATTACATATTCGATGCAAGGTTTGGGGGCTTTGATGAGTTCGGGATTGAGGATGATCTTTCCTTTTGGTGTGCAGCTGCCCCAGCGGGTGGGCATTTCGCGAATGTAAAGGTTTGAGGGTTCAATATCGTATTTCTTGAATTTCTGGATGAGCGGTTCTGCTATTTCGGCAAACTTGACTTTTGCCCGCATGCGGTACCAGGATTCCATCAATTCCCTGACTTTTTCACTCGATTTTGTTTTGCCATTCAAATACACTTCGATGTATCTGCCTTTGTATTTGACTTCGTTCCTTTTCGCCAGGGTGACTTTTAAGCGGTATTGCCTTCCCAGGTATAGATGCGATTCCCCGCTAACATACTTCCGTGGAGGGGTTTTTGGTTCGAAGGAAAGAAAGTAGCTCAATTGCTTTAGGATCCAGGGCGCTTTCTTTCTGAGCTTTTCTTTGATTTTTTCGGATGATGTTGCATAAGCTGCCTTCACCAGGATTTCCATTTCAGGCGTTACGGTGATGCCCAGCGTTTTTCTGTCGGAGTAGCTGACAGAATATTCAATTTTTCTGGAACCGTATTGTATGGCCTGTGTCATTCCTTGTACCTGATTTTTGCAACTTCAACAATTTGCTCTGCTATTTGATCTACTTCGTCAAAACTCAGTTCAATTTCATGTTTATCCCTGACTTCATCAATCAGGTATTCACCGATCATGAAGACCATTTTTTTAACGATGTCGATTTTATATTGCCAGTCCACCACGATCATGTCTTTGATAATATCATCGGTTGCAATGGCAGTATTGGCACTGATACTTTTCAGGCTCTCTTTGTCGTTGAATTTCTTCTCCAACTCATTCATTGAAATGCCGTAAAAGGCTTTTGCCACGTCCCGCTCCCTGATCTTTTCCGGGATATCCGAATCGGTGCGGACAAGCACTTTGTTCAAGATTTCCTTCACCTTTTTCAGGTATTGGGTTTCCGAAATTCTTCTTTCCTCGTAGGCTTTGATGGTGTCTTCCAGCATTTCCGAGAACTTTTTGTAAAATGCCGGGTCTTCTTCCATTTTCTCTGTAATGTGCTTTGCAGTCCTTGAAGCAATCTTATCGGCTTTGGCAGCTTCGCCCACTGTTTTTTCTACTTCTTTATCAAAAGCATCTTTATCAAAAATATTGACAAGTTCCGTTATGGGTTTGATCTCATCTGTTTGCACATGCGTATCGATCAGCTTTTGGATCTGTCCTTCGTATTGCTTGTAGTCGATGGCATCGGAATAGCGTTGAATGACGGCCTGCCTGAGCTTCATAAAAAACTTCAGATCGTTTTTATATTTCTCAATAATCCTTTCTTCCGTTTTGTTGTGAAATTCGATGGATGAAAGGGCCATTTTCAAAATCCTGGCATAAGCTGAAAGTCTTTCGTAAAACTGGGCACGGATGGCTTCATCACGCAGCAATTGCTGATAAGCTTCTGCATCTTTTTTGTTTTTGATTTCTTTAAACAAATCCCATAGTTCAGAATATTTCTGAGGCAGCTTTTTGATCTCTTCATCCATCCGGATCAAGGTCCCCTGAAGATCTTCTGCATCAAATTCATCAAGAGAAGAATAAACGCTTAACGCATCGTCAAGTTCACCGAGTACACCATAATAATCTATTATGTATCCGTAATCCTTATCAGGATAAATGCGGTTTACACGTGCGATGGCCTGCAAAAGTTGATGTTCTTTCAACTTTCGGGTGATGTATAAAACGATGTTCTGTGGGGCATCGAAACCGGTAAGCAGTTTGTCCACCACGATAATGATCTCGGGTTCGTTGTGCTTTTTGAAACGGTTGATCAGGTTTTTCTGGTATTTGGTAGGCGTGCCATGCTCATCCATCATTTTTTTCCAGAATTTCTTTACCCGGTCAGTAGTTTCACCATAGGCGCTTTCTTCCCCTTCACGATCATCCGGGGGAGAGATCAGTACTTCTGAACTTACAACACCTATTTCATCCAGGTAAAGCTTGTATTTTATGGCGCTTTCCTTTCGATCACAAACCAATTGCCCTTTAAAAGCAGTGTGCTGAAAGTTATTTCTGAAGTGAAGCGAAAGATCCCAGGCCTGTGAATAAATCAATTGTTCGGCGGCATTTAAATGATCGGCCCGGCTCATTTTCCGTTTCAGATCAGCTTTTTCGTAGTTGCCAAGTGGTTCCGAGATCAGGTTGAAATAATCGTCAATGGGTTTGGAGTGGACTTTCCTTGTCGGGAAACGGCCTTCATAAAGCAGGGGCACAACCGCTTTGTCCTTCACTGCTTTATCAACCGGGTAATCGTCGATGATATTTCCAAATTTGATCAGAGTGCTTTTGTCTTTCTTGAAAAGAGGAGTCCCGGTGAAAGCAATGAAACAAGCATTGGGCAATGTTTTTAGCATGTCGATATTGAAGATGCCGTACTGGGACCGATGGCCTTCGTCAACCAGAACGAAAATATCAGGGCTTTCGAGCGCTTGTTTGATTTTCTTAACAGCCGTTTCAAATTTATTGATAATGGTGGTGATGACGGCATCGCTGCTGCTTTGCAAATGTTCTACCAGCTTTTTGCCGGTGGATGCATTTTCGACTATCATGCCGCATTTTCTGAATGTTTTGGTTATTTGTTCATCCAGGTCGATGCGGTCGGTAACCAGAACGATCCTGGGATTGCGGATGCTTTTGTCGAGGGCGATGGCCTGGGCCAGCATCACCATGGTGAGCGACTTACCGCTGCCCTGTGTGTGCCAGATCACACCCCCTTTGCGTTTGCCGTTTTCAATTTTGCTGATCTTTTGCATGGCTTTGTTCACGGCGATGTATTGCTGGTAGCGGGCGATCTTCTTTTCACCCTCATCGAACAATACATAGTTGAAAGCCAGTTCGAGCAGGCGCTCCGGAAGGCAAAGACCGTAAAGATAAATATCCTGATCAGTGGGTAAAAGTTCGTCCTGCTCAAGTGCATCGAAATATGTTTTCAGATAACGAAAGTTGAACCCAAACAACTTCTCTTTTTCGTTTTCAGGAAGCTTGCGGTTTTTCAACTCATGAAGTTCTTCATGGTACTTTTCTTCATCCTGTTTGCTGTTGAACTTCTCTTCCCAATGCGACCAGAATTTTTCGGGTGTGCCCAGGGTGGCATATCTGGCCTGGTTGTCTGCGATGCTCATTAGTATTTGCGTATACTTGTAAAGCGGACGAATACCGTCTTCCTGCTGGTTGCGCAGATGCTGTGAGATAGCCTGTTTCAGAGGTTCCTTAATATTCGGGCTTTTGCATTCGATGATGCAAAAAGGGATGCCGTTCACGAACAACACTATATCCGGGCGGTAATGCTCCCGGCTGCCGCTGCGCATTACGCTGTATTCTTCGGTAACATGAAAAACATTGTTCTCGGGGTTTTTCCAGTCGATGTATTGCAGGGTAAAGCTTTTCTTGTCGCCATCGATGCTTTGATCGAGGGCTTTGCCCAGGGTGAGGAGGTTGTAGGCTTTTTCGGAGGCGGTGATGTAGCCGTCTGCCAGGTGGATTTCTTTCAATGCCCTTATGCCTTCTTCAATGTTGTTGTCGCTGAAAATGCTGGTTTTGGTGGAGGAAACGCGAATGCTGTTGATCTCTTTGAGCTGCCTGCGCAAGATCGCATCCAGCAATACATTGCTTGTTTTCCCCCCTCTTGCTGCCAATGCCTCCTCCGGGTTCAAATAGGTATAACCCATTTTGATCAGCATTTGTAGTGCCGGGATGAGGGAGATGTGATTTTCTTTGAAGATTGGTGATTGCATATTTGTATTTTTTTATGCCACTA
>JAIPBS010000059.1 GCA_021738625.1 Bacteroidales bacterium
ATTTTCTTTATTAATTCCATCAGGAATGCCGCATGGTAATCGTGTGCCACCCCTCCGGGGCTTGAAAATTTTTATCGGTTCTTTTCTACCATAATGTCGCCTCTACAAGGCTCTATCCTATCAGGAATGCTGGAGCTATTTTTTTTCATTTAACAAGTTCCGTTAGGAATGGCATTATGGTAGCGAGTAGGTATGCCCTCCACCATAAGCTCCGAAGGAGCGAAACCAATTCTTTTTATCTTTCCAACGGACCGATATGATTTGTGTCGCCCCCTCCGGGACTGGAACATAATTCTAACTTTTCTTTTTTTTTACCATACTGCCGTCTCTACGAGGCTTAAGTTCCGTTAGGAACGTCATTATGGTAGCAAGTTATGCAATCCACTATGAGCTCCGTAGGTGCGAAAGAAAGAAAGTTTATTAAAGGAAGGAAAAGGCTGCCGGAGCAGGGGCCTTTTCCTTCCAGGGATTTTTGATATATCAAAGAAATCGTTTTTTTCAAGATGTCAATGAACGGGAGGTGTTAAGCTAATATTTTCTCAAATAATCTCATATATTTCTGGTAATGATAGTCCTTGTTTCAGACTATAATTAGTTCTATCTATGAGGTATAGGTCGTAAATTTTATTAAAGTACGAAGGAATACTTTTTTTGCTTGGATTTATTCTCACCTGAACAATCTGCCCAGACATTTTTTTTAATTGTTCTTTTACAATTGATTTCCTAGCAAGTCCTTTTTCTAAACTTTCTTTAAATGCCTCTTTTTGCTTTTGATGAAGGTCAAGAAGAATGTTGAAATTGTCATCATGATCACTTTCAGGAATATAAAAATTATATACTTCGCCATAAAAGCCTTGATCAATTAACCTGAATTTACCAACCTTTTCAAAACTTGCGTCAGATATATCCTCAGTTAGATTTAAGTCAACTTTTGGACTGTTTTGAGAATGTAACCCGAAAAGTAATTCTTTGTTAATTCTCATGAAATAATTTTTCTGTTGAGCAAACAGTTCTGATTCAGTGTAGCCATTCTTGCTGATTTGTTCTTTCGTAAAACTTAGAAGTTTTTTATCCTTTCCACGATAGATTAGATTTGATCTTTCCTTTCCATTCTGTATTAAACGTATTATTCTTACTTTTCCAGACTTTAATTTGCCATTTCTATTACATCTACCCGCAGATTGAACTATACTTGACATTACAGCCATATCTCTGTATAGAATAGGAAAATCAATGTCAACTCCTGCTTCTATAAGCTGAGTTGAAACAAGTATCGTTGGTTTATTTTTATTTAAGCGACCTTTAATTGTTTTAATCTTTAGCTTCCTATCGTTTGGTGTGAAATGCGTATTTAGTAAAAATAGCTCATCATCAGTATAAGTTGATGAAAGCTCTTTAAACAATTCCTTGCTATCACTGATTGTATTTAGAATGATAAGAACAGATTTTGTTTCTTTCTTGATATCATTTGCTAATTCATTTATTGAATATGCATTATTCTTTATGTTTATGTGATATCGATTAAACTCATCTTCACTGAAATAACTACTTGATAAAAGTTTTACTGGTTTAAAGTATTTAGGAAAAAACTTTTTAATTGCGGCTATATCAGGCAGCTTAAAATCAGGCATTGTAGCAGTCGAAACTATAGCATAAGAATCATATTTCTTGCAAAATGCATTAAGGAAAGCAACAAGAAAACCATAAAGTCGAGGTGGCAAAGATTGAATTTCATCAATAAGGAAAATACTCTTTGAAAAATTTGGCAACTTTAACAATGATGAATTCTTGTTACTCAAAAGTGTTTCAAAGAAACGGACAAATGTGGTTATTACAAAGGGATAAGAAAATGTGTTTTCTGAGAACTGTAATGATAACAATTTCCTTATCTTTTCATCATCTGGTTCAGAATCTAAATCCTTTTGCAAATTTTCAAATTCATTGCTTTCAGATTTTGAATCAATTCTATGTATGTAATCCTCAAAACCCTTGAAAATTTTTTGTGCTTCTTTTTCAACTTGTTCTGTAATGGAAAGAAAAGGAATAGCATAAATTACTCTAAAACCACCTTTTTTCTTAATTATTTTACCCGCTAAAGAAAGAAGCATTAATGTTTTCCCCGAACCAGTTGGTGCAGTTAAATCGAAAACTCGATTATCAGTTTTTAATTCAGTTTCAATTTTTGAAACAGCTTCATTCCTGATTTTTGTTCTTAACTTGTTTATTGGAATGTTTTGATAGGGTTTCAATGAATCAACATAATTGGCTATCAACCCATTGTATTTATTACAAAACTGATGGATTGCATCCTTGTCATTAAGTTCTATGCAGCCCGCATCTTTCTTGTCTGCATACAGTAGTGACGAAAAGTTACTTTTTGTGTCAAGATAAAAATCTAATGCATTAACATTTAAACCCTTCATGAATCCATATTTCAAAAACCCTTCTTTTGACTTTTCAAGAATAAGCAGACCTGAAAAATATGAAAACTCTCCGAATTTTGAAACAAATTCATAAATTGGCAATTTGGTTTTGCTAATCAATGTCAAAGCATCCTTAAAATCTTTCTCATCAAAAATGTAATCCGAACTTTTATTCTTGCCCGGAATAAAATCAGGCAAATTTCCATGGTGTTTTGCAATTAAAACTAATATGCTTAAAACATCATTTTTGGATAGCCTTAGATTAAATTGATCAGAAAATTTTTGGTAATTTTGGTTAATGAAGCACCAGAATGCATAAGCCGATATTGTTGAATGGTTTGAATAATTTCCAGTTTTGGGTATCGTATTATCGAATTTTTTTTGGAAGTTTGGATTTAACTTACCTACATCGTGAAAAATTGCTGCAATCTTTGCCAAGGGGCTATCAGTTATTTCAACTAAATTTTGAATAACCCCTTGGGTATGTTTAATCAATGATTTATCGGAGTGTGATTTATATGAATTTATATCATCCACAGTTGCTCATTTGTTTTACTTAATTCATAATATTCTCCTTTTACTGAAAGATCATTTCCTGCGTCTGGATAAACAACCTCTTTAAAGTATTCAGGCTTATTCCAAAAATCCTCTTGAAATGTTGGCACTTTATCAAAACCTATCCGAAAATGACTTCCAATTAAATTCAAACTATGTTTTCCCTTTTCTACAAAATAACCAGTATTAAAATCCCCATTATTATTTGAAACAACACCCTCATTTACCAATTTTAAATTGGCTGGGCAATTATGCCAGCCTAAAACAGGTGTATAGAAACTCATTTCACTACTCAGAGCGTTTTTGAAATCATCAAACACGCTTTCGGCCTTATTATCAAAAAGAGAAAGCACAATCTCAAACCGTGGCTTCTCCAAAAATTCAAAATACTTGGGATTTCCAGGTTCTGTTGGGTTGATTGCTGAACTGCTTGTAAATCCCCAGGATATTTTTTTCACAGGATTCAATAGCTTTAACCCATACAATAATGATTCGGATAAGACAGGAAATAATTCAATCATTTGACTTCTTGTTTTTCCCAAAACAGCACCAATTAAACCAATCAATGCCGTTTTGGTAATAAAGTCGTACGTCAAGGGATTATTATTGGTTTCCGGCCTTTTAAAATGCCCCCAATTCCCTTCTAAAATAAATTGAATTGCTTTCATTTTTCATCCTTTTCTTTGATACTGAAATCAAATTTTTTCACATGAATTTCATGTTTCTCATCTTTTATTTTCTTCTCATCTATGTTAATTCCTAAGGTTTCTAAGAAATTCTCTTCCAATTTGTCTATTTCTGTAAAATACTTAATTTCACTGACTTTCTCAGATTTGACTTTTTTAGCAAATTCCGAAAAATCAATTTTGAAATCTTCCCTGCTCCGAAAAGCTTCTTCCTTTTTTTGGTTGTCCGTAGGTGCGATTTTAATCAACTGATCCAACCCATAAATTTTGTCATAGTTGTTTTGATAAATCACCTGAACCATAAAAACTGAATCACCATGTTTTGTCCGAGTGGTGACGTTGTTTACACTTCGCCACAATGCCTTAATCATTTTTGATTCATCTACAATACTCATTTTAGTGTCAATGGCTGAAAGAGGATTGATCCACCCATGAATTTGTAATAAAGCATAGGGAACTAATGTTGTTGTTCCTATTGCTCCCTGGGTTTTCCCTTCACTTGAGATAAAATGCGATGTGTTTTGATGTATCCTCATATTCACTTTATTCAAGGAGGGATTTAGTAAAGAAAATTGCACAGGACCAGTAAATTGTGAATGAGAATTCTCCAATTTGTGTTCTTTATTGTCAACTTTAATCTGTGAATCTGCTTCTTTTAATGTAGCAATGCCTCCAAACAACCTTACGTCTATGCAATTTCTAAGTATTTCTTTTACATCATGTATTTTGCATTCAAATGTCTTTTCAAATAAATGTTTGATAACACCAGCCGAATTTGTCTTTCCTGCGGTGGTTTTATCACTCACATAAATAACTTCACCATCTATTGTTTCGAGATAGTCTCTTATGAACCTCTTAATACGAACATCACTTACAAGAATCTTCTTTGATTCTTCATCATACCTTTGTTCTCCAGTAAAAGGATCGCCATTAGGCATGGAATATGAACTTTCATACATAAACAGAAGTTCTGACTTGTTCTGAATTATTGAATCTTTTTCTTTCATAATTTATAATTTAATGGTTTTTACTCTTCCTTATATTTTTCAATTACTTCATTTAACTCTTCAATCATTTCATTCTCATTTTCTGCATCTTTGTTTTGCTCAATTACCTTCTCGAGCTTTTCGATGAGGGATTGCTTTTTAAATGGCTTAAAATAACTATCAAAAAAGCCAAAAGCACATGCCTCTTTGTCATAAATTTCATTAAACTCCTTTATCATTCCAGACAGCTCATCTGATACTGGAAGCGTAAATTGAGTTTTCTCGTGCATGACAAGTTTCTGTTCAATGTCATTTTTAAGCTTAATGAAATCTTCAATTGTTCCGATTCTTCGACTCAGGTTTCCAACATAATTTTTCTCAAAAGAATTAATCGGTGAATTTTTTCCCGAGAAATTCCTTGCCAGGCTTCCCAGTAAGGCGCCTATCTTAAAACTGGTTGATTTAACTATTTCCATATATTTATCTTTTTTGGTGTTTTGAATTTTTAGTAAAAACGTTAAGTCGTACAACAAGGAGTTGTAAACTGATTTACCTTGCCTTGTGGTAAACTCAACTTTTTCAATGAATGCAGACAATATCAATGCATCGTTATAATATTGATTTGTGTATATTTTGGGTAAGGTATTAAGCAAGTGGGATTGATATTTTGGATTCACTTCTTTTTTAAAGCTAGTATTCCCCTTTTTGTCATGATTTGGCTGATAACTTCCTAATACTTTTTTAAATGAATATCCGATTCCAAGTTTTATTTCGAAAGGACAGTTTTCTTTGACTTCTTTTTTCTTTTCCGCTATTCTTTGTTGTGTCACTTTAAAGTAGCTTTGTTTTATGCCGGATATTTCAACTAAATCCCTTTCAGTATTTCCACCTGTTTCTGTAAAGATAACATCAAAAGCAATATCCTCCTTTATTTCCTTTGACTGTGAAATGTTAAAATCAACAAATGGAATAAATGCATCATCTAAATTATCTTCTGAAGGAAAAGTGTTTGCAAGTGAAATTGAGTTTTCGTTAAAGTTTTTGTGAAACTGCATGTAATCGTCTTCTTTAAGATGTTCTCCTTTGGGCAAAACAATTATTTTAATGTCGCGCTTTCGATATCTACCCAGAGTCATACATCCTTTAGAAGAAAGCTTAATTCCATAAAATAAATCTTCTACTTCATTTTTGTTGAAAGACTTAGATTTTGATTTGTTGTTATCTGAAAATCCAGGAAACTGCTTATCGTTTTTCTCCCTTCCGGAACAAAGGGTTTTGTATAATGTAGCATTTGGTAAGTAGTCAAGATTCTCATTTTTCTCAAAGAAGTTTAGATACATCTTTTCTTTTGTCTTTTCAAATGCGTCTGCCTCATACCAGTGTTTTCCCTCAAAGTCAAAATGGATAAAAATTTTAGCATCCTTTATTTTCAAGAGTTTTTTGATATCATTTTCATTTAGTTCATTTAAATTATCCTTTTTTAAAAATTTTTTAAGATCCGCTGCTTTTTTAGCATTTATAATTTCTTTTACATGTAATTCTTTCACTGATTTATCATCAGAAAAAAACTGATTGACATCCATCAAAGATTTATCATTGAAGTATGATCTAAAAGAAGTAGCACTTGTTAAGATTTTTTCAAATGTCTCAAGGTTATCTTGAAACTTTTCTCTGAATTTAGAAATATGGTAAATCTCATCGTACTTATCAGTTTCTCCATACATGCTGACTAAATCTTCAGTTAATGATTGCAGCTTTTTATGTGGTTTAAACTTCTCTTTATTCTTTTTCCACTTTTCAAAATCCTTAGTTATTTCTTCTTCAAATTCAGCAAGATTTTTAGAGTTTGCTGATATATAATCTTTTAAAAATCTAATCTTTATTTCATTTTGCCAAAGCTTAAAGTCCTTTGAAGCTAGTTTAAATGACTCCTTTGAAAGCCAGTAATTACCTTTTTCCGAAATATTTATTTGGCCATTTCGAGAAATACTCGAAGTTTGTTCGAAATATATATCACCAAATAAGTATTTGATACTATTATCATTTCCAGATGTTTTAAAGGTTAAGTAGTATAAGTTCTTGATAAGATTTTCATCAGTAATCAATGAAATGTATTCCCAATCAAAACTAAAATCTTTCTTTACTGGTATATTTATTCTGAGGATGTTTTCTCTTTCGGTATCTGGTGGACAGGGTTTTACATATCTAAAATGCTGTAATTGATTATCAGATGTCCGTAATGAATTACCAATTTTTAATACTGTGTCTAAGCTCATTGGTCATTTATTTTTTGAAACTATTTCTTTTTCGATCTTATTACCTCCTCACCTCACACCACCCAAAACCCCCACTACTCTTCTCACTCACCCCCGCATTCCATATCATTTGATGTATTTCAAGCGGGGCCGAAATTTCGAAATCAAAAATATTTCCCACCACACGTGTTTCCTCAAGGGTGTTTGGTTTCATTACAAACCCGGCGCGCTTGTATTCTTTCGAGGGTTTAAAGCTTATTTGTTCAGCTGTTATTTCTCTCTTATGTATGCTTTTGTATTTTTCCGTCAGATGTTTGATGCTTTGCTCGTGAAACTGATCATCATCTGGTTTCAGATAATTGGGTGTGTCTTTTGTTTCAGAACGCATGCTGACCACCCAGGGTGTTTTTAGGCTGTAATGCATTGTCTCTTTAAATGCAGGTTCGGGCAATGCTTCAACCCGGATCACCTTAAAGTCGATTCCATTGAATTTATCCCCCAGGTAAAATTCCTGCTCCATGAAAAGGCCCTTTATGAAATGCTGGGCCGCATCCTGTACATCAAAGGAAACCTGCATGGATATTTCATGCTTTTTAATCTCAAATAGCTTCTTTTCTTTCCAGAGAATAGGTTTACCAAAGTCAAGCGGAGAGAAGCAAAACAACTTGTATAACTTTGTTTCGCTGCTTCCATATCCCTTCTCGTGCAGGAATTCGGCAAATTCCCTGTCCGCTGTTCCGATGACTTTATATATCCATGCACTGATGTAGTACATGTATTCCATTGGCAGCATCCGCTGCTTCGTGCTCCGGTTAAGTGTTATTTTAAATCTCATCCTGTAATGTTGTTATAGGTGAATCTGTGATGCTATATCGTAAGCTTCTGTTATTGGCCATTATAATTCTTGCTTTTTTCCGGGTTGATTTTTAATTGATTTTGATATTTATATTAAGTTTGAAGCATGGGCTGTATTGGTTGTTATACTGAATCTTACATAAAATGCATTGCATTTTTCTGTAAGATTCAGTTATGCCGATTGGATCATAAGGTCTATCATGGAAAACCAGTTCCGAGTCGGTATAAAGTCCAAATATAAAATATTTTTCGTCCTTTTTTGAATTTTGTTGATAACTTTCCATACTGAATCTTGCAAATAATACCAGGCATTTTTCTGTTGGATTCAGTTGTGCCGATTGGCGTATAAGGTCAATCACTGCAAAACTTTTTCGAATCGCAGTAAATAAACCGCTTCCCCAAAAAACTTAATACAAATTTAAACCGCCACTATGTTTTCATACTTATCTTTGATTTATTAAATTGAAATATTATGAAGACAGTAAACATTATCGGTGCGGGGATCGCGGGCCTGTCGGCAGGATGCTACTTGCAAATGAACGGTTATGAAACCCGCATTTTTGAATTGCACAATCTGCCCGGCGGTCTTTGCACCGGATGGAAACGCGGAGAATACACCTTCGACGGCTGCGTACACTGGCTGGTGGGAACCAACCCCAGCGGGCAGTTTTATTCTTTGTGGAATGAACTGATCGATATGAGCAAGGTGAAAATGATTGATCATGAAGCCTATGTCACGCTTAGAACCAAAGACGGTCAAAACCTTACCCTTTATACGGATGTCGACAGGCTTGAAAAAGAGTTGCTGGAGAAAGCCCCGGAAGACGAAAAATTCATCCGGTCGATGATCAAATCCATAAAAAAGCTTTCAAAGCTGAAAATGAATCCCGAAAAGGCTACTGAAGTGATGGGCGCCTGGGAAGGCTTGCAGATGATGGTAAGCTTCATGCCGTATATGTCGCACTTCAGGAAGTGGAACAAACGAACGCGCCATGTGGCCGAACAGGTGAAAAATCCGCTTTTGAAAAAAGCCATCTTCAACTCTTTCGACCCGGATATGTCGTTCATTTTCATGCTCTTCACCCTGGCATGGATGAACAACAAAGACGCCGGCTACCCGGTAGGTGGTTCGCTTTTGCTGGCCAACGAGATCGAAAAGCGCTACAAAGAGCTTGGAGGTAAATTGTATTATCACAATAAAATTGAAAAAATCCTTACCGAAAAAAGCGGGAAAAAAGATAAGGCCGTGGGCGTTGTGACCAAAGACGGGCAGGTGCATAGCTCCGATATCACCATTTCGGCTGCTGACGGGCACGATACCCTTTTCAGGATGCTGGACGAAAAATACAGGGGTGATAAGTATAATAAGATTTATAAAGAATTTCTTCCCTTTCCCTCATATTTCCAGATTTCACTTGGCATTGGCAAAAAGCTGAATGTGGAGTCCACGCAATTGATTGAGCTGGATCAACCCCTCGTGTTTGACCCCGAAACAACTTTCAACGAAATATCTTTCAGGACTTTTGATTGCGATCCGACTATGGCGCCGGAAGGTAAAACCGCGCTTACATTGATGCTGACCGGCAGAAACCATGAATACTGGATAAACCTGAGAAGCGAAGACCGGGAAAAATACAAAGCCGAGAAAAGCAGGATCGCGCGGGAGGTAATTGATGCACTGGATAAGCATCTTGGTGATATCAAAGATCACGTTGAAGAGGTGGATGTATCGACCCCGGCTACGGTGGTCCGTTACACCAACAACTGGAAAGGCAGTTTCGAAGGCTGGATCATGACTCCGGAAGTAGGCTTCAGGCAATTGAAGAAAACCCTGCCGAAGCTGGACGATTTCTATATGATCGGGCAATGGGTGGAACCGGGAGGCGGATTGCCAACGGCTTTGCGTTCGGGAAGAAACGTGGCCCAGCTAATTTGTAAAAATGACAAACGGAAATTCCGGACTGAGCATTTCTGATAAATCTTTTCTTGTTGTGACCCTTGATGATTAATTTTGTCTTATAAGGCAAAACGTAAATACTTTTTTAGCATGAAAACACTTAAGACCATTTTATTGATTACTTGTGCTGTATTGATTCCAGCGAGTATAACGGCTCAGGATGAAGATCCTGACGTAACAAGGATTCTGTCCCCCTTCAGCAAGATCAAGGCCTTCGGGCCCATCAATCTTGAATTGATACAGTCAGCAGAGGAAAAAGTTGAGATTTTCGCAAAAGGCGTCGATGCCTCCGAGGTCGTGACCGAACTGAGTGGTTCCGAGCTGAAGGTTCGTCTCAAGATCGGCATCTGGCAACATGTCGATGTGAAAGTAAAAGTTTACTACAAGGAACTTGACGAGGTGACGGCAAGTGCGGGTTCTTCGGTTTATTCGGATGAAACACTGGTAATGAAACGTCTGGAACTGAGCGCCAACTCAGGTTCGGAGATTAAACTGGATGTTAAAACCACAAACCTTAAAATCAGTTCGGGGCAGGGATCGAAGATCACACTTTCAGGAACAACCGATATGATGGATGTGGAAGTCAATACCGGCGGCAGCCTGAAAGCTTTCGACTGCAATGCCAACGATGTCTACGTCGAGATCAATGTGGGCGGGCTTGCCGAGGTCATGGCCATTGAAAAGATCGACGCGGTGACCAACATCGGTGGCACCATCAAATACAAGGGCGATCCTCAAACAAAATCGGCAAACACCAGTATGGGCGGCAGCATTTATAGCGTGGATTAATCGGTACCGATTCGGAATATTATACATATTTTTGAAGCAAAAGATTTGCCCATGGACTGGCTTTTATTCACCATTGCTTTTATTGTGGTTTTTATCGGGATCATCGGGGCGGTGCTGCCCGTGATCCCCGGTCAGATCGTCGCCTACCTCAGTCTGCTCATCATACAGGCATCCGACATGGCCGACCGCTATTCGGCTTCACCTTACAATGCAGACTTCCTGGTGGTCATGGCTGTGATATGCATCCTGGTCACTATTCTGGATTACGTCGTACCCATCTACGGCACCAAAAGATTCGGAGGCAGCAAAGCCGGGGTGTGGGGCAGCACCATCGGATTGGTGATCGGGATTATCGTTTTGCCCATGGCCGGGATCCTGATCGGGCCTTTCGGGATACTGGGCATCATACTCGGCCCGTTCCTGGGCGCTTACATTGGCGAATCCACCACAGGCAAAGATAGCCGGCAGGCTTTCAGGGCGGCAATGGGTTCCTTTATCGGTTTCCTGGCCGGCACCTTTATGAAGTTGGTGTATGGTTTTGTAAGTTTGTATTATCTGGTTAAAGGTGCATTTTTTATGTGATGATTACAAAGGTCGAAAACATACCCGAACTCAAAAGCATTTCAAAGCAGATCAGGAGAGATGTGCTGGAAAGCATTACCCGTGCAGGCTCCGGCCATACCGGTGGTTCGCTCGGACTGGCGGATGTGATGACCGCTCTTTATTTTAGTGTTTTAAATCATGACCCTAAAAATCCGGACTATAATGATCGGGATCGACTGATCCTTTCCATTGGTCATGTAGCTCCCGTTTTATACGCCGCTCTGGCAAGGTTGGGTTATTTTCCTGTGGAAGAACTGAAAACACTCCGGCAGCTGGATAGCCGTTTGCAGGGTCATCCAGGAAGGGATCATGGCCTGCCCGGTTTGGAACTGTCGGCGGGATCATTGGGGCAGGGATTGTCTGTAGCTGTGGGGATGGCTTTGGCAGCTAAAATGGATAAAAAATCTCACCGTGTCTTCAGCATCCATGGCGATGGCGAACTGCAGGAAGGCTCCATATGGGAAGCGGCCATGAGCGCGGGGCATCACAAGCTGGATAACCTGATCGCGATTGTTGACAGGAATGAAGTACAGATCGACGGGAAGACCGAAGAAGTGATGGGCCTGGAACCCCTGGCCGACAAATGGAGATCATTCAGATGGGAAGTGTTCGGTTGCGACGGGCATGATTTCAGGGATCTACTGACCACACTTCAGCAGGCCAAAGATTTTAAAGGAAAGCCCTCGCTTGTGCTGGCCCGCACCCGAATGGGAAAAGGCGTTCGAAGCATCGAAAACAACCACCTTTGGCATGGCAAGGCGCCAACATCCGGTCAATTGGTCGAATTTGTAAAAGAACTGGAGAGAAGCGATGAGGTATAAGAACCGCGGCAACAGAGCAAGCAAGGAGGGCTTTTCGGAAGGATTGAATGAGCTTGGGAAAAGATATGGAGATGTGGTTTCGCTTGGTGCGGATATTACCTCCTCCGTTGGGATGGACGCCTTTGCAAAGGATTTCCCTCAAAGGTTCATATCCCTGGGCATAGCCGAGCAAAATTGCGTGGGTGCGGCAGCGGGCCTGGCGCTTTCAGGCAAAGTGCCTGTATTCAGCACCTATGGCGTTTTTGCCGGTATCCGTACAACCGACCAGGTAAGGATCTCTTTGTGCTATAATGATGTGCATGTGATCATCGGCGGGGCGCATGCCGGCGTTTCCGTCGGTCCCGACGGCGCTACCCACCAGGCTCTCGAAGATATGGCCGTCATGCGGGTGATGCCCAATATGACCGTGCTTTCACCATGCGACGCTACACAGGCAAAATTGGCAACCATAGCTGCATATGAACAATGCAAAGGACCGGTTTATGTGCGTTTTGGTCGCGCGCCCTTCCCGGATTTCAGCGAGCCGGAAGAAAAGTTTGAAGTCGGGAAAGCACAGCTTTTGAGAGAAGGGAAAGACGTCAGCATCATCGCGACCGGTCACCTGGTTTGGGAGGCCTTGCTTGCAGCGGATATGCTTCAGGAAAAAAACATCGACGCCCGCGTGATCAATATGCATACCATCAAACCCATCGACCGGGAAGCCATTGGTAAAGCTGCAAAAGAAACCGGCGCCATCGTCACGGCAGAAGAACACCAGGTGCACGGAGGCCTTGGCTCGGCAGTGGCAGAGGTGGTGGTGCAAAACCAGCCGGTGCCTATGGCCATCATCGGCATGCCCGACCGTTTCGGGGAATCCGGCCAGCCGGAAGAGCTGATGAGAAGATACGGATTAACCGCAGAAGCGATTGTTGATAAAGCCATTGGATTGCTTGGTGGTTGAAAAATGGAAGTTTGAAAATCGAAATTTGGTTGCCACCCAATTTCCAATTTCAATTTTCCAATTTCCGTTTAGGCTCCGCACCTCATCATAATTTGTTAGCCCTTAAACCGTTATACCCCTATACCCGTATAACCTGTTTCAAACTCCAATGTCCTGACTTCGTCAATGGGACACATGCGATTTTTTTGACAATACTTTGGCAAAGATATCTATGTGTCATTTAGAATGCTTTACTTTTGGCTTGAACCAAAAGTAACAAAAGTTCAAGGCTGACTAAAATTTCAAAACAAAAGCTACGGATTTATTTTATCCCCGCAATCCAATATGACCTGATGCAACCGACTTTTTTAATCACTAGCATCATTGCATCAGGTCATTGCGGATTGCTTAGCACAAGGCCGGCACGACAAATAAATCCTTGTTTTGTAATTGAAATTTTAGAAGGCCTTTCCTGCCTGGATAATCTGCAATCCTGTAAAAACAGAACATACTGCTTTAGCCTTTCAATGTTTATTAGAAAGCTTTTGTTTTTAGTTGATTTTTAAGCAGCCTTGATTTTTTGGAGCTTTTGTATCAAGACAAAAGCGGTAAAGACCCTCATTGTAAAAGTGTTTCGTAAAATTGTGAGTATGCTTAAACTTCGGGTTTTCTGATCCAAAATTGTATTGGAAAAGATTTAAATTAAAATTTTCAGATATCAAAAATGGCTATGGGACACCCAAAAGACAAAAGTGAGTATTGAATATCAGTGTTTTAAAAGGCCATTGGCGGAGTGTGACGAAGACAGGAGTGCTCCGCACCTCAGGGACGGCTTTTGTTATACTGTTCTATAAATATCGCGGTGCTCCCACACATCATAATTTATTAGCCCTTATACCTTTATACCCCTATACCTGTATAACCTGTTTCAAACTCCAATGTAAATTCGTCTCAATTTTTAGTTTGTTAAACTACCCAATTTCAAATTTCCATTTTCCAATTTCAATCTCTCACCCTCATAGGCCCAATCATATTCTCCGGCGCCAGGATATCATCCAGTTTTTCTTTGGATAAGAGTTTCTTCTCCAGCACCAGCTCATATACTCCTTTACCGCTTAGCATGGCTTCTTTGGCCAGCTCGGTGGCGTTTTCATAACCAATGTAGGGATTGAGTGCGGTAACCAGCCCGATGCTGTTTTGCACCAGGTTCCTGCAATGCTCTTCATTGGCCGTGATCCCTTTGATGCACCTGTAGTTCAGGGTGTCCATGCCGTTCTTCAGCATTTCAATAGACTCGAACAGGCTTTGCACGATCACCGGTTCCATCACGTTCAGCTCCAGCTGCCCGTGTTCGGAGGCCAGCCCCACGGTCAGGTCGTTGCCGATCACCTTGAAAGCGATCTGGTTCACCACCTCCGGTATCACCGGGTTCACCTTGCCCGGCATGATGGTGGAGCCGGGTTGCATGGGAGGGAGGTTGATCTCGTTGATGCCGGCCCGCGGTCCGCTGGAAAGCAACCGAAGGTCGTTGCTCATCTTCGACAGTTTCACCGATAAGCGTTTGATGGCCGACGAGTACATAATAAAGGCGCCGGTATCCTGTGTAGCTTCCACCAGGTTGTACGCCAGCTTGATGTCCAGCCCGGTGATCTCGCGCAAATGACGGATCACTTTCCTGCTGTATTCCGGGTCGGCGTTGATGCCGGTTCCGATGGCCGTACCGCCCATATTCACTTCCAGCATGAGGGCGGCGTTTTTGTTGAGGTTTTCTATTTCTTCTTCCAGCGTAACGGCATAGGCCTCGAACGACTGTCCCAGCGTCATGGGTACGGCGTCCTGCAGTTGGGTGCGACCCATCTTAATGATATGCTTAAACTCTTTTGCCTTTTTATTCAGGCTGTCGATCAGGGCCTTTAATACCAGCATAAGCTTTTCATTGCTTTTTACCAGGGCAATTTTGATGGCTGTCGGGTAAACATCATTGGTTGATTGACAGAGGTTCACATGGTTGTTGGGATGGCAATATTTGTACTCGCCCTTTTCATGGCCTAGGATTTCGAGCGCCCGGTTGGCCACCACCTCGTTCACATTCATATTGGTAGAAGTCCCTGCGCCGCCCTGTATCATATCCACAACAAAATGGCTGAGGAATTTCCCTGCCAGCAGATCCTGGCAAGCCCTTATGATGGCTTCTGCAACCGGTCCGGAGATCAGCCCGAGCTCATGATTGGTTTTGGCGGCTGCCATTTTCACCATGGCCAGTGCATGGATCAGCACCGGGTAAAAGTTGAGGGTCACCCCGCTGATGTTGAAGTTCTCCACGGCGCGCATGGTTTGTATGCCGTAATAGGCCTCGGCGGGCAGATCACGATAACCCAGCAGGTCGTGCTCGGTACGGCTCCTACCTGAAACATATTGGGACGCCATGTTGGAGGTTCTGCTGTTGATTTGCCGCATGCGCCGGCTGATCACACGCGCCACATTCGACAGGATTTTAACAGCCAGGGTTCCGTGCTCCATCATAAAGCTCACATCAACGATCAACACCTTTGTGGGCAGGGTGGTTCGGGCGGATGTGCTGTGAGGCGAATCGTCCATCAGGGAACCTTCACCCAGGAAATCCCCCTCGCTGAACAAAGCCAGGCGGTCTTCCTTGCCGTAGGGGGTTTTCCGGAATAGCTCAACCTCTCCTTCACGGATGATATATATGTTTGTTCTGGGTGCGCCTTCCGAGAACAGGAAATCCCCACTGTCCAGATTTCTTTCTTCAATATTGGAGGCAACGGTTATGATACCGTTGTCGCTTAATCCACGGAATAATTCAATATGCTTTATAAAATCAGCAAAGTTTCCTTGTTTCATGTTCCTGTATTTTTATTGCTTTGCAAATTTACTGTTAATTTATTAACAATGATTTTCCGTTTTCATTGTATGATAAGCAAGTTTATTATGAAGCATTTGGTTATTGCCCGTTCAGTCGGTTTCTTTGACAAGTGCTATGATGGTATGACCAGGTAAAGGTTCAAATTTGTTATCGCTTGTATGCACCAGTAGTTTTTTCTCTTTGGTAATACTGAAAAGCGGCACCATATCTTTGCCATAAAACTCCTTGAATGACTGATAATCAAAATCATCTGTAAGGTGAGTAGCTTTAATCACTGCGCCATCATTATACATTCTGATCAGGTGCGACAAATCAACATCATCACCGAACAGTATACGTCCTTTCAAATGATTCGGAAGGATATCCCTGGAGCCTGATTTTTTGGAAGGTTTCCTGGAAATTTGAAATGTTTCCTCCCGGTCGAAGATTTGATCAAAGTGAAACAATGCAAGCGAGTTAGCTTCTTCGTTAGGTGTTACTGCCATGAGTTTTCCTATTCCCTCGAACGGGATTTCCTCGAACACTTGTTCTGAAAGCATGTTTCCATACACAGCAGGGATATCCTTCATATTTGCTTCAGCAATTGCATTCCTGTTTCTGTCAACCATTACCACTTTAAATCCTTGCTTCATAATAGCCTGAGCAATTTCCTGGATAACAGGATGAGCACCGAGAAACAAAATTCCCTGCGGATTAGATTGTGACAGTTTTAATCCACGTGCCAGCGGCCCGGCGGTAAGCCCGTAAATTGCCACGGTACCCACAATTACGATAAAGGTTATTGGCACTAACAAGTCTGCCTGTTCAATACCAATTTCAAGCATCTTCAGAGCAAAAAGCGAGGAAACTGCTGCAGCCACGATGCCACGTGGCGCCATCCAGCTTAAAAATACCTTTTCTTTGATGTTCAGCGAACTGAATACTGAAGACAAGAATACCGACAAGGGCCTGGCGACAAATATCAACACCGCTAAAAGTATCAAAACCTTAAAACTTATATCCTGGAATACATCAAATTTGAGGCGGGCAGACAGTATGATAAACAATATAGATATAATAAGCACGCGCAGGTTTTCCTTAAATTCCAGAATGTGCTTAATACCCACATATTTCTGATTAGCTATTACGATCCCCATTAGTGTGGCGGCGAAAAGCCCGGATTCGGGTTGCAGTATATCTGAGACCAGAAATGAAGCAATAACCATGGAAAGCGTCATGCTTTCCTGTAAGTAATCCGGGATCCAGAATTTTCGCAGAAACAACACCAGTAAAAAGGCAAAAACAACACCTGACAATGTACCGAAAAGGATGGTCTTACCCAGACTTATCAGCACTGCTGTGGTTGCACCCTGTAATCCGCTTGCAATGATTCCTTCAAACACCAATACCGCCAGCAAAGCACCAATAGGATCAATCACAATGCCTTCCCATTTAAGAATCTGGTTCACTTTTCCTGAGGGTTTGATTTGCCGCAACAAGGGTCCAATTACGGTGGGACCGGTAACGGTGAGTATTGCAGCCAATAAGATAGATACTTCAAAGTTAATATTTAACAGATAGTGAGCTGTAAGCGTACCAATTGTCCAGGTAACCAGAACTCCCAGTATAACCAGGCTGAGCACTACGCCACCTATTTCCCGGAGTTCTTTAACATTTAGTGTCAGACCTCCTTCGAATAGAATAATGGCAACGGACAAAGAAACGAAAGGCATAAGCATTTCTCCCATTAATAAATCTGGCTCTATCAGCCCGGTTACAGGCCCGGCAACAAAGCCTGCTATTAGTAGTAAAAAAATTGATGGAAAACGCAGCCGCCATGCCACCCATTGCGACATAATACCCAACAGTACAATAGCCCCGATCTCAACTAAAACATGTTCTGACATATCTTTTTTTTCTGGATCAAAAGTAGAAAACATTTCATTGGAATTATCGTACAATCTTTCCTTGATTTTAAATATTTCGCCCAAACCAATGTGAGCGCAAACTCTACAGCCTGATCGGCAACAGGGTCGGTAGCTACAACTCCGGCACGGTCGACGGACTGCAAAACGAGCGTTTGGATGTAAGCGGACTGAGTGAAGGACTTTACCTGCTGCGCATCAATGCGGAGCTGGACCGCATCACACAAAAGATCCGAATTGTTAAATAAAATGAAAAAGCTTTCAGCTCATGCTGAAGTTTTTGAGTCCCTATAAATTCCACCCCGTGCCGGTAGCAGGTACGGGGTTTTTTGAAAAAAGAAAATGGGGGTAGGTTTAGCACAATCATTTAAGGATGGGATTTTTAAAATTCCAAATCATTGCTGTCCGGTTAAACGCAAATGGATTCCTCGCTTTGCTCGGAATGACAGTTTATCAAGGGTTTGAGGAGGGGTTGGGGGTTGAATGGCGGCTTTGCCGCCATTCAACCCCCAACCCCTCTGTATTCCCCAGATAGCTTGTCATTCCGAGCGAAGCGAGGAATCTCCTCAAAATTAACCAACACCAATGATTCCAAATTTCAAATAAATCTCAATATCAAAACTAGAATAACCAAAACCAGTCCTTTGAGCACATGTTTGGGATTTCGAATTTCAGTAATTGGTGCTTATCCGCCTAAGGACGGACAAGTTTTGTTTTTGGAATTTGAGATTTGGTGCTTTCCTGTTTTGGTGCTTTCCCTTTTTGTTACTTTCAGCTAACTGTAGTTTTATCTTCCTGAAACTTCATCCAAAAAACTGCGTATCAAAGGCATATTTTAATCTTCTTGTAAAAACGATGGAAACCAAGGTTAAATTCTTTCCTGAGAAAAAGCTGGGCATACTCAAATTTACGGGTGATATCGAGGTGGAGGACATCCTCTCGCTGCTCACCGTAACTTATGAAGCCGACGAATATCCTTTCATCACACACAGTATTCTTGATTTCAGAAACTGTACCTTTCAATTCAGCCATGAGGATGTGGCCAAAACTGTCGAGCTGGTCCGCAGATACAGCTTTCGCAACAAACACGTCAAAACCGCCCTGCTTGTCAAAAACCCAAAGGTAACTGCCCTGGCCCAGGTTTTTCAGCGCGACCTGGGCGTACCCGAAAAACTGATCGGCATTTATTCCACCCTCCAACATTTGATCTTTGCCTTCAACCTGTCGGTAACGGAAGAGGAGATGGAGGAGATGATCCGGGGAATGTAAATTGGTGCTTTTAAAGTTTTTACAGTATCTTCGACATTTGCAAATATTAATTTTTGCACATGTGTTTGTAATGCAGCACTTTATTCGTATTGTTTTTTAATGTTTTGGAATGAAAGATAACAAAACATCTTATGAGTATATTCTAAAGGAAAACCGGAAGCTCAAAAACGAAATTTCCAGGTTGTCGGAGGAATGCAAACTCTTTAAGGAAAATGACAGGAAATACAATGAGCTATTCGGAAAGATGCCATTGGCGTATCAATCTTTGGATGAAGACGGTTTCCTTATCGAAGTCAATCCATGTTGGCTAAGAATTCTGGGTTATGTAAATGAAGAAGTTATTGGCAAAAACTTCAGCGAATTTCTGCATCCTGATTCCAAACCTACCTTCCGAAAAAACTATCCCAGGTTTAAACAACAAGGAAGTATTTATGATGTATCTCTTAAACTACGACGTAAGGACGGCAGTTATTTGGATGTTTTAATTGACGGCATGATTTCGTACGCACAGGATGGAAGATTCAAACAAACGCATTGCATGTTCCGGGACATAACAAAGCTTTCGCAGATTACAAAAAAGCTGAAGGAAAGCGAAGAAAATTACCGAAACATCTATAACAATACTCCCGTGATGTTGCATTCCATCAACCGGGAAGGAAAGCTTATCAGTGTGAGTGATTACTGGCTGGAAATAATGGGTTACAAAAGAGAGGAGGTGATCGGAAAGCCTTCCATAGATTTCTTAACGGAAGAGTCACGCAAAGCGTATCCCTTCGGCCACAGACATCTTGCCCACCTATAGCATAGCCCCGATCTTAGCGGGCAAAAAATTATGACAAGAGCAGAGCATAGAAAAAACATGTACGACCTGGTTGAAGAATGGAAGAACAGTGGCCAAAGCCAGAAAGAATTTAGCAGGCAACATCAGATTAATCTTTATACTTTCAGATATTGGGCCGGCAAGTACAATAATCAACAGCAAAATGCCCCGGAAGGTTTTATCAGTTTCGACCAGGGAGCATCCGGGGCTGACATCTGCGTGCGCTATCCCAACGGTGTTGAACTATATGTTCCAATGTATTTACCCTGCGCTACATTGCAAAAACTCATAAAATTTTAAAGCAAACTGTGTTTTCCATATTCTCATCCAGATATTTTCTTTACCGCGAGGCGACCGATATGCGCAAGAGCTTTGACGGTTTATGCGGACTGGTCACCAACCGGCTTGACAAGGATCCCATGAGCGGCGACTTATATATTTTTATCAA
>JAIPBS010000060.1 GCA_021738625.1 Bacteroidales bacterium
CTGCCAGGTTAAACAATGTCGGTTCGCAGGTTTGCGAAAGATTTTTTTGGTTGTTCTCGGAAGAAATTGTATTTTTATTCACGGGGTAAATTTTTTATGTTAAATGTCACCTCAAAGATATTGAATATCAATGAGATAATAAAATTATTTACCCCCTTTTTTTTATTTTTTGTGAATTATTCAGGTTAGAAATTTTTTTCAAATGTAAAACATTAATCTGATTTTACGAATTGACTTATTTCTTCATATAACGCACTGAATTCCTATATGTTACAAAACAACACCAAGACAATGTTGAAAAATAAATTAATTTGTACTTTTACCAGGTTAACCGTTTATCTGTAAAAAATGCAACTACTATGGGAAATGAAAAATTCAAGATCCTAATCGCCGATGATGAAAAGGATGTTCTTGAGTTCCTAAGCTACAATCTGAAACGGGAGGGTTACCAGGTTTTCACAGCAAACAATGGCACCGAGGCCATTGAGCAGGCCAAAGCCAATGTTCCACATTTAATAATCCTTGATGTAATGATGCCTGAAATGGATGGCATGGAGGCCTGCACTGAACTGAAAACTCTTCCGCAACTAAAACAATCAGTCATCATCTTTTTAACGGCCCGGGGGGAGGATTATTCTCAAATTGCGGGCTTTGAAGCCGGCGCTGACGATTACATCACCAAACCGATTAAACCCAAAGTTCTGATCAGCCGAATCAAAGCACTGTTGCGAAGATACAAGCAAGAAGAACAGCAGGAAGACGAACTCATCAGGCTAAAAGATTTTACCATCGACAAGGAGAAATACATCATTATGAAAGAGGGCAGGGAAATCTCATTGCCCAAGAAAGAATTTGAGCTGTTATCCTTACTCACATCCAGGCCGAATAAAGTTTTTAGCCGGGAAGAAATCTTTGCTAAGGTATGGGGGAATGATGTGATCGTCGGTGATCGAACCATTGACGTGCACGTTAGAAAGATCCGGGAAAAAATCGGGCTGGACAACATCAAAACCGTGAAAGGTGTTGGTTATAAATACGAAGCATAAAGGGCACACACACCAATGAAATATACCGACCCGAAAAAACTTGCATTGAACAATGCCTTGTTTGTTATATTGTTTTTTACCTTGATTTATTTCATTTTCAGTTTTCTTTTTTTTGAGTTCAGGATCATTCCCCTGGTCATCATTGATGTGATGCTTTTCATCTTTTCCTACTTTGTGATCCGATATACACTGGAACGTTTTATTTACAACAAGATTAAGCTGATCTATAAAACCATACATCAGTTGAAAGCGCCCAAAGGTTCCTCCAAATCCATAGATATCAAAGCCGATACCATAGAAAAGGTAAATCAGGAGGTTCAGAAATGGGGCGAGGTGCAACAAAAGGAGATCAGGCAACTGAAAGAGCTCGCCAAATATAGAAGGGAATTTCTGGGAAATATCTCGCATGAGCTAAAAACGCCCATTTTCAATATACAGGGATACGTGCTTACCCTGCTCGACGGCGGACTGGAAGATCCCAACATCAACAAACGATACCTGATGAAAACCGAGAAAAGCATCAACCGTATGATCGCCATCGTGGAGGATCTGGAAGAGATTGCCCATCTTGAGTCGGGTGAATTGCAGTTGAATTACAAAATATTTGATGTGGTTGGCCTGACCCAGGATATTTTTGACTTTCTCGAGATCAAAGCCAGGAAGAAACAAAATACCCTTTTCTTCGGAAAAACCTACGATAAGCCTGTTTACGTTTATGCCGACAAAAAGCGTATCCGGCAGGTATTGATTAATTTGATCGACAATGCCATCAAATATGGCAAAGACAAAAACGGCTCCACCAAAATCAGTTTTTTCGATATGGATGAAAACCTGCTTGTGGAAGTTACCGATAACGGCGAAGGCATCCCAAAAGAGAGTATACCCAGAATTTTTGAGAGATTTTACCGCACCGATAAGGGCCGTTCCAGAGAACAGGGCGGGACCGGCCTGGGCCTTGCCATTGTAAAACATATAATCAAGGCACATCATCAGACAATCAATGTGCGCAGCACCGTTGGGGTGGGAACAACATTTGCATTTACGCTCAGGAAGGCTTAGCTATTTTTTTCGTTCGGTAGTATAGATCACCAATTGTTTTAGGGATTCCCGGGCGGCACATTCCGGAAATTCCTGCAGGATATCAAAAGCCTTTTCGCGATACTTCATCATCATATTGCGGGCGTATTCGATGCCGCCGCTGTTGTTTACCTTATCAATCACCCAACTTACCTTGTCGGGCTCGTCGCTGTGATTTTTAATGATGTTGATAATCCTGCGCTTTTCAGTTTTATTGAGTCCTTTCAGCATATGGATCAAAGGAAGAGTCATTTTCTGCTCCTTGATATCCACGCCAACGGGTTTCCCCGTTTTGTTCAGGGATTCATAATCAAACAGGTCATCCTTGATCTGAAAGGCAATGCCCACCTTTTCGCCAAAAAGTTTGAATTTTTCAATCAACTCTTTCTCAGCTTTTGTTGAGGCGGCTCCGCCGGCGCAACATGAAGCTATCAGGGAGGCGGTTTTCTTTTTAATGATATCGAAATAAACAACTTCTTCGATATCGAGCTTACGTGCCTTTTCGATTTGTAACAATTCACCTTCGCTCATTTGCCGGGTAGCCTCAGAAACGATCTTCAGCAATTCAAAATCATCGTGATCAAGCGATAGCAACAAACCCCTCGAAAGCAGATAATCACCAACCAGGACCGAAATCTTGTTTTTCCAGAGGGCATTCAATGAAAAGAAACCCCTTCTTTCATTCGAATCGTCAACAACATCGTCATGAACCAGTGTAGCCGTGTGCAACAATTCTATCAGGGCAGCCGCCCGGTGGGATTTTTCAGTAACACCCCCGCAAACCTCCGCCGAAAGGAACACAAACATAGGACGCATTTGCTTGCCCTTGCGCTTCAAAATAAAACGGGTTATCTTGTCCAGCAAGGGGACCCGGCTTTGCATCGACTTTCTGAAGTATGATTCGAAAGTCTGCATATGCGATTTGATCGGTTGCTTTATTTCTTCCAGACTTGCCATTTCAGCTTCAAAAGTACTACATTTTTATAAGCATTTCAGTTATAATAGCATTTACCGATTCGGAACAGCTTTGCAATGATTGACCTCCTGTTCCTATCGGTATAACTGAATCTAATAGAATAATGCTTTGCATTTTTATTAAGATTCAGTATAAACAACTGCAGAGGCATGTTGATCAAAGGAAGAACAAATCATAGAATTTTCCGTTTGTTTTGCGTCAGTGGGTCAATTGTTATAATTTTATGGTGATGCTTGATTATGATGTTAAAATATTGATGGTTTGGGGAGAAGCCATAAAAGGCAATCAGAAATTTTTGGACTGGTTGCTGAACAATGGTTTTCCCGAATTATCGGCTTTGGCGCATAGCATACGCGGAAGCGAAAATGCATTTAATTGGCTGATGCAGAACGGCTACCCTGAACTGGCCGCCCTCGACCACGCCATCGATGAGCGCAAAGCCGCCTACGAATGGCTTACAAAGCATGATTATAAATTTCTGGTGGTGTTTGCTGATGCCTGCCAGAACAAGCCGGCAGCCATTCGATGGCTCATCCAAAGCGACTTAAAGATTTTTTTGCACCTGGCAAAAGTGATCCGTGACCTGCGCAACAATCAGACCTTTGATTATCATAAGTTGCATTTCTGAAAAATTCGTAGCAGAATTGCTAAACAGTTCTTCCAATCAAAAATAAGGCGATAAGGAAACAGCTTTGTAATGCTATATTTTTTACCCGCACTTCGAGTAGTCGCAATTCTTACAATTCAGGCAACCCTCCTGGTAAACCAGCTCGCTTGAGCATTTGGGGCATTTGTTGTGCTTGTCGGTGGTGCCGTCGGGAATGTATTTTTTCAGCGCCCGCACCACGCCGGCCTTCCAGGTGTTGATGTGTTCCTGTTCCAGGGTAAGGTTCTGGATCAGGTCAACAACAAAGGGCAATGGCATGCCGTGGCGTAAAATACCAGAGATCAGCTTGGCATAGTTCCAGAATTCCTTGTTGAATTGCCTGCTTAATCCTTCCATGGTGATCTTATAGCCGTCACGGTCTTCGAACTGAAAATCGTAATTTGTTTTCTTTCCTGGCATTTTGTTTTTCATCACCCAGCCCCTTTTCACCCAGGTGGGCAGGAAAAAGCCTTCCGCGTTTCCTGTAAAAATCTCATAGGGTTTGTTGTTGAGCAATCCCACAACAGCCACCCATTTTTCGTGGTTGTTCTGGAAACGCACCACTTCAGCTTCCAGCACGCGCGGCCTGGGAGGCGCATTGGTTTCCCTGAATTCGTTTTCGGGCTTTTGTTTTTTCTTTTCCGTTACCAGCACACCGCTGCGAGAACCTTCCCGGTAAATGGTCATGCCTTTGCATCCGCTTCGCCAGGCGGTTTCATAGATGTCGCTAACCATTTCCTCGGGCGTTTCTTCCGGTATGTTCACTGTTACGCTGATGGAATGGTCCACCCATTTTTGAATGGAGCCCTGCATTTTTACTTTGCTCACCCAATCGATATCGTTTGCCGTGGCTTTGTGGTAGGGTGATTTGGCAATGATCTTTTGCAACTCTTCATCTTCCATTCTCGATACTTCCTCAACATCATAATTGTTTACCCGGAGCCAGTCGGTGAATTTATGATGGAACACGCGATACTCCTCCCAACTGTCGCCTACCTCATCCTCGAAAGTAACATTCACATTTCTGTCATTGGGATTCACCTTTCTGCGCCTTTTATAAGAGACACTAAAAACGGGCTCGATACCGGAAGTGGTTTGCGTGCAGATACTAACGCTGCCTGTGGGCGCGATCGTAAGCATAGCAATGTTGCGGCGGCCCACTTTTTTCATTTTTTCATACACATTGGGAGCGGCTTCCCGTATCCTTCCGATAAAGGGATTGTCTTTTTCCTTTTCGGTATCGTAAACGGGAAAGGCCCCTCTTTCCTCAGCCAGGTCAACCGAGGAGGCATATACTTCCAGGGCCAGGTGTTTGTGTACTTCAGTCGAAAACCGGATCGCCTCTTCAGAGCCGTACCTTAAACCCAAACCTGCCAGCATATCACCTTCCGCTGTGATACCTATACCGGTGCGTCTTCCCTGTATACATTTCTTGCGAATATTTTCCCAAAGCCGTCTTTCCGTTCTTTTGGTATCCTCATCCTCAGGGTCGGAATCGATCTTTGCCAGGATGCCATCCACCTTTTCAACTTCCAGGTCGATGATATCATCCATGATACGCTGGGCATATCGGGCATGCTCTGAAAAAAGTTCACTGTTGAAACTGGAATTTTCCTTAAAGGGGTTCTCCACATAGCTGAACAGGTTGATGGCAAGAAGCCGGCAGCTATCATAGGCACAGAGTGGAATCTCACCGCAGGGATTGGTGGAAAGTGTTTTGAAGCCGTGGTCGGTATAGCAATCCGGCACGGATTCCCCGATCACCGTATCCCAGAATAAAATACCAGGTTCTGCCGCAGCCCAGGCATTGTGAATGATCTTTTCCCACAGGGGTTTTGCATCGATCTCTTTGGTTACAACAGGATTGTCGGAATTAATTGGAAACTGCTGTACAAATGGTTTTCCATTAATGGCAGCATCCATAAAATCATGTGTGACCCTAACTGAGACATTGGCGCCGGTTACTTTTCCCTTTTGCATTTTGGCATCGATAAATTCTTCCGCATCCGGATGCTTGATGGAAATACTGAGCATGAGGGCGCCTCTGCGGCCACCTTGAGCAACCTCGCGGGTTGAGTTGCTATACCTTTCCATGAACGGAACAATGCCCGTAGATGTGAGGGCGCTATTCTTTACCGGACTTTCGGTGGGCCGGATATGTGACAGATCGTGCCCCACCCCGCCTCTTCTTTTCATCAACTGTACCTGTTCCTGGTCCACTTTTAGAATGGCGCCATACGAATCTGAGTTTTCGTCTTCACCAATCACAAAGCAATTGGAAAGGGAGGAAATCTGAAAATCATTTCCGATCCCGGCCATCGGACTTCCTTGGGGGACGATGTACTTGAAATCGCGAAGCAGCTCATAGATTTCTTCTTCCTTCATGGGGTTCGGATACTTCTTTTCGATGCGTGCAATTTCGCGGGCGAGCCGCCAGTGCATGTCGTCGGGTGTGCGTTCATACAGCTTTCCAGCACTGTTCTTCAGGGCGTACTTGTTCATCCAAACACTGCCCGCCAAAGAGTCTCTCCCAAAGTAATCCGTTGCCGCCTTAAGCACTTCTTTATCCGAATAGGTCGTATATGCCTTTTTGGGTTCAGGTTTGGATTCAACTGCCTGTTTGGTTCCTATCGGTTCTCCGGATGTCGGATCGTACTCCGGCCGTTGCCTTTTTTCCAATACCTCTTTATAAAAAGAGCCTTCTTTGATCCTCACATTGTTATCCGTTCCTGCAAAAAGGTCGCTGCTCATATGATATGATTATTACGCAAGTTATACACTAAAATGATTATAAAATATTGTCTGTCAAGCTGATATGATCTGCCGGGATCAATTTAAACAGGATACCAAGATACAATAAGAACAGGGTATTTTTAAGGCTTACTTATTAACAGATGCACGTTGAAAAATCATAAAATACTGACTAAAAAACAGCTGAATATTGAATAAAAAGTTAATTGAGTTTTTCATTTTTCTATGCCGGAAATTTTTTGTATATACCTTTTACTCTTTTGTTTGTCAGCATCTTAAGTTTAGTCTCTTTTAGGCTTCTAAGATGCGGATAAAACCGTTGCCAAACAAATTTTCATGGTAGATTTTAATATGTGAAATTTTTAACAAGAACTGGTATTGACAAATGCAAATTGCTTTTAATCTCCTGTATGTTAGATGGTTTTAGTTTTAGATAATTTTAAGGCTGATTTTTTCAACAAAAACTGTTAACAATTTTCGCTGTTTTATGGGTTACCTTTTTGACAAAGGAATGAGGTTGGCATACCTCCGTTTTTTCTTTAAAAATCAAGGCTGAGAGACAGGTAAAACACCGAAGGCTTTACCACCCAGTCTTCCATGCCCCAGGCCCAATCGGCCCGCAGGAAATAGCCGAGTATCCTGGCCCTTGCCCCAAACCCGAATCCTGTAACTATAGGTTCTTTTTGTACTTCAACGGTGATGTGCAACGGGCCGTCGTCAACCGTGCGTGTGTACAATGAGTTTTCCTTTGAATAGGGATTCCAACCTGTCCAGGCAGTACCGACGTCTCCAAAAGCCACAATCTGGAAAGTATTGAGAAAATCGGATTTGATGGGCCGGTTAAAGAAATACTTGAAAACGGGGAAACGCAATTCGCTATTCAACACAAAAAAATTGTTCCCGTTCCGAATGTTTTGCTTAAACCCCCTCATGTTGGTAGCCAGGGTTTGGTACCAGTAGTTTTGTGAAAAGTCAATGGGTGTTTGGTTGTTGAACTTGGGAAACAACCAGTTGTCTACACCCCCCATGTAATAGATCAGTTTATTTTGTCCGAAGCTGGTGCTCATGGCCAGCCGGTTGGCCCAAATGAAGCTCCTGTGGATTTTTGTATAATGCCTGAAATCCGCTCCAAGCACTACCAGGTTCCTGGTATCTTCGGCCACCAATTGCAAATACTCACCGAATATTTTATACCGTGTACCGTAATAAAGATTCAGGCCAATGTTGCGGGTGTCGTCAAAAACAAACTCACCTTTGATGCCGCCCCAGGTTTCATAGCGGTTGGGTTCCTGCAAATTGGGCCGGTCGGTGGATAAATGCACAGCCTGGTCACTTCGTAGTGAGAGCGTACCCCTAAGGCTCATGGCCTCATTAAAAGGCCAGCTCAGTATGTAAAATAGCTCATTGGTATAATACCTGATAATGCTGTAATTCCCAACGCCCTCGAGGCTTTGCCGGTGAAAAACGATCTGCTTGTCGAGCCTGTGCTTCAGGTTCTGATAACTGAGCAGATATTCATTGTTGATCAGATTCACATTCAGGCGCACACCGCCAACAATTCGATGATCCTCCATCAGGTCGGAAACACCGACCTTTAACAGAGCATTAAAACCCGGATTCAAATAGATCGGACCGCCACCCGTAAACTGCTGGTATGATGCATTCAGAAAATTAAAATCGAGTTGTGTGGTAAGTTCATTAAAAAAATATTCCACCCGGTAATATCTGCGATTGGGCAATTTGAATTTATCCTCCTCTTCTTCATCCACCGCTGCATCAGGATCAAAATTGGTTTCTACTTCCTTGTTTCCTTCAATTTTTATGATGGATTGTTTCTCAAACTCGTAGTTTTCAATATCGATCTCATTTTCCCTGTTTTTCTGCTTTGGTTTTTGTTCATTTTCATAGACATTTCTGAAACGTCTCCGTCTCTTCTCTCTTTTTTCAGGTCTCGATTTGACGCCCTGTTTGATCTTTTCCTTTTCACCTTCCAACCTGTTCATCTGCTGCATATAAGACGTTGTGGTTGGCGTCACGGGATCAATATTTCCCTGTGGTATCAGCTCCTTTATATACATCCTGTATTCATCTTCATTCATGATGATCAGTGAATTTTTAAAAGAAATCGGATCGGGCCGGTGACTGATGATACTGCGCGGATAGTTGGTAACAGGAAAATCATTCATGAAATATCTATAGTGTACCGTTGTATCCACATAACTGATCGCACTATCGAATTTTCCGATATACTGATTGTAGATCCCGTTCCTGTCGCTCAAAAAAGCAATGTATCCGCGGTCATAGGGCAGGGGTTGTTTTTCATTTGCCAGAGGAGTTTCTGTCAGTCTTTTCAGGATATTGCTGCGGCTTTTGTAATCATACATGTAAATATCCAGAGTGGCCGGAACTGTTTTCAGAAATTCATCCTGCATCATTTCCAGGGTATCGCTTGTCCGATTTGAACTGAAAAGGATCTTGCTTGAATTATCGAAAAAACATGGGTCTTTATCGGTGAAAGGATCAAAAGTGATCTGTTGAAAGGAACCGGAGGCGATCTCAAAAACAAAAATATCCGACTGCCCCTGTTTCACTGCACTCAGTACGATCGTCCTTCCATCGTCGGAATAATTGAAGTTGTTGATCTTTTCGAACTGAACCATCAGAATTTCATCTGTTGTTCGGGTTTCCAGGTTGTAAAGCATCAGATAGGGAAAGCCTTCCTTTTCGATCAAAAAAGCCAGCAGCCTGCCGCTGGGATGCCAGTTGAGGATGGGATAGGAATAATCTACATTTTCACCCAAACGAAAACCATTCTTGTATATCTTTTTCTTCTTGTCCTTCTGAAGATTGTATAGCCAAACCTTATATTGTCCGAGTTCATTGGTCACATAAGCCGCGTGAACACCATCGGGGCTTGTGGTGAGTTGCTGATAGCGGGCGTCCGCATCCGTTTTTTTCAGCAATGGTTTTTCAGGAAGCGGCTCAAACCGGGATGCATCCGCATAATATTGCTCATAATAATCGATCCATTCTTTCATCAGCGTTTTGAATGATTTCCCGATCACATACAAAAACCCGTTTTCGATGCTATGGCTGATGTTGGTCATATGCAGGATGTTTGGGATAGCCGATTTACCGTATTCCTGGTTGATATAATTCCAGAGCGAATGCCCGGCATAAATGGCTTCATCACCGCGCAAATGATTGAATTTCTCATATAAACCCGACCTGATGCCGTCACGTACTCTGTTATCGATCTCGGTGCTCCAGTTATCCGAAAGGTAGGAGATCAATCCGTTTAGATACCAGTCGGGAAGTACAAAAAGCGTGGAGTTTTTAATTTGGGAGCCGATATTCCCTCCGTATAACAATTGATTGATCACCACGTTTGAAACACCCGCCTGGAGCTGTTTCTCAAAATCCTCATAACTGCCGTTAAAGTAAAGGATCACTTTTTTACCCACAATCTTGGTCACCCCCCCGGTATTGTATTCCTCATCCGATTCAAGCCCGATATTGCTTTGCTTTAGATCACTCAAGTTGTTGAATACGATGAACTGCACCTTATCATTCACGGTGGTTTCAAGGCGGCGCTCAAGTCTGGTGATCTGGTCTTCGGCTTTGCGGGCTACAAACTCGGCCAGCTTCTGCCCGTCTCGGTAAAAGTAAACATCATAATCATCGAACATATAATAGGTCCAGATGAAATCCCGGTATTGCACCCTGTTTTTACCAAATTCAAGTTGCGAACCGTTGTAAAATTGAGCGTATATGGGTACAACAAACAGCAAAAGCAGCAACATCAAAACAAATCTGCTGTCGGAAATGGGATGCCTATGTCGGTAATGGAACTTCATTCAAAATTCGCTAGCAATTGCTAAATTAACCAATTTTAATTGTCCTGCTAACTGCACCAATAATTTAATAACTTTGCCCGAAGCGATATATTTTACGTTCGACTGAAATTGATCTGAATATTATGATGACCATAAAACGTTTTGTGTTTAATGCATTCCAGGAAAATACCTACATCATATATGATGAAAGTGCTGAGTGTATCATTGTTGATCCGGGATGTTTTGAAGACCCTGAAAAAGAACAACTTGCAGATTTTATAACCGAAAAGAAGTTGGAACCTGTAAAACTCATCAACACACATAGCCATGTTGATCATATACTGGGAAACAACTTCATCACAGAAAAATACGGCCTGAAGCCCTATATTCACAAAGAAGGGCTTGACTTTCATCAATCAGCGCATGAACACGGAATGGCTTTTGGATTGATGGTTCCCAGGATGAAGGATCCTGCAGGCTATCTGGAGGAAGGAGAAGAAGTCGGTTTTGGAAAATCCAAACTCAAAGTATTATACACACCCGGGCATGTTGACGGGCACATCTGTTTGATCAGCAACGAACAAAAGTTTGCCGTTGTGGGCGATGTGCTCTTTCAGATGAGCATCGGGCGCACCGACCTGCCCACGGGCGACTACGATTTGTTGATGAACAACATCAAAAACAAATTGTTCCTGCTCCCTGACGATGCAACCGTTTATCCCGGCCACGGACCCGAAACCAGCATTGGCTTCGAGAAATTGAACAATCCGTTTTTGGGCTGATGCTATTCGCCTTCTCCCGTATAAAACCTTTCTTTTCTTTTCATAATCCTGAATTTTGTTCACTTTTTATGTAAAGCTGTTTCAGGACGAGACATTATAATCATATACCCTTATACCTATATAACCATACACCCCAACAACCGACACAAACTTCTCCCTTTCCCTTTTCATTTTCCCCTTTCCCTTTTCCCTCCCCCTCCCCCTGTCCACACCCGAACACCGGACGCACAAAAGCGTACATATTCCGGCTTGATTTCAGGCATTCCAATTCATTGATTACACAATATCAGACACTTGTTGTTTTTGGCATATTTCCTGACATGATTTCTTCAGAACAAAGCGGGAAATGAATGATTGTTAATTACTTCAAAACGGCCTTCAGGAATTTTTACAGGCAAAGAGGCTATACCCTTATCAACATTGCAGGTCTGGCCATTGGTTTTGCAGCTTTCATACTGATCATGCTGTTTATATTGCATGAATTCAGCTATGACAAGTTTCACCGTGACCATGAACGGACATACAGGATCGCAGTAGCGGGTCAAATGTCGGGTGATTTTTTTGATGTGGCGGTCTCTCCCGCGCCACTTGCCCCGGCGATGGAGAAAGACTTCCCGGAAGTTGAAGAATCGGTGCGTATTCGCAGAACTTTTCAGACTTCCTTTTTCATCCATGATGATGTGAAATATTATGAGGAAGGATTGCTTTATGCTGATACCGGCTTTTTCGACCTGTTCAGCTTTAAAGTACTCATGGGCGATCGAAACAATATGCTTAGGGAACCCTACTCCATTGTGCTGACAGAAAAAACCGCGAACAAATATTTCAGGGATGAAGATCCACTGGGTAAGATACTGCGATACAATGATCAATTCGATTTCAAGGTTACTGCTGTGATTGAAAACATCCCCGACAATTCGCATTTTAGCTTTCCGATGCTGTGTTCCTGGAGCAGCATGGCTGAAATGGCGCCCAATCCCATGCTGGAAAGCTGGGGATCCATGGCTTACCATACCTATATCAAATTGAAGCCTAATGTGGATACTGAAGCCTTCAACGAAAAGATCAGCGCATATATCATGAAAAACCTGATTGAATCCTCAGGCGCCGGCCCGGATGATTTTGAAGGCCTCCAAATGGAATTCAATCCATATTTGCAAGCACTCACCGACATCCACCTGCATTCGAATAAAATGGCTGAGTTGGGCAACAACAGTGATATCTCCCATGTGATTATCTTTTCGCTTGTGGGCGTGTTTATCATCATCATAGCCTGCATCAATTTCATGAACCTGACAACAGCACGCTCTACCAAACGGGCAAAAGAAGTTGGTGTAAGAAAGGTACACGGGGCACACAAAGGTATGCTGGTCAGGCAATTCCTTGGTGAATCCGTGATGCTCAGCCTGCTCAGCCTTTTGATTTCCTTCTTGTTTGTGGAGCTGGCCATGCCCATGTTCAACAGCCTGACGGGCAAGGACCTCAGCTTATCCTTTTTCGAACGCTGGGACCTGATCCTTTTTTTGCTGGGCATCGGTATTTTGGCAGGACTACTGGCCGGCAGTTATCCGGCCTTTTACCTGTCCTCCTTCAGGCCGGTAAGGGTGTTGAAGGGAGATATCAGAAAAGGACGCAAATCATCAAGACTGAGAAACATTCTGGTGGTATTGCAATTCAGCATTTCCATCAGCCTGTTGATCGGGACCGGCATCATTTACGGGCAGCTCGAGTACATACGCAATAAGAAACTGGGCTTCGACAAGGAAAGGCTTGTGGTGATTCCCCTGCGTGGCAACCGTCTGCAGGAGAAATACGAAGTGCTGAAAAATGAATTGAAAACACTGCCCGAAGTAAGCAACATCAGTGCCTCCTTCGGCATACCCGGACAAAGCACCGACGGCACGGGTTATTTCCCTGAAGGTGTCAGCCGCACCGATCCCTGGCTTATTTTCAACATGTCGGTGGATTACGGCTTCATCCGAACCATGGGCATGGAAATGGTCAAAGGACGTAGCTTCAGCCCGGATTATGCCACCGACACCGCCGGGGTCATCATCAATGAGACCCTCTGGAAAAAGCTGGGATGGGGAGAAGATGTGCTGAACAAAAAATTCAGGATCGGTAATCCGGATTCAGGTTATATGTTTCATGTGATTGGCGTGGTAAAGGATTTTCATAACAACTCGCTGCACCAGGCCATCGATCCCTTCCTTTTCTATTATAATCCGTCGCGGTTTTCAAACCTGCTGGTCAGGCTGCAGCCCGGCGACGTCAGGCAACATATTGAAAAGCTGGAGCAACGCTGGAACGAAATCGAAAGCTCCTTTCCCTTCGACTATTACTTTTTTGATCAAAGCTTTGACCAGCTATACATGCAGGAACAGAAAATGGGGGAAACCTTTATCTATTTCACGGTGATCGCCATTGTGATCGCCTGCCTGGGTTTGTTCGGCCTGGCTTCCTACACGGCCGAGCAGCGAACCAAGGAGATCGGGATCAGAAAAACCCTGGGTTCATCGTCCTTTGCCCTAACGCAAATGCTGGCCAGAGATTTCACCAAATGGGTGATGGTGGCCAATTTGATCGCCTGGCCACTGAGCTTTTACCTGCTCGACAAATGGCTGAATAATTTTGCCTACAGCATAAAAGTGCTTGCCTTTTGGTGGTTGTTTGTTGCAGCTGCTCTGATCGCACTTTTCATTGCAGTGCTCACGGTCAGCTACCAGGCTTTGAGGGCTGCCAATGCCAATCCGGTAGAGGCATTAAAATATGAATAAGCCGAAATGTTGAATGCAAAAACGAAAGGTGTTTTTATATCATGTTGATCAACTACTTAAAAACTTCAATACGTATCCTGCTTCGCCAGAAAAGCCAAACCTTAATCAATGTGCTGGGCCTGGCCATTGGTTTTGCGGTTTTCATCCTGATCATGCTATTTGTTCACGATCAATACAGTTACGATAAATTCAATGAAAAACGAGACCGGATATACCGGCTGGAATTTGCAGACTGGGCTTTGCTTGCCACCATTCACCCGGAAATGATATGGAGAGATTTCCCGGAGGTTGAAGATTTTGTGCGCATGCATACGGGTATTAAAACCGCCCTGATCAATTTTGAAGATCAACAGCTCAAGGTAGATCATCTTGTTTTTGCCGATACTTCCATTTTCAACATTTTCACCTTTGAATTTATAGAAGGAAATCCGGAGACGGCATTAAAGAATCCCTTCTCGGTTGTTTTAACAGAAAGTACCGCCCAACGGATTTTCGGAGAGGAGGATCCCCTTGGAAAGGTCATTGAGTATGAAAATGCATTTGACTTTAAGGTTACAGGAATTATAAAAGACCCTAAAAACTCACATATTGAGATCGGGGCACTTGCCAACTTCATTGCCCTGAAAACCATCAGGAACGATCCCGATTTCCTGAAAAGAACCGGAAGCTGGAATTATCCCGCCTATTTTTTGCTATCCGGAAATGCCGATGCGGATGCTTTAACACAAAAGATCAACAAGTACTTTTCAAGCAGGGTAAACTGGAAAGATGATGATGAAATGCCTCAGTTTAACCTGCGGCCGCTAAAGGAAGTTTATTTTGAGACCGAGATACAAGCTGCGAATACCAAACAGGGAAATTTGCAATTTGTGCGGATTTTTCTGGCGGTGGCCGTATTTATTTTGCTGATCGCCTGCATCAACTTCATCAATCTTTCAACAGCCAAATCAGCATTGCGGGCCAAGGAGATAGGCGTTAGAAAAGTGGTGGGTTCGGCCCGAAGACAGCTGATCGCCCAGTTTCTCACCGAGTCGGTGATCATCAGCCTGTTCGCTTTGCTGATCGCTTTGTTTTTTGTTGAGCTTATGATGCCTGTTTTCAGGGATATGCTCAACAGCGGGATCAGTCTCAACTACAATCCTCTGCTTGTCGTTATAATGATCCTGGGTGCGGTTTTTATCGGTATGCTGGCAGGCCTGTACCCGGCTTTTTATTTGACCTCTGTTAAACCGGTTTCTATCATTTCAGGAGAAGGCAGTAAAGGGAAAAAAGGAGCAGCTTTCAGAAAGGCGCTTATCGTTTTTCAATTCAGTATTACCATCATTCTGCTGATCGGTACCCTGGTGGTTTACTCCCAGCTCGATTATGTAAAAAACAAAAATCTGGGCTTTGAAAAAGAACATATCATTTATCTGACCCTGAACAGGGATATTAAAAAAAACCTGAAGTCTTTCAACGACAGGATAGAAAATATCCCGGGTGTTGAAAGCCTGGCTTACACATCACAGGTACCGGGCTACATCACCTGGACCGAAGGCCTGCAGATCGAGGGGGAAAGGGTAGCTTTCAGGTTTGCACCTGTTGACCCTGACTACATACCGGTGCTCGGTATCGAAATGGCCGAAGGACGGAATTTCATAGAAAATTCGGAATCCGATATGTTCGACAAATACATCATAAACGAAACGGCCGCCAAAGCTTTTAAATGGGAGGAACCGATCGGGCAAACTTTCGATAACGGCTACTGGGACCGGGGAAAGGTGATTGGGGTGGTGAAAGATTTTCATTTCAAATCGCTGCATTCCAAAATCGAGCCTTTGGTGATGCGCTGGCATCCGGGATGGCACCACACGGCTTTGATAAAACTCAAACCATCTTCATTGCCCGGGGTGCTGGATCATATTGAAAAGGAATGGAAAGCCGTAACCAACGAATTTCCTTTCGAATATAATTTCCTGGATAAATCATACGATAAATTATACAAATCGGAACAACGCTTCGGAAAGATATTCATTTATTTTTCGGCCCTGGCTGTTTTCGTGGCCTGCCTCGGCCTTTTCGGGCTGGCATCCTTCTTTGCCATACAAAGGACCAAGGAAATTGGGATCAGGAAAGTTGTGGGAGCGAACACAAGCGGGCTGGTGTTTTTGCTCATCAGGGATTTCACCAAATGGGTTTTGTTGGCCAACATCATTGCGTGGCCCCTGGCCTATATATGGATGGGCAAATGGATGCAAAATTTTGCTTACCGCAAAGAGCTTATCAGTGAATACTGGGCGTTTATTGCAGCCGGTCTGATCTCCCTGCTTATTGCAGTGATCACCGTTTCATGGCAGGCCATGCGGTCGGCAAGCGCCAATCCGGTGGATGCTATTAAATATGAATGATATTTAAAACCTCATTTGCATCGAAATAATAAAATTCCTTCCGGGCGCTGAAATCCCCGAGCTGTAAGGCCTGTACCTTTGATCCGTCAGGTTTTCAAGGCCGGCGCTGATGGCAAACATTTCACCCAGCTGATACATGGCTTTAAAATTAATGGTGTACCAGGAAGGCGAATAAGTGTTGCCGTTGGCGTCTTTGGCATAGATCTCGGTTTTGCCTTTCTCCTCTTCCGGCATGTCTTCATGCTTTCTTTCTCCGCTGTATTGTGCATAAAACTGCATATTGAGCTTGCCTGTGCGGTACTTCAGCCTCGACACCCCAAACCAGGGCGGTGCATGGCGGGTCGGACTTTTCGTGCCATCGTCCAGCTCTTCCGTTCCTTTCTGATAATTGAAATCAGAGGAAAATTCAAAACCAGCAGGCAGTTTAAATTCCAATCCGGCCCAAAATCCATAAATATGGGCCACAGCCGCATTTTGGATGGCCTGAACGCGGCTCATCACTCCGTCGTACATTATGCTGTCCATGCCGTTGAGGGTGTACTCCCTTCTGACCAGGGCATGGTCCAAAACGGTATAATAGGCATTAAGGTCGAAACGCACATTTTCTCCGATAATCTTTGCCATGCCCAGATCAAGGTTGTAGGAGTATTCCGCTTTCAGGTCGGGATTGGGCACCACCACGGCTCCCGGCTCCGAGTCGAACACCTTGCCCACATCGTCCACATTGGGAGAACGAAAAGCCGTAGACACATTCATCTTCAGCACCCACGACCGGTCGGGGCGGTGTGTAAGGCCGATATTCCCGGTCAAAGCGCCCTTGTTCAATCGTGCCTCTGTGAAAGGAAAAGGATAAAAAGTGGTATCGAAGTCCGCATCCAACACAAACTGATTGTACCTGGCGCCGGCCTGCAATTGGGTTTTTTTCGATAGCTCGAGCTGGTTGCTAACATACACACCATAAGAAGCCCAGTTGCTCTGGGGATAGCGTGCAGGGCCCGGCTGGGTTTTACCGGTGTTGATGTTCTCATCCGTTCCGCTTGAAGTCACTTCATTCAGCACGTATTCGACACCATACATCAAAGTATTGCGGTCGCTTGTAGATTTATTGAAATCGAAGTTTGCCGAATAGGCATCCACCTCTTCCAGGCGTGTTTCCCGGTTGGGGCTGTTGAAATTCCTGCTGATACGGCTTTCTTCAAAATACTGCTGCGCAAGCCGGATGCTCAGCCGGTCGTAAAGCCTGTTATTTCCCCGATGCAATATACTGAGGTTGTTCATCATCCACTTCTGCGGTCCATAGCTCCATTCACCATATCGCGGATGCCCGTCACGCATGCGCAGGTGCCTGTCGTAGCGACCATATTCGGAAGTTTCCGAATAGTGAAAGCCATACTGGAAATCCCATTCTTCGTTGGGACTGAAGCGTACTTTCTGCATCATATTGATCTGGGAGTATCCCGAAGGCTTTTGTACTTTGGGATTCTTATTTTCAACCACTTGATCCAGGCTGTCGATGCGCATCACGTAGTAGGGTTTCAGATAATCATCCGGTCCGTGACTTCCCATTTTCAGGTTTCCATAGTCGTTGGAGCTGATGCTGGTGACCATGGCCCATTTTTTCCAGCCGACATTTGCATCAAAGTGGGCTGTTTTTTCATTGTTGGCCGAGGCGTAACGTATCACGCCCTTGCCACTCACCAGGGGTTTGTCATCCAGGGAAAACCCGGGTACCAGGGTTTTAAAGCTCATCACCCCGCCCAGGGCGTCACTCCCGTATATGACCGAACCCGGCCCAAACAACACTTCTGTTTTCTCTATGGCAAATGGATCCAGTGAGATCACGTTTTGTATGTTCCCACCCCTGAAAATAGCGGTATTCATGCGGACGCCATCCACGGTGTAGAGCAGCCGATTGGTTGCAAAGCCACGGATCATGGGGCTGCCTCCCCCCTGCTGGCTTTTCTGGACAAACACCTGACCCGATACCTCCAGCAGATCAGCTGCCGTTTGGGGGTTTTGCAATGAGACCTCTCTCCTGGTGATGGTAGTAATGCGCGCAGGCACGTCGGAGGACGCCTGGCTCCAACGGGTAGCCGAAATCACCAGCTCATCCATGTTCACCACAGAGGGATCCATCTGAATTTTAAAGCCTTCCAGTTGTAATTCCCGATAGCTCCTGTAAAGGGTTTTATGTCCCAGGGTGCGTATTTCTATATTTTGCGATCCTCTAAAGGCCGTAATATCAGCCTGACCCTTACTATTGGTGGTGGTGAAGGCCCTGGGATCATGGCTGATCAGGGTCACCTGCTGCAAGGGTTCGCCACTTTCTTTATCTCTCACAGTGATCGTCTGAGAAAATGCAGTATGCAACATACCCAGAAACAACCACAATAAAAATATCTTCTTCATTGTGTAATTCTTAACATGCAATTAAAATAAAATGGTGAATTCGCCATGATCTTTGTCAAAGATCAAAATCATGCCAATCTGATCAGGCGGATTTTGGCGGGGGAACAGGAGGTGAAAAGCCGGCAATCGGCCGATACATTATATAAAAGGTATTTTGCCTGAACATAAAATCAGTTGGCGGAGACCAGCTGAGATGATCCAAATAATACAGGGTTTTGAAAAAATTATTGATCTGTTTCTGATGGTCATTGTTTTGCGGACTGCTTCCCAGGGCCCCGGCCAGCAGAAGGTTCAGGTCGTGCTTCAGGAGGGTTTCCTCATCGTCCTTCCAGCACCAATAGTGGATCAATCCCTCTTTTTTAATGGCCTCAACCACATCGTACATCTGACCTCGGTATTCAAACTCCTCATCGTGTTCCCACCTCAGGAGGTTTTTGATCTCCTCTTGTGTAAATTTCAATAAGACGAGCTCTTCACGATCCAGCCCGGCAAGGACCTGACGCTTCACTTCTTTCTTCACCACATAGCGCTTGTGCTGCAGCCAGCCGTAAATCCCGATCACAGGCGCCAGCAGGCAAATCAACAACAATATGCCGGAGAGTTTGTTACGCAAAACCGTTGAGTTTTAAAGTGCAAAGGTAGGAAAAATTAAGGGATGCATGAGTATAGGGGTAAATGGATATAAGGGTATAATGGACGGTTGCTTCGATCATGTTGAGAATGGAAAATGGAAAATGGAAATTTGGCCTTCCTTAGTGTTCTTCAGTGCCCTGGGTGCATCAATTCATGGTCACTCAAGAGAAATTCAATAGTCATTCATTGGTCACTCGATGGTCATTCAGCCGGCGATAATGCTGAGGCTGGCTATGTGCAATGTAATAAACATCAAAGGTTCAAAGGCTCAAAAGGCTCAAAGGTTCAAAAGGTTCAAAGGCTCAAAGGTTCAAAGGTTCAAAGGTTCAAAGGCTCAAAGGAACACGGGCATTGAAAGGCGTGGCTTACAACCCAACGATCCCGGAGGGATCACATTTTTGTAAAAATCCAATGTAAAAACAGAGAGAGATCGACTTCGGAGAAGTCACATTATCGACCGGTTTG
>JAIPBS010000015.1 GCA_021738625.1 Bacteroidales bacterium
AAATTTTCCTTTCGCTGGCGCGGATTTTTAATATAGGAAAGTGTCGGTTACTCAGAACCCGTTAGCTGGCATTAGCTGGCGCGGATTTGCAATCCGTGCCTATTTAGTTTTCCGGAAAGTGGTCCGATTACTCAGAACCCGTTGAACATTGATCAACCTCATTCCCAAGTAATCGGATCACTGAACCCTTGGAGTTTAATTGCCTGGAAAGTGACCCGTTCACTTGCACTGGCCGGTTGATCAAAGCAATTGACCTTTGCGAGTGAACGGATCACTCAGCGGAGACAGATTTCTGGCAATGAAACAATTGAGCAATCAAACAATCGAACAATCGAACAATCCAAAAAAATTTAGACCGATTCCAGACAAGGGGTTTACTAATTTGGGTACCAATTATTTACACAACCACAAGATACCTTGCAAAAACAATTAATAAAAATATTTTAGTACCTTGTGTTGCATAGTACTATTTTCTGTTATATATTTGCCGCATGAACACAGAAAAACAAAAAGCACAAATGCGGAAAGGCGTCCTTGAATTATGCATTCTTTCATTGATTGCTGAAAAGGACGTGTACGCATCCGAGATCATCGATCAACTGAAGGATGCCAAACTGATCGTGGTGGAGGGAACCCTTTATCCCCTGCTCACGCGCCTGAAAAACGAAGGACTGACCGCCTATCGCTGGGAGGAATCCAAATCGGGCCCCCCTCGAAAATATTATCAGATCACCGAAATCGGCAACAAAGTGCTGGAAGACCTTAAAAACGGATGGACGGCGCTTGAAGATTCAGTTAACAGTATTGTAAAAAAAAGCAAAAAATAAATATTCAATGAAGAAAACATTCACAATCAACATCAGTGGGATCATTTTCCATATTGATGAAGACGCCTATAACCAGTTAAACAATTACCTCGAAAATGTCAAGCGGCATTTCAGGGATTCGGAAGGCGGGGAAGAGATCATCAACGACATCGAATCCCGGATCGCCGAAATCCTCAGCGAAAAGCTATCTGATACCAAGCAGGTGATCACCATCAACGACATCAACCAGGTGATCGACGTGATGGGGCAGCCAAGCGAGTTTGCTGAAGAGGCGGAAGATACCAAAAATGAAAAACAATCTTCACAACAAAAAGAACAATATTACACGCCCCACAAACGGTTGTTCCGCGATCCCGACAACAAAGTGATCGGCGGGGTTTCATCAGGTATTGCGGCATATTTCAACATCGATCCTTTGTGGATCCGGCTGCTTTTCCTGATTACCTTATTTGCAGGCGGCACCGGCATCCTGATCTATATCATTCTCTGGATCGCCATGCCCGAGGCGCGTACCACTTCCGATCGTTTGCATATGCGGGGCGAGCCCGTCAATATCAACAATATTGAAAAATCCATACGGGAAGAGTTTGAAGACCTGAAAACCAGAATCAACGATATTTCGGACCGGGCAAAAAGTTCTTACAAAAAAAAAAGAGACGGTGGGCAAACGTTTTTTGAGAACCTGCTGAATCTGTTTGTCGATGTGCTGAGGATATTCGGAAAAGCCCTTATCATCTTGATAGGTGTGGTGGTTGTGATCATTGCATTGTCGTTGCTCATCCCCTTTCTGATGATGCTGTTTGGCGCGGTTCCGCCCGTCTGGTCCGAGGGAAGCGATATCATCGCTTTTTCCATTCCCTACATGGCAAACATGATCCTGGGTCCGGGAAGCAGTAATGGATTGTTTATTGCCGCATTGATCCTGTTTATCGGGATACCGCTGTTCATGCTCCTTTATCTGGGCATAAGAGTGATCTTCAGGTTGCCGCGCACTCGCTTTGTGGGCGTCTCGGCTCTGGCACTATGGATCGTTTCCCTGATCTTTATGTCGTACTATACCATGAAGGTAGTGAGCGATCTAAAGTATGAAGGAGATTATAAAAGCACGGTTTATTATCAGATGCCCGCGAACGACACCCTTTTCCTTGAAATGAACAACAATATGCTTGATCAGGAAGAACGCGGTTATGTTTTTCTGGATACCGATGATGGCAAAATCGTTTTCACGGAAGACGAGCAAATGATGATTGCCCCCGAACTCAACATAAAAGCCTCCGAAAACGACAGCATCGAATTCATCGAGGAAAGGTCGAGCCGGGGTCGCAGCCCGATGGATTCTAAAACCTATGCGAGAAATATCCTATACAACTACACGTTCGAATCCAACACCCTGACATTTGATAAATACATGGGTATTGAAAAAGATGAGCCCTTCCGCGGACAGGAACTGGACATCCTGGTAAGGATCCCCGTCGGAAGTGTGGTTTACATTGAAGAAGAACTGGAAACCCTGCTCGACTGGTGGCATTTTAACGACCCCTGGCAAATGGGCGGAAAATACTGGACCATGACCAAAAAGGGCTTGAAAGAAGAAAGGGAATGATTGTCAGTGCCAGAGACGTCCAATTTGGGCGTCTCTGCATAACCCCCGTAATCATTCACCAAATAATAGCGGCACACCGTTCGCCAGTCCCGGGCAATCCCCCATCAATACCTCTCACAAATCTCCATCAAACGGTTCACCATTTCCTTATCCTTCAAAAAGTTGTCGGATGATTCCTGCCGGTGCTCAAAATATTTTCCGCTTACGCCTTTCAATTCCTCGGCGGTCGCTGCCCATACGGGTGTATCCGCACCCTGGTCGGGGGACTCGAAACCGCCGTAGCCCAGGTTATTGCTCAACTTTGAATTAACATCACCGGGATGAACAGCGTTTACGCTTATGCCCTTGTCTTTCAACCGTTCTGCAAAGGCGCTGCTCAGCATGCGATCGGCCTGCTTGCCGGCGCGGTAGGCCGTATCGTTATCGTATGGGCGGTCTTTGAACTCGGGATCGTCCAGGTCGAGGCCCCCGGCCCAGTAACTGGCCACATTCACGATGCGGGCGTCTTCCCGCCCTTCCATCATGGGATGCATATATTTGATCATGCGGTAGTAGCCCAGCACATTTGTCGCCCATTGCATTTCAACGCCTTCCTTGTTTTCCTCCCGCCTGCGGGGCGTGGTGGAAGCATTGTTGACGAGTACATGCAGCGGACCGTTCCATCTTTCCGAGAGGGCTATAATGGATTGTTCCTCCGAAAGATCGACCAACTCGAAAGTGACGGCTCTGTTGCCGCTTTGTTGAATGATTTCCTCAACCGCCCTTTGCAGTTTCATCTTATTTCTTCCGGCCACAGCCACCTGGTAATCCTTTTCGGCAAGTTGTCTGCATATGGCCTGACCAATGGCGCCGTATCCTCCGGTAACCAATGCTGTTCTTTTTTGTTCCATAACATCCTTGTTTTATTGATGATTTTTTGTTTGAGGAAATCTAAATTTACAAAATGTATTCCTTTCCACTAAAATTATCAAACCCGCATTGATTACATTTGTTTAAACTTATGATTATGGATACAACAGATATCATCGGCGCAGCCGGGGTGGGACTTTTGTTGCTGGCATATTTGCTATTGATGATGAAGGTCCTCAACAGGAACGACAATGTTTATATCGTGATGAATTTGCTGGGTGCCTCCATTGCATGTTACGCATCGGTGCTGCTCGAATATATGCCCTTCATCATCCTTGAAGCATTCTGGGCTCTGATCGCTCTGGCGGCCTTGATAGGCAATTTATCGAACGGCTGGATCAGGCGATGATAAAGGATTTGTTTTTTTTTATTTAGAAAGATTTTAAGTAAATTTGTGATCGCTTGATCAGGATGTAAATGAAATAGAAACGCATGATGAAAAAGAATGAAACCGTAGCAGAACCCAAAATAAAAAACAAAAAATCAACCGGAGCCAAAACCGGATTCAACAAGGAAGAAGTCCTTAATGATTACCGCATTGCCAACGAGAGCAGGCAAGCCAGCCTGATCGGAAGGCGTGAGGTGCTGACAGGAAAAGCCAAGTTCGGGATTTTCGGCGATGGGAAAGAGATCCCGCAACTGGCTATGGCCAGGGTTTTTAAAGAAGGCGACTGGCGATCGGGTTATTACCGCGACCAGACCTTCATGTTTGCCGCAGGGATGATGACCCTGGAAGAATTCTTTGCTCAATTATACGGCGATACCGACCTCAAATACAATCCCCAGACAGCAGGCCGCATCATGAATAACCACTTCGCCAACCGCACCCTGGATGACAAAGGCATGTGGAAAGATCTCAGCGCGATGAAGAATTCCGCCGCCGACACCTCCCCTACCGCCAGCCAGATGCCCCGTTTGCTGGGACTGGCCGCAGCGTCCAAATCGTTCAGGAACATCTCCGAACTTAAAGATTTTAAAAAATTCTCAAAAAAAGGAAATGAAGTCGCCTTTGGAACCATAGGCGACGCCAGTGCCGCCGAAGGCCATTTCTGGGAAACCATCAATGCCGCCGGGGTATTACAAGTTCCAATGGCGGTTTCTATTTGGGATGATGGATGGGGCATTTCCGTGCCCAACAAATACCAAATCACCAAATCGGACCTGTCCGGTGTATTGAGAGGGTTCGAAAAAGACAGCAATAATCAAGGATTTCTCATCTTTAAAGAAAAAGGATGGGATTATCAGGCCCTGATCAGCATGTACGAAAAAGGCGTTGAGGCCTGCCGCAAGGAACACATCCCGATCATCTTTCACATCACCGAGCTGACCCAGCCGCAAGGACATTCCACCTCCGGATCGCATGAGAGATACAAATCAAAAGAGCAGCTAAAGTGGGAAGAAGAACACGATTGCATCATAAAAATGCGTGAGTGGATATTGCATAAAAAAATCGCTGCAGCCATTGAGCTTGACGCCATAGAAAAAGATGCGGCGAAAGCAGCAAAAGATGCGCGCAAAAAGGCATGGCGGAATTTCCTGGAGCCCCTTCGCAAGAAACAGCAGGAATTTGTGGACATGGTTGATGTAACTACCTGTAATTGCGCCAAAACCGCCAAGATCGAAAACATCAAAAAGGAACTTGCCCGCGTGGGTGAGCCCATTCGTAAAGACATCATGTCGTCGGGAAAGAAGATCCTGCGTTTGATATGCAACCAGTGCAGCGATCCCACCAACTCCCTTAAAACCAATGTAACCAATTGGCTGAACAAGGAAATGGAAGAAGGACGTGAAGCATACAACTCCCACTTATACAGCGAATCTGAAGAATCTGCCCTGAAAGTCAGGCATGTAAAACCCGAATACGAAGAAGGAAAAAACAACACGGTTCCCGGCAGGGAAATCCTCCAAAGGAATTATGATTACATCCTGAAAAATTATCCACAGGCTCTGCTTTTTGGTGAGGATGTTGGAAAGATCGGAGGGGTGAACCAAACCGCCGAAGGCCTGCAGGAAAAATACGGAGAGGAACGTGTTTTCGATACCGGCATACGCGAGGCCACCATCATCGGACAGGGCATAGGCATGGCCATGCGCGGACTAAGGCCTATCGCCGAAATCCAGTATTTCGATTATTTGCTTTACGGATTGCAGGTGCTGAGCGACGACCTGGCCACATTGCAATACCGCACACGCGGCGGACAAAAGGCCCCGTTGATCATCAGCACGCGCGGTCACCGCCTGGAAGGCATCTGGCATGCCGGCTCGCCCCTCAGCATGGTGATCAACTCCATTCGCGGAGTGCATGTGCTGGTGCCCAGAAACATGACACAGGCCGCCGGGTTCTACAACATTATGATGCAAAGCGATGAGCCGGCCCTCATCATTGAACCCCTGAACGCATATCGTTTGCGTGAAAAACTACCCACCAACATCGGGCAGTTCACAACGCCTATCGGAAAACCGGAGATCCTTAAAGAAGGCCGCGACATTACCCTGGTAACTTATGGCTCCTGTGTCCGGATCGCTCAGGATGCCGTTGAACAACTGCAGGAGTTCAGCATTGACGTGGAACTGATCGACGTGCAATCCCTCCTGCCCTTCGACCTGGATCACGCCATCGTTGAATCGCTGAAAAAAACCAACAAGGTATTGTTTTTCGATGAGGACGTGCCGGGTGGTGCAACCTCCTATATGATGCAAAAAGTGATGGAAGAACAAAAAGGATACTATTTTCTCGATTCCGAGCCGCGCACCCTCACGGCAAAAGCACACAGGGCGGCTTATAGTACCGACGGGGATTATTTCTCCAATCCCAATGCCGAAGATGTGTTCGACAGGGTGTATAACATCATGCATGAAAACAATCCTTATAAATACCCGAAAATATTTTAAACCATAAAACCATGAAAACCAAATTGCTTCCCATTTTGGCTTTTTTGATTTCATCAGGCATAGGTTTCGGGCAGGAGCCGCTTTGGCAAAACGATTCTACACTGATCTATGAATTTGACGGAGTGAATGATTCCACTCCGAAACAGAAAAAACTTTATACCCAGGATTTCAACATCCGGCAATACATAACTGTGGATTTTGATTATAATAACGGCTGGCAACCTACCAGGAAAACCGTCGAATTGCAAAACGAAGACGGGAACAGTTTGCTGATAACAGGCTATGTTTATGATGAGGACTTGCAGGATTTCAGGAACAACTGGAAAAATGAATTTATTTACGAGGCTTCAGGAAAGGTCGCTGAAAGATCAACCTATAGTTGGGATGTCATGAATTCGATCTGGAAATACAGCTCAAAATATGAATACAGTTACAATATCCATGGAGACAAGATACTGCAGCTTCAATACAAAGGCAGTGGACAAAACTGGGTCAAAAAGGAAAAAGACACCCTGATTTATGACGATAATCAAATCATCCGGGAAAGGATCACGCATCAATGGCAAGCCATATTTCAATACTGGGAAAAAGAAAGCCGCCTGCTTTATTTCAACAGTGAAAAAGTCACCGACAGCTTGTATGAATACTATGCATTGAATGATGAATGGATGCTTGATGAAAAAACAATTTACACATACGAGGACAGTCTGCTGATTGGCGCCCACACATACAGTTTTGAAGATGAAACATGGAAAAACCTGACCATGACCAATTATGATTATGATCAAAGCAACCACATCATCCTGAATGAACAATATGCCTGGTACCCCGACCTTCAACAATGGCAGGGACTATACAAATTCACCTATGTTTACAATTTCGACAACCTGTTATCCAAATCCTTCTCCTACAACTGGCATTCGGAGGAAAACGAATGGATCAACAGCCGAAAAAGCAACTTTACCTATGATGAAAACAGGCTGAATATAATTCTGGAGACATATCTCTGGAACCTTATATTTGAAGAGTTTGAGATCAACCTTAAGGTTTTTAATTATTTTACCGATGTCGCCTCGGTTGACGAAAAACTCAACCGATCGGAACTGGCCGTGATCTATCCCACCATTTCGAACGGCAGTTTTCATATACTTGCAGAAAACGGAGTTTCCCCGCTGTTGATGGAGATGTTTGCAACAAACGGCAAACTGATCAAGAATCAATCGCTGAAGCCAGGGCTGAACACCATATCGGTCGGGAATCCCGAAAAAGGTATTTATATCTTGAAACTCCATTCAGGCAATAATAGCCAGCACGACAAAATCATCATTAGATAGAGCTACTATGGAAGAAACTATACAATTGCATTTCAACAGCAGGGAAGAATGGAGAGAATGGTTAAGCCAATACAATGAAACTGCCGATGGAATTTGGCTTGTTTATTTTAAAAAGCACACCGGCAAACCAACTGTAACGCAGGATAAATTTGGTGGTTGAACGTGCGGAGAAGAACCTCAAACCGGGCATGATGTGAACCGGTTCATGCCGTTTTGAAAGTTTTATAAAAAACCCGGCCGAGATAAACAGGTCGAAATTTATTCCTTACTTTTGAAATCAATAAGAAATAAATTCATAATCAAAATCATGAAAACAATTAAAATTCTCGTACTTTTCATCACCAGCCTGTTTTTTTTCCAGGCTTGTAAAACCGACAAGATCGCACTAAAGCTCGACCTGAAAGAAGGAAAAACCTACACCATGAAAACGACGGTTAAGCAAAACATGACGCAAACCATACAGGGCAACACACAGGAGATCCAAACGGATATCACGGCTGTATTGGATTACAAAATCACCGGGCGATCGGGTGATACCATGTCGATCGATCTGATATATTCAAAGATGAATCTCAGCATGAAATCTCCTTTCATCAACATGGCGATCAACAGCGACCAGCCCCAAGAAGGCAATGTGATGTATGATATCATTTCACAACTCATCGGCCAAAAGATCAGCCTGAAGGTGCTTAACACCGGTGAGGTGGTTTATATGAGTGATTTCGGGGAGGTGATGGATGCGATACTGGAAACGATACAACTTCCCGAAGGATACAATGAAGATCAAATGAAGCAGCAGTTCAACCGGTCTTTTGGCGAAGGATCCATTGCCGGCAATTTTAAACTGATGTTTGAATATTTGCCTGAAAAACCTGTAAAAGAGGGTGGAAACTGGGAAACAACCACTGAAACGGATTTCATGATCAAAGGGCTTTATGAAAGTGAATGGACCCTGAAAGAGATAAAGGACCGGATCGCTGTGATTGAAGGTGAAACGGATATCACTGCCGAGAGGACAGCTGTCGAAACCGGCATGCAGCAGTTTCCCGTTGAAATGGAAATGACCGGCACACAAAACACGCTGCTCAATGTTGATAAATCAACCGGATGGATAGAAAGCGGAGAGGCAAACATCAAAATGGAAATGAAATTGTTTACTTCCAATCCCCAGATGGGCGAGATGGAAATCCCCATGTCGATTGATATGACTGTTCAATACAGCAGCGTTGAATAAATAATCAGGCAGGAATAAAACACCTCATCATGAAAAGAACCATAAAGTTGGTGCTGCTTTTATGCTGTATGCTGGCTATTTTTCCCATGCAACAGCTAAGCGCCCAAAACAGCCCGAACAACAGCCTGCTTTATGGGATTTCAGGGAATGGCCTGAAAGAACCCTCTTACCTTTTCGGCACGGTCCATCTTCTGTGTCCCGATCAACTTGAAATCTCCGAGAATGTTACAAATGCCATCCAACAAAGCGAGGTTCTGGTACTTGAAGTCAATATGAGCATACCGGATTTTCTGTCCCGTGCCCAAAAGCTCATGTATATGAAAGAAGGTCTTACCCTCGATTCGCTGTTCAATGAGGAAGAATATGAAACCCTGAACCATTATTTCAAAGACAGCATTCAAATGCCGTTGTTCATGTTCAGGCGGGTAAAACCTTTTTTTGTGATGTCCTTTACCTTAATCGGTTTCATGGATTGCAAGCCGGCCTCGTATGAAGAAGCCCTGCTGAAAATTGCAAAACAAAACGATCTGGAGGTTATCGGGATCGAAACCGTTGAAGAACAAATGGGCATTATCGATGAGATCGAACTTGAAATGCAGGCTGATATGTTGCTTGAGAGCATCTCAAAGTATGACAGCACCAGAATGATGTACAATGAAATGATGCGATTGTACCTCTCAGGAGACATCGACGGCATTTTTATGCTAACACAGGAATACATGAGCGACGAATACGCTGAGATAGAAATGGGATTGCTTACCGAACGCAACCACAAATGGATCCCCATTATCATGGATTTAATTAATAAACAGCCGGCATTTATTGCAGTTGGCGCGGCGCATCTTGGTGGAAAAAACGGGTTGATTCATCTGCTCAGAAAGAAAGGATTTAAAATAAAGCCTCTGCCTTAGCATTTGATCGTCCGATTATTTTGTATATTTATTGCCATAACCAATTCCAATGCATTATGAAAAAAACAACTTTCATAACAATTTTATTTCTGATAAGCATTTTGTTTTCATGCCGGGAAAAAGAGCCGGAAAAGATCTTGCTGGTTTTCAGCTATCATCCCGAATATGTATGGGTATCAGAAGAAATTGCCGGTTTGAATGAAGTATTTGCGAACCAGAACCTGGAATTACACAGGTTGTTCATGGACACCAAACGCAATACTTCGGAAAGCTGGAAACAGAAAATGGCCGATAGCGCCATGCGGATGATCAAACGAATTCAACCGGACGCCATTATGTTGTTCGACGACAATGCCTGTAAATATGTCGGGCAAAATCTTATTGGCAAGGAAACCCCTGTTGTGTTTTGCGGCGTCAATAACGATCCTGCCGGTTACGGCTTTCCTGCAGAAAACGTGACGGGCGTGGTGGAACGCGTTCCCCTGCAAAAGATGTTTAGGTTGCTCAGAACAATTGCTCCGGAGGTAACCTCCATAAGCATTATTTCGGATGAAAGCCCGACAGGGATCGGAATTGATGAGCAGCTTGAACAAACGGAGCTGGATATCGAAGTCGGGGAGTTGCTGGCAACAAATGATTTCGGGGAATGGAAGGAGTTCATCACAAATGCACAGGAATCGGTGGACGCCCTGGCGGTGATCAGCTACCTGACCCTCGAAGATACGATCACGGGAAAAAGCATGGATCCTCAAAAGGTCATAAACTGGATCCTGGAAAACAACAAGCTGCCGGAAACAGCCCCTTTCGACTTTGCTGTTTATGACGGATTGCTCTGTGGCGTTTACCTTCCCGGCCAGTCACAATCAAAACCGGCGGCAGAAATGCTGTTGGAAATACTTGATGGCGCCGATCCTGCAGAACTTCCACTTCAATACCCTGAAGGAGGTGACAGGATGATCAACAGGCAACGGGCCGAAAAACTCGGCATCGAAGTACCGGAAACAGGTGAAATTAAAATCATTGAATAATCATTAACCAAAATCATCATCATGGAAGAACAATTACAACAACAAAATCCTCAGGAACAAGAAGGATTGCAAATACCCGAAATCACCATCAAAGTGTTAAATGAAACCCGCCGATGGACCATGTTTATGGCGATCCTGGGTTTTATTATGAGCGCCTTTATTTTACTGGGGGCCTTATTTTTGGGAAGCGTGGTATCATTTGTACCCAGCGATGCATTTACAACACCATTTCCAACTTATTTCATCCCTGTGCTCTACCTGATCATTGCATTTGTCAATTTTATGATCGCCTTGTTTTTATACAAATTCTCATCCAGAACCAAGGATGCCATTCACTGGAGAAAGCCTGAGATGATCCATAAAGCGCTCAACAACATGAAGCTTTACTGGAGATGGGTAGGCATTTTAACCATCGTCGCCATCGTTTTCATGATCGGCTCTTTTATCTATGCCATCATCTTTGGTGTAAACACCTTACAGGACGCAGGATTTAACTATTACTAGAACAGAAATTTCATGGAAATAAAAAAACGGGAATACAAAAATATTCCCGTTTTTTTTATTTTATTTCTCAAGCTAAAGCACCTTACCTACCAGGGTTGCCGCATCTTCGAGCCTAATGGCGGAATGCACTTTTAAGCCCGATTCATCAATGATCTTCTTGCCTTCTTCCGCATTGGTACCCTGCAGGCGCACAATCACGGGCTGATCGATTTTACCGATGTTCTTATAGGCGTCAACCACGCCCTGGGCTACGCGGTCGCACCGAACGATCCCACCAAAAATATTGATCAGGATGGCCTCAACATTTTCATCCTTCAGGATGATGCGGAAAGCTTCTTCCACCCTTTTGGCGTCGGCAGTGCCACCCACATCAAGAAAGTTTGCAGGCTCTCCGCCTGAAAGCTTGATGATGTCCATAGTAGCCATAGCAAGGCCTGCTCCATTTACCATGCACCCAACATTGCCATCCATTTTCACATAACTGAGGTCATATTTGCTTGCCTCTAATTCGATCGGGTCTTCTTCGTGCACATCCCGCATTTCCACAATATCAGGATGGCGAAACATCGCATTGTCGTCTATGCTGACTTTGCAATCCACCGCATATATGCGGTCATCGGAGGCTTTGATCACCGGGTTGATCTCAAACAGTTTTGCGTCGGCACCTTCATAAGCTTTGTATAGCGCAGCAACAAATTTCACCATTTCCTTAAATGCCTTACCGTTTAAACCAAGGTTATAGGCCACCTTGCGACCTTGATAGCCTTGAAATCCCACCGAAGGATCGATCTCTTCATAAAAGATCTGTTCGGGTGTTTCTTCTGCAACGGCTTCGATGTCCACCCCGCCGCGGGGAGAGTACATGATCATATTCCTTCCCGTTTGTCTGTTCAACAGAATGCCGACATAGAACTCCTGCACTTCCGAAGGTCCGTCATAATAAACATCTTGTTGTATCAGCACCTTTCTTACCAGTTTGCCTTCTTTTCCGGTTTGCCTGGTAACCAGGTTCATGCCGAGTATTTGCTTACTCAGATCGCGCACTTCATCAAGAGATTTGGCCAGTTTCACGCCGCCGCCTTTACCGCGGCCTCCGGCATGGATCTGAGCCTTCACCACAAAAAATTTAGAACCTGTTTCATCCTGGATTGTTTTTGCCGCTTCAACAGCCTGTTCAGCGGTATCGGCCGGATAGCCCGTGGCAACGGAAGCTCCGTATCGGCTTAATATGGATTTTCCCTGATATTCGTGTAGATTCATATGGAATGATTTATTAAAATTCTGATTCACAAAAATAACAGAATTTCTCGTTTTTAAAGCGAAATTTAAACTTCAGGTCAAGGTACATAAAAATAAAAACCCGACCTATTTTCCACATCCCGCTCCTCACAAAATCATTTCTTATCTTTGCCTTCAATAAGCAGACTATGATCAAGGCAACCGACATTCGTAAAACATACGGAAAGCTGGAAGTGCTGAAAGGCATCAATTTGGAGGTTGAAAAAGGTGAGATCGTTTCTGTTGTCGGTGCAAGCGGGGCGGGTAAATCCACCCTGCTGCATATCATCGGAACTATTGACCGGGCCGACAGGGGAAATGTAAGCATCAACAACATCAATATTTCAGGGCTTTCAGAAAAAAAACTTTCGGAATTCCGCAATATGCAAATCGGTTTTGTATTTCAGTTTCATCATCTGCTGCCTGAGTTTACAGCCTTTGAGAACATATGCATTCCGGCATTTATTGCAGGTAAGGGGCGAAAAGCAGCAGAACACAGGTCGCATGAGTTGCTTGAGTTTTTAAACCTGACCGACAGGAAAGAGCATAAACCTTCAGCGCTCTCAGGGGGCGAACAGCAAAGGGTAGCAGTAGCCAGGGCGCTGGTAAACCAGCCTGCCGTGGTGCTGGCTGACGAACCCTCGGGCAACCTCGATTCAAAAGCATCGGTTGAGTTGCATAAACTTTTCTTCAGCTTGCGCGAAGAATTCAAGCAAACCTTCATAATCGTCACCCACAACAAAGAACTGGCCGAAATGGCCGACAGGAAACTTACCATCAAAGACGGGCTTATCCTCAACTCAAACTAATGTTAACCAACAATATTCAACCTGCTACATCGTTCAAATCTCAGTTCCAAATTGAAGTTGCATCCATGAGATTTTTTTCAATATTGCTTTTTATTATTCTTTCGGCCTCCACCACCGTTGGTCATGCCCAAAGCAACGACCAGCGCTATGAAGAGCTCATTACACAGGCAGATACCTATTTCGAATCAAAAGATTATATCAATGCCAAGGCAGCATATCAATATGCCCTCAGAATGAGACCTGAAGAAGAATACCCGCAAAAACAGCTAAAAAAAACGGTGGATATTCTTAGGAAGCGTTTTGAAAAAAGCAGCCAGTACACCCAGTACATCAATGAAGCAGAAAAAAGCCTCGAAGAGGGAACAGTGGATCAAGCCATAGAATACTACCGCATGGCGGAAGAAGTGTTGCCGGGCGAAACCTATCCTTCGGAAAAGATAGGTGAGTTGCAATCGGCGCTCAAGCAACAGCAAGAGAGAGAACAGGCCTATGACAAAGCCCTGCAGGCCGGAGAAAAATACTATCAGGAAAACAACATGCAAGCCGCCCTGCAACATTACCGCATCGCTGACAGCCTGAAACCGGGCGTTAATCAAACCCGGGAAAGAATTACCGAGCTTAAATCTCACCTCTATGAGGAAGCACAGAAAGAAAACAACCTTAACATTGCATTGAACAATGCCGAATATTTTTATTCCAGGAAGGAATACCGCGCCGCTTATGCCGAGCTGGAAAAAGCGCTCGGATTGTTTCCCGAAAATGAAGAAGCGAAAAAAAGATTGGCAGAACTGAAGACCCTGATCATCAGGCAAGAGAAATACGATAGCCTGATCGCCGAAGCGGATGACCTTTATATTGTCAAAGATTTCAACGGATCCAAAAGGAAGTATGAAGAAGCCGTTGTACTGCGGCCCGAAGATCCATATGCCACCGAGATGATCTCCAGGTTGGAAAAATCAATCGGTGAAAAGAACATTTCTGAAGAGAAACAATATGAAAATGCCATCGCCGCCGGCGATCAATATCTGAAAGATAAAAATTACAGCATGGCCGAAAAACAATTCAGCTTTGCCCTGCGCCTGAAACCCGGTCGGGAGTACCCTCAGGAAAAACTTGAAATTGTTGAAAAAGTTGAAGGTGACTACAGGGCGCTGGTAACCAATGCGGATAGTTTGTTTGAAAAAGAAGTTTACGAAAAGGCTGAAACCAAATACCAGGAGGCGCTTGCACTTTTTCCGGAAAGAAGTTACCCATCGGAACGTCTTAGCCAGCTTGATGAGATCAAACAGAAAATTGCCGGGAAAAAGGCCGACGAGGAAGAATACCGCATGCTGATCGATCAGGCCGACCAGTATCTGCGTGACGGAAACTTCCAGCACGCCATTGCAAAATACAGAGAGGCCCGTAATATAAGGCCAAACGACACTTATCCTGTTGAACAACTCGACAAGATCAATGAGATCCTTGCCGACCGGGCAGCCTGGAAAGCACGTCAGGATGCTTATGATTCACTGACTCAAAAAGCAAGCCTCTTTCTGGAGCAAAAGCTATATGATACCGCCAAAAAATATTACCAGGAAGCATTGTTGATCATGCCCGATGATCGTTATGTTCGCGAACAAATCATTGAAACCGACAGCATGAAAGTGAGGGCGATCAGGAAAAAAGAACGCGAAGCGGAACGGAAACAGATTTACGAAGTTTCCATAAAGGAGGCCGACGAGCATTTTGCCAATGAAGAATATGAACTGGCCAGAGCAGCTTATCAAAAAGCCGTTGAACAGGATATAGATGAAGGATACGCCAGGCAAAAACTGCAGGAAACCAATGCCATATTTGAAGAAAAACAACGCGAGATCAATCAGGCTTTCGAGGAAGCCATCGCAGAAGCCGATCGGTATTATCAATCCAAGACCTACGATAAGGCGATCAGCTTTTATAAACAAGCACAACAACTGAAGCCGGAAGAAACCTATCCTTCCGAAATGATCGGGCAAATAAAACAAACCATTGAAGACAATTTGCTTGCGGAGGTGAATTCAGAAGAAGTCGTCATCGAGGCCAATGCAGATCATAAATTCAATTTCGACCCCATCCCCGTCAGGGAAAGAAAAGACAATTATATAATTTTTACGGCTACCAACCTGAGCGGTGAAGATCTAAAAGTATTTTTAAATTATGGTAAGGATCAGGCCAAGAATGGCGGATTGCTTTTCATGATACTTGCCGGAGAAGAATCCCAGGAAATGACCATCAGGGTGGGCACCCAATACAAATGGTTCAGTGAAGACAACAACTGGATAAGCTTTTATCCGCAGGGCGGAAAAATGAAGGTTTCAACCATCAGGATCACAAAGAGCGAATAAAAAAAATTCATTTCTTTTTGCAAACCCTCAGTGTTCCGGCATTCAAAACTGATCCACAAGGCTTTAAGCAAAACAACAACTCTACCAATTAATGAAAGAGGGGATGCTACAGATGAAATATTTACATTTGTGTATTCATTCATGTTTTTATTGTTGAGAAGAAAGATGTCAAAGCTTGAAAACTATTTCGGAAAATTCAGGGAAAACACCATTGGCCACGATGTGGAATTCAAAACCCCCTATGGTTTTAAGAAAATGCTTTACGCCGACTGGATAGCCAGCGGAAGGCTTTATGGCCCCATAGAAGACAAAATGCTGAACCTGTTTGGACCTTATATCGGCAACACGCATACCGAGACTAGCGAAACCGGCACCCTGATGACCAAATCCTATCACTATGCCCAGCAGATCATCAAAGATCATGTAAACGCCGGTCCGGCTGATGTGATCATCACCACTGGTTTCGGGATGACCTCTGCGGTTGTGAAATTCCAGCGGATACTTGGATTAAAAACCTGCGGAAAGCTGCTTAACAAGAAGTGTCTTGACAAAAGCGAACGGCCGGTTGTTTTCGTAACCCATATGGAACATCACTCCAACCATACCTCCTGGTATGAAACCGTGGCAGATGTGGTTCAATTGCAACCCGATCAAGACATGCTTGTTGATCTGGACGATCTAAAAAAACAGCTCAACAAATACAAGGACCGACAGCTTAAGCTGGGCGCCTTCACGGCCTGTTCTAACGTAACAGGCATCGAAACGCCCTATCACAAGATGGCCAAAATCATGCATCAGCATGGCGGACTGGCCTTTATCGATTATGCGGCATCGGCGCCTTATGTCGACATCAATATGCATCCCGAAGACCCACTGGAGAAACTGGACGCCATTTATTTCTCTCCCCACAAATTTCTGGGAGGCCCCGGTAGCTCCGGAGTATTGATCTTCGATTCAAAACTGTACCGGAATCATTCACCCGATCAGCCGGGAGGAGGAACCGTCGATTGGACCAATCCCTGGGGAGAGTACAAATTCATCGACCAGATAGAAGCCCGTGAAGACGGCGGCACCCCGGGCTTTCTGCAAGCCATCAGGACGGCGCTTTCCATCAAGCTTAAAATTCAGATGACCACCGCGAAAATCAGGGAACGCGAAGAGGAACTTGTCGAGAAAGCCTTTAAAAAGCTGTCTGGAATACCCGATCTAAACATCCTGGCAGATAATATAAAACAACGCCTTGGCATCATCTCGCTCTATATTGAAGGCATTCATTTTAACCTGGTGGTAAAACTGCTCAATGATCGCTTTGGAATTCAGGTGAGAGGCGGATGTGCTTGCGCGGGCACCTATGGTCACTATTTGCTGAATGTGAGCTACGAGGATTCGCATAATATTACATCCCTGATCAACTCGGGAGATCTGTCGAAAAAACCCGGCTGGATCAGGCTTTCGCTTCATCCTACCATGACGGATAAGGAACTTGATTACGTAATTGACGCCCTGATGCAGATCAGAAAAAATCATATCGAATGGGGCAAAGATTATGTTTACAACAGGAAAGCCAACGAATTCAGACATAAAACAGAACCAATGGATAAGACGGAATGGGTAAAGCCCTGGTTTGAGCTTGAAGACTAAGCCTGTTACTTATCCAGGGTGATCAGCGTAATCTCCGGCAAAATCCCGATCCTTCCGGGATACCCGATGAAGCCTGTCCCCCGGTTTACATAAATATATTGCTTTTCCTCCCCGTTGGCGTAAAGACCGGCCCATTGCTTATAAACATACTGTGCCGGACTCCACTTAAAACCGGGCGTATCGATCCCGAACTGAAAACCATGGGTGTGCCCCGAAAAGGTCAGGTCGATATCAGGATATTTTCTCCGGATCACCTTCTCCCAGTGGGAAGGATCATGCGATAAAAGCAATTTCACAGGGGTTTGCCTTATATTGTACATCGACTTTTGCACATCTCCTAATTTCGGGAAACGTCCGTGTGAACCCCAGTTTTCAACCCCAATAAGGGCAATCTCATCTTCATTGCGCCGGATGTAAGCATGTTCGTTACGCAACAATTTCCAGCCCACACGTTGGTAAAGCTGGTAAAGGTCCGTCATGTTCTTTTTCTTTTCTTTTTCCGAAGTCCAATTGGAATAATCGCCATAATCATGATTGCCCAGTATGGAATAAACTCCGTGCCGGGCACGGATATTCTTCATCAGGTCTTCAAAGGGGAAAGCTTCACTGCTGGCGAAATTTACAAGGTCGCCGGTAAATATTACCAAATCCGGTTTGAGATTATTGATCAGGTCAACTGCCTCTTTCATGGGTTTCTCATTGGCCCAGCTTCCCAAATGCAAATCTGAAATCTGTACGATCTTAAATCCCCGGAATGATTCGGGCAATTTAGGTAAGGAAACCGTCACCCGTCTTACCCTGAAATCATACGCCCATTTGACCATGCCCACAAGCATCCCGCTAAAAGCCACCCCTCCGGTGATGAGTCCCAGATTGATCAGAAATCTGCTGCGGCTGATCTTGGTACCGGTTGGAGCTATGGCCTCACCACGTTTTTTTTGTCTGATAAACTGAAAAAGATGGGTAAACAGTCTAAGCAAGTCGGCGATCAACAAAAATAAAACAGTAATAAGCTTGGAGGCATAGGTCACAAACACCAATCCGAACGTGTAAGTCCTGAGACCCGCTGACCAGTCCCTGATTGGTTCCAGGGCCGAACCAACAAACAAACTGATAAAAAGCAAAAAAGGCAGCCAATACAAAACACCAATGATCCAGGTAATAGAGGATTTTTGTTGGAAAACTTTTTTTCTGACAGATACCCAAAGATAAACATCCAGCAACATCAACACTACAAAAGCGGGATAATAACTGCTGTATTTGGGCAGGCCGGCCCGCAGCAAGAAATAACCTACAATCATCAACAATACAAAGGTCAGGAAAATGTATTTTTTCCGCATTAATCTTTAATTCGTTATAAAAGTAAAAGCCAGCCCGGAAAGATGGATTAAGCGAATTTCATTTCTTCTTTAATTTAACATTATCCCGATTGACTTCCAGGATTAACGAATTGTTAAGCGGCATATTATTCTTCAGGATTTGTTTCATAAAGAATTCATTTTGTGATTCTCATCAAAAATTAGTATACTTGCAAGGGAAATCCAGAAGTTATGAAACCATAATTACGAACTGTAACATTGTTCGGATAAGCTGAATGTACAAAAATATGTTTACCTGAAACAAAGCTACAGAAATTGAACCCCAAACTCCCATGACATGAACGGAACTCCAAATCAAAACAAACACTACGACTGGAAAGGAAAAACCATTCTGATTGCAGAGGATATGGAATCCAGCAATTATTATTTTGAAGCCGCCCTCAGAAAAACCAATGTAAATATACTTTGGGCTGTGAATGGAAAGGAAGCCGTCGAAAAAGTTGAGAACAACAAAGAAATCCAGGCGGTATTGATGGATATAAACATGCCGGAAATGAACGGTTTGGAAGCTACACGAAAAATCCGCAAGATTCGCCATGATCTGCCTGTCATCGTTCAAACCGCCTATGTTTTATCCCATGAAGAAGAAAAAAGTTATGAATTCGGAGCCAATGCTTTCATGAGCAAACCCATCAAGCTGAATGACTTGCTGGAAACACTGGATGAGTTTCTTTCGAAACCCGTGGCTTCAGGCTGACCGGCTATCCGTAAATTTCTTTTTTTGAAGCTTTCAGCGTGTTGGTGAGTAATGAAATAATGGTCATTGGCCCCACCCCGCCAGGAACGGGAGTTATGTAACTGCATTTCTTGCTCACCCTATCAAAATCAACGTCCCCAACCAGCTTATAGCCCGTTTTGGTTTGGTTTGATTTAATTCGGTGGATGCCAACATCGATCACCACCGCATCCTTTTTCACCATATCAGCGGTAACAGAGCCGGCCTTACCAATTGCTGCGATGATGATATCGGCCTGAGCGGCGATATCCTTAAGATTTTCCGTTTTGCTATGGCATAAGGTTACAGTTGCATTGCCGGGATCGGACTTGCGGCTCATCAAAATACCAACCGGCGTACCTACGATATTGCTTCGGCCAATGACAACGCAGTTTTTTCCTTCGGTTTCGATTTCATATCTTTCAAGCAAAGTCATGATCCCCAAGGGAGTGGCGGGAATATAAGCGGGCATGCCCGTGATCATGCGGCCCAGGTTGACCGGATGAAAGCCGTCCACATCTTTGCGCGGATCGATGGCTTCGATAACCTTTTGTTCATTGATATGATCGGGCAAAGGAAGCTGAACGATGAACCCATCGATTTCAGGATCACCATTTAAAAAATCCACCACCTCCAGAAGTTCTTTCTCAGATATGTTTGCAGGATGCTTGTAAACCGAGGACATCATACCGACTTTTTTACAAGCCTTTTCCTTGCCCGACACATAGGTTTGGCTGGCCGGATCGTCACCCACAAGCACGGCAGCCAGGTGGGGTGATTTGTCGTTTTTATCGATCATTCCGGCAATTTCTTTTTTGATCTCCTCCTTTATCAGTTCTGCTGTTTTCCGGCCGTCTATCAGTTTCATGGTCTTTGTATTTATCGGTTCATATTCGGGACGCCACCGCTTTTCGCATTTTTCATCATTCGCATCATATTTTTCATGCCACCCCCGCTCATCATTTTCATCATTTTACTGGTTTGGGCAAACTGCTTGATCAGGCTATTCACTTCCTGTATGCTGTTCCCGCTGCCGTTGGCAATCCTTCTTCTGCGGCTCCCGTTAAGCAATTTGGGATTATCGCGTTCTTCCGGGGTCATGGAATAAATAATGGCCTCAATGCCCTTGAAAGCATCTTCATCAATTTCTGCATCTTTCATCATTTTACCCATGCCGGGGATCATGCCCATCAAATCCTTCACATTCCCCATTTTCTGAATTTGCTTGATCTGTTTTAGAAAATCGTTGAAGTTGAACTGATTCTTGGCGATCTTCTTTTGTAGCTTCCTGGCTTCGTCAACGTCGAACTGTTCCTGGGCTTTTTCGACGAGTGACACAATATCACCCATTCCCAGTATCCTGTCGGCCATACGGCTGGGATGAAAAACATCAATGGCGTCGATCTTTTCCCCTATCCCAATAAACTTAATGGGTTTTTTCACCACCGACTTTACGGTCAGCGCGGCCCCGCCCCTGGTATCGCCGTCGAGCTTGGTCAGCACAACGCCTTCATAATCGAGCCTTTCGTTAAAGGCTTTGGCTGTATTCACGGCATCCTGACCTGTCATCGAATCCACAACAAACAGCGTTTCCTGTGGATCGAGGGCTTTTTTGATTGAAGAAATTTCATCCATCATTTGCTCGTCGATAGCCAGGCGACCGGCCGTATCCACAATCATGGCATTAAAGCCTTTGTCTTTGGCATGCCTGATCGCATTTTTCGCGATTTTAACCGGATTTTTGTTGCCTTCCTCCGTATAAACCTCAACACCTATTTGCTCTCCCAACGCCTGCAGCTGGTTGATGGCTGCCGGACGGTAAACATCGCAAGCAACGAGCAATGGCTGCCTCCCCCTTTTTTGTTTAAGATAATTGGCCAGCTTAGCGGCAAAGGTGGTTTTACCGGAACCCTGCAAACCTGCCAGCAGAAACAAAGCCGGATTGCCCTTTTCGTTGATGTCGGCTTTTTCACTTCCCATCAGCCTGGCCAATTCGTCATGGACGATTTTAACCATCAGCTGGCCGGGAGATACAGCTGTTAGGATTTTCTGACCAAGGGCTTTTTCCTTTACGTCATTGGCGAAGTCCTTGGCAATTTTGTAGCTGACATCCGCGTCGAGCAAGGCTTTTCTAACTTCCTTGAGAGTTTCCGCAACATTGACCTCCGATATATGTCCGTGTCCTTTCAGGACCTTAAATGAACGTTCGAGTTTTTCTGATAAACCTTCAAACATAGCTTTCTCTAATTTGCTGCAAAGTTACCAATTTTTTAAAGACTTGACCGGCTCGGCAAAGCAATAAATAAGTAGGAATAACCACTTGCTCAACAAAATGCAGCGGCCACAATAATAACTTTTCAACAGAATATGGTTTTTATTATCTTTACCTTACTAAACTAAAATGAACACCTATCAAATTTATTGTTATGAAAAAAGCCGCCCTTTATCTCACGTCAGTTTTAGCAATTCTGATAACGGTTAATACCGGATTCAGTCAGCACAATAAAACAGATTATTATTACTATGAAGGAAATGAGAAAATCATTCCTCAAGTCGACAACAGCAAACTGTATATCACTTTCATCTCAAAAGACGCCCTGGAAGCATTCAGGCAGCATACGTTCTTAATACCTGATATAAAACTTCCTGAAGATAAGCAGGGGTGGTTTAAATCGGATCATGCCTTAACAATTTTAACACCCGGGACTGAAAGGGCCGGGGCGCTGCTGGATTTCCTCAGAACGCATCCCTGGGTCGCATCTGCCTACCCCTATTTATACAGATACAACGAAGTCGCAGTAGTCGACAACTCAATCATTGTCAACATCCCTTTATCTGTAGAAGAAAGTAAACTGGAAAAAATTATAACCCGGCTGAAAGGAAGTATAACCGAAAAACTCAGTCTCGGCAATTCGGTTTCTTTCATTGTCAGTTTTCCCGCCGAGGTGAATATCTTTAAGGCGGCCAATAAAATTCACAAGAAAAGATATGTCAACTTCTCCCAACCCAACTTCATATTCCGGGGGTCTTCCGGCTATATTCCCAATGATACCTACTTTACCGATCAGTGGTTTCTGCAGCAATCGAGCGACAAGGATATCGATGCGGTTGAGGCCTGGGACATTACAACAGGCTCGTCTAACGTGGTGATTGCAGTAATAGACGGTACCGGTTATGAGCTCTCCCATGCTGACATGACCAACAAATATGTATCGCCTTATTGCGCAGTCAATAACAATTACAATCCCGATGCAACCCACCCTGATGAAAACCATGGGACTCCCTGCGCAGGATTAATAGCTGCAGCTACCAATAACAATTATGGAGTTGCCGGTGTCGGGTATAACTGCAAAACCATGCCTATCAGGATAGGTTATAATTTTGATGGCAACAACTGGTTAACCTCAAACCAGATCATCCAGCGGGCCGGTTCGCATATTGTCAATTCTACAGAGAATATCGCAGTGGTGAGCAATAGCATCCTGCTTGGTGTTTGGGCTAACAACATCACCGTTCGCACTGCTTTTGAAAGCATGCGCACCCAGCCCCGCAGCGGACTGGGCGCTGTTCTAATGGCCTCCACCGGGAACGAAAACACATTAAATTATGTACAATACCCTTGCTATTTTGCACATGTAGTAGGTGTTGGCGCCAGCGACCAGTACGATCTGCGTGCAAATTTCTCCAACTATGGGGATTCGTGCGACCTGGTTGCACCGGGCGTGAGCACACTCACGATAGATCGCACCGGTGCTGCAGGATACAACAATGCAGGAGACTTTTATCAGTTTAACGGCACTTCGGGGGCCTGCCCTATTGCGGCCGGCGTAGCAGGTTTGATTGCCTCCGTCAACCCGAACATGACGGAGCGGGAAATGCGCCTGCAACTGTACAGTTCCTGTGAAAAAGTCGGTGGATACAGTTACAGTAACAACCCGGCTCACCCATTCGGAACCTGGAACCTTGAAATGGGATATGGCCGCCTCAATGCCCATCAGGCAGTGCAAAGCGGTTCAATGCTGGAACCGCCCGACAACCTTTCCGCCTCGGTCAACGGAACCAATGTCTCGCTGAGCTGGACTGCACCGGGCGGGGGATCAACAACCGAAGAACTGATCTACGATAACAATATTTCCACCGGAGCATACAAGTATCCAGGCTACACCATGAGCACCCATATGTCGCCTGCTGAAAGCTGCCGGATCATCAGCCTGAAATTTTATACCACGGCCGATGCCGGCGACAATACTTTTAAAGCAAAGATATTTGATTGGAGCGGCGGTCAGCCCACCAGCAACCTGCTTTTCGAAAGCAATGCTACCGCAGTGGACAACGACTGGCTCACCATCGACATCAGCAATGAGGATGTTTTCGTGAATGGTGATTTCCTGCTGGGCTTCGGTTCAATTAACGACTATACCTATCTGGGTTATGATGAAGACCTCAACAACGGACGCTCCTGGGATCATAACGACAACAGCCAGAGCTGGAGCATGTGGAACGAAGCTTACCTGATCCGTGCCGTGGTGGAGTATTCGGACGGTAGCCGCGAGGAACTTGGAATTATTCCGGATATTGAAATCACCCCAAACTATTGCAGGCAAATAAAAACCGGAAACCCTGACCAAATTGCGGTTCAACCTATGGCAAATCAATCGGGCCGGTTTAAAGGCCTTCTGGGTTATAACCTATACAGGAACGGATCAAAGATCAACTCCAGCCTGATCACCGGCACCACCTATGCGGATAACGGCCTGTCCGCCGGCATCTATAGCTATGTTGTTACGGCCGTTTACACTGAAGGTGAGTCGAATGGCGAAGGGCCGGTCCAGGTTGAGGTAACATCCGGCTCTCTGGCAGCCCCCACCAACCTGGTGGCCGGCAGCAACGGATCCGATGTAAATTTGAACTGGATCGCCCCGGGCGGCGGCACCGAAGAATGGATTTCATATCATGACGGTACATTCGAGAATTCTTTTTCATCTACAAACGGGGGCGCCGGACTGGCTCAAATGATCACCCTGCCCGAATATCCTGCCATCGTTAAGCAGGTGAGGTTTCTAACCACATCCTACAGCAACTTCAGTGGTCCTATGGAAGTTTATGTACTTTCATCGGATGGCGGCACCATTCTCTCAGGCCCGTTCAACACTCACGGACAGGAGGATCAATGGATATATTGCGATATGGAAGATGTTGCCGTGAACGAACAGTCTTTTCTCGTGGCAACATACAATACCGAATCGGGAGGCCCGTATGTTGGGGTTGACGACAGCGACTGGAACCAGAGTCTTTATTTCGGGAACCACATCGACGGATTTACCGAAATGAGCCAGATCGACGATTATTTTTACATGGGCAGCCATGAAGCCCTGGTGCAATACTCCAATGAAAAGGGCCAAACGGTGGAAACCTTTCTTTCGGGCAACACAGCATCGAGAGGTTTTGAGTATTACAAAATTTACAGGGATGGCAACAGCATCGGAACAGCATCCGGTGAATCCTATAGCGATGTGCTCCCGAATTACGGTTCTTACACCTACACGGTTACAGCCTATTATTCCGAAGGGGAATCCACCCACTCCAACAGCGTGCAGGTAAACTGGGAAGTGGGTGTTGAGGAATACGGTACAGTCGATTTTGCAATATATCCCAATCCCGCCAATGACAATGTTGTTGTTAAATGTGGTGAGAATATCCAAAAGCTTAGATTGGAAGATATCTCAGGCAGAAACATATTTACCAAAGAAATTTTTACCGGGAATTTTTTATTGGATGTCAGTAGTTTTCCAGTGGGAGTTTATCATCTCATCGTGGAAACAGAAAATGGAAAAGGCGTTAAGAAGCTGATGGTTAGATAATTTTACCTTCAGCGGCTCAATAATAATCCCATCTTACATTTTAAAGGCTTGCCCTCCTATCCCATATGAAGGGAGCATCCCCTTCATAAGTTTTACTATAAATTAACCCGAATCATTGTAGTTGGTATAATTTTGGGTTGTTTCCCGCCGTTCATAACAATTAAATACCAAAACGAAGATCATGAAAAAACCACATTTGGTGCTGTTGCTGTTAGCAGTGCTGTTTCTCTCAGGTTCCGATATTTACGAACCATACAGCGATTACAAACCGGTGTTCATGTACCGAACCGACATGGAAAATGCCGTTCAACTACACGAAGCTCGAACCATTGAAAACCCCGGGAAAATCTACCTGAAGGATGATTACATCTTTGTAAATGAAAAATACAGCGGTGTGCATATCATCGACAACAGCAATCCCATCAACCCCGTAAAGATCGGTTTTCTTCAAATCGACGGATGTATCGACATAGCCATGAAAGGCAATGTGCTTTATGCCGATAACGCGGTCGACCTGATCGCCGTTAAATTTGGGCAGGAATACAACAGCGCAGAGATAACGGAACGGGTCAGAAATGTATTTCCCGAATTGCGCTCCCCCGACGGCTGGTATATTCCCTGGGAAGTTGAGCAGGCCCGGCCCGAGAATTCAATTGTTGTGAAATGGATTAAAAACTAAGGCGATCATGAAAAAAACATCCATATATTTATATTTTGCCAGCGTGATCCTGACCGGCCTGATCATCCTGGCTGCCTGTGAGGAAAGTACCGACAACGACTTTTCACCCGGCAGTGAAGCCGGCATCGGCGGATCCCTCGCGCGTTTCACCATTGCAAACGATCACCTTTACACGGTTGATGATAACTCCATGCTTATCTTCAGTGTGGAAAATACAGAAAAACCTGTGCTGAAAAATGAAAAACAAATCGGGTTCGGGATCGAAACCATCTTTCCAAGAGGAGATCATTTGTTCCTGGGATCTCAAACCGGAATGTATATTTATGATATAAACAACCCGGCAAATCCCTTTGAGGTTTCCTTTTTCAGTCACATCAAATCATGCGACCCGGTAGTGGCCGACCAGGATTATGCCTATGTTACGCTGAACACGGCAAACAACTGGTGCTGGCGCAACACCAACGAACTGCAGGTGGTCGATATTAGCGACCTTGAAAACCCTAGCCTTGCGGCAAGTAAAAATATGAATTCACCCCTGGGTTTATCCATCCATAACGACACCCTTTATGTTTGCGACAACGGCCTGAAAGTGCTGGATGTTTCGAATCCCGAAAACATCATTCAGCTTATGCATTTCAGCGACATTCAGGCCAATGACGTGATTTATAACGACAACAAACTCTTCGTGATTGGCGACAACGGATTTTACCAATACAAAATCGAAGACGGGAACATTGAAAAGATCAGTGAAATATTAATCGGAAACTAACACAAGGAAATGAAAAAGTTGATTGCAATTATTTTGATCGCTATGGTCGCAGCATCAGGCGTATCTGCACAGGAACAGCAGCAAGAACAAAAAAAACAACCTGGTTTTATGGCGGGATTTGCCCCTTACTACACTTTTATCAACGGTTTAAGGCTGGATTTTGATTTTAAAATATCGGACGCCAAAAATCAGTGGCTGGTGGTTTCGCCACAGTTTTATTACAACGATGAAAGTTATAATTGGGATTATGAAGAAATGAGCGGAGTCGGCTTCGATTTGGGATACCGTTTATACCTGAGTGAGAGCAAGCGGCCGAAGGGGCCCTATTTCATGCCTGGGATCACGTTTCAGTATTATACCGTTGAAGATGAAATTTTTATCCCGGTGGAATATACAGAAAACGGCAACACCTATTTTGTCATGGAAGAAAGACTCGAAAATTCAAACCTTTTCAAAACCGGGCCCAACGTATTGCTTGGGTACCAGTTTCTGATCAACAATATCCTTTACCTGGATCTATACGGAGGGGTGGCTTTCCGAATGTCTTTCGACAATCGCGATGGAGCATTGCAGGAAAACTTCAATTACGACTGGTTCGATTTAGGATACCAGGGCATTTTGCTGAACGGCGGCATGCGGGTCGGGGTAGCTTTCTGAAGAAATATTGCTAAAGTCCAGTAATTTTAGTCATCGGATGACTTGTTTGCAAATTGGATTTTAAACATTTCAACCTGGTGCTATTTATGAATAAGTCATCCGATGACATGCAAAACAAGCTTTAAATAAGGAAAAGGAATACAGGCTGTCTCATAAGTTTGGGACAGCCTATTGTATTCATACCATGCTTTTTTATTTTACCCGATATTGATCACAGCCGCCGGATCGAGCACCTGAAAGGTGAACGACTCGGTAAAGAATAACTGAACATTCCGGCTGTCGTGCGATTCATATCCAATTGAAAGATCCTGTCCGAGCGTAAGGCGGAAATCCCCTCCGCGTTCAGTCACCAATAAGGCACCGTTCAGGTTGGGCGCCAGGATGATCTTTCCGTCAAGCAGATTTTCCAGTTGAAGCCTAAGCGGATAATCTCCAACATAGCTCGATACTTTTTCCCATTTATCGATATCGAGCACAAGTGAATATGGCCCTTCAACCGAAGCGCTCTTAAACATACTTATGGCCCTTGTGACAGCATGAAGGATTTTGGACGGATCCTCCGGGAATTCAACCTTTTCGTGTTCCGAACGGCTTTTAAGTCCGGTTATACCTGCATTTTTCAAACCCTCGTAAATCACATTCTCCTCGAAACGGGCCATTCGTTTGGCGGCTTTTTCGAGTGATTCCAGGTCGATGTCTTCCGCGCCTCGGTCGACATTGTCGAGTTCCCACAGATCAAGCTCAAATTTTGAACGGGTTTCAAGCAGCGGCAAAACTTTATACAATCCGTATTCAAGCCCTTCCTCATCCTGTGCCTTTGGAATCTCCAGTCGACCCGCAGAAACGGAACCCAGCTCCAGCCCATGCGGGCCGTCAACATCCACAAACTTCCTGGCGGATAAATCCGTTTTAAAGACATCCTCTGCCTGCTCATTTATTTCCTCCCATGCTTTATCTGAAATGGGAGCCATCTTCTTTTTTAAAATATCCATAACAATACCTTATTTATTAATTTTCCCAATTCCTAAATCTGATTGATCTTCTTCAGCTTCTTCCTCTTCTCCTGCTTCCAGATTGGTAATATCTCCTTCGGTGAAAAGATAGGTCCGAAGTTCATCGTCCCAACCGTCCATATTCCGGCGGAGCCACTCAATGGTCATACAGGCATGTTCGATTTCTTCATCACGATTGTGTGCCAGTATGTTTTTCAGATGCTCATCCTTTGTCACATCCACACGCTGATTATACCAATCCACCGCTTCGATCTCTTCTTTCAAACTCAGCAGTGCACGTGTAATATTGCGTGCTTTTTCACTTAATTCTTCAGTCGGTTCATGATATTGACTCATAACAAATAATTTTAATTTGGTGAAAAGAGTAAAAAAATCCTGCCATCAACCGATACTGTGGAAAAACCATTTAAGAAAGCTGATGTCCAGTAGTTTAAAACATAATCAATCCAGTACCTCCACATTATGTAGAAATTTTACAACACAATGATTAACATTATGGGTATATATATCTACGTATGATTGATTTTTCTTGCCACGCTTAGCAGATGCTTTGAGTTGGCCACCATTTCCTCGTCTTCACAATACCTGACAATAAAGTTGAGCCATTTCTTTTTAAGTTCCGGGTTTAGGTTATGATACAAGTCAAAGCGCTCGCCGAATACACCTTCCGCGCCAGCCAGGTGCAGGGGCTTCAAACCGGCTTCCGCCATCAATGGATTGATCTCGGAGGGATGCACAAAATAAGCATTTGTAAAAGCTTCGGTACCTTCAACAAAATGGTTGTCGGCACCGGTCTGCCATAGTTTTTCAGCTCCGTCAGGATAATTGATCCCTTCGGGATTGTTTTTCAAACCATAAACCAGGGCTGCGCTGCGGGTCATAAAAGCAGAAAAAACAAAGCCGCCCGGATTAAGCGAGGCTGCGGCCCTTTTCAAAAGCATCAGCCGTTTTTCCCTGCTGATCATATGATAAAGCGGCCCCATCAGCAATACCGCATCCCAATTGCGTTTTTCCCAGCCTTTGCTTTCGAGGGCTTCCGAACGTTCGATGAAGAGAATATTGGGATTTCCGCCAAGGCGCTCTTTAACGATGCGGATATTTTCATCCGCAAGATCATTCAGTCCAAGCTTATAGCCATCACGGATAAGTGCTTCGGCATAGTGCCCGGTTCCGCAACTCGCATCGAATATTTCTTCCCCCGGGGAAATATATTGGTTGATAAAGTGCCTTGTAACAGGCATTTCAAAAACATGGTAGTCGAGCCGTTTGTCTTCTTCGGCTCTGTGCCGGTTGTAGTATTTTCTTACTTTTTCCATAAAAAATTCGGCCCCGGCCAGTAAATGACCAGAGCCGGGTGTATATGAAGATTGACAGGGTGTTTTATAAGGTCTTGATGGTTTCGATGATATCCTTTCGCTTTTGTCCGCCCAGCCGGCTTTGAATACGCCCGACAAAAATTTCCTCATCTTCGGTGTACTCCAGGTCCCGCTCAGTGAGATGGGGATATTTATCCTTTAGGCGGCGTTTAACATCATTCCAGTTGCTTTTAAAATCTCTCAAATTGATTCTCTCTTCCATTGTTTCCTCCTTTTATTAAGCAGTGATTTTACTATGCGACTTATCAATTCTAACGGATAAGATACCTGAATTCAGGCTAGCTCTTATCGAATGCGGATCGGCGTTGGCAGGAAGCTTAAATTTTCTTTCATAAAGCTTTTCTTTTCTGTTGGGAACCATGATCTGCCTGATCACTGATATTTTCAACATATCATGGGTAACATTAACACTTACATCTTCCTGCTGAAAATCAGGCATAGAGATGTTGATAAAGTATTCTTTCAGGTTCTCACATATATCAACAGGCCTTTCACTATATGGGTTGTTGATGGATATCATTTTCTTTTTCATTTTTGTGTTTGTTTGTTATATGAGTGGAATAAAAAAATGTGCCACAAATCCGACACTTTGCAGAACACACATCTGTCAAGCATTCAAGAAGGAAGACCTATTTATTTGCCTTTCATTTTTAATAATAAAATCAATGAAAAAAAATCAGCATGTGAAAGAAAATCTACATCCTTTAAGAAGTTTTATTCAGTGCGATACCGAATTGCTTCAATTTATTATAAAGTGTTTTCCTGTCGATATTCAAAAGTTTGGCGGCTTTGGATTTATTGTAGTCCGCTTTTTCCAGGGTGTTCAGTATAACTTTCTTTTCGGCGGATACGGCTGCTTCTTTCAGGTTTCCACTCTTATCTCCGTCAATTGAAGTATATTCATAAGCGGAATCAATACCAAGCATATCCTCAGGCAAGTCTTCCACAAGAACTTCATCCGATTTGGCCAGCAACACAGCACGTTTAATCATATTGCGCAATTCCCTGAAATTTCCCAGCCATCTATGATTCATAAAAATGGATTTAACTTCCTTGCTAAACCCCTGCACATCTTTTTCCAGTTCTTCGTTGGCTTCTTCCCTGAATTTTTCGGCAAAGATCAGGATATCCTTACTGCGTTCCCTCAGAGGCGGCACATTGATCTTAAATTCATTGATGCGGTGATAAAGGTCATCTCTGAATTTATTCTCCTTCACCATATTGAGCAGGGGCTCGTTGGAAGCAGCTATAATGCGCACATCAATTTCAATATTCTTGTTCTCGCCAACGCGGTTGATCACCCTTTCCTGCAAAACCCGCAACAGTTTCACCTGCACTTCGTAGGGCAAATTCCCAATCTCGTCCAGGAAAAGGGTTCCGCTCTCGGCTGCCTGAAATGAACCTTCTTTGTCTTTGATGGCCCCGGTAAATGAGCCCCGCACATGGCCAAACAGTTCACTGTTGGCCAACTCATGCGGAATGGCGCCACAGTCGACCGCCACAAAAGGTTTATCTTTTCTTTTGCTATTGTAATGGATGGCACGTGATATATATTCCTTACCCGTACCGGTTTCCCCTTCTATCAAAACGGTCATGTCGGTTGGGGCGACAACTTTGGCCAGTTCCAACACCTTCTTCATCTGCGGGCTTTCGCCAATGATGAATTCTTTTTCAAAGCGCTCTTTGGAGCGGGAGCTTCTTCTTTTTCGCAAGGCGCTTTTCACAATGGTGGTGATCTCTTCGGGCCGGATGGGTTTGGTCACATAATCAAAAGCGCCGGCCTTGATCAAACGCACGGCCTGTTGTACATCAGCATAAGCAGTGATGATAATAACAGGCAATTGCGGTGACAGCTTTTTGATGCCTTGTAAAATAGTGAGTCCGTCATTGTCGGGTAAGCGGTAGTCGCAAAGCACCAGGTCAAAAGCTTTATCATTAATTTTATTCAGGCCCTTGCTTCCTGTGAATGCTGTATCCGTGTTGTATCCCTGACCGCTCAGATACTCATCAAGCAATGAGCAAATATAGGTATCGTCGTCAATGATCAAAATGTTTTTTTTCATGCGATATGCTCCTTTAAGGCTTTGTTAACTTTGGTAATGATCTCGATCACATCCAGGGTTTTGGCTTTTACCAGGTCATAATCGGGTTTATCGGATTTGAGATTGGTTTCAATATAATCGAGTTTGGGGATCAGGCTATTCACTTTCAAATGCTTGCTGGAGGGAAGCAACTTATGGGCTACCCCGGCAAGTTCATCCCATCTCTCTTTTTCAAGGTAATAAGACATCATTGAGCGGGCGCTGGAAGAATTTTTACAAAATGTATTTACCATTTTCTCCATGAACTCTTTCTTTCCCTTACCAAATTGTTTCAATTCACCCAGATCAAATAGCGCACCATTTTTTTCAACCTTGATGTTTTCCTTTTCTTCATCCTTTTTCGGAGGCAGTACTCTGCTGTATCCCAGCAAGCGAATAATCTTTTTGAACAGCTCCTCCTCTCTGAAGGGTTTAGTAAGATAATCATCCATGCCGGCTTCCATAAAATGTTCCAGATCCCGTTTCAGCACATTGGCAGTAAGGGCAAGTATATGCGGTTGCCTTCCGCCAGGCTGGTATCGTGCTCTCAACCTTTTTGCTACCTCCATACCACTGATGCCGGGCATATGTATGTCAAGCAAGATAACATCATAAAAATCATCCTCAAGTTTATCCAACGCATCCCAGCCGTCAACCGCCATTTCAAATTCCACCTTCCATTCTTCAAGTATGCTTTCGCCAAGCAACCTGACCATATCATCATCATCAACAAGCAAAATTTTCTTACCTCTTAACTTTTCAGCCTCTATCATCCCGTCAGAGGGAGTTTGCTCAGGAATAGCGTCTGTCTTTTTAAAAGGGATGATAATGCTGAAAGTGCTGCCGTATCCAACCTCACTTTCAACAGAAAGTGTTCCGTCTTGCAATTCGACCAGTGTCTTGCTGATGGTCAGCCCGAGGCCCGAACCGCTATATTTTTTCGTGATGCCTGTGTCGTCCTGGTAGTATTCCTCAAAAATTGCCTTCTGCTTGTTCGCCGGTATACCGATACCGGTATCCGCCACATCAATCCTCACCAGACATCCCTCGTCGCTCTCCTCGAGTATATCGGCCAGAACCTGCACCTTTCCCTTTTCCGTGAATTTGATGGCATTGTTTACCAGGTTGATGATCACCTGCCTCAACTGACCCTCATCACCCAATAGCGGTTTATTCAGGCGGGTTGAGCTATAAAAGCTCAAATTAAGTTGCTTTTTCTCAGCCTTGATCCGCATAATATTATCAACCTCATTAAAAATGTCGTTCAGTTTGAAGGGCTTGAGCTCGAACTGAATTTCGCCTGACTCGACTTGCGAAAGGGTAAGGGTTTCGTTAACAATGGACAGCAAATGTTTGGACGACAACTGAATGGCGTCCAGGTAACTTTGCTGCTTGTTGTCGAGCCTGGTTTTGGCCAGCTGATCGCCAAAACCAACCACCGAACTTAGGGGGGTTCTGATCTCGTGGCTCATATTGGCAAGAAATTCACTCTTGGCCATATTGGCCTTTTCGGCCGACAGTTTTGCCTTTTTGAGCACATCTTCGTTGATCTTATCCTGTGTTATGTTCTCAAATACCAACATAACATTTTGTACAGGCTCTTTCTTCGACAGGGGTACGGCCTGAACATAATATGTATTGCCTTTGTATTCCATTTCATTGGTGATTGTACTTCCCCTAAACGACAACTCAATGATGGTATTGATGCTTTTCAATTGCTCCCCTTCAAAGAGCACTGAAGGATCGCTTCCTTCCACCTGTTTTCTGTCAATTTTCAAAAGTCTCAGTTCGGGTCCTTCAGCAATCTCAATGAATGTTTTTTCATTTAATAAAAGTATAAACACATTGGGAATACTGTCGATCATTTTCCGGTAGAGGTATTCGCTTTGGAGAATAAAATCCTGGGAAAACATCTGATGCGTGATGTCACGCACGGTTTCAACGACATAAGCAACGCCTCCGTCTTCGTCCGATACCGGTATCAGGGTTCTTTCAATAGTAAGCTTACCCTTTTCGGTTTTGAATTCATAAACTGAATTCATACAGTCTTTTGATTGCAAGCAATTTTTCGTATCGGATAAAACTGTTTCCAATGAATTTTCAGGGTATAAATCTTTAATAAAAAGATTGTTGCCTGGCTTAGGCGAACTTTTTCCAAAAAGTTTGTGGTAATGATCCGTGTGATCCAACACCTCAAGATTGGAATCAATAACGGCTATACCTTCCGGCATTATGTTGTATAATTTCTTGGACTTGCCAAACTGCTCCAGAAATTTATCAGGCCCGCCGAATTGCTTTTGGATGTAATCCATATTAATTTTTCTCATAGCAAATCATTATCAAGAACAACATGCGTAATAAACTCCACATTTTGCTCACTTCCGGGTTTTAAAGTTAAACATTTTTACCAACAGTTTTCCACACCGCTTATAAAAATGCCAATTGATAAGCAAAAACAACTCCATTTGATGATAAAACAAATATAAATAACACATTGTTATCAGAGAATCCACCAAAAGAGTGGCATGGGATTGGCAGGACTGAAAGAAAAACAATTATTCAAAAGTTAGGATTAAGCAATGAAGAGGATTGTAACACCAACTGATTTCAGTAAGCTAAGCGACTACGGACTGCTGATGGCCCTGCAAATTGCAAAAAAGCTCAATGCGGAGATTTTTCTTCTGAATATCATCTACCCCCCACAGGGAACCACCTTTTCTGCCTATGGCGATGTGAATAAACTTCCCCGGAACGAACAGGACCGCTTTACCGTTGAGCTTGTCAGGAAAAACCTGCAGCGAATGGAGGCACTCCAAGAAAAATATAAATCTTACAGTATTAAGATGGAGCCAGGCATCGAGTTCGGCAATCTGAAAAACGGCATCGATCAGTTTATCGTGAACAATGATATTGATTTGGTGGTTATGGGTGCAAACAGCAGCCAGAACTTTGTTGAACATTTCGTTGGCAACAACACCGAAAAAGTGATCCGGGTTTCAAAATGCCCGGTGATCACCACAAAAAGGGAGATCAAAAGTTTCGAACCGAAAAACCTTGTGATCCCACTTGATGTTGACAATGAATTATTTGAAGGCCTGGAGAAGATCGTAGAATTTGGAGAAGAGGTGAATGGCAAAATGCATCTGTTGCACATATTGAATTCAAGCGGTTTAACTACGGAAGTATCTCTGCAACGGCTTGAAAAGGTTGCAAAAGATTACCGCATAAAAGACTACACCCTGAACACCATTGACGAAAAAAACGCCGTTCAGGGCGTAAACGGTTTTGCAAAACGGATCAAAGCGGATATGATCGCCATGATCACCCATGGCCGAAAAGGGCTTAAGAATTTGATTTTCGGAAGTATGGCTGAAGAACTCATTAAAGAAAATGAGATCCCCATGTTGATCATAAATAAAGAAGAAATTATTTAATTATACCGGCTCCGACAAGTTCGCCAGTTGGGGAATATGCAATTGTATCCAGGTATAGAACGGCAATATCTCATCCTGCAACTGATCAGGAAGTTTTTCCTTTATGATCTCATGCAGGGCGTTTAAAACAGCCGGCCAGTAAGCCAGTTGAAAACCATGTGAGCGATAGGCCCTGAATACCCATAACAAAGTTTCAACAAAAACCTGTGGATCGAATGCCTTAAATACGGATTCCATGAAACGCACTTGGTTGGCGTGGTTGTCGCGCATCATGGCAAGGTTTTCTTTGCCGATCATTTTTTTCAGGTCGTCGCGTTGCTCCAACCAGCGGTTTAGTTCCGACAACAGTTCATGGCTGTGCGCTGAAAATGTCCGGGCCGCCTCCTCAGAAGGTTGCCTGAGCTTAGCTGCATCTTTTATCAATTCTTTTTTTGTCATAAGTTCAAAATATTATACCGATTCGGAATAAGTTTGCAATGATTGACCTCCTGCTTCTATCGGTATAACTGAATCTAGCAGAAAAAAGCTTTGCATTTTTAATAAGATTCAGTATACATGATCATTTCATTTTCGTCCAAGAGCCGGCAACAGGAATATAAACTCGGAACCTGCTCCCGCTTTGCTTTCAACGCGAATACTGCCTGCATGGGCATCAATAATCTTTTTCACAATAGCCAGACCCAGGCCGGTGCTTTTCTCATCGGCTGTGGGCCGTACCGAAGTTTTGGAAAAGGTTTTGAACAACAGGGGCAATTCCTTTTCGGGTATTCCCGGCCCCTGGTCCTTAACAGAAACCCGGGCATATCCCCCCTTTTCCTTAAGCTCAACCTCTACATTTGTCCCTGCTTCGGAAAACTTAACGGCATTGGATAGCAGGTTATTCATCACCTGCTCGATTTTACCCATATCCGCATTTACCGGCAAACTATCCAAAGCCGTCTTTATATCGATCCGAATATCCTTCTTATCTCCAAAAGGTTTGTTCAGGCGAATTGACTTGCTTACAAGTTGAAGCAAGTCAAAAACTTCCATATCGAGCTTCACCTTGCCCGATTCAATGCGCGCAAAATCCAGCAGCTCATTCAACAGATCCAACATAAACTGGCTTTGCGATTCAAGGGTTTTCAGGATATCCATTTCTTCATCATTCAATCTGTCGCGCAATTCATCCTGCAAATAATCGGAATATGACATAACCAGGCCGATTGGGTTGCGCAGATCGTGCGCGGCAACGCCCAGAAACTCATTCTTCTGCTCATTCATCTGCTGAAGTTCCGTGTTTTTCTTGTACAACTCACGGCTAAGATTATTCAGCTCATTGTTGAGCGCGAGTAATTCCTGTCTAAGTTTGACATTTTCTTTTTCACTTTGTTCGCCCAAAACCAAGGTAAGCTCATCATCTGTTTTATAAAAACTGAAATAAAATGTTTCGGGAAGATTTTCGGGCGTTTTCACATTCAGCAAAAGGGGGCCATTGCTCTCCAACAGCTTATCCAGGCTCAATTCACCGGTAAAATCAAGAATAAGGTTCCGGATATTTTTACCCACAATCTCAGCACCCAATATCCGTTCGGCAAAAACATTGGATTTTTTAACAAAGCCCCTTTCATCCATAAGCATCATGATGATACTTGCATGCTCATTGACATATTTATTCAGGATAGCCGACTTCTTCATTGCGCATCAATTGTAATTTCCAATAAATGACTCGAGTTCCTCAAGGCTCAGGATCAATTTAACCTCATCCATATTTTTAATTAGATTTTGACCTCCCCATCTGAATGCCTGACCTCCGACAATTATGGATTGGGACGGAAAGTTTTCCCTGATCAGATCGACCATTTCCTTCATCACGGAAAAATTAAAAGAAACGCTAACGGACAATGCGATGATATCGGGCTTCCTTTCACTGATCATCGACAACACCTCGCTTTGTGGGGTATTGGCCCCAAGGAAATACCCATCCCATCCGTTCATCTCAAAGATATCCGCAACCATGCGCGCCCCCACCTGATGATACTCATTGGCCAGGCATGTAACAACCGCTCTTCTCCCTTTTCGCTCGGTACTGAACATGTATGGGTAAACCATACTCATTTGCCGCTCCACCAGTGAAGTTGCCAGATGTTCTGTGGCTACGCTTAATTTGTTGTGCTCCCATAGTTCCCCCACCTGATAAAGTGCGCGCTGAAAAAGATCTTTATAGATTTGCCTTATTCCAACCTCCTGATCAATCAAATGGTTAACCGTTGCAACAACTGCTTGCCGGTCGCCATCTAGCAGGGCCTCGAAATATTTATTGTAAAGCTGATCCGTTATCATTTTCGCCCGTTAAGGTATTTTGCGATTGTATCGAGCAGTTGATTTCTCCTGATCGGTTTTTTCAAATAATCGTTGCAACCCGACTCCAGCACTTTGTCCCTGTCGGTTGAAAGGGCGTAGGCTGTTTGCCCGATGATGGGAACCTGCTTATCCAGTTTGCGTATTTCACGCGTTGCTTCGTATCCATTGAGTTCAGGCATTTGAATATCCATTAGAATAAGATCAACTTTTGATTGTTTATCAAACATTTCGACAGCCACCTTCCCGTTCTCAGCTCTGATCACCTTTGCCCCTGTCGGTTGTAAAATGGTCTCCACATATAGAAAATTGGAATCGACGTCTTCAGCTACCAGGATCACTCTATCTTTGAAATTGTATTCCCCGGCAGATTTCTCTTGCAGCAGCCCCTTCTTTTCTCGTTCATGCCTTTTTGCTTTAGAGGGCAAGGAAAAATAAAAAGTTGAGCCCTGATAGAGTTCGGATTCAAGCCACATGCGGCCACCCATTTTTTCGACCAGGCTTTTGGCAATGGTCAGTCCCAGCCCGGTTCCTCCAAATTCCCTGGTATTGCTGTCATCAACCTGTCTGAAACGTTCAAAGATCACGTCTTGTTTTTCTTTCGGGATGCCCAGGCCGGTATCCATCACCCGGATAACAATTTCGTCATTTTCAATATAACAGGCCAACTCCACCAATCCACTTTCCGTAAATTTAAATGCATTGCCAACCAGGTTGCGGATGATCTGCTCAATCCGGCCCGGATCGGTTCTAACCTGGGTATCATTGGGGGTTTCAAGACGGAATTTGAATTCAACATTTTTTATCCGATCGTTGAATTCCCGCAAAAGACTTTGATATACATCGCCGACCAGATCATTGATATCGACCCATTTCCGATCAACTTCGAGCAGACCGGCCTCCAACTTTGCCACATCAATGATGTCGGTTATAATGCGCAAAAGGGTTTCACTGTTTCGCTGTATGTTTTTCGTAAAATCACGGACATCTTCGCGGTTGAAAGCAGGATCACCCAGCAGGTCGGAAAAACCGATAATGGCATTCATGGGCGTCCTGATTTCGTGCGACATATTGGCCAGGAAAGCAGTTTTAAGCTTATCGCTTTTCTCGGCTTCCTCTTTGGCCTTGATCAATTCCTCCCTGGCCTTCTTGAGTTCGGTGATGTCGGCAATGATACCATCCTGAAACAAGTGATCGCCATCCGAATTAAAAATGGTCCGGATATTAAATGAACCCCAAAAACTGCTCCCATCCTTTCTTAACAGTTCAATCTCATAATTTCTTACCAGTCCGTCCTCATTCAGTTTATCCAATAATGCCTCTCTTTCTTCAGGCCTGACATAATAATCCCGGATCGGTTTTTCAAGCGCTTGCTCCAGTTGTTCAAAACCAAACATTTCAAGATAGGACGGGTTGGCATACAGCAGATATCCATCCAGGGTAGAACGATAAAGGGCCAGGGGGACATTGCTGCGCAAGCCTTCAAAGGCGGATTCGGTTTCCCTGAGCTTTTCCTCTGTCCTGCGTTTCTTGTCTGTTTCCTCTTTTCGTTTGAGGGCCTGTTCGATGGCAGGAGGCAATCTGTAAAGGCGTTCTTTTACCACATAATCCCAGGCGCCCGACTTGATGGTCTGCGCCGCGGTTTCTTCATCCAGCGAACCCGTAACGATGATAATAGGCAGATCGGGATTGATTTTTTGCAAGTCGCTGATGGCTGAAATGCCATCATACTGCGGCAGGCCATAGTCGGAGATGACCAGATCGGGGGACTCACTCTTGATGGCTTCCAGGTAATCAATTTTGTTATCCACACTGTGGAAATCAAAATTGAATCCGGCTTTTCGGAGTTCGCGGCAAATCAGTTCCACGTCAGCCTTCAAATCTTCCAGTATCAATAGTTTAAGTTGCTTTATCTTCATAACTATTCAGATTTGTAATCCGGTATCTCATTCATCAACAGCCAGTAAAGGCCGATCTCAGCGACGGAATCAACAAATTTATTGTAATCAACCGGTTTTACGATATAACTATTCACACCCAGTTCGTAACTTTTCACCATATCACGCTCTTCACGCGAGGTGGTTAACACAACTACCGGAATGTTTCTGGTTCGCTCGTTGCTTTTCACTTTTTCAAGCACTTCCAGCCCGGTAACTTTCGGAAGCTTTAAATCCAGCAGAATCAATTTGGGTAATTCGTTGTTGTTTCTATCTTTAAAGGTGTTTCTACAAAAAATGTAATCAAGCGCTTGTTCTCCGTCGCGAACCACATGCATGCGCACACCGAGCTTGTGCTTTTTCAGTGCGCGTTCTGTAAGTTCCACATCGTTAGGATTGTCCTCAACAAGCAATATTTCTGCTTTTTCGCGTATTTCCATAGGACATTTTTTTTATAAATATAACATAATATTTTCAGCCTGAATCATTCAGCATATGTTTTGGGTAGTGAGAAAGAAAAGCAGGCGCCCAGTCCGGGTTTGGCTTCCGCTTTCACCTCGCCTCCATGTTTTTTAACAATGCGTTTAACAAGCGCCAACCCAACGCCGGTTCCTTCAAATTGATCGACTGTATGCAGACGTTGAAAAACATTAAAGAGCTTATCAACATATTTCATATCGAAGCCGACACCGTTGTCTTTGACTGAAATCCAGTGGTAAGCGTCGTTTTCTTCTGCCTTTATTTTTATTTGGGATTCACTTTCATTCCTTGTAAATTTAACGGCATTGGATATTAGGTTGAATAACACCTGCCTGATCAGATTTTCATCCCCTTCAACTTTCGGGAGAGGCGCTATATCAAAACTTAATTTTCTCTCTGCAGTTTCCTTGCTGACCTCATTTACAACATCATGCGTAATGCTTTGCAGGTCCAGCTTTCTTTTTTTCAGTTTTTTTCTTCCTGCTCTTGAAAAGTCCAGCAGATCCTGGATCAGATCGCCCATTTTCTGGGTATTTTCCCGCACAATACGGAGGTACCTTTTTCCGTCTTCATTCAGTTTATCGGTATAATCTTCGAGCAAGATTTGAGAAAATCCGTCAATGGCCCTAAGGGGAGCCTTCAGGTCGTGGCTAACCGAATAGGAAAAAGCTTCCAGTTCCTTATTCACCTCTTCCAGCTTTTTGTTGATCCTGTTCATTGCTTCCCGGCTTTCATTCACATCTTCCAGCAAATAGGTCAGTGCCAACTGAGACTTTTCCAGGTCTTCTTTTTGATTTTTCAGTTCGCTTGTTCTTTTGTTAACGACCTGTTCGAGGTCCTTCGAGTAATCTTCAATTTTTTGTGCAGCTTTTTTCCGTTCAGAGATATCCCTTGCGACAATTAAAACATCATCTTCCTTGTTTTCACTTCTCATAATGGAAGAACTAACCTCAACAGGTATATAGTCACCATCGGAATTAATGAATACCGATTCATACAAAAAAATTGCCTTTTCGTCTTTCATTCTTTTTTGTTGCCGGGCAATGGTTTTCTTTCTGTATGAGGGCGCCACATAATCCATCACATTTGAACCGATCACATTGTGGGGGCCTTTACCGATCAGGTTCAAACCAGCCTGGTTTAAATATTTTATTTCGCCCTTGAGGCCGTGTATGCAGATGATATCACGGGCAGTTTCGGTGAGCAATCTATATCTGCGTTCGCTGGTTTTCAGGGCATTTTCCGCTTCCCTTACCTTTGTAATATCCTGGCCGAACTCGGCAACACCTATGATCCCGCCATTTTTATTTTTCACGGGTACGGATTTAAAACGATATATTTTCTCCCCTACCTTGACTTCTCTGTAATTTGTTTTTTTATTTTCCAGGGATTCCAACACGTGACAATTCCAGCAATGCGCATCCTGCCCTTCACGCCACACCGTATAGCAAATTTCTCCAATGCATTTATGAGCACGGTGCCCCAGATAATTAACTGCTGCCTGGTTGAGTATTTTAATCCTCAAATCCTTATCGTAATAGAAAAACAGATCATCAAGCGAATCTAAAATCCGGCTTCGCTCCGTCTCCAATCGTTCAAGCTTTTCATTCATCTGCCAAATGATGTCATAGCTATTTTCATAAATCAACCTGATGTTTTCTTCTTTGTATTCAGGTTCTGTTCCCTTTTCGGATTCCAGCCCGGCATTCTCTTGCAGTTCAATAATTTTAGAAATCAACTGCTTTTTTGTAAGCTTGTAGTAACGTCTTATTTTTGCTTCGTCCATTTGTTCTGAAAAACCTCTCTTTATTATCTAATCCGTATCATTATCTTTACTTGTTCCCAACTGAGATTCAAGCTTTTTCATTCGTTCTTTAAGTTCATTAATCCTGAATTCCCTGTCAACAAACAGCTTATTGAAATGCTTGAGTTCCTTATTTTTCTCCACAAGGCTATTGTTTGCTTGTTCTAATTCTGCGGTTCTTTCACGAACCAGTTCCTCCAGCTTCTCTTTATGTTGCTGAACCTCTTCCTTTGCCATGTGAAGTTCTGTAACATCCATAACCGTTGAAACCATGGTGTTTTGATCGAACAATGGAATATTGACTGCATTGATAAACCGTTTATTACCATCTTTTGTTGTGGCTACAATATTCTCCCAGTGCATGCGGGAGGGATCACCGGAGGCAACATCTTGTTTTACCTGGGCTGCAATCTTTTCCCTGTAAGTCCTATCAGGATATGCTTTTTCAAAAAAACTATTGATATCTTTCAAATCTTCTCTAGGCCAGCCGTATATTTCAGAAAACTTATCATTAATATAGGTGGCGATTCCTTCATCAAACTCATTCAATGCAAGGCCAATAGGAAGATTGTCAAGCACGGTTTCAACAAATTGATTTTGCTTTTCGAGAGCCAATTTTACCTTAACCCTTTCAGTAACATCCTGCACCGTTCCGGTTATTATTGTCACTTTACCGGATTTATTCTTAACCGGTGTTCCTATGGCATGATAATAAGCTATTTTTCCATTAGGCAAATTAACGCTTAAATCAATGTCGTAAGGCTTTGATTTCGTTACAGCGTTGCTGATGCATTTTTCAAGCGCCTTCACATCTGTGGGACTATGATAAGCCATCACCTCCTTGTAATCAGGCGGACCCAGTTTGGGATCGCGTTCATACAATTCATACATCATATCGGCCCACCATACCTTGCCTTTCTCAACATCAAATTCCACATGTCCGATCCGGGCAATTCTCTGAGCTTCACTGAGTCTTCTTTCGTTTTCCTGCAAAGCTATATCAGCATTTTTCTTATCAATGACCAAAGAGGCATGCTGAATAAACGCTTCTATTTCACCGAAATTTGATGTATCGGTTTGTGGCTTGGTGAGTATGCTGATATTGGCAAATACCTTTGCGTTTCTTCTAATTGCCATGCAATACAATTCTTCCAACGACAGCAGTTTTTTCACCTTTTCGGCACTTGATTTATTGATCTTATTTCCGAAAAACAAAGGAAGGTTCAACTCCACCTTCACCAATTTACCTTTGATGATCTCATAGTAAAAATCCGTTTTGATCTTCCCCCTGATCTTCCTGAAATCGAAACCCAGGAGATCGATAACTTTATGCATTTGATTGCCGACGCCTTTGATCGCATGCAATTTCCAGAAATCATCTTCCGTATCATAATCAACAAGGGTCACAATGCCTCGACCACCCATCATCCGGTATATCTCCTCAACCAGATATTTGTACACCTCATCAATGGAACTTAACTCCTGCAAATAGAGGATTGTTTTGCCTAAATCAATATGATCGGTTTTGCCCATAATGTATTAATCATTGTTTTGTTAACATCTCATTTATACTGAATCTTATTGAAAAAGCAAAGCATTTTCTGTTAGATTCAGTTATACCGATGGAAGCATAAGGTCAATCATTGAAAACCTGTCCCGAATCGGTATAATTTAGGCAGATCATTCCTGCACTTTTTTCTCCAGTTCCTTCACTTTCTCACGCAACTCCTTAATCCTGATTTCACGGCCCACGAACAATTTATTCATCCGTTCAACTTCTTTGTGTTTGTCTTCAATTTCCGCGGTTCGTTCCTTAACAAGATCTTCCAGATGCTGTCTGTGCTTATCCAATTCGTTTCGTATTTCAATATCTTTTGTCACATCCCTGAGTATTGAAACCATGCCAATGATCTCTCCTTCATAGTTTTTAACTGCCGAAGAAACAACCTCGCCAATGAATGCATTGTTTTTAGCAGTTTTCATATGATAGCGGTTAATACCAAGGAATTCACCCTTCATAATGCTGCTTACATTGCGTTTGGCAAAGTCCTGATCTCGGTCATCAATCCAATCATTAAGGTGAGTCCCAATAATTTTCTCCTGATTTGTTTTAAGGATTTTTCCCATATTCGGTGAAACAAACTCAATTTCACCCCTGAGGTTTGAAAAGGTGATGGAATCAGGACTGGCTAAAACAAGTGATTTATACAATTCTTCACTTTCGGCCAGGGCCATGGTTGCCTTTTTTCGTTTCGTGATATCAGTTAAACCACCAACAATGGCAATTGTCTTTCCATTTCTTACCAGCGGGGCCTCATGTACCTCAACCCAAACCTTTTTTCCATTTTTATGCCTTAATTCCAGTTGGTAGGTTGGCTGTGGTTCGGCTTTCTCAATAGCCTTCACGGTTAAACCATATCCTATTTCATTAATGGGATTTTCTGTTGCAAGATCCATCCAGACTTCCGGGATCTCTTTTGGGGTATATCCCAGAATATCTTCAACTTGCGGACTCACATAGGTTAGTTTATGATCGGTGGTATGGCTGTAAAACATATTGGTGCTGTGCTCAATGATATTGCGAAGCTTTTCTTCACTCTCTTTAAGCTCCCGTTCGGCTTTTTTTCTTTCCGAAATATCTGTATGCGTTCCCACCACGCGGATCGCCTTGCCGTTTTCATCGAAAACAGCTTCGGCTTTGGAGAGTATGTCCACCCAATGCCCCTCTTTATGTTTCATTTTGAACTCCATCTCAAAACGATCTCTTTTGCCGGCTAAATGCTCTTTCAGCATTTCCCATGATTTCTTTGCATCCTCAGGATTAGTCAGTGTTTCCCAAACCGAAAAACTGTTTTCCAGCTCATCTTGAGCATAGCCCAACATACCTTTCCAGCGGGGGGAATAATATATTTCATTGGTTTCAAGGTTCCAGTCGTATAGTCCGTCATTTGCAGCATTCATGGCCAGGTTAAAACGCTCCTCACTTTCCTTAATTTGTCTTTGGGCTTCCAGCTTCTCGGTGATTTCCAAGAACATCACTGCAACAATCATGGGGGAGGTTTGGAAGGCATACACCTCAAAAGCCCCCTTAATTCCTTCATGGTCATAGTCGATCTGATCGGTAAACCAGGAACGGCCAGTCCGGGCAATTTCCCGGTATATTTCCGGCACTTTGGTTTCGATAAGCCCCGGGAATGCTTCTTCTATGGTTTTCCCGACAAACCGGCTGCAATCCGTTTCCAGCATAGCATTGCCGGCTTCGTTGTAGCCAGTGAATAATAGGCGGTCGTTGTCCCGAAGCTCATAGGTCAGCGTGCCCATGGGTGTTGATTCGATGATGTTTCTGAAGCGTTTCTCGCTTTCTTTTAAAGCCTCTTCGTAATTTTTTCTTTCAACAATCTCACCAATCAGTTGCGCCGATGTTGCCAGCCTTTCTTTTGCCAAATCAATGATAAATGCGGGACGCGTTTCATATTTTTCCGATTTCTCCTTTAAACGCTCGAATGAAACCTGATACTTTTCAGCAATTTTCTTCAATTCCGCATCATCTTTGGGCGGATCGCCATATCCAAAATTGATCGCTCCGATCACCTTTTTATTGGCAAGGATTGGAATGGCATAAAGATTCAACCCTCCGGCGCATTCAATATCGACAGCCTTCTGTTTTTCCATACATTGCAAAGAAGCATCCTTCCAACAGGATTCATGACAATGCCATTTTCCCGAATCGAGGGCTTCCTTGTTGTTGCATCCTTGACAAAGATTCCTGGAAGCCTCATCCATAAAACTGCACCATTCAGAAGAGAAAATCCCAACCGCATAATCTCCGTTTATCTCATAAACCGCTGCCGAAGTCTCCAGTAAATCCAGGTAATCGGAAACGATTTCATTCAGCATTTTTTCACCGACAGCCTCAAGGATGGTACGTTGGGTATTGAGTTTTCTCAGATCGCCATATGCCGGGATATGCGGTTCTTTTTTCTTTGATTTGGGGTTAAGCAGCCACTCGATCTTTTTCAGCTCTTTTTCGGCCATATGTTTTTCGGTGATATCTTCCCCTGAGCTAAGGGTTCCTGTTATCTCACCATTTTCTCCCTGCAACAGGCTGTTATGCCATGCAATCATTCTTATTTCGCCGCTCCGGGATACAACAAAGTTTTCGACATACTCAAGCTGTTCGAGTTTCCCTTTCATGATGTCGTTGAAAACATCCTTTATTTTGGAGATATTATCTTTTAGTAAAAAGCTATCAAACCAGTTCTTGCCAACGATCTCATCCTCGCTGTAACCCAGTATTTCTGCTGCCTTTTTATTCGCCAGGGTTACAATGCCTTCCTGGTTGATCGCGACAAACATCACTCCTGCCACATCAAGATAATGTTGAGCGCGGTTTCTCTCAATTTTAAGCTGCTCATTTGTCTTTAGGATCAGCTCATTACGTTCGGCCAGTTCTTCGTTTTGGGTTTGAAGTTCTTCATTTTGGGTAGCGATCTCTTCGTTCTTTTCCTGAATGATCTCTTCCGATCTTTTCGCTTCGGTAATATCTCTCCAAATGGTATATATACTTTGATCGGGAGCTGTGGGCAGGTATGTAAGGGAAACATCAATCCAGCGCTCTTTGTTGTTTTTGTCGGTATGCAACCATTCAAACCGCTGATAACCCTTTTTTATCGCATCACGAATGTAAGCTTTTGCCTTTTTTTGTGAATCTTCTCCATCGGCCTGCTTGGGAGGAGATACCTCCCATGGTTTTTTCCCGACAATCTCTTCATAATCTTTATAACCCAAAAAATCCAGGGCGGCCTGATTTGCCTCCACAAATTGATCTCCCTGCAACATTAGGCTTGGATCGGTTGATTCTTCAAATAGCAAGCGATATCTCTTTTCGCTTTTTTGAAGTTTCACATATAAATCCTCAAGTTCTTCATTGGTTTGTCTCAGCTCTTCATTGATGGCCTGAAACTCATGGTTTTGCTTATCTAACCTTCTATTCTGTTTTTGTATTCTTTCATTTTTTCTTTTAAGGTCAAGCTGTGTGTTTTTTAACTGGCTGATATCCGTGATAACAAGCATGATCCGGTCGGCATAATGAAGGTCGTTTAAATGTCTGGCACTGATCCTGACATGAACCCGTAGGTTGTGGTGGTTTAATAGATCAACTTCCAGACTGGCATCTCCTTTCTTTTCAACCAGGCTTTTTAAAAGCCTGTAAAAGTCATCCTGGTCATCGGGATGAACAAAGCTAGAAAAGGGCTGCGACAGCAGGCGGGAACGTTCAAGCTCTAACAGATCAACTGTTGCCAGGTTGGAGTTGGTTATCCGAAGGTTCTTGTCGAGGGTAATTAAAGATTCGGGTGAAAACTCAAACAGATCGTTGTATTTCTCTTTTTCAATATGGTGGTTTTCTTCAGACTTTCTGAGTTCTTCGTTTTGAAGATCCATTTCAATTTGATAAACATTGAGTTCTTCTATCAGTCTTTCCAGTTTGTGGGCGTATTTTCTGAAGTTTTCCACCCGGCCTCTTTCCTGAAGAAGCTTTTCGACCTTTTGCCGGAGTTGATTGGTTTTGCTTGAAGGCATAACGATGGTTCTTTATAATAATGCCAACCATGCCAACCATGTAAAATCAACAGGACATGGGCGCATGGGAAGATTTACTTTTACATCAAAGATAAAGAATTAAATCAGTTATGTAAATAGGTAAATTACCTAATTATAAGTTGTTGAACCAAAAGAACAATTGGATTAAATCAAAAAGCTCAGATCGCTTCTGGGCTCAAATTCTTTAGGCTCCTCACCAAACTTAAACAACCTCAGGGGTTTTGCACCGCCCAATGTAATTTTGCCATCCTCGACAAGCAGGTAGGAACTTTCCCGTAAACCGGCTACGGTGATCTCCCGGTTCACCACCAGGAATTCCTCAATCCGTTGCTGCCTGGTTTCGCCTGCATGACCGTCAGGATTTGCATCCAGATAATGAGGATTGATCTGGAAGGGGATCAGGTTGAAACAACCGAAGTTTTCGGGCTCGATAATAGGCATGTCGTTGGTTGTTCGCAAACTGGGGCAGGCCACGTTTGAACCGGCGCTCCAACCCATATAAGGGGTGCCCTCCAAAACTTTTTCACGAATGGCTTTCATCAGCCCGAGCTTATGAAGCATATAAACCAGGTAAAAGGTATTGCCTCCTCCAACAGCAATGGCTTCGGCATCTTCAACCGCCCGTATGGGATTCTCGAACTTATGTATCGAATATAGGTCGTAGCCGATTTCGCTGTAAACCGCTTTTACTTTCTTTTCGTATGCATCGAAGGAATGTTCCAGGCTTTCGTCAGAGAGCCCAACTCCCGCAAAGGGGATAAAAAGCACACTTCTTGCTTCCGTTCCGTTGAGGAATTCTTTAATGGCCTCCCGGGGCCAACCCAGGTATTCTTCTCCTGCATTCGTAGAATTACTGATCAATAACAATTTCATAATGTTTTCCTTTCAAAAATATTTACCAATAAGATTCAACAATTTATTTTTAGCTATGGGTTTTGAGATGTAAGCATTGCAACCGGCATCCAGACACTTTTGCTCATCTTCCACCATGGCGTATGCCGTTTGAGCAATAACAGGCAAATTCTTCCGAATTTCCCTGATTCTTTCCGTTGCCTCATAGCCGTCAAGTATGGGTAATTGAATATCCATCAATACGATATCGATCTTTGAATTGTTCCGGACCTGCTCCACGGCTTCCCGTCCGTTTTTCGCCCAGCATATCTCAATGCCGGTTCTTTTGAATATGGTTTTCAGATAAAAGAAGTTCGATTCGTCATCTTCAACGATTAAAATTGTTTTATCGGCCCAATCCGCACTTTTTTTCTTTGAGGGATTTTCAACCGTTTTCCCAAACTCAGCGTTCGGTTTTTTATCCGGGATCGTAAAAACAAAACGCGAGCCTTTACCTACTTCGGACCATAAGTGAATGCCGCCGCCCATTTTCTCCAGCAGGTTTTTACAAATGGTCAAACCCAGCCCTGTTCCTCCAAACTCCCGTGTATTGGAACCATCCACCTGTATGAAGCGATCAAATATGCGTTCCTTCATTGCCTTGTCGATCCCCATTCCGGTATCTTCAACGAAGAATTCAAGGTTTTCTCCTTTAGGCACATAACCAAACTCCACATATCCTTCTTTTGTGAACTTCAGGGCATTGTCGATTAGGTTAGTAAGAACCTGGCGCAATCTCTTTTTATCTGTCAAAATAAAGCAATTTTCATTGGGAACCTTTAATTTAACATCCAGTAGCTTCTTTCTTTGTCCATGCAGATTTTTCGAATAAAAAGCATACAGTTCATTCAAAAGTTCCTGCACATTGCATCCGGACTCATAGATAGCCAGTTCTCCTGCTTCGATCTTGGCAACATCAATGATATCATTGATGATATTAAGCAATTGATTGCCCGAGGAGTTAATTATGCGTACATATTCTTTTCTTTCTTCCGGATCGATGTCGGCAGCCAGCAACTCGGCAAATCCCAGGATGCCATTGAGCGGAGTACGAATTTCATGTGACATATTGGCCAGGAAAGCTGTTTTGATGCGGTCGGATTCTTCGGCTTTATCTCTTGCAATTTTTAGCTCCTCATTCTGTTTTTTGATCAGGGTTTCGTATTCCTTTTGCCTGCTAACGTCACGGCAAACCGTTACCCACACCTTTTCGCCCCTGTAGTTGTATTTCCGGCTATGGACTTCCATGGGAAATCTTTCACCGTTTTTTCTGAGGCCAAGCACCTCATAAGGTTTGGAATAACTGGATTTCATATACCTACCGGCCAGCTCCCTCGACTCGGGAGCAACAATTTCAAGACCGTGGATGCCGATAAGCTCCTCATAGGAATATCCGAACATTTCGCAGGCAGCCGTATTGGTTTCAATACTTTTCTTATCCTTTGAAAAAAAGATGGCTTCCCTGGCGGCCCGGGCGAGTGCACGCGTGCGTTCTTCACTTTCTGCGAGGCTCTTTTCGGTCAACACACGTTCCGTTACATCCATGATAACGCCTTCGAGATGAACCAGTTCATCCTCCTTATAAACTCCTATACCAACTTCATTTACCCACCTGTATTTACCATCTTTATTTAAAATTCTGTAATCTATGATATATGGTGTTTTCTGCCTTACGCCCCTGTCAACTTTCTTGTGCACATGGTCGCGGTCTTCGGGATGGATCAAATCGTCGAATGAAACTTCACCTTTTAGGAATTTTTGTTTATTATAACCCGTCAGCCTCAAAATATTGTCATTCAGATAGGTCATGGTGTAATCTTTATCATTTAAACAGATATAGATCACACCTGGAAAATTCTCGGCCAACAGCCTGAATTTCTGTTCCGATTCCTTTAACTCATCTTCAACGCGCTTTTTCTCAATGAGATGGCCGACCTGCTTGGCGATCAGTTCAAACACATTTAGATCCCTCAAGCCAAAGGCATTCTCATCTTTGTAGTTCTGAACGACCATCAATCCGCTCACTTTGCCTTTCACATAAAGCGGCGCTCCCATCCAAACTTTGGCCGGGGTGCCCACCAGTTCAATAACGCCCTCATTCTCGAGCTGTTTAAGCTCCGGGCGTTTTAACAGGGTAGGTTCTTGTTTTGATATCACATGTGCCGTCACTGTTTTCCTGGCAGGGAATTCCTGAAATTTATCCTCCTCATCTATAATGTAGGGCAATGAGAGTGTATCTGTTTCTTCATTGTAGAGGGCAACATAGAAATTGGAAGAATCCAGCACATGGGACAATTCGCTTTTTATTGTTTTCAATAAATCCGTCAGAACACTTCCTGATAAAACGGCATTGGTAATATTGAGGATGATATCCTGAATGATCCGGTTGTATTTCTGCTCGGTAACATCTCTTACAATCCCCACCATGCGTTGCAGTTTTCCCTCCCGGTTTTTTATCCCGAAGCATTTTTCCTGCAACCACAAGGTTTTACCCGATCGCAATACGATACGGTATTCGAAGTTGATAGAATCTTTGCTTTTAAGTGATCCGAATTGATCATCCACCAGATCAACATCATCCTGATGGATCAAATTACTCCATGTATTCCGGTCTTTCAGAAATTCTTCTTCGACAATACCGGTTATTTTTCTTATGGCGGGTGAAACATAGAGGAATTTATCCCGGATCAGATCACCTATCCAAAAAATATCATCAATTGCATTGGATATTTGCCTGAATTTCAATTCGCTTTCCAGTAACGCTTTCTCGGCATTCTTCCTATTATGTATATCAACTGCGGTGCCCAATACAACTGTTTCACCTCCGAATTCAACCCTTCCATTCGAAATTTCAACCCACTTACTTTCATTGTTTTTTGTAACGATCTTGAACTCGTAATTGCTGATCGGGTCATCTCCTTGTGCGCGCCGGGAACCTCTTTCTTTTACAATCGCCCTGTGATCGGGATGAACCAGATCGTAAAAATGCATATTGAGCAATTCACCCTCACTATAACCTGTTATCCGGGTCATGGCACTGTTAACATAATTTAAAACGCCATCCTTTCCAAAGGTATAAACTCCGCTTTGCAAATGTTTTGTGAGTACCTTAAAGCGCTCCCGTTCATTTTCGATGATCTCCTTATCTTTTTTACTTCTCGAAATATCACGCAAAGATCCGTCGTAGGCAATGACCCGGCCATTTTCATCATAGATGGCATTGGTGTTATCGATGGCCCAAAACGTGCTGCCGTCTTTTCTTTTCAGCTCGATCTCCGCATCTTTCAGTGTACCGATCTTATCAAGTTGGTATTGCTGGTCTTTTCTTTTTGATTGGTGGACATAGAAATCTGCGACCTTTTTTCGCTTTAACTCTTCAGCATCATCAAATCCAAGCAGTTTTACCAGCTCGGGATTTACCTCCAGAAATACCCCACCCGGAGTGGTGCGGTAAAGGCCGACCGGTGCATTGTTAAAGAATTTTTCAAAACGTTCTTCAGTTCTTTTAAGGGCTTCGGAAGTTTTCATCCACTCGGCTATGTTCCTGGTAATGGTGAAGATGTACTTTTCGCCTTCAATTGAAAACAAACTTGCCGACATCAAACCGGATTCGACGATTCCGTTTTTCAGCCTGAATTTTGAAATAAAATAATTGACCCGGCCACCTTTCAAAAGTTCTTCAACCAGCCGGTTGCGCTCAACGGCAGCAGACCAAACACCCACATCTGTAGAGGATTTGCCCTTCACATCCTTCTCAGTGAAACCTGTGAGCCTGGTGAAGCCCGCATTTACCCGCACAAATACACCATCTTTTAAACGCGTTATGGCAAGTGCATCGGGGTTGGTCCGGAAACTCTGTTCAAATAACTCAGGATTATTATAAAGGTCAGGAGGAATGATGTCGCCATCCTTATCCGGTTTTTGGCTTTTCTCCTTCTCGCTTCTTTTATGATACTTATCAATCAATGCCTATATCAATTTGCTTTCGTTTCAAACGAACATATACAACAATGCTCAACACAACAAATGTAAAAAAATTAATTTTGTGTGTCTTGCCCATCATCCGTTTTTGGACCGCCTGAAAGATTCAGCTTTACGATTTGCCAACGGTAAGACCTTTTAAAAAAGCTAAACCACTTTTCGGAATGCGTATAATTTTCAATTTTTTGTTTGTAGTCGATCTCGCTTTCCGGCTGATAATCATCCAGGGCAAGTGCAATGCCAACCGCTTTCTGCTGGTCAACAGTTTCGTGACGCGACAGACCCATTTCTTTCAGCACAAAAAGCATTTGTAGCGCAGGACGGGGGCGGCTGCTATTCATAAAATATCCGATGCTTGCAAATACGAGATCCGGGCTTTGTTGTTCAAGTAGAAATTGTTCGAAATGATCGTGCCTTATACCATAGCGTGTAATGTTGTTTTGAATATAAAACGTATCCAGGCGAAGATACTCAGGGATGACTGCAGAAAAGCCCTGCTCAAAGATATTATCCCTGATCCGTTTCATGCTTTTCTGATATTCGGAAACGGTAGCATATTTCTGAATTGCTTGCAATGGGATACTATCTGTAAAATCACATTCATCCAGGGTTTTAAGTAGGTTCAATGCTTTTAAAAACTGCTCTTCCGCAGCCACGAAATCCCGTTTATCAACCAGGTTGAAACCCTGCATCACCACTTTTTCATAATCATTGATCCGTTTGTCGCAAATTAAAATATTCAGTTTCTCCCTGATTTTGTTCAGCTCCGTGCGATAATAAGGATCCAATTCGAGCCGGTAAAGTTGCATGTGTTCCTGCAAGCGTGTGAATTTGGGATAGGCATTTTGCAGGTCCTCGTTCCATATGCTGAAACTAACCTCATACAGAAGCTTATCTCCAAGCATCCTTGCTGCTTTTTCGATGAGGCTGTCGATATTTGTAAACTGCGAGGCGTCAAGCGCTTTATTGTCCCGAAGCTTGTTCAACTCTTCAAGCGCCTCCTTATATCCGCCCTTTCGGATCAGTTTTTCGCATTGGGAGATCAGTGCGATTTGGGCGGTGAATTCCACCTGATCAATATTTTTTCCAGGTTGGGATTGCACCACATCTTCATCCCCGTGTTTGTCAGCCTGGTATTGTTCCGCTTTATTCAACCATTTTCGGGCGGCTGAATACTCGCCTTTATTGAAAAGGGCACTGGCTTCGGCCAGGCATTTTTCATACATGGCCTGCCAGGCCTTAAGCTTAAGTTCACTGTAATTTTTTCGATTTAGCTTTACCGCAGGATTTTCCTCAATGATCTGTCTGGATTTGTCCAGATTTGCCAGTGCATCCTCATAATACTTTTTGTCGATCAAAGCAGCCGCATCCTTAAGGTAAGCATCAGCCATTTTACCATAAGCATTCCAAATCCCAAGTTTGTTGATGATATGCTTGCTGTTGTTTTCCTGGAAATTTTCTGCACGACTCAGATAGATTTCCGCCATACTGTAATTACCGACCTCAATTGCCTTGATCGCCACGCTGAGCAATGAATTGTACAGACCGCTGATGGCTCTGGCCTGCTTGGTCCGTATCAAATCCCTGTTGCATTCGGCTTCCGTCGAATTGCAGAAGGAATTAAGTCCCTCAACAAATTCAAGGGCTTCATTGTAGTTCTCATTTCCAATACAATAATCGATCAGGATGAGATAGTTTTCGTAAAACAGTTTACTCATCCCGGCAATGTCCGGTTCAGTATCGATTTTATATTTCAGCAGGCGTTGCAGATTGCTGAAAAAATCCTTGATCTCTTCGCTGCTGTATTTCCTGGAAAGCAGGTCGTAAAAGGAATTCTCAAAGTAATGGCCGGCTTTGGAAGCCATGTGCATATATTGCTCAAGCTGCTTAAAATAAGGATAAAAATAATTACCGGGAACCCCTGCCCGGGCAACTCTTTGTTTGTTATAAATCTCTTGCTCAAACAATGTATTCAGCCGCCCCGTTTTTAAACTAAAATCCTGTAGTTGATTGTAGAAGAATAAAGGATCATGATCCCGGTTGATATTGAGTTCGGTAAGAAATACCTTTCTTGCAAGTATCTTATAAACCTGTTTAAAATCGAAAGGCAGGACTGCAAATTTCAGCAGGGCGTCATCTGCACCTTCATCCAGCTTCTTGAGTTGATCAAGCAGTTGATCCAGGATCATGGACGATCCGTAATAATCGTTGATCAAGTCCATTCTCCGGACAAAGGCTTTACGGTCTTCCTGGCTGTAATAAAAGCGCAAGTCAGAAAGCTCAAGTCTAAGGTCCGCATTCCCGGTTCTGAACCGGATTGCGGCACTGATCCCCTTTCCGTTCAGATTTGCTGTTATGGTTTTTGCGAGAACGATCCGATCCTCTTTATCAAAACAATAAACCCGGAACTCGGCCATGGAGGGTTGTAAAATATCGGCAATATCGAATTTTCTGTAGGCCGTCGCTCCCTGAACCTCGGCAACATGAATATCAACAATAGCTTCCAGGATGTTTTCTTTCTCAAGAATATCGAGATCAGCGGTATATCCAAGAGAATAATTGACTGAAGAAACAGCCATCCCTTGCGATAAGGCAATTTCGTTTATAAAATAGGAGGTATTGAAAGATTTCGCATCAGGATGACTAATATTGGAAAAAACATATTTCCCACTGATCTCATTATGAAACAGATTTTTACCCTGTGCGAAAACAATATCCTGAAATGGAAAGCAAAGCAACAAACAAGCAATAAGCCTAAAAATCATGTAAAGCACCTTCCTGAAAAAGTGCCCAAGAAAGGACTCGAACCTTCACGAGCATTCGCTCACTACACCCTGAATGTAGCGCGTCTACCAATTCCGCCACTTGGGCAATTTACTTGTTAAGAACGTTATATTATACTGCAAAGTTAGTAAAAATCGAACTCTAAAGATTTTCTATTTTTCGGAGCTTGCACTCTTTCATGCTCCGTCGTATCATTACAATGAACAATTTTGTGTGCCCAGGACAAGAATCGAACTTGCACGTCCTAACGGACACATGGCCCTCAACCATGCGCGTCTACCAGTTCCGCCACCTGGGCTGATGTTTTTAATGAACGCCGCTTTTTCAAAAGCAAGTGCAAAATTATAAAAAATTAACAAAATGATAAATCTTTAAATAAGTTTAATTCATATCCATGATGCTACGATTTTATATTTTTGCAAATCAAACCTAAACAACAGATTATGTTTAGTCAAAAAGACAGACAGCAGATCGAAGCAAAAGGCATTGGCCTTGAAACCATTCAAAAGCAAATCGAACATTTTGAGGAGGGCTTTCCCTGGGTCCGGCTGGTAGAACCGGCAAGGGTGGGCAATGGCATCATTTCTTTTAATGATGAAGAAATTGAAGCCCTTGAAAAATCCTACAACCTGCATTCCGGTCAAAAAGATGTTTTGAAGTTTGTTCCGGCCAGCGGAGCAGCCACACGCATGTTTAAACATCTTTTCGCTTTCCTGGAAAAATATGAGAACAATGAGGAAGGACATAAATACTATCTTTCTGATAAAGAATTCAATTCGGTTTATTACTTCATTACCAACATCCAAAAATTTGCCTTTTACAACGAACTGAAAGAGATCATGAAAGCTGATGGCCTTGATCTTGAAGATTGCATTAAGAATCAGGATTATGATGTGGTCATCGATTATGTATTGAATGAAAAAGGCCTGAATTATGCAAGCCTCCCCAAAGGACTGATCAAATTCCATGATTACCCTGACGGCGCCCGGAAATCGGTGGAGGAACATCTGGTGGAAACTGCCAATTATTGCCGCGACAGAAAAGGAAAAGTTCACCTTCATTTCACGGTTTCTCCCGAGCATATTGATCACTTCAAACAAACCATAAAAGAAGTCAAAGGGAAATACGAAAAACAACTGAATGTTGAATTTGAGATCGAGTTTTCTGTTCAAAAACCTTCTACCGATACCATCGCGGTTGACATGGAGAACAAACCTTTCAGGGAGGTGGACGATAGCATGCTGTTCAGGCCCGGCGGGCACGGCGCCTTGATCGAAAACCTAAACGACATCGACCACGATATCATCTTCATTAAAAACATCGATAACATTGTGCCCGACAAGCTTAGGGACGAGACTTACAGATACAAAAGAGTGATCGGCGGGCACCTTATCAGTATTCAGGAGAAAGCATTCCGCTACCTCGAAAAGCTTGAGGGTGATTTTGCAGATATGCAATTGCTTGAAGAAATCGCTGATTTTGCCACCAACGATTTGACTATAGATATCCCAAAGGATTTTAACAACTATGGTTCTGCTGAAAAGAAAGAGTTCCTGTTTAGGAAACTGAACCGGCCCATCAGGGTGTGCGGCATGGTGAAAAACGAAGGCGAACCCGGTGGAGGCCCGTTTTGGGTGAAACAAAAGAACGGCGAAATTTCCCTACAAATCGTTGAAAAATCTCAGATCAATCTCGACGACAGCGGGCAACAGATGATCCTTAACCAAAGTACTCATTTCAACCCGGTTGACATCGTTTGCAGCATACGAAACTACAAAGGCAAAGCATTCGACCTGCACGAATTCGTCGATCCTGAAACGGGCTTCATTTCCATCAAATCGAAAAACGGAAGAAGCCTGAAAGCGCAGGAGCTGCCGGGTTTATGGAACGGCGCCATGGCCGACTGGAACACCGTTTTCGTGGAAACACCCATCATCACTTTCAACCCGGTGAAAACGGTGAACGACTTGCTGCGCCCCACACATCAATAAACAACATTTATTCTTTTTTCGGTATCAGATAGCTTGACAATACCGCAACGAACAGGGCTACAACGAAGGTAAGGAATCGTGCGGAAACACCCGTAACCGATGCATTCCTAATGATTGCACCGCTATACTCTTCATATTCGTTTTGCTTGTAGAGGGTTTTGAGTTCCTTTTTGAAGCGGTTTTCCGAACTGAAGCGTTCATCCAATATCACACTGAGCCTGCTGCTTGCCTCAGAGGGCACTTTATCCGCTTCAACGGCTGTGATGGTATCCTCCGTAACCCGGTAATGTTTTTCCATTCCGCTTGAAAACCAAATGATGGTGAATATCAGGCCGGTAATAATAGTCACAAGAACAGCTCTTCCGTGATATCGCTTCCAGAAAAGGGTTAGAAGGATGACAACTGAGAAAGTGCTGCCGATGCCGGCCCAAACGTAACCCACAATGGTATAGATCATATCGGAGGGTGAAATGTAGGCAAGCAACAGGGCGATCACGGCAAGCAGAGCGGTGGTGATCCTTGAATGCTTCAGGGCTAATTTGGCTTTGTTCTGAGTTTTGAGTGCGGGTTTTAACAAATTCTCTGATAATTCGCTTGAAGAAAGAATCAGCAGGGAGTCTGCCGTTGAGATCATGGCAGCGATGGCTCCGGTAATGAGGACAGCGGCAATAGCGGGCGGAAATATCTTAAGAAACACTTCCGGCATCACCATTTCCTGGTCCTGCAATCCGTCCGGCCCAAATATGGCGATCCCCAGCCAACCGATAAACAATGCGCCGATATATGCAATGATCGTCCAGATGATCCCGATATTGCGGGCTTTCTTGGCCTGGCGTTCATCGCTTATGGCCATAAAACGCATGCTCAGTTGCGGCTGTCCGCCCAGATAACCGAAAAACCAGGAAAGCCCGCCAACCAGGACTACGCCGGCCATAAAGCCGGTTGCACCTCCGGTAAGTGAAGTGTAAGCCGTACCAGCCTTATCGAGGGCTTGGGGTACGGATTGCGCAAACACTTCCGGGTGATTGGCCAGATAGATGATCCCGACAATGGGACCGAGGATCAAAGCAGTGATCATCACGATGGCCTGGATCACATCTGTATAAACCACCGAACGAAATCCGCCGTATATAGTATAAGGTATGATAATGACCGCCGTGATCAGCATGCCCCATTTGGTTTCGACGCCAAACATGGATTCGAGGGTTTTGCCCCCGCCCAAAAACTGGGCGCCTACATAAAAGAAAAAGAAAAACACAATGGTGAAACTCCCCACAATCCTAATCCACCTGCCCACCTCACCATGCTTTTTGGCAATGAATTCGGTGAAGGTATTTACTTCATACTTTTCGGAGGCATCGCGCAGACGCCACGAAATGGTGATCCAGGCGGTTAGGATGCCACCAGCACAACCAATGGCCGTCCATATCTCGGTCAGACCCGTGGCGTAAGCTGCTCCCGGCAAACCCAGCAAAGCCCAGGAAGATTCACCGGTGGCCCGCTCAGACAAGGCCGCTACCCAGCCCGGCAATTTGCGCCCGGCAATGGCATAATCCGAATCCGTTTTTACTTTTCTTCCCTGGTATAAGCCCCATAAAATCAATAGGGAAAGATAAGCGATCATCACGATCAGGATCTGCGTTTGTGTATCCATAAGCGTTTTGGTTTTTGCAGGTCAAAGTTAAAAAATAAATAAAACCCAAACATCTAAACAACAATATGTTATGTCGTGTTAACTTTATGTTAAATTACAAAGGTTTTGGCACTTGATAATTAACAATATTTTAACCCACATTTAAACTTCACTTTTCAATTAACAACTTCCTTTGCTTCCGAAAAAGGGGTAACAAAAAATCAAACTCAAAAAATAATTAATAACCCACAATTCAAAAACAGTATGAAAAAATTAAACTTCAAATTTTTAGCGTTGCTTTTCGCAGCTTTTGCTATGTCATTAACTTTCGTTGCTTGTAATGATGACGACGATGATGATCCGGATCCTGAGCCGCAAAATGAGTTTATAGTAAGCTCTAACATTTCGGAAAACACAACTTGGAAAACCGGCAAAACTTACATCCTGGGCAGTCGTATTTCAGTATTGGACGGCGTTACCCTCACCATTCAGCCAGGCGTTATCGTGAAAGGCCAGGCAGGTACGGGAGCCAATGCTACCGCACTTCTTATTGCACGCGGTGGAAAACTCATGGCAGAAGGCACCGCATCAGAACCCATTATCTTCACATCGGTAGCTGACGAAATCGAACCAGGACAGATTGCCAGTCCCAACCTCGATCCCGACCTCAACGGTCTCTGGGGTGGTTTGCTGGTACTTGGCAAAGCACCCATCAGTGCGGATGCTGAAGCTGTTCAGATTGAAGGTATTCCTCCTTCAGATCCCAACGGCCTTTACGGCGGAACCCAACCCGACGATAACTCAGGAGTTATTCGTTACATCTCCATTCGCCACGGTGGCGCCAATATTGGTGAGGGTAACGAAATCAACGGTTTGACACTGGGGGGTGTTGGTTCACAAACTGTTATCGAAAATATTGAGATCGTTTCCAATCAGGACGACGGTATTGAATGGTTTGGAGGCACTGTGAATGTTTACAATGCAATTGTATGGAACACAGGTGATGACGCCGTTGACACAGACCAGTCATGGGCAGGAACACTGGATAACTTCGTAGTTGTTAACCCCGGTGATGAATGCTTTGAGCTTGACGGTCCGGAAGGCACCATGGAAGCCGGTCAACTGATCAAAAACGGAACCGTATATGCAGGCGATGCTGAAGGTCTGGCCGATCTCGATGACAACTCCATCGTAGAAATGATGAATATTTATTTCTTCGGAATTGCCGAGGGACAGGATTTCGACTTGAATCCAGCAGGACTTGTTGCTGCCGATTTTCAGGCTACTCTTCCCGACGGGGCAGCAGTTGCTGACTATTTCAAGGATGGCACCGATGCTTATGTTACCCTGGTAGCTGAAGCACAGAACACCGTTGGAGCCGATCTCACCAAATTTCAGGGATGGTCATGGGCTTCCGTTTCCGGCGCTCTCAACAACTTCTAATAAAGTATTGATAAAGAAAATCATTAGTGTCTGGAAAATTTAAGAAGATTCCTCGCTCCGCTCGGAATGACAAGCTATTTAGAGGATACAGAGGAGTTGGGGGGTTGGATGGCGGCTCTGCCGCCATCCAACCCCCCAACTCCTCTTCCGACCCTTGACAAACTGTCATTCCGAAAGCGAGAAATCCCGTTGCGATTAATCGGACAGTAGTGACATAAAATAAAATAAACAACTGAATCTAAAAAAAATGCGCAATAAGGTATTCATTGGTTTGATATTGCTTGTGATGGCATCTTTGGCTCAGGCACAAAAAGGTCATATCAGGGGATTGATTTTCGACTCTAATACGGGAGATTATCTGCCCGGGGTTACTGTTTTGGTTGAAGGAACAAACACTGGTACAATTACCGATCTGGATGGCAACTTCAGCTTAGCCATCAAAGCGGGAACTTACAATCTGATTATTTCCTATATTTCATACAGCAGCATTACCATCAGTGATGTATTTGTTGAAGCAAATGAAGTTACATTGCTGGATGAAATCGGTTTGAGCGAGGCTACGTTTGAATTGAATGAAATTGTAATTTCGGCCCAGGCAGTGCGTAATACGGAAACCGCCATGATCGCCATGAAGAAAAAATCGGCCAATGTGCTGGATGGCATATCTTCGTCAAGACTGAGAAAAATCGGCGACTCTGACGCGGCCTCATCGATGAGAAGGGTGCCTGGTGTTTCCGTGGAAGGAGGCAAGTACGTTTATGTGAGAGGGCTGGGTGACCGTTATACCAAAACCATGCTGAACGGGATTGATATTCCCGGACTTGATCCTGACAGAAACACACTGCAAATGGATATCTTCCCAACCAGTGTGGTTGACAACCTGATTGTGCATAAATCCTTCAGCGCCGATCTTCCGGCAGACTTTACAGGGGGTGTTATCGACATTGTTTCAAAGGATTTTCCTGCTGAGAAAAACGCAAGCATATCATTCAGCCTGGGTTACAATCCCAAAATGCACTTCAATTATAATTATTTGACCTACCAAGGCAGCAACACAGACTTTCTGGGATTCGACCATGGCGCACGCAAAATCCCGGCAACCTCCAATATTCCGTTCTTCTCGCAAGTAGTCGGTAATCCTTATGGAGAAAAAGGCCGGCGTTACCGGCAAATCCTGGAAAACTTCAATCCCATTATGGCCGCAGAAAGGCAGATGAGCTTCATGGATTTCAGTATAGGTGCCAACTTCGGAAATCAATTCACCCGCAAGAAAACCACTTATGGATACAACATCGTCTTCTCCTATAAAAATGATACGGAATTTTATGAAGGCGCTGAGTTTGGGCGATACGGGCTCTCCGGCAATCCCGATATATATAAAATGGATGTAAGGGAGTTTCAAAAAGGCGATTATGGCATTAACAATGTTTTGCTTAGCGGTTTGGCCGGCTTTGCCATCAAAAAGATCAACTCCAAATATCGTTTGAACCTGCTGCACCTTCAAAATGGTGAGTCAAAGGCTGGTATTTTCGACTACCAGGGATCCGATCAGGGATCTATTTTTGACGGACTCCAGCACAACCTGGATTACAGCGAACGTTCATTATCCAATCTTTTATTAAGCGGTGAACACAATATGAAAGACGGCAAATGGAAACTCTTATGGAAATTGTCCCCTACCTATGCCAAAATGGAAGATCCGGATATCAGGTTTACACGCTATGAAGATCGCGACGGAGACTACCATATCGGCACGGAAGTTGGGTTTCCGGAACGGATCTGGCGCGAGCTGGAAGAAGTTGATATAGCAGGAGCCGTTGATCTTACAAGAGAACTGGAACTTTTGGGAGAAAAAGCCCAAATTCAGTTTGGCGGCGCATACACCTATAAAAACCGCGATTATGTGATCCGAAGCTTTGCCCTGAACATCAGAGATGTGCCGCTTACAGGTAACCCGAACGAACTCTTCTTCCCTGAAAACCTTTGGCCGCTTGACGGTAACCCGGCAAGAGGCACTACCTACGAGGCGCGATTTATTCCGACAAACCCCAATAAATTCGATGCCAACACCAACAATGCGGCAGCGTATATATCAACTGAAATGAACCCATTCAGAAATTTTAAAACCATCCTCGGTGTGCGTGTTGAGAACTACATCCAACGTTATACCGGCAGGGATCAGCTTGGAAATAACATACTGGATAACGATAAAGTGCTCGATGATGTTGATTTCTTTCCTGCCATAAACCTCATCTATAAGTTCACCGAAAAACAAAACATAAGGTTTTCCTATTCGAAAACAATTGCCCGCCCGTCTTTCAAGGAATTATCCTTTGCCGAGATTTACGATCCGATTACCGGACGTACATTTGTCGGTGGATTGTTCCCTGACAGAAATCCTGTCGGGAACATAGTTTACTGGGACGGAAACCTGATCAGCACAGACATTCACAATTACGACCTGCGCTGGGAATTGTTCGGTGAAACAGACCAGATGATCTCATTCAGCACTTTTTACAAAGAATTTATCAATCCTATCGAAATCGTTCAGTACGCAACGCTGGTTGGCGCATTTCAGCCGAGAAACGTGGGTGACGGCGAAGTTTACGGAGCAGAAACAGAAATCCGTTATAATTTAAAAAACCTGACTGAAGCCCTAACCAATTTCAGGATAGCACTTAATGTTACATTGACCAAATCACGCATAAAGCTCAGCAAAACCGAATATGATTCAAGGGTCGATAATGCCCGTACCGGACAAAAGGTGGATGAATACAGGGACATGGCTGGCCAGGCGCCATACATCATCAATGGGGGCGTCTCCTATGAAGGAGGACAGCATGGGTTCTGGGAAGAATTTGAAGCCGGTTTGTATTATAATGTTCAGGGGGAAACCTTGCTTTATGCAGGTATCGTAGACAGGCCGGATATCTATACCGTACCATTCCACAGCCTGAATTTTAATTTGAACAAAAGCTTTGGAAAAAACAAGAGGTACAGGGTAGGATTGAAAATCGAAAACATTTTAAACGACAAAAAAGAATCCGTTTTCAAATCCTACAACAGCAGGGATGAATTTTTTGAAAGGCTTGATCCGGGCATCAAGTTTAAGCTCAGTTTCAGCTATTCGATATTCTAGTCAGAACAATTCATCAACCATAAGAAAGATTGTGAGATCAGGCCAAAACCCGTGCCTTTTAAAAGACTTGAAATTGGGATTGATTGGTTGTATGAATGTATGATTGTATGGTGGGATTAGCCGAAATGCACAGTAATTAATTGTAATTGATGGTAATTTTTTTAGCTCTGCGTATGGCGGGCGCGGATTAGCATTGATTGGTATATGGATGCACGGGCGTGGGCCAGTGAACCGATCAATCGCCCACTGCGTTTTCTTCGATCAATCGACCTTCCAATTGATCGGTTCACAGGCAAGCGTATGACAAAACCTTGATCATTGGACATCGGATATTGACAATTCAAATGTTCCAGAACTCACATCAGCAAAACAAGAGGCACGGATTACAAATCCCCGCAAGCCGGGGCCATCCGGGACCTGTATGCAATGGCGCTCCAAATTTCAACTTTCAATTTTCAAATTTCGAATATCCGGGTGAAAAATGCCAGGGAATCCCGTGCAAAGGCGGATTTACTCTCCTTCTCCTTACTCCCTACTCACCATTTACCACTTGTCAATGCTATTCAGACTTTGACAGCTCACCACTCACCACTCGCCACTCACTACTCACTACTCACTACTCACATCCTCTCCGGCACCTCAATTCCCAGCAACTGCATGGCTGATTTAACGATCCTGGCGGTGAATTCGGAAAGGGCCAGGCGGAAGCGGATCTTGTTCTCGTCTTCCTCGCGCAATACAGGCGTATCCTGGTAAAACCCATTGTATTCCTTCACCAGTTCGTAAACATAGTTTGCCACCAGGGCCGGACTGTAGGTATCGGCTGCCTGTTGCAGGATTTCGGGAAAATCGTGCAGCAATCGCAGGATCTGCCTTTCCTTGTGCAGCAGATCAAAATCATGTACATTTTCAAGATAAGGAGCTTTGAATCCGCGCTCAGCCGCTTTCCTTAGGAGCGACCTGATGCGGGCATGGGTGTATTGGATGAAGGGACCGGTATTGCCGTCGAATTGGATGGACTCCTCCGGGTTGAACAACATATGCTTTTTGGGATCCACCTTCAGGATGAAATATTTCAACGCCCCCAGGCCGATGGTCTCAAACAGACGGTTGGCTTCTTCTTCGGAAAAATCCTCGATCTTCCCTAGTGCGCGGGTGGTCTCGGCAGCCGTTTCGCGCATTTCGTCAATTAAATCATCGGCGTCTACCACGGTGCCTTCACGTGATTTCATTTTGCCATGTGGCAATTCCACCATACCATAAGATATATGAATGATGTCTTTCGCATATTCTTTCCCGAGTTTTTGCAGGATGGCTTTCAACACATCAAAATGATGATTTTGCTCATTGCCCACCACGTACAACAACTTATCGGGGTGATAGTCGTCGAAGCGCAACTGTGCCGTGCCAAGGTCCTGGGTCATATAAACCGAAGTGCCGTCGCTTCTGAGAAGCAATTTATCCGAAAGTTTTTTATCAGACAGATCGCACCAAATCGAGCCATCTTCTTTTTCATACAGAATTCCACGCTCAAGTCCTTCCTTCACCAATTCACGACCCAGCAGATAGGTGTCGGATTCATAATAAATCTTGTCAAAGCCGGCACCAATACGTTTATAGGTTTCATCAAAACCCAAATAAACCCATTCGTTCATGTTACTCCAGAGGGATCTGGTTTCGGGGTCGCCCTGTTCCCATTTTTTCAGCACTTCGCGGGCGTCCTGCATCAGTTGGCTTTCCCTGTCTGCTTCTTCTTCCGAATATCCTTCCAGCATTTTTTGCTTCACCTGCAGTTTTTTCTGCTTCTCAAACTGCACATAATAATCTCCCACAAACTTATCCCCTTTCTTATCCGCGGTTTCGGGGGTGGTGCCTTCGCCCCATTTCTGCCAGGCCAGCATGCTTTTGCAAATATGGATGCCGCGGTCGTTTACCAGGTTAACCCGTGCAACCTTGCGACCACTGGCTTCCAGGATGGAAGCTATGCTGTCGCCAAGCAAAATATTCCTGACATGGCCCAGGTGGAGCGGTTTGTTGGTGTTGGGAGAAGAAAACTCTATCACCACCGGCTTGCCCTCCTGCACTTCCGAGATCCCAAATTTTTCCTCAGCTAATTTTTCGATAAGAAAGTCAATCCAATAGTTGTTTTTAAGGGAAACATTTAAAAACCCTTTGATCACATTAAAGAAACCCACCTCCTGCAAATTCTCCTGCAGGAACTTCCCGATCTGCTCCCCGATCGCCTCTGGGGATTTTCGGCCCATACGGCTAAACGGAAAAACAACCACGGTGAGATCGCCTTCAAATTCCTTCCTTGTTTTTTGTATCTGAACTTCCTGCGGGCTAACATCTGCCTGGTACAGGATTTTGACCGCGTCGGCAACTCCTTCTGCAATAATCTGATTGATCATAAGGTAATTTTTTATTTCCCGGCAAAATCTTACCGGTTTATTCTTTCGCTTTGTTATGGTAATACTTTGCTTTTTCGTCATCATCAAACCGGGCGTAAATATTGCCCAGATAGTTGGCATATTCCGGCTTCGGATCAAGCCGGTAAAGCACCTTAAAGTATTCCAGCGCCTTTTTAAAATCGGCTGTCACCTTTTCAAGCTCTTTCAAAAGCTTGTTGTACTGGGTTCTGGTTTGGTTGGCATAATACTCTTCATGCGCTTCATTGTAGCGGTTTTCCGCTTTCCGGTAATACTTCTTTCCAAGATATTCTAATGCGTCGGTATCATTGGGTTCGATCTCAAGAATAAGCCGGGCCAGGCTATCAACAGTTGATGTATTATCCAGCTTCTGATTTAACCGGAAATACGATTTAAGCAGTTCATAATTGCCTGCTGCCTGCTGTTCGATTTCGGGCCACAACTCCATTGCCAATGCATAATTTTCACTTTCCATGTAGGTATCATAAAGCCGCAACTGTACATCTTCAATCCTGTCGGCCCGGGGAAATTTATTGTCATAATCTTCCAGGGCCATGATCTCTTTGGAAAGATTATCGATATCACGGTAGCATTGAGCCAGCAGGTAATACATCTCAGGATTTTCGTAGCCGGTGTTTTCAAGCTTTTCCAAATAGATCAGGGCGGTATCCGTTTTACCTGCCCGGTAGGCCGAACGGCCGGCTTCCAGCAGCGTATATTTTTCAAGCGGTTGATTTTTCTTTGTTTTAAAGGCAATGATCTGTTGCCAAATTCGAAGGGCCGAATCATATTGGCCCGCCGTATAGGTTGAATCTGCTTTTTGCCTCAATTGGGCAATATCAATTTTCGGGGAACAGGCCGCGATGAGCAGGGCTGAAAAAACAAAAATCACAAAAGCTTTCTTGTTCAAATTCATCATAATCCTTACTGCTTTGGGCCTGCAAAGGTAACACAAAACTGTGACTTTGTGCAGGCTTTGCATTCCGCAATTTATAAGTGTTGTGCTGCTTGCCGTCAAAGAATTTTTCCATAAATTCTTAATAATCATACCAAAATTCCTACCTTTGCAAAAATTTTTCAAGACGATTTATAAATCAAAAAGGGAACTAGTAATGAAAAAGAAAGTTATCATTATTGGTGCTGCGGGAAGAGATTTCCACAATTTCAACACCTATTTTCGTGGAAATGACAATTACGAAGTAGTTGCTTACACAGCTGCTCAGATTCCCGATATCGACGGAAGAAAATACCCTGCCGAGCTGGCGGGTGATTTGTACCCGGACGGTATCCCAATTTACGCAGAAGAAGACCTCCCTAAATTAATCAAAGATCTGGAAGCTGACATTTGCGTGTTCGCATACAGCGATGTTACCTATCAGAAGGTAATGAGCGTGAGCGCCATCGTGAATTCAGCCGGAGCCGACTTTATGCTCCTGGGTCCGAAAGAAACCATGGTAAAAAGCACCAAGCCGGTGATTGCGGTCGGTGCGGTTCGCACAGGTTGCGGCAAAAGCCAGACCTCGCGCAGGGTAATCGAATTGCTGATGCGCGAAGGCCTAAAGGTAGTTGCAATCCGTCACCCCATGCCTTATGGCAACCTGGTTGAACAGAAAGTTCAGCGTTTTGCTAAAGTTGAAGACCTGAAGAAACACAAATGTACCATTGAAGAGATGGAAGAATACGAACCACATGTGGTTCGCGGGAACGTAATTTACGCGGGCGTTGATTACGAAGCCATCGTAAGGGCTGCCGAAAACGATCCCGATGGATGTGATGTGATTGTTTGGGACGGCGGAAACAACGATTTCCCCTTTTACAAACCCGACCTGAACATTACCGTGGTTGACCCGCACAGGCCCGGCCACGAGCTTAGCTACTATCCCGGTGAAGTTACTCTGAGACTGGCTGACGCCGTTGTGATCAACAAGATCGATAGCGCCGATCATGCCAATATCCTCCAGGTAAGGGAAAACATCAAGATGGTGAATCCCGAAGCCATCGTCGTTGATGCGGCTTCAACCATCCGGGTTGATAATCCCGATCTGATCAACAACAAAAAAGTACTGGTTGTGGAAGACGGCCCCACACTCACCCACGGTGGAATGAAGATCGGAGCCGGCGTTGTAGCCGCTCAGCGCTATGGCGCATCCGAGCTGGTCGATCCAAGGCCATATGTTGTTGGCAAATTGAAGGAAACATTCGAGATTTATCCCGACATCGGAACCCTGCTTCCGGCTATGGGCTATAGCGAGCAACAGCTAAGAGATCTCGAAAAAACCATCGCCGACACCGATTGCGAAAGCGTTGTGATCGGTACACCTATCGACCTGAACAGAATCATCAAGATCGACAAACCCAATACAAGGGTGTATTACGATCTTGAAGAAATCGGTTATCCAGACCTTGAAAAAGTCGTCTGCGACTTTATGGTGGACAAAGGATTGGTTAAAAAAGGTGAATGCAAGTGCTGCAATAAATAAACACTCAATAAAAAGCGATCCGAGAGGGTCGCTTTTTTTTATAACAAATTTTTCAACAATTGATCAATGCGGATTTATTTTGTATAATTTTATTTTTCAAAAAAACATATGAGAATGAAAGACAAAAGCCTGGTCTCCATAAACGACTTCAGCCTCGAAGAAAGGACCGGGATACTCAAGCTGGCTGGGGAATTTGAACAAAATCCGCGGCAGGACATCCTGAAGGAGTACGTGGTGGCAACCCTGTTCTTCGAACCTTCCACACGCACAAGGCTGAGTTTCGAAAGCGCCGCATCGAGGCTGGGCGCCAAAGTGATCGGCTTTACCGATGCGGCTTCATCCAGCGTTAAAAAAGGTGAATCCTTAAAAGACACCATACTCACCGTAAGCAATTATTCCGACATCATCGTGATGCGGCACCCCAAAGAAGGCAGTGCACGCTTTGCCAGCGAGGTTTCGCCCGTCCCCATCATCAACGCCGGCGACGGCAGCAACCAGCATCCCACCCAAACCATGCTCGACCTCTACAGCATTCAAAAAACCCAGGGCAAACTAAACGGGCTGGAAATCGCCTTTGTGGGCGACCTGAAATACGGCCGTACGGTGCATTCTTTGGTGATCGCACTTTGTGACTATAACACCACCTTCCACCTGATCAGCCCGCTGGAGCTAAAACTACCGAGCTATGTAAAACAGCACATCAAAGACAGAAAGCTTGAATATCACCAGTATACCGAATTGGAAGAAGCGCTTCCCAAAATGGATATACTTTATATGACACGTATACAGAAAGAAAGGTTTTCCGATCCAATCGAGTATGAAAAGGTTAAGAATGCATACATACTGAAGAATAAGATGCTGGAATCGGCCCGGGAAAACCTGAAGGTTTTACACCCGCTTCCACGCGTGAATGAGATCAACGAAGACGTTGACAGCAACCTCAAGGCCTATTATTTCCAGCAGGCCCAAAACGGGGTGTATGTAAGGCAAGCATTGTTAAGTTCAATTTTAGGAGTAAAACAAATATGAACAATAAACCCAGAAAAGAACTTGTAGTATCCGCTATTGAAAACGGAACTGTTATCGACCACATTCCTGCCGAAAAAGTATTTCAGGTGATCAAGATACTGAACCTTGATAAAACAGAATCCCAGGTGCTTTTCGGAACCAACCTTGACAGTCATAAATACGGCACAAAAGGGATCATCAAGGTACAAGGTAAATACTTTGAGCGCGAGGAGATCAACAAAATCGCCCTGGTGGCCCCTTCGGCCACACTGATCGAGATCAAAAACTTCCAGGTGGTGCTGAAAAAACATGTGGAGATCCCCGATCATGTGATCAAGATCGCCAAATGCGTGAACCCGAACTGCATTACCAACCATGAAAACATTACCACTAAATTCAGGGTGCTGAACGAGCAGGCTAAGGAATTAAAGCTAAAGTGTCATTATTGTGAAAAATATACCGATAAAGAAAATATGGTTTTTTACTAATATGACGTTATAAAATAAAACAAACAAAAAGCTTCTCCAACGGGAAGCTTTTTTCGCAAATATGAGCCGGTACATCAAACAACTCATCACACAGGGCGAACATCAAAAGCTCGACTTTAAATTCGAGATTTCCGATTCGCGGAAAATCGCACGTTCGCTTGTGGCCTTTGCCAACACCGATGGCGGAAAGCTCCTGGTTGGTGTAAAGGATAACGGGGCCATTGCCGGAGTCAGGTCGGATGAGGAAAAACATATGGTAGAAACCGCTGCCAGTATATACTGCAAACCGGAAATAAACTTCAACACCACGGAATGGGAAGTTGAAGGAAAAACCGTTCTGGAAGTCGATATTGAACAGGACCGCTATAAACCATACTACGCCCAAACACCCGATGATAAATGGATGGTTTACATCCGCGTGAAAGATCAGAATTTGCTGGCCAATAACATCCTGCTCAGGGTGTGGGACAAAAAACGGAAACAAAAAGGCGTGAAAATCAAATATACGGAGCCGGAGAAGTTTCTTCTGAACTACCTGAAAAACAAACCGGACATCACACTCAACAAATATTACAAGCTGGCGAATATATCCAGGAGAAAAGCCGAAAACATACTGGTAAACTTCATCAGTTTGAACATCATCGATATGGAGTTTACAGAAAAAACCGTTTATTACAAACTTTCAAAAGAAGATCAGGATGCCTGAAAAAGCAGTTATGTCATGGAGTGGCGGCAAGGACTGTTGCTACGCTTTGCATTTGCTAAACAATGACAACAGCACACGGATCGAATTGCTCATGACAACGCTTACAAGTAATTTTAAGCGTATCAGTATGCATGGGGTAAGGGAGGAGCTACTCGACCGGCAGGCGGAGTCGCTTGGCCTGGCATTGAAAAAAATCCACCTCCCTCCTTTTCCCGACAATATAATTTATGAACGGACGATGCGCGCTGTTGTGAAAGACCTGAAAGATCAAAAATTCACCAAAGTTTATTTTGCCGATCTGTTTCTGCAGGATATCAAAACCTACCGGGAAAACCAATTGAAGGGCAGCGGCCTAAAAGCCGTCTTTCCGGTTTGGGGTCACGATACAGCCAGGCTTGCAAGAGATTTTATCGATTCCGGTTTTAAAGCTGTGGTCACCTGCATTGATCAAAGGAAACTGGACAAAAGTTTTGCAGGAAGAAAATTCGATATTTCATTCCTGAAAGAGCTGCCTGAGAATGTTGATCCATGCGGAGAATACGGAGAGTTTCACACATTTGTTTATGAGGGGCCATCTTTTCAAAATGAAGTAAAATTTAGCATTGGGAATATTGTTTTAAAAGACCAACATTTTTATTTTTGTGACTTAATACCCAAACCATGATTATTGTCAGAAATCTGAGCAAAAGTTTTGGTAGCATCACCGCATTGAAAGAGGTATCCCTCGAAATTCGGAAAGGTGAATTCTATGGTTTACTTGGACCGAACGGCGCCGGCAAGACCACATTTATCAATATCCTCAGCTCGGTGGTATCAGCCGACAGCGGAAGCATATTCGTCGATGGTGAAGAAATGGACATGCATACCACGGAAATCAAGAAGAAGATCGGTGTGGTACCCCAGGAAATTGCACTTTATGAAGATTTGTCAGCCCACGACAACCTGCTTTTCTGGGGAAAAAATTATGGGATCCCGGCGGCGGAACTGAAACAAAATGTTGAACAGCTTTTACATATCACTTCACTGGAAAACAGAAAGAACGATAAAGTTGCTCACTTCAGCGGGGGCATGAAAAGAAGACTGAACCTGGCCTGTGCACTGGTGCATAAGCCTGACATTGTATTTATGGACGAACCCACCGTTGGGATCGATCCCCAGAGCCGCAACAAAATCTATGACATCCTGCAAAATTTACAAAAAGAAGGCATCACCACCATATATACAACACATTATATGGAGGAGGCCGAAAAGCTTTGCAACCGCATCGGGATCATCGATCACGGCCAGATCATTGCAGAAGGAACGCTTCAACAACTTAGAAAGATGGATCAAAGCACCGAATCCATCTCCATTCAATTTGAAAAATTAATGGGTGAGCAAAAGAAAGAGCTGGTTGAAGTTTTCGGCGAAACTACTATCGTTAATGGTGATACATGCGTGATCAGCACCTACCAGCTCGACCTGAAACTTGCCGAGATCATCAGCAAGATCGACCGCATCGGGTTAAATATAACCAATATCGACTTCAAAAAGAAAAGCCTGGAAACCCTCTTCCTGAATTTAACCGGTAAAAAATTAAGAGAATAAGATCATGATCAATATTGCTATCAAAGACCTCAAAATATTTCTCACAGATAAAAAAGCCGTTTTGCTGTCGTTTTTGCTGCCCATCGGACTGATCAGTCTTTTCGCCGTGGCTTTTGGCGGGGCATTTAAAAACGACACCCAGCGCCCGACAGACCTTATGCTTGCGGATGAAGACAGCACAGCTTCGTCGATCGCTCTCAGGCAAAAGCTCGATAGCATGAAAGGTTTAAACATTATTCCGGTTAATAAAGATGAAGGGATCACCAGGGTCGAATCCGGCAAAAGTAAAGGCGTACTGGTTATCAGCAAGGGATTCGGCAAGGCGGTAAGCAGCAATGTAAATCCCCCGCTGCATCTGTATTACGACCCGGCGCGTGAAATGGAAATCGGCATTCTTCAACAGGCACTTATTCCCACTCTGATGGAATACGTTAATATAGAAAGCGCCAAACAAGCAGTGAAAAGGGATATCAGTAAAAACTTTCAATTAAATGAGGAGATCATGGCCGGCATCTATGCAAAAGTTGAGGAATTCTTTGCCAGCAGGGAAGGCTCCTCAGCTTCCAAAAGCATGGATATTCTTGAATTAACTCCTGTGATAAAAAACAAAAAAGCAAGCTGGGGGCTGATCCAGGCCGTTGCGGGAGTGGCTGTAATGATGATCCTTTTCAGTGTGGCGGCCATTGGCAGCTCGGTGCTTGAGGAGAAAGAAAGCGGAACCCTGAAAAGATTGCTCATCACTCCAGTAAAACGGCATGGCATTTTGCTCGGCAAGCTTTTGGTTGCACTAATACTCTCCACAATCCAGTTGATCATAATGTTTGTGTTCACGTGGTTGGTATTCGGATTGAATATCCTGATCGATATACCATCGTTACTTGTTATGATCTTTTCTACCGCATTCGCCTGCTCGGGTTTTGGTGTTCTGTTGGCAGCCATCAGCCAAAGCAGAAAACAGGTTGAGAGTCTTTCAGTGATCATCATCCTTGTGATGTCTGCACTTGGAGGAAGCATGGTACCTTTGTTTATCATGCCTGCTTTTATGCAAAAAATCGCAATATTCTCCGTAAACTACTGGTCGATCAATGGCTTTTATGATATCTATTGGCGAGAGTTACCATTTAACGAAGTATTCCTGAATGCATTTGTTCTGATCGGAATCGGACTGGTACTCACCATTATATCATCCCTGCTGTTTAAAAGAAACGTATTGAAGGTAAGTTAAGCTTGAAGAAAACCAGGGTTTACCGGTATTTTAACAGGAAGCTATTTCATCCACTGGGTAAAATGGCACGAGAGGGTATCACTCCCCACAAGATGGCCCTTACCGTAGCACTGGGAACTGCCTTTGGCCTCATTCCCGTCTTTGGAGGCACCACGATTTTCTGTTTGCTCGTAGCCTTTATTTTTGGATTGAACAAGCCTGCGGTTTTGCTTATTAATCTTTTTGTTTACCCACTTCAATTGCTGTTTTACGTTCCCTTTATACATATAGGTGAATATCTTTTCGGATATCCTCATATAATATCTTCATTTGCTGAACTGGTCGAAATGTTACGCTCCGATTGGCTTATGAGTTCACAAGAGATATGGATACATAATCTTTTGGGCATTCTGGCCTGGTCGCTGATCATGATTCCCTTTTCTCTGCTCTTATATTTTTTAACCAGGCCCTTGTTCAAACGGGTCATTAGCAATATGGAAAAACCGGATAAATAAGTCAAAAAACAATTCGTTTTCCATTTCACGTTCAGAGCAGGCCAAGAAAAAAACCATCCTTTAAAAGGAACACATTCAACATCTTACATATTAATTAAAAAAAACTTAAGCTTTTTAGAAAAATATGTTTGTTTTTTCGGATAATTAATTCATATCTTTGCACCCGCTTTAGGGCGGAACGTTCTTAAAAATTTTGAAGAAGACTTAGGAAATACCCGGAAAAGATTGTAATTTTGCAATTCCTTTTTCGTAAAGGCAAAACCTGGAAAAATATTTTCAAAAAAGTTCTTCTCAAATTTGGTCAGAATGAAAAAAGGTATTACTTTTGCATTCTCTTTTTTCAACAGAAAAAAGCAATCAAAAGAAAGACATAAAAAGTTCTTTGAAAAAACTGAAGAAAGCCAAGAGGTACAAGCGTAAGATGAGAAATTTCTTGTCAATAAAAAAATGAATCTGAGACATTAAAGATCAAACTATTACAACGAAGAGTTTGATCCTGGCTCAGGATGAACGCTAGCGGCAGGCTTAATACATGCAAGTCGAACGGTAAGGTCCCTTCGGGGATACACGAGTGGCGCACGGGTGCGTAACGCGTATGCAATCTGCCATCAGCTGGAAGATAGCCCGGGGAAACCCGGATTAATACTCCATAACATCACACTTTCGCATGTTTGTGTGATTAAAGTTTCGGCGGCTGATGATGAGCATGCGTGACATTAGCTTGTTGGTGAGGTAACGGCTCACCAAGGCAACGATGTCTAGGGGTCCTGAGAGGGTTAACCCCCACACTGGTACTGAGACACGGACCAGACTCCTACGGGAGGCAGCAGTAAGGAATATTGGTCAATGGGCGAAAGCCTGAACCAGCCATGCCGCGTGCAGGATGACTGCCCTATGGGTTGTAAACTGCTTTTCTACGGGAAAAAACTTCCGGTCGTGCACCGGAACTGATGGTACCGTAGGAATAAGCATCGGCTAACTCCGTGCCAGCAGCCGCGGTAATACGGAGGATGCAAGCGTTATCCGGATTCATTGGGTTTAAAGGGTGCGTAGGCGGATATGTAAGTCAGTGGTGAAATCTCCCGGCTTAACCGGGAAACTGCCATTGATACTGTATATCTTGAGTATAGTTGTAGTGGGCGGAATACGGTATGTAGCGGTGAAATGCATAGATATGCCGTAGAACACCGATCGCGAAGGCAGCTCACTAAACTATCACTGACGCTGAGGCACGAAAGCGTGGGTAGCAAACAGGATTAGATACCCTGGTAGTCCACGCCGTAAACGATGATCACTCGCTGTTGGCGATACACTGTCAGCGGCTGAGCGAAAGCATTAAGTGATCCACCTGGGGATTACGTCGGCAACGATGAAACTCAAAGGAATTGACGGGGGCCCGCACAAGCGGTGGAGCATGTGGTTTAATTCGATGATACGCGAGGAACCTTACCTGGGCTTAAATGCAGGACGACATCCGCCGAAAGGCGGACTTCTTCGGACGGCCTGCAAGGTGCTGCATGGTTGTCGTCAGCTCGTGCCGTGAGGTGTCGGGTTAAGTCCCATAACGAGCGCAACCCCTATTCTTAGTTACCATCAGGTTATGCTGGGGACTCTAAGGAAACTGCCTACGCAAGTAGTGAGGAAGGTGGGGATGACGTCAAATCAGCACGGCCCTTATGTCCAGGGCTACACACGTGCTACAATGGTCGGTACAGAGGGCAGCTGCCTGGTGACAGGTGGCTAATCTCGAAAGCCGGTCTCAGTTCGGATCGGAGTCTGCAACTCGACTTCGTGAAGTTGGAATCGCTAGTAATCGCGCATCAGCAACGACGCGGTGAATACGTTCCCGGGCCTTGTACACACCGCCCGTCAAGCCATGGAAGTTTGGGGTACCTGAAGTCCGTAACCGCAAGGAGCGGCCTAGGGTAAAACAAGTGACTGGGGCTAAGTCGTAACAAGGTAGCCGTACCGGAAGGTGCGGCTGGAATACCTCCTTTCTAGAGTGATTCATTTTTCTTTTCGGATATTCTATCGAAAAGTGCTCGTATCCTCTTTGGCTTCTTCTTTTTTTAGATTGGTCGAACGCATATCCCAAACGAACAGCGTAATGCTTCTTCCACTGCAAGCTAAGGAAGCAGAATTACGTAAAACTAACTCAGTCCCGTAGCTCAGTTGGTTAGAGCACTACACTGATAATGTAGGGGTCCGCAGTTCAAATCTGCGCGGGACTACAAGTTTGGGGAATTAGCTCAGCTGGCTAGAGCACTTGATTTGCATTCAAGAGGTCATCGGTTCGACTCCGATATTCTCCACATGCGAGTTGCAAGTTGCAAGTTTACAGGTTACAAATTTACCTGAAACTTGAAATCTGTAACCCGATAAAGTTCTTTGACATATTGAAAGAAAATACAATACAATTGACAATGTTAATTGCATCTTTGATACGCAAAGAAAGTACTTAAGAGTGTACGGTGGATGCCTTGGCTCTTAGAGGCGATGAAGGACGTGACTAGCTGCGATAATCCTCGGGGAGGTGCTAATAACCTTTGATCCGGGGGTCTCCGAATGGGGCAACCCAGCACGTTGAAGACGTGTTATCACGCCGCAAGGCGTGAAGCGAACCCAGGGAACTGAAACATCTAAGTACCTGGAGGAAAAGAAAACAATAGTTATTCCCCAAGTAGTGGCGAGCGAACGGGGACCAGCCCAAACCGGTGTTGTTACGGCAATGCCGGGGTTGATAGGACTGCGTCATGGAAAATAAATTTCTAGCAGAATACTTCTGGAAAGCTGAACCATAGAAGGTGAAAGTCCTGTAAGCGAAAGAGATTTATTACCTAGCAGTATCCTGAGTACCGCGGGACCGGAGAAATCCTGTGGGAATCTGCCAGCACCATCTGGTAAGGCTAAATACTACTAAGAGACCGATAGTGAACAAGTACCGTGAGGGAAAGGTGAAAAGCACTTCGAACAGAAGAGTGAAATAGATCCTGAAACCGTACACTTACAACCTGTCGGAGTCGCGCCACTGGCGTGATGACGGCGTGCCTTTTGCATAATGAGCCTACGAGTTACTCCTCTTCAGCAAGGTTAAGTCCGACTACGGATGCAGCCGAAGCGAAAGCAAGTCTGAATAGGGCGTTCAGTTGGAGGGGGTAGACGCGAAACCTGGTGATCTACCCATGGCCAGGTTGAAGTTCTGGTAACACAGAATGGAGGACCGAACCAGTAGACGTTGAAAAGTCTTTGGATGAGCTGTGGGTAGGGGTGAAAGGCTAATCAAACTGGGAGATATCTCGTACTCCCCGAAATGTTTTTAGGAACAGCCTCGATTTTAAGTGTCATGGAGGTAGAGCTACTGATAGGACTAGGGGGCTTCACCGCCTACCAAATCCTGACAAACTCCGAATACCATGACATATGATCGGGAGTGAGCGCATGGGTGCTAAGGTCCGTGCGCAAAAGGGAAACAACCCAGATCATCAGCTAAGGTCCCTAAATATATGCTAAGTTGATCTAACGAAGTCTGATTGCACTGACAGCTAGGATGTTGGCTTGGAAGCAGCCACTCATTTAAAGAGTGCGTAACAGCTCACTAGTCGAGCGATCGGGCGTGGATGATAATCGGGCATTAAGCATATTACCGAAGCTATGACTTCTCTCGCCTTGAGCGAGGGAGGGGTAGGGGAGCATTCCAGTTGCATCGAAGGTAAATCGTAAGATTTGCTGGAGCGGCTGGAAAAGAAAATGTAGGCATAAGTAACGATAAGACGGGCGAGAAACCCGTCCACCGAAAGACTAAGGTTTCCTGATCAACGCTAATCGGATCAGGGTTAGTCGGGACCTAAGACGAAGCCGAAGGGCGTAGTCGATGGACAACAGTTTAATATTCCTGTACTGGCGTATGTTGCGATGGGGTGACGAAGTTGTGAAAAGTCTGCGTACTGACGGAATAGTACGTTGAAAGGCGTAGGTATATGTTTGGCAGGTAAATCCACCAGACATGCTGAAACCTGATAGTACCGCGAGCCTTCGGGCAAGCGGATAATGACTGTAAGCTTGCTTCCAAGAAAACCCTCTAAGCTTCAGATATACGCCACCCGTACCGTAAACCGACACAGGTAGTCGAGGAGAGTATCCAAAGGTGCTCGAGTGATCCGTGGCTAAGGAACTAGGCAAAATGGTCTCGTAACTTCGGGATAAGAGACGCCCCGACTTAGTCGGGGCCGCAGAGAATTGGCCCAGGCGACTGTTTATCAAAAACACATGGCTCTGCTAAATTTAATGATGACGTATAGGGCCTGACACCTGCCCGGTGCTGGAAGGTTAAGGGGAGTAGTTATTGTCCGCTTCGGCGGATGAGAAGCTATGAACTGAAGCCCCAGTAAACGGCGGCCGTAACTATAACGGTCCTAAGGTAGCGAAATTCCTTGTCGGGTAAGTTCCGACCTGCACGAATGGTGTAACGATCTGGGCGCTGTCTCAGCCACGAGCTCGGTGAAATTGTAGTTCCGGTGAAGATGCCGGATACCCGCAGCGGGACGGAAAGACCCCGTGAACCTTCACTACAGCTTAACATTGACATTGGATAAACGATGTGTAGGATAGGTGGGAGACT